>NZ_JAJAQI010000009.1 GCF_020523605.1 Roseicella aerolata | reverse complement strand
CAGGACCGTCGGCACCCTCTGGGATACCATCGGCAGTCTCCTCGACCGCTTCAGTCCGAGCGAGTGCGCCGCCTACTTCCAACACTGCGGCTATGCACAGTCAGGGCAATAAAGGTCTAGGAGCGGAGTATCACCCTGCCTCGATCTCCTCGCGCAGCATCTCCAGCTCCAGCCATTCCTCCTCGGCCGCCGCCAGCGCCGCCTCCTTCTCGGTCAGCGCCGCGGTGAAGCGCTCGAAGCGCGCGCGGTCGCGGCTGTACAGGTCGGGGGCGGCGAGGGCGCTGCGCAGGGTCTGGATCTCCTTCTCGAGCGCGGCCATGCGGCCGGGCAGGGTCTCCAGCGCATGCTGCTGCCTGAAGGTGAGCTTCCGCTTCGTGGCCGGAGGCGATGCAGCGGGCGCGGCAGCCGGCCTGGGCACAGCGGCAGGCTTCGCGGTATCGGTCGGCTTCGCCTCCACGCCGCGCCCGCGCTGCGCCACCATGTCGGTGTAGCCGCCGGCATATTCCTGCCAGCGCCCCTCGCCCTCGGCCACGATCACGCTGGTGCAGACGCGGTCGAGGAAGTCGCGGTCGTGGCTCACCACCAGCACCGTGCCCTGATAATCCGCCAGCAGCTCCTCCAGCAGATCCAGCGTCTCCAGGTCCAGGTCATTGGTCGGCTCGTCCAGCACCAGCAGGTTGCTGGGCTTGGCGAGCGCCCGGGCCAGCATCAGCCGCCCGCGCTCCCCGCCCGAAAGCACGCCGACCGCTGTCCGCGCCTGATCCGGCACGAAGAGGAAGTCCTTCATGTAGCCGATGACGTGCCGCCGCTGCCCGCCGACCTCCACCTGGTCGCCACGGCCGCCGGTCAGCGCCTCGGAGAGGCTGACCTCAGGATCAAGGCTTTCCCGCTTCTGGTCGAGCGTGACCATCTGCAAGCCGGTGCCGAGCCGCACGGTGCCCGTGTCCGGCTCCAGCATCCCGGTCAGCAGGTTCAGCAGCGTCGTCTTGCCTGCGCCGTTCGGCCCGACGATGCCGACCCGGTCGCGCCGCAGGATGCGCGTCGAGAAATCCTTCACCACCGGCGGGCCGCCATAGCCCTTGGTGACGCCCTCGGTCTGCGCCACCACCGTGCCGCTGCCTTCGCCCTCGCTGGCCGCCATGCGCACCGTGCCGGTCGCCTTCAACGCCTCCCGCCGCCGCTGGCGCAGCGCCGCCAGCTCCCCGACGCGGCGCATGTTGCGCTTGCGCCGGGCGGTCACGCCGTAGCGCATCCAGTGCTCCTCCCGCACGATCTTGCGGTCGAGCTTGTGCGCCTCGCGCTCCTCCTCCTCCAGCATCTGGTCCCGCCAGGCCTCGAATTCGGAAAAGCCCTTCTCCAGGCGGCGGGTCGTCCCGCGGTCCAGCCAGACCATGGCGCGGCTCAGCCGTTCCAGGAAACGGCGGTCGTGGCTGATGAGCACCAGCGCCCCGCGGAACCCGCGGAGTTCCTCCTCCAGCCAAGCGATCGCCGGAAGGTCGAGATGATTGGTCGGCTCATCCAGCAGCAGGATGTCGGGGGAGGGGGCGAGCGCCCGGGCGAGCGCCGCCCGCCGCGCCTCGCCGCCCGAAAGCCGCGCCGGCTCCTCCTCTCCGGTCAGGCCGAGCTGTTCCAGCAGCCAGCGCGCCCGGTGCGGGTCGTCGCTGGGGCCGAGCCCGGCCTCGACATGCTCCCAGACCGTGCGCGCCGGGCCGAAATCCGGCTCCTGCGGCAGGCTGCGCAGCGTGGCGCAGGGCTGCAGGAAGCGCGTGCCGCTCTCCGGCTGCACCTCTCCGGCCGCGACCCGCAGCAGGGTCGATTTGCCGGAGCCGTTGCGACCGACGAGGGCCACCCGCTCCCCGGCGCCGACCGAAAGGGTCGCGCCGGTCAGCAGCGGCGTGGTGCCGAGATGCAGGTGGATGTCCTGGAGGATCAGAAGGGGCGGGGCCATGCGACGGGAGAGGGGGGCGGGCCGCCCCCGGCGTCAATCCCCCTCGGGCTCGCCGGGGCGGTCCCGGTCCATGTCGATCACCGGCGGGCGGGCGATCGCCAGCCAGACCCGCCGCCAGATATCGAGCGGCAGCAGCACGAAGGCCTCCGAGCCATGCCGGGTGAGCACCACCGGGCCGCCCACGGCGTGGTCGATCAGCTTCGGCACCGCCGCCTCGATCAGCGCCATGTCGAGGCGCGGCTGGCCTTCTAGCCCGGGCGCCGGCTCATCGACTGCACCCGAGGTGATCGGCTCATCCTGCTCTTTCCGCCAGCCGGCCATACCCGCTGCCATCCCTCGTCGCCACCGGGCAGCCTGCCGCGGTGGGGAAAAGCCTATAGCAGATCGCCCCGGTGCCGCAGGCGTGGCGCGGCGCACGGGCGGTCGAAATCCAGGGAGGTGGGCCCGGCAGGCAGACGTCCACAGCCTTTCCCCCCACCATGATCCCGGACGCCATCAGGCGCCGCGCCGGCCCCGCTGCCGCGCCCGGGAACCGAATTCCTGGCCTGCTGGAGGTGCGATCGCGCGCAGGCGAAGCGTCGCCCGGCCGCGGGCGGGCGGGCAGCCAATGGCCGGAAGCAGCAGGAGGCAGATGTTCATGCCGGTGCGGGGCAGGGGCATGCGGTCGGTCCCGGGTTGATGCCGCAGAACCGGTTCCGCGTCACCCGGGCTCAGCGCCCGCCAAGGCCACCGCCCGCACCAGCGCCGCCAGATCGGCAATGCTCCGCAGCCCATCCAGCGCCGCCGCCTCCAGCCGGATGCCGAAGCGGGCCTCGGTGCGCAGGATGATCTCGACATGCCGGAGGCTGTCCCAGCCATCCAGGTCGGCCGCCGTCCAGCCAGGGTCCAGGATGAGGGAGGGGCGATGGAACACCTCCTGGAACACGGCGGTGAGGCCGTCCATCACATCGTTCTCGGTCATGCGGCCTCGGCCAGGTATTTCGCCAGGTTTTGCGCGCGGCTGAGCTTGCCGCTGGTGGTCTTCACCAGCCAGCCGGGCGGGCGCAGCGCGGCGATGGCGCCGGAGAGCCCGGTCGCCGCCTCGATCGCCGCCCGCAGCGCGCGCTGCAGGTCCCGGCGGGCCGCCCCATCGGTCAGCGGCGTCTCGGCCAGCAGGACGAGATCCTCGCTGCCGCTTGCCGGATTCGGCAGGCCGAGCGCCACGACGCGCCCGGGATGCACGCCGGGCACCTCATGCGCGATCGCCTCCAGGTCCGGGGCATAGAGGGTGCGGCCGTTCAGGATGATCACCTCCTTGCGGCGGCCGGTGATGTACAACTCACCCCCGACCAGCACCCCAAGGTCGCCGGTCCGGTACCAGCCCTCCGTGAAGGCGGCCGCACTCGCCTCCGGCTCGCCCTGCCAGCCGGAAAAGACACAATCGCCGCGCACCGCGACCTCGCCAACCGCGCCTTCCGGCAGCGGCCGGCCCCTGGCGTCCAGGATGCGCACGGACAGCCCGTCTATCGGCTGGCCCACGGAGAGCAAGGACTTCGCCGCCTCGCCCGGCGCGGCCGTCCGGGCCTCGCCCGATGCCAGCGCCGCGGCGGAGAGCAGGAGACGCGGTGCGGGAGAGCCGGGCGGCGTCTGCGTCACCGCAAAGACGGTTTCCGCCATGGCGTAGCAGCACTGCAATTGCGCCGGCGTCACCCCGCAATCGGCATAGGCAGCGGCGAAGCGGTCGAAGCTTTCCGTGCGGCAGACCTCAGAGCAGTTGATGAAGGCGCGAAGGGAGGAGAGGTCATGCCGCTCCTCCGGCCGGTGCATGCGCGCCAGATACTCGAAGGCGAAATTCGGCAACCAGCACCAGCGCGCGCGATGCGCCGCGATCGCCGCCGGCAGCATGCCCGGCCGCGCCACCCATTCGAAGGCGTCCAGGCTGACCACCGCGCCGTCCTTGAGCAGCGGCAGCAGGAAGCAGGCGACCAGCCCCATATCGTGGTAGAGCGGCAGCCAGCTCGCTACCACATCGCCCGCCTCGAAGCCGATCGCCGCGGCATGGGCCTCGACCTGCGTCAGGATTGCGGCATGGCTCAGCGCCACGCCCTTCCGCAGGCCGGTCGTGCCGGAACTGTGCTGCAGCAGGGCAATCTCGCCGCCGCCGCCCTCGTGCCACCGGGCCAGCGGGGGCGCCGACGCCTCCTCGCCCAGGATGCGCAACCGGTAGGGCAGATCCGGGATCATGGCCCGCAGCGTCGCGGCATTCTCCGGATAGGTGACGACGCAGGCGGCACGGATACGGCGCAGCAGCGCGTCATGGCCCTGCCAGAAGAGCCGGGCGTCCTGCTTCGGCGTCGGAAAGGGCAGGAAGGCGGGCACGCAGCCGGCCATCATGGCGCCGAGGAAGGCGGTGTAGAGCGCCGGCTCGTGGCGGAGCATCAGGATCACGGTCTCGCCCGGCCGGCAGCCATCCGCGGCCAGCAACCCGGCCCAGCGCGCGGCGCCGGCGGCGAGCGCCGCATTCGTCAGCACCTCGGTGCGCCCGCCCTGGACGACATGGGCGAAGGGCGCCCCGGGCGCGGCCGCCAACCGGCGCCGGAGCGCATCGAGAAGGGACGGACCTGGCATGCCGCCCAACAACCGGACAAGCATGACCAGAAACTTGAGGGGGGGGGGCGCCGCGCCCTTGAACCTCCCGCTGTTGGGTGGGCGACCCCGGACCCGGCCCGGCCCTCAGAAGGCCGTATGCAAACGCAGTGCGAAGATGGGCACCGGGCCGCGATCGGCGTTGTAGGCCGGGTTCACCACAAGCTGGGCATTGGCCGCCAGGTTCACGCCCGGCGCGAGGCGCCAGTCGTAATAGGTCTCCACCGTCGCCTCCGGCGCATAGTTCAGCCGGCCGTCGCCGGTGATGAAGCCGATGCCGCCCGCCTCCAGGTACCGGCGCCGCCCGCCGGAGATCCAGCCAAGATTGACACCAAGTCCGGCCGTGTCGCCCGGCCGGTCCCAGCGCGTGCCGTCCAGGGACAGGCCGGCCGAGACCGCCCGGTCCATCTCCGTGAACATCCAGTTCTGGGTGCGGCCGTCATTCCAGGACAGGCGGGCGAAGACGCCGATCCCGTCCGCCACCTCCTGCTCCGCATTCAGCGCCAGCATGTGCTTGCCGCGATAGCCGACCGGGTTCTTGTTGAAACTCTCGAAGCCGTTCCGGAACAGCTCGTTCCATTGCGACTGCCGCGCCTGCGAGAAGCCATAGAGGAACCGCACCGCGCCCGGCCGGTCGGCCAGGCGATAGAACCGGTCCACCTGGCCGATCACCTGGAAACCGCGGGTGGGAGAGGGATCGAGGAACAGCCCGTTCGCTTCCCGCGCCACCCGGAAGGCGCCGCCCCGCAGGCCCCAGGCGCCGTTCTCCCATTCCACCGCAGCGCCCTCGGTCCAGCCGCGGGCATCGGCGGCGAAGTCGAAGGCGCCGGCGCCGACCAGGGCCCAGCCGAGGAATTGGGTCCGCGCGTCATGCGCGTAAAGATTGTCGTCGAAAATGTCCCAGACCGAGAATTTACCGAGGGTGATGGTCAGCCGCTCGCGCGGCCGGGCGGTGCCGAAGCGCAGGGGATCGGGGTCCTCCACCGTGTCGGCCGAGAGCGCGATGGTCTGGCGGAAGAAGGCGCGCGGCACGAAGAAGCTCGGTTCCGCGCTGCCGAGGCGAAAGGCCTCGTTGTTCGGGAAATTTGCGACGCCAACCGAGTTCGAGAGCCCGAAGCCGCGAGTCACCGAGGCATCGATGATGACCTCCGCCCCCTGCCAGAGCTGCCGGCCGATGACGAGGTCGGTTGAGAGGGTGTTCCGCGCATTGGCGACATCCTTGAGGCTGCCCGCGCCGCGATAGGGAGAGCGGAAGGCCGGATGCCCCTGCAGGATGAAGGTCGCCTGGCCGCGGAGCATCCAGCCCTGCTCCTCCAGCCGGTCCTGCAGCGCCGCCAGATCGGGGAAGAGCGCGGCTTCGGGCGGCCCGATATTGGCGACCGCGGCGCTGCCATAACCCTGCGCTGCCACCGCCCCGGGCGCGAGAAGCCCGAGCAGCAGCGCCCCCCGTACCACCATCGCTTGCGCCCAGCGCCACCCCATGCCCTGCCCCCCTGTCCTTCGGGATGGCAGTACGGGCAGACCGGGGGCGGCGGCAATCACCGGTCGGCGCATGTCGCGGAACCGTCACGCGCTCTTCGTCCCGCCGCATGGGGGGGTTTACCGGCGGCCCCGGCTCACCGATCCTTCCCCCCTCCCGGGAGGATACCCATCATGGCCGAACGCCCCTTCACCCGCGCGGATCTGGATCTTCTGCGGCGCTGGGATACGCCCACCATCTGCAACGCGCTGGAACTGGTGGTGCCGGCCCGGCGCGGCCGCGGCTTCACCCTGCACCCCTTCGTCTGCGCCGATCCCTCCCTGCCGCCGATCTGCGGCTTGGCCCGTACCGGCCAGATCCGGGCCGCAGCCCCCTCCGGCCGCAGCAAGGAGCAGGACCGGGAGGCGCGCATCGGCTGGTACGAATACGTGGCGGATGCCGACCTGCCGACCATCGTGGTGATCGAGGACCTGGACGACAGCCCGGGCTTCGGCGCCTTCTGGGGCGAGGTGAACAGCAACGTCCACAAGGGCCTCGGCTGCCAGGGCTGCGTCACCAGCGGTTCCTTCCGGGATCTCGACATGCTGGCGCCGGGCTTCCAGATCATCGGCGGCATGGTGAATCCGAGCCATGCGCATGTGCACATGGTGGATTTCGGCCGCGAGGTGATGGTGCACGGCATGCCGGTGCTGCATGACGACGTGATCCACGCCGACCGCCACGGGGCTGTGGTGATCCCGGCCGAGGCGGTGCGGCAGCTTCCGGCCGCCATCGATCTCTGCGCCCGGCGCGAGGCGGTGATCCTGGAGATGGCGAAGCGCGACGATTTCGACATCCACAAGCTGAAGGACGCGCTCTCCAGGGCGGACGAGATCCACTGAGGCGCGCGGTTCTCGCGCTGCTGCCGGTCCTGCCGGCCGCCGCGGCGGGGTGGACCGAGGCGCTGCCGGCGCTCGCCCCGGCGCTGCGGGCCTGCCTCGCCGGTGCGCCGGCAGGCTTCGCGCTGGGCGCCGAGCCGGCGGCCGAGGGGGCGGTCACCATCCGCCTGTGGCGGGACGGTGCTGCGGAGGAATGCCTGGCCGAGGGAGAGCGGGTGCTGCAGCGGGAGGCGGTGCCGGGCGCGGCGCCGCCCGAATCCGCCGCGCCGGCCTTCTTCCTGGAGCGACGCTGCGTCGATGCAAGGCGGGTGGATGCGCCGGATGGCCGGGTGCTTGGCTGGCTGGCCTATCCGGCCTGTGGATGATGGAGCACCAATGCCGGACGAGACCGTGACGACTGCCGCCCTGCCGCCGCCGCTCGCGGTGGTCCGCCCCGAATGGGTGGACAACAACGGCCATATGAATATGGGCTTTTACATGGTCGTGTTCGACATCGCGACCGACCAGCTCTGGCCCAGTCTCGGCCTCGGTGCCCCCTTCCGTGCCCGCAACCTCGGCACCTTCGCCGCCGAGGCCTGGGTAAGCTATGTGCGGGAGGTGCATGAGGGCATGCCACTGTCCTGCACCAATGAGGTGCTGGGCTATGACTCCAAGCGCCTGCTCGCGGTGCACCGCATGCACCATGCGACCGAGGGCTGGCTCGCCGCGGAGAACGAGGTGCTCTATCTCTGCGTCGATCTCGGCCTGCGGCGCGTCACGACCTGGCCGGAGGATGTGCTGGAGCGCTTCGCTGCGCGCAGCACCGGCCGACCGGCCAGGCGCCTGGCGCTGAAGCGGCGGGAGTGATCGCAGTCACGTGAGCTTGCGCGCTCCGGTTTGAATTCCGCCCCGTCCACCCCCAGAGTCCGGATAGGGTGGCGAGCGGTTGGGCCTTGCCGCGGGACATTGGGCGGGCCCTCTCGGGCCCGATGCCCGGCCTCGTCGCCCGGGAGCGCGTGGAGCGATGACCGGCGACCTTGATATCTGCGCGCGGCTGACCTGTCCGCAGTGTGGCGCAACCGGCACCGGCTTCTGGCGGAAGGATGCGTTGCGCGGCCAGGGGCGGGAATTGCTCGGGCTGACACGCGGCTTTGCCCGCCGGCCCGGCGACCGGCGGGTCGATCCCTGCATCCACTGCGTGTCCTGCCATGTTCCGGCGCGCGAGGCGCCCTATGAATGCGAGCATTCCGGTGCCTGGGAGGCCCTGAAATAGCGCCCTGCCGGCGGGTGCGCCTGCGGACGCCGGGCTGCCCACTCACCCCCTTGCTACACCGCCCCGATCTGGCGCCGCAGCGCCTCCACATCCTCCCGCCGCGGCTGCGCCGTGCCCGGGCGCATCACCGCCGCGGCGCCGCAGGCCATGCCCCAGGCGAAGGCCTCGCGTGGGCTCTCGCCCTGGGACAGTTTCAGCACCATGGCGGCGAGGAAGCTGTCCCCCGCGCCCACGGCGCCAAGCGCCGGCACATCCAGCGCGCGCAGCCGCAGCACGCCGTCCTTCTCCGCCAGCAGCGCGCCCTCATGCCCGAGCGAGACGGCGATCAGCTCCGCCGCGCCCTGCCGCACCAGCTCCTGCGCCGCCTGGTTCTGCTGCCGCGGCGTGTTCAGGGGGCGTCCGACCAGCGTCTCGAATTCGCCGCGGCTCGGCTTGATCAGCGCGAGACGATGGCCGAGCGCGGCCTTGAGCGGCGAGCCGGAGGTGTCGAGCACGTAGTGCCGCCCCTGGTGCGCGGCGAGATCCGCGGCCTGCGCGTAGAAATCATCGGGCACGCCGGGCGGCAGGCTGCCGCTGGCCACCACCCAGTCGCCCGGCTCCGCCTCCAGCGCCGCAAGCGTGGCACGCCATTCCTCCTCCGACACCTTCGGCCCCTCCGGCACGAAGCGGAATTCGTGCCGGGCCGAGAGGTCGTTCACCGTATGGCTCATCCGCGTGCGGCCGGCGATAGGGATGCTGTGGCGGGGCACGCCCTGGGCATCGAGCAACTCCTCCAGCAGCGAACCCGCCAGACCTCCGGCGAGGATGATGGCGAGCGTCTCCCCGCCCAGCTCATGCACCACGCGCGAGACATTGACCCCACCCCCGCCGGGGTCGAAGCGTTCGTTTCGCGTCCGCGTCTTGCGGACGGCGCGGACCATCTCCGCCTCCGCGGCGATGTCGACGGTGGGGTTCAGGGTGAGCGTGACGATGCGGCCGGACATGCGGCAAGAAGCTAGGGGCAGGGCGCTGCGAGGGCCAACGAAAAAGGGCGCGGACCGGGGTCCCCGCGATCAGGCCTCCAGCAGTTCGGGGAAGGGCACGATGGTGCTCTTCACCGTCCGCATCGCCATGGCATCCGCGACGGCGCGGGAGACGCCATCGGCGTCGAAGGGGTAGATCGTCTGCATCTCGTACCAGGGATACCGGTCCCGTGCGTGGTTCAGCATCTGCACGCCGAGCGCCAGGTCATTCGCCGTGAAGGCCCAGGACCCCATGATGGTGATGTCCTTGGCGACGAAGCGGTGCCAGTTGGTCATGATGGAGCCGGCATCGGTGAACTGGCCCATCTCGATATAGAAGCCGGAATCCCGCAGCATCTCGATGCCCTCCGGCCCCGCGGCCGGGTGGCCGGTGCAGTCCATGATGAGGTCGGCGCCGTAGCCGCCGACGATCTCCCGCACGCGGGCGATGCGCGCCTCGGCGGTGGCGTGTTCCTCGATGTTCACCGTCGCCTCGGCGCCGAATTTCCGGGCGAGCGCCAGGCGCGGCGCCTCCGGCGCGCCGACTGCGATGACGCGGCCCGCGCCCATCTCCCGCGCCGCCGCGATGGCCAGGATGCCGATCGGCCCGGTGCCCTGGATGACGACCGTGTCGCCCCATCTGAACCCGCCCATGCGCTGGGCGCGGGCGAAGCCGCGGATGCAGGAGGTCAGCGGCTCCGACAACGCCCCGAGCCGCAGCGGCATGTCATCCGGCAGCTTGTAGATCTTGGTGCCCGGCAGGTCCTCGAGGTCCACATAGACATATTCCGCCCAGCCGCCCCAGAGATGTGGCGGCTTGTCGAAGCCGAGATAGCGGCCGTAATAGACCGGTGTCTGGCAGCGGTTCGCGCTCTCGGGGTAGTGCTTGCAGTAGTAGCAGGACCCGCAGGGCATGAAGGGCGGGATCATGATCTTGGAGCCGACCGTGATGGGCAGGTCCATCCAGTCGGTCTTCAGATCCGGCCCGATCTCCCGCACGATCCCGGTCATCTCATGGCCCAAGGTGAAGGGCCAGGGCAGGGGCTTCGGCCAGTGGCCCTTCAGGATGTGCAGGTCGGTGCCGCAGACGCCGCAGGCGCCGATCTGGATGAGCGCGGATTTGCGGCCAATCCTGGGCCAGGGGACCTCCCGGATCTCGGGCGGGGCGCCCGGGCAGGCGAAGGTGGCGACGCGGATATTCCTCATGGGCGTTCTCCCTGTCCCGCCAAGTTAGAGCAGATCGCGGACGGGCGTGAACGCCTGGGAGCGTGAAGCTGCTCCAGCCTGGCGGGCAGGGGGGACGCTCAATCCGCCCCGTGCTTGGTCACCCGCATCCCGACCGCCAGCTTCATGACGGCGCAGGACGCAAGGCGGGCCCGCGGCCCCTCCGCCCGGCTGGTCAGCGCGATCGGCACCCGAGCGCCGACGACGAGGCCGGCGCTCTCGGCCCCCGCCAGGTATTGCAGTTGCTTCGCCAGCATGTTGCCGGCCGTCAGATCCGGCACCAGCAGGATGTCCGGGTCGCCGGCCACCGGGCTTTCCAGGTGCTTGGAAGCCGCTGCGTCCCGGCTGATGGCATTGTCGAAGGCGAGCGGCCCGTCGACGATCCCGCCCTCGATCTGGCCGCGATCCGCCATCTTGGAGAGGGCCGCGGCATCCAGCGTCGCGGGCTGCTTCGGGGTCACGACCTCGACCGCCGCCAGTACCGCCACCTTCGGCCGGGCGATGCCGAGGGCGCGGCAGAGATCGATGGCGTTGCGCGCGATATCGGCCTTGGTCTCGAGGTCCGGTTCGATATTGATGGCGGCGTCCGTCACCACCAGGGGCTTGTGGTAGCGCGGAACGTCCAGGATGAAGCAGTGGCTGATGCGGCGTTCCGTCCGCAGCCCGCCCTCGCGCGAGACAACCGCCGCCATCAACTCATCCGTGTGCAGCGCCCCCTTCAGCAGCGCGCCCGCGCGTCCCTCCCGCACCAGGGCAACGGCGCGCTCGGCGGCGGCGTGGCTGTGTGGCACGTCCTCGATGAGGGCGCCGGCGAGGTCGATGCCGGCCTGCGCCGCCGCCGAGCGGATTCGCGCGGCAGGACCGACCAGGATGGGCAGGATCAGCCCGGCCTCGGCCGCCTCCATCGCGCCTTCGAGGCTCGCGGCATCCACCGGGTGGACCACCGCACAGGGCAGGGCGGGACCGGCGGCGGCGGCGCGGGCGACAAGCCGCTGCAGCTTGTCTTCCGCCGTGTTGTGCGGCGCGTCATTCATGCCGAAGGCCTAGCGCGAAGCGGGGGCGGTGCGCCACCCCCCGGCGCACCCCTCAGGCGGCCCTCCAGGGCCCGAGCTTCGAGAGCGAACCCTGCCGGACGTTCAGCCACCAGCCATGCTGCTTCGGCCAGGCCTCATAGGCCGGGCCGCCCAGCAGCGTGGCGGCGGCATGCTGCGGCCAGTTCGGGTCCTCCAGCGCCTGGCGGCCGATCGCGATCAGGTCCGCGCCGCCCTCATCCAGCACCTGCTGTGCCTGATGGGGGTCCACGATCAGCCCGACGGCCATGGTGGCAATGCCCGCCTGTTCGCGGATCGCCCTGGCATAGGGTACCTGGAAGCCGTAGGTGCGCGGCGGTCCCTTGGCGGCCGTCGCGCTGCCGGCGATGCCGCCGGAGGAGCAATCGACCACATCCACGCCCACCGCCTTCAGCGCCCGAGCGAAGCCGATCTGGTCCTCCAGCGTCAGCCCGCCCTCGGCGCCATCGACCGAGGAGATGCGGACGAAGACCGGCCTGTCCGCCGGCCAGACCTCCCGCACCCCGCGGGCGATCTCCAGCGGCAGGCGCTGCCGCCCCGCCGCGTCGCCGCCATAGGCGTCGTTCCGCCGGTTGGTGATGGGAGAGAGGAAGCTGGCCAGCAGGTAGCCATGCGCCATGTGGATCTCGACCACCTCGAAGCCGGCGTCGCGGGCGCGCACGGCCCCGGCGATGAAGGCATCCCGGATCCGGGCGAGCCCGGCCTCGTCCAGCGCGCGCGGCATCAGCCAGCCCTCGTCGAGCGGGATGGCCGAGGGCGCCACGATCTCCCAGGGATGGTCGCCGCGGGCCAGGTCCTCGGCGCCGAGCGGGTCGTTGCCGTACCAGGGGCGCTGCATGCTGGCCTTGCGCCCGGCATGGCCGAGCTGGATGCCCGGCACCGCCCCCTGGGATTTCATGAAGGCGGCGATCGGCGCGAGCGCCCTGGCATGCGCATCCGACCAGATGCCGAGATCGCCATGGGTGATGCGGCCCTCGGGTGAGACCGCCGTCGCCTCGATGATGACGAGGCCGGCACCACCGACCGCGAAGCGGCCGTACTGCACCATGTGCCAGGGTTGGGCGATGCCGTTTTCGGCCGAGTACTGGCACATCGGCGGGACGGCAATGCGGTTGCGGAAGGTGGTGCCGCGCAGGGTGACGGGTTCGATCAGGCTCGGCATGGGCTTTCCATGGACGGTGTTGGCGCGGAGTGTGCCCCGCGCCATGCCCTCCGCCTAGAGCGGATCGCGGATGGGCGTGAACGCCCGGGAGCGAGACTCTGCTCTGCGATCAAGGACCTGCAGCGGATCCGCGTTCGGCTCTGAACGCCGATCCGCGGTAGCCCGGTGCGGGCGCGCTAGGCCCGCCTTATGCCATAGAACAGCGCCACGCCCTTCAGCATCCCCTCCAGATCCGAACGCAGCGCCGTCGGCGAGAAGAACTGGCCGAGCGGCACATAGGGCACCTGATCGAAGGCGACACGCTGCATCTCCCGCCCGATGCGCGCCCGCGCGGGATCATCCGGCGCGTCGAACCAGGCGTTGCGCAGTTCCTCCAGCCGGGGGACGGTCGGCCAGCCGAAGATGGCGCTGCGGCCATGGCCGCGGATCAGGTTGTTCGCCGCCGGGTTCACCTGCGCGCTGCCGGCCGTCCAGCTCACCATCATGTTCCAGCCGCCCTGGGCCGGCGGGTCCTGCTTCAGGATGCGCTGCGTCACCGTGCCCCAATCGGTCGCCACGTAATCCAGGTTCACGCCGGAGCGCCGCAGCATGTCGCCGCAGACCTCGCTCATGGCATTGATCACCGGGAAGTCGGTCGCGGCCAGCAGGTTCACGCGCTCGCCCCTGTAGCCGGCTTCCTCCAGCGCCCGCTTCGTCGCCGCGGCGTCGAGCGGGTTGCGGAAGGCCTCCAGCCCCTCCTCGCTTGCCATGATCGAGCCGGGCGCGAAGAAGCCATAGGGCACGTGCCAGTATTTGCGGTCATCGCCAGCCGCCGCGGTCATCGCATCCACCTGGTTCGTCCCGCGCAGGATGGCGCGGCGGATGGCGGGATTGTCGAAGGGCGGATGCAGGCAGTTGAAGCGCAGGAAGCCGATCGAGCCATTGGGATCGAGGATATCCACCTTGATCCCGCGCGCCCGCTGCAGCGGGCGCACCAGGTCGATCGCCGGCAGTTCCCACCAGTCCACCTCGCCACGCTGCAGCGCCGCGCTGGCCGTCGCGCCGTCCGGGATGGTCAGCCACTCCACCCGGTCGAAATGCACCTGCTTGCCGCCGCTCATGTAGCTCGGCGCTTCCTCGCGCGGGCGGTAGTCGGCGAAGCGCTCATAGATATTGCGGCTGCCCGGTACCCGCTCGCCCGCCACATAGCGGAAGGGACCGCTGCCGATGATCTCCGGCACCGCCTGGGAGGAAGGCAGGCCCGCATGCCGTTCCGGCATCATGGCGCAGAGATGCGTGCCCACCTTGGCCAGCGCATCCGGCAGCAGCGGGAAGGGCTTCTTCAGGCGGAAGACGATGCGGCGGTCATCCGCCGCGGAGAGTTCCTCCGTCGCCGCCCAGAGCGCCTGGCCGAAGGCGTCGCGCGTCGCCCAACGCTTGATGGAGGCGACGCAGTCGCGCGCGCGCACGGGCTCGCCGTCATGGAACCGGAGCCCCTCCCGCAGGGTGATGGTGGCCCGCCTGCCATCCTCCTCGACGAGCGGCATGCCTTCCGCCATCTGCGGTCGTGCCTTCAGCTCCGCATCCCAGCCATAGAGCGTGTCATAGACCATCAGCGCATGGTTGCGCGTGACGAAGGCGAC
The DNA here is from genome assembly GCF_020523605.1 of Roseicella aerolata. Classification (GTDB taxonomy): domain Bacteria; phylum Pseudomonadota; class Alphaproteobacteria; order Acetobacterales; family Acetobacteraceae; genus Paracraurococcus; species Paracraurococcus aerolatus. The sequence continues at coordinate 138,926 of NZ_JAJAQI010000009.1, read as the reverse complement.
GGAGTGGATCGGGTCCAGCAGCGCCAAGTCGGCCTGGGGCACGAAGCGCAGCACGCGCCGTCCGGCAGTGCCCTGCGCGGCGGCGAGGCGGGGTGCGGCCAGCGCGGCCCCCATGGTGGCAAGGAGACAGCGTCGGCGCATGGCACATCCCTTCCGGCGACGGGAAACAGGATGCTGCGGTGCGCCAACCGTCGCCGTCAAGCACCAGCGGGGCAGGGCGTCGCGGCCTGCATCCGCCGATAACCTGATGCGGGACGATCCGTTGGTCCTGCCCGGATCAGTGCGCGAGAAGCGCGAGGCTGGCGCGAGCGTCCTGCGCCGGAACGCTGCAATCCTGCCCTGCCCACCCGGGTGACGGCGATGGATGCAGCGCCTGCGACGCCCGTTGTGCAGGCAGTCTCGCCGGCACATGCACAGCATACGCCGTGCATCATCTCATGAACTGTCGGTGCATGCCGGAGGTCGGGACGCAGGATCCGCAAGGGAAGGCCGGGCGGCCGGCACCCCATGCCGGCACCGGTGCGCCATGCGGCGCCGCCGATTACCTGTACAGAGCGCGGGCGCAACCGCGATGCCGGCCCGCCCCCGGGGAGACTTGGCGGTCCGCCATCGCGCACCCGCCCGGTGCCTGCCGGGCCGGGCTGCTCAGCCGGCGCGCAATTCCCGCACCGGCTGGCCCGCCAGATAGCCCTCCACCGCCTCCACGGCGCCCTGGAAATAGGCGCGGTAATTCTCCTCGGTCACATAGCCCAGATGCGGCGTCAGCACGGTGTTGGGCGCCGAGAGGATCGGGTGGTCCTTCGGCAGCGGCTCCTGGTCATAGACATCGATCCCGGCGCCGGCGATCCGGCCCGCCTTGAGCGCCGCGATCAGCGCGGCCTGGTCGATCAGCGGGCCGCGGCTGGTGTTCACGATGACGGCCGTGGATTTCATCTGCGCCAGGTCGCCGGCGCCGATGATGCCGCGCGACCGCTCCGAGAGGATCAGGTGCAGCGTCACCACGTCCGACTCGGCAAGCAGCCGCTCCTTGCTCACCGCCTCGGCGCCGGCCGCCGCGGCCTTCTCCGGCGTCAGGTTCTGCGACCAGGCGATGACCCTCATGCCGAAGGCGGCGCCCACCTTCGCCACCCGGCTGCCGAGATTGCCGAGGCCAAGGCAGCCGAGCGTCTTGCCCTCCAGCGTATGACCCAGCGCCACCTGCCAGCGGCCCTCGCGGAGCGCCGCCTCCTGCTCCGGAATGCGGCGCATGAGGGAGAGGATGAGGCCCCAGGTCAGGTCCACCGTAGGGTGGGCGAAGGAGGGGGTGCCGCAGACCGTCACGCCGCGCTCGGCGCAGGCTTCCAGGTCGATGCTGCGGTTCCGCGCGCCGGTGGTGATCAGCAGGCTGAGGTTCGGCAGCTGCTCGATCAAGCTGCGCGGGAAGGGCGTGCGCTCCCGCATCGCCAGGATGGCGTCGAAGGGCGCGAGACGGGCGAGGAGGGCGGCGGGGTCGGTGAGGGTGTCGCGGAAGACATGGATCTCCAGGCTTTCCGGCAGCCGGTCCCAGGGACCCAGGCGCAGGGTCACGCCCTGATAGTCGTCGAGGATGGCAAGACGCTTGAGCGCGGGCATGGCGTTCTCTCCCTGAACATGGTGTGTCGCGTCATGGCCGGGCCCGGCCCGGGCATCAAGACGGGTGGCAAACAGGACGGCTCGCCTCCCGCACCCGGCAGGGCCGGAAGCCTCGCGGGGGCGGCCTGCCAGCCGTTTCGAGGCGACTCCACCCTAGTAGCGCCCCGTGACGTGGCGGGCCTCAGATCCGCAGCGCCCGGAGCGCGTTCAGGATCACCGCGACGTCGATCGCTTCCTGCAGCAGCGCGCCCTGCACCGGCGTGAGATATCCCGCCGCCGCCGCCAGCATGCCGAGAACCGACAGCCCGATGCCGACCGCGACGCTCTGCAGCGCGATCCCCCGCGCCCGGCGGGCGATGCGCATCGCCTCCGCCAGCCGGTCGATCCGGTCCACCAGCACCACCGCATCCGCCGCCTCGGCGCTGGCCGCCGCGCCACGGGCCCCCATGGCGACGCCGATATCGGCCGCGGCCAGGGCCGGCGCGTCATTGACGCCATCGCCCAGCATCAGCACGGGGCCGCCGGGCTTCTCCCGCAGCACGGCCGCGACCTTCTCGGCGGGGCTGCGCTCGGCCAGCACGGCATCGACGCCGAGGCGCGCCCCGACCGCTTCCGCAACGGCTGCACGGTCGCCGGAGAGGAGCACCACGCGACGGATTCCGGCGGCACGGGCGGCCGCCAGCATGGCCTCGGCATCGCCGCGCAGCGGGTCGGCGAGCACCAGCAGCCCGGCCGGCGCGCCGTCCACCGCCACGCAGACGCGGAGCGACCCGGGGGGATGGTCACTCACCGCCTCCATCCCCGCCCAGCCATGCGAAGCGACGAAGCCGGGACCGCCGAGCGCGACAGCGCGGCCCTCCACCCTGCCGGCGATGCCGGCGCCGGCTTCCTCCCGCACGGCCTCCGGCGTCGCCAGCGGCAGCCCGGCCTTGCGCGCCGCCTCGACCAGCCCGGCGGCAACCGGATGGGCCGAGGCCTGGTCGAGCGAGGCGGCGAGGCGCAGCAGTTCCCTGGGATCCAGGCTGCTGGCCGGGCGCGCCTCCAGCAGCCGAACCCGCCCCTCAGTCAGGGTGCCGGTCTTGTCCAGCAGCAGCACGCGGACGCGGGCCAGCATCTCCAGCGCCGCGCCGCTCTTCACCAGCACGCCGGCGCGGGCGGCGCGCGAGAGGCCGGCGATGAGGGCGACCGGCACGGCGAGGATGAGCGGGCAGGGGGTGGCGACCACCAGCACGGCCAGCGCCCGGCGCGGATCATCCGAAGCGAGATAGGCGGCGGCAGCGATGGCCAGCGTGACGGCAAGGAAGCCCAGCGCCCAGCGATCAGCGAGCCGCGCCATGGGGGCCCGGCTGGCCTGGGCCTGCTCCACCAGCCGGATGATGCCGGCGAGCGTGCTCGCCGCCGCCTCCCGCTCGGCCTCCAGGTCGAAGGCTTCGCCGGCATTGGTGCTGCCCGAGAGGACCGGGTCGCCCATGGTAAGCGTCACGGGAATGGATTCGCCGGTCAGGGCGGAGGTGTCGAGCACGGCGGGGCCGAGGGCGCGGCCATCGACCGGCACCACCTCCCCCTGGCGGACCAGTACGCGGTCGCTAGGCTGCAGCGCCTCGACGGGCACCTCCTCCAGCCCCGACGGCCCGTGCCGCGTGGCCCGGCGCGGCTGGCGCGCGAGCAGGGCCGTCATCTCCCGCCGCGCCCGCTCCCGCGCAAACTCCTCGAGGAAGCTGCCGCCTGCGAACATCAGCGCAACGACGGCACCGGCCAGTTCCTCCCCCAGCGCCAGCGCGCCCGCCATGGACAGGGCGGCGAGCAGATCCAGCCCGGCATTGCCGTGGAGCAGCCCCTGCACGATGTCCCGCAGCAGCACGGCGAGCACAGGCAGCGTGGCGAGGGTGAGCACGATCGGCGCCGCCTCCGGCGCCAGCCAGCGCAGCAGCAGGCCAAGGGCGAGCCCCGACCCGGCCCAGGCAAGCAGGGCAAGCCGCAGCCGGTGCTCGTCCCGCTTCATCAGCCCGGTCGCATCAGCAGGCGTGTCGCTGCCTCCCGCAGCCGGGCGGGCACCGGCACGGTCCGGGTCTGCTCGGCGCGCGCGACATAGACATGCACGAAATGCCCCTCGGCGCTCGCGCGCTCCTCCTCGTTGCGGAAGATGCCGAGCTCATAGCGAATGGAGGAGGTGCCGAGCCGGCCGCAGCGGATGCCGCAGGTGACGAGGTCGGGGAAGGAGATCGGCGCGAAGTATCGGCACTGCGTCTCGACCACCAGCCCGACCTCCGTGCTGGACTCGAGATCGAGCACCTGGTTGGCGATCAGGAACTGCGCCACCGCAGTGTCGATCCAGCTGTAATAGGTGACGTTGTTGACATGGCCGTAGACGTCGTTGTCCATCCAGCGGGTCGGGATGGTGGTGAACCAGCGGTAGTCGGCGCGGGTGCCGATGGGGGTCTTGCCGCTCACGAGAGGGCCTCCTCGACGATGGCGTTATCGATGCAGGCCTCGAAGGCCGGGATCCGGGGGATGGCGCCGGAGGCGAGCATAGCGGCGCCGAGCCGGTCGAAGGCCTCCCGCGGGAAGAGCGGCCCGGCATCCCAGAGGTTGAGCGCCTGGTAGCGTGCAATGGCGCGGACGCGGTGGGAGGAGGGGACATCCGGGAAGCGCGGGGCGATGCGCTCCGCCACCTCGCCCGCCGGTGCCTCCCGGATGAAGGCCAGCGCCTCTGCCATGGCGCGGATCATCGCCATCAGCGGTGCGCGCTTCGCCGCAATTCCGGCCTCGGTGGCATAGAAGGCGGTATAGGCGGTATGGCCGCGGCTGGCCTGGGCGTGCCAGAGGGCGCCGCCGGCATCCTCCACCCGGCAGGCGAAGGGCTCGAACATCTGGGCGAGGTCGAGCCTGCCTTCCGCCACCGCCTCGGCATTCTCGGCCATGGTCCGGCCGTTCACGATGGTCAGGGCGGACCAGCCCATGCCGCGCTCCGCGAGATCGCCACGCAGGCACCAGACCGGCGTCGGCACCTCGGAGACCAGGCCGAGGCGGAGGCTTGGCAGGTCCTGCAGGCGGAAGCCCGGGCGCCTCTCCCCGCCCATCAGCAGAAAGGGGTCGCGCATCACCACGGCGCAGAAGCTCCGCAGGGCGCAGTCGGGGGTCGTGGCGCGCAGCAGCATGGGGCGCATCGGCCCGCTCCAGGCCAGGTCCGCCTCCCCGGCCAGGAGCTTCGCGCAGGCCGCGTCAGGGGTGCCAGCGGTCAGCATCCGCACATCCACGCCCTGCCGGGCGAAGGCGCCGAGCGACTCGGCAAGGTAGAAAGGGGCGTAGAACAGCGCCCGGAAGGGCTCCAGCAGGGTGATCTGGTGCAAGACGGGCTCCCGACTCTTCGCAGGCATTATCCTTGGCTGCGGCGATCCGGCGAGTCCCGGCCGGCATTGCGCAGCTGAATCGAGCCGAGGGCCGCAATGGTATGCATTCGGGCTTCGCCGCTCGCGGCAGCGCTGCTATGCACAGGATACGGCGCGCGCCTCCCGCGGGCCGGAGGCTTCCCCCGACCCGCGATGGCCGACCCGAGAGCGCCTTGAGCAGCCAGACCCTTCCGGAAACCTTTAGGCTCCGCGCCGGCAACTTCAACCTGCTGGTGCTGCGGCTGCTCGACCCGCGGCCTGAGACGGTGCTGCCCGCCCTCGGCGATCAGTTCCGCCGGGCGCCGGGCTTCCTGCGCTTCGCGCCCATCGTCATCGGCCTCGCCGATCTCATGGCGGCCCCGGAGGAGGTGGATTTCCGCGGCCTGATCGAGGGGCTGCACGCGCTGGAGATCGTCCCGATCGGGACCACCGGCGGCAGCCCGCAGATGCGCCAGGCGGCGACAGCGGCCGGCCTGCCGCCGCTGCGCGCCGTCGGCGGCCGCGATTCGGAGACCGAGTTGCCGGCCGGAAGTGCCGCACCGGCGCCCGCAGACGCGGCGCCGCAGGCCGCACCGCCCCCTCCGGCCGCCCCTGCGACCCCGCAATTCCAGGGCAGCGGCCGCAGCGCCCTGCTGGTGAGCGAGCCGGTGCGGTCCGGCCAGCGGATCTATGCGGAGGGCGCCGATCTCATCGTGACCGCAACCGTCAATCCCGGCGCGGAGGTGATCGCGGACGGCCATGTCCATGTCTATGGCGCGCTGCGCGGCCGGGCGATCGCCGGTGCGCGGAACGATGCCGAGGCGCGGATCTTCGCCTTGAATTTCGACCCCGAGCTGATTGCCATCGCCGGCTTCTACGCGGTGCGCGAAGGGCTTGGGGAAGCGCCGATCGGCCGGCCCACGCAGGTCCGGCTGGACGGCGAGGAGATGCGGTTCGGGCCGCTCGGCTAGGGGGCTGGCGATGGTGCCGGGTGGGTACGCTCGGGGCGATCGCCGGCTCAGGGGATGACCGGATCCAGGGCGCGCCGGCAATGTCCGGAGCGCCCCGGGCCGGGGCGGGCCGGGGCCCGGACGGGGAGCGGGTGCAGCAGGGGGTTGTTCATGGCGCAGGTGATCGTCGTCACATCGGGCAAGGGGGGCGTGGGGAAGACCACGACCAGTGCCGCCATCGCCACCGGCCTCGCGCTGGCGGGCAAGAAGACAGTGGTGATCGATTTCGATGTCGGCCTGCGCAACCTTGACCTCATCATGGGGGTCGAGCGGCGCGTGGTCTTCGACATCGTCAATGTCATCCAAGGCGAGGCGCGGCTGAACCAGGCCCTGATCCGCGACAAGCGGGTCGATGGTCTTGCCATCCTCCCGGCTTCCCAGACCCGGGACAAGGACGCCCTGACCAAGGAGGGCGTGGCCGAGATCATCGAGGAACTCGGGAAGGACTTCGACTACATCCTCTGCGACAGCCCGGCCGGCATCGAAAAGGGCGCGCTGCTCGCGCTCTACTTCGCCGATCAGGCGATCGTGGTGACCAACCCGGAGGTCTCCTCGGTCCGCGACTCGGACCGTATCCTCGGCGTCCTGCAGTCGAAGTCGAAGCGGGCGGAGGAAAAGCGGGACAAGGTGAAGGAGCACCTCCTCGTGACCCGCTACGACCCGAACCGGGTCGAGCGGGGTGAGATGCTGAAGCTCGAGGATGTCCGGGAGATCCTGGCGATCCCGCTGCTGGGCGTGATTCCGGAGAACGAAAGCGTCCTCCGCGCGTCCAATACCGGCATGCCGGTGATCCTGGATACCGAGAGCGTCGCAGGTCAGGCCTACAAGGATGCGGTCGGCCGCTTCCTCGGCGAGGAACTGCCGCACCGCTTCCTGGAGCCGGACAAGAAGCCCGGCCTGCTGCGCCGCCTGTTCGGAGGGAGGGCTGCCTGAGATGAGCTGGCTCGACTTCTTCCGCGCCAACCGCAAGCCGGAGCCGGCCTCCGCCACCCAGGCGAAGGAGCGGCTGCAGATCGTGCTGGCGCATGAGCGCATCGGCCGCACCCGGGAGGATTTCCTGCCGCGGCTACAGCAGGACTTGGTCGCCGTGGTGGCGCGCTATGTGGCGATCGACCCAGGCAAGGTGAATGTCGCGCTCGACCGCGGCGGCGACATCTCGACGCTCGCGATCGAGATCGAGCTGCCGGGAGCAAAGCCGGCCTCGGCCGGGGCTTCGGCCGAGGCCGTCCGGGCCTAGGCGGGCTCGTCCTTCGCCAGCCAGAGCAGGACGCCGCCACTGCCAAGCGCCTCGGCGGGCGTGCAGGGCCGTGCCTTGCCGTCGGGGTGCAGCCGCCGCAGCGGGAAGCGGGCGGCGACGCGGTCGAGGAAGGCGGCGGGCTGGGCACAGCGCGCCGGGTCGAAGGCCATGAGCAGGCGCAGCCCGGCTCGCTCCGCGAGCAGGTGCTGCATGCCGTCCCAGGCCGCCTCCTGCGCGTCACCGACATCGAGCCGGACGACATCGGCCGGCACGGCCAGTTCGTCCAGCGTCCGGCCACGGACCAGCACGGTGGCGCGACCTTCCGACGGCCGCTGCCCGGGATCCGAGGCCAGATCCTGTTTCAGCAAATGGGCATCCATTGGGCTGTTCGGCGGCACCACCAGCCGCAGCAGCCGGCCCCCGGCCGGGGCCAGCGCGGCTTCCTCCACCGTCACCCGTTCGGCGTAACCATTCAACGCGACGTTCCGGCGCAGCAGCGCGGCGCTCTGCGGGTTGGGCTCAAGCGCCACCACCCGGCCGCCGGCGCCGACCAGATCGGCCGTGAGCAATGTAAAATAGCCGATGCAGGCGCCGGCATCGACCACCGTCTCGCCGGGCCGCAGGTTGCGGGCCAGGAAGCTGGTGGTCCACCACTCCCAGTAGCCATCAAGAGCGAGGTGTGGCGCGAGGGTGAGGTCGGCCGCGTCGAGGAAGAGCTTGTAGCGGCCGAGCACGCGGCAGAGCAGCAGGTTGCCGGCAAAGGGCGTGGCCCCGGCGAGGGCGCGGATCGCCGCCTCGGTCGGCACCCGCGCACCCGCAGCGAGGCGCGCCGTCGGCAGCAGCCGAAGCCGCGGCGGACGGGGACGGAGTATGGCCATCAGCCGTGCGGAGAGGCCGCCGGCGAACCGCGGCGCTGGGGTGCTACTGCCCTGCGGCATGGATGAATCACTCCGGCTTCAATGACTGCCCGGCGCCGCGGGCCGCGCGTTTCTAGAGCATATCGCGCGGCGGTGGAAACACTCGACGACCCCTCACATCATCCCCGGGGAGCGGGTAGGCTGGCCGGCATGTCCGACATGACAACCATGCCGTCCCATCCGGCGCTTCTCCCCGAGGTCCCGCCCGAGGCTGTCGGCCTCGACCCGGACCGGATCGCGGAGGCGGTGCGCTTCGCCCTCGCGCATGAATCGCCCTGGCCGCACGACATTCGCGCCCATATCGAGGCCGGCTTTTTCGAGCCGCCGCCCGACAATGCCATCCTCGGGCCGGTGAAGCCGCGCGGCGGGCCGAACGGGCTGATCCTGCGGCGCGGCCGGTTGGTCGCGCGCTGGGGCGACACGCGGCAGGTGGACATGACCTTCAGCGTGGCGAAGTCCTACCTGGCGATCCTCGCCGGGATCGCGCTGGGGGATGGGCTGATCCCCGACCTCGATGCACGGGTTGCGGAGACGGTGGAGGATGGCGGCTTCGAGGGGCCGCAGAACGGCCCTGTCACCTGGCGGCACCTGTTGCAGAACACCTCCGAATGGGAGGGGACGCTGTTCGGCAAGAGCGACCTGATCGATCGCGGCCGGAACCTGCAGGTGGAAGGGCAGGGGAAGAAGGGCCTGCCCCGGCCCTTGCACCCGCCGGGGCAGTACTGGGAATACAACGAGGTCCGGGTGAACCGCCTTTCCCTCGCGCTGCTGCGCCGCTTCGGCCGGGCGCTGCCAGAGGTCTTCGCCGAGCGGGTGATGCGTCCGATCGGCGCCTCCGCCGACTGGTCCTGGCTTGGCTATGAGACGAGCTGGGTCGAGGTCGGCGGACGTCGGGTGCAGAGCGTCTCGGGCGGTGGCCATTGGGGCGGCGGTGTCTTCATCCATGCCGAGGACCAGGCGCGGATCGGCCAGCTTGTGCTGCAGGACGGGGTCTGGGCAGGGGAGCGCATCCTGCCGGAAGGCTGGGTCGCGCAGTGCCGCACCCCCTGCACGCTGAACCCGCATTACGGGCTGCTCTGGTGGCTGAATACCGGGCGGACCCGCTGGCCGAGCGCGAGCGCCGAGAGCATCTGCTTTTCCGGGGCCGGCGGGAATGTCACCTGGGTGGACCCGGCAGCGGAGACGGTCGCCGTGCTGCGATGGGTTGATGCGACGAAGCTGGATGGCTTCATGGCGGCGGTCGGGGCGGCGCGCCGGGGCTGATCGCCGACCCGCGCCTGCCTCCCAATGCGCGCGCGGCGGGGTCAGATCCGGCCGCGCGCCTCAATCGCATAGCGGCCTGGCCCGACCAGCGCCAAGACGCCGAGGCCGCCGGCGATGGCGAGGTTCTTCAGGAAATTCGAGAGCTGGGCGAAGTACTGGCCGAACTGCGTTGCCTGGTCGAAGGTCCAGAAGCGGTGGCCGATGAAGGCGCTGGCGATCGTGAAGACCAGCAGCCCGAGCGCCGCCCAGCGCGTGCCGATGCCGAACAGGATCATGAGTGGCAGCACGATCTCGATCGCCACCACGACCCAGACCATGGCCGCTGGCATCGGCAGGCCGAGGCTGCCGAAATAGGCGGCGTTCCGGGCCGGGTCGATCAGCTTGTAATAGCCAGCGACGAGGAAGAGCGCGACGAGCAGGATGCGCGCGACCAGCAGCCCGGCATCCAGCCCGGGCGTGCGGTCATTGAGGCGGGAGATGTCGGACACCATGGGGGGCAGCCCTTCCGGAATGGCCGCCCAGCCTGGACCGCATCCTATGCGGATCGGAAATGGCGAGGGCGTGAGGAACGGTGCCGGCGCTGGGTTGACGCTGAGCGCCTGGTGCCGAGATCGCTTGCCGGTCCGATACACGTCACCGCTGGCCCACGACCAGCAACACCCCGCAGCGGATCGCGTCCAGGTCTGAACGCCAATTCGCCGCAGGCCACTGATGGCAGGCTGAAACCGCGCCCCGGGGCGCTCATCCTTTCCGCGGCGGGATCTAGCGCGGTGGGCTCACTGCATGCTCCCGCAGGCTGGCGCCGCTGGTCGGGTCCACCTCCCGCAGCAGCACGTCATAGCTCCAGAGGCTGGCGAGATGGCGCAGCACCTGCCGCGCCTCCTGCTCCTCCAGCAGCCTTCCGCCAGCGACCCGGTGCTCCAGGATCAGCTTGCGATCGCCGCCGAGATCGACATCCACCACCTGGATGTCCGGGTCCGTCCAGGCCGGATCGTATTGCCGGGCGAGTGCGCGGCGAAGGCGGCGGTAGCCCCGTTCGTCGTGCATGGCATCCACCCGCAGCACGGGCTGGCCACTGTCATCGACGATGTGGAACAGCCGGAGCTTGCGCATCAGGGCCGGGCTGAGGAATTGCAGGATGAAGCTCTCGTCCCGGAACTCCGACCAGCCATAGCGCAGCACCGGCATCGGGTCGCCGCAACCGGCGAAATCGGGAAACCAGTCGCGATCCTCCTCGGTCGGCTCGCGGCAGATGCGCTCGATATCCTCCATCATGGCAAAACCGAGCGCGTAGGGGTTCATCCCGGAATAGCGCTGGTCGTCGAAATCCGGCTGCATGATGACGGAGGAGTGGGAGTGCAGCACCTCAAGCCAGTTGCCGTCCGAGATGCGGCCCTGCTCATGCAGCCGGCCCAGGATGCGGTGGTGGGTATAGGTGGCGCAGCCCTCGTTCATCATCTTGGTCTGGCGCTGCGGGTAGAAATATTGCGCCACGTTGCGGACGATGCGGAGGATCTCGCGCTGCCAGGGGGCAAGCCGCGGGGCGGACTTCTCAAGGAAATAGAGGATATTCTCCTGCGGCAATTGCAGCAGGGCGCGGCGGCGTTCCTCCTCCGTCCGGGTTGCGGGCTGGGCCGCCTTTTCCGGCAAGGTGGACCAGAGGACATTGTACATCCGCTCGTCATGCTCGCGCCGCTCGCGCTCCCGCTTCTGCTCGGAAAGCAGGTCGGGGGCGCGGCGACGATGGCGGTGCACGCCGTAATTCATCAGGGCGTGGGCGGAGTCGAGCACCCGCTCCACCGCCATCTCGCCATGCTGCTCCTCGCAGGCCTGGACATAGCCGCGGGCGAATTCGAGGTAGTCGAGGATGCCCTTGGCATCCGTCCATTGCCGGAAGAGCTGGTTGTTCTTGAAGAAGTGGTTGTGGCCGAAAGCGGCGTGGGCGATGACGAGCGCCTGCATCGTCGCCGTGTTCTCCTCCATGACATAGGAGACGCACGGGTCGGAGTTGATGACGATCTCATAGGCCAGGCCGCGCAACCCCTTGCGGTAGAGCGACTCGTGCTGGGCGAAATGCTTGCCGAAGGACCAGTGCCGGTAGAAGAGCGGCAGGCCGGTGCTGGCATAGGCATCCAGCATCTGCTCGGCGCTGATGACCTCGATCCGGTTGGAATACCAGTCGAGGCCAAGCTCCTCCCCCGCGATCTCGGCGCAGGCGTCATGCACCCGCATCAGCGTGTCGAAGTCCCAGTCGGCGCCCTTGTAGAGCAGCCGATCCTCGGGCTTGGCGATGACATTCATGCGCTGGCCCCCTCGACCACGCCGCGCTTGGCGAAGAGTTCGCGGAAGACCGGGAAGATCTCCCGCCGGTGGCGCACCTTCTTCATGGCCAGCGGTGCGCCGGCATTCACCAGCGCCTCGTAGGTGCGCCAGAGATCGGTCGGGCCGCGCGGGAAGCCTGGGATGCCGTGCTCGCCCTCGCGCCCCACCTCGATATAGGCGTAGTACTGGCAGGCGGGCAGGATCGTATCGACCAGCAGCCGCGCCGTCTTCTGGCTGTCGCCCGCCGCGTTGTCGCCATCCGAGGCCTGCGCGGCGTAGATATTCCACTCCGAGGGCGGGTAGCGGTCGGCCACCACCTTCCGCATCTCCTCCAGCGCGGTCGAGACCAGCGTGCCGCCAGTCTCCCGGCTGTGGAAGAAGGTCTCCTCATCCACCTCGGACGCCTCATGCGTGTGGCGAATGAAGACGATCTCCACATGCTTGTACCGGCGCTGCAGGAATATGTAGAGCAGCGTGTAGAAGCGCTTCGCCAGATCCTTCATGTCCTCGGTCATGGAGCCGGAGACGTCCATGAGGCAGAACATGACGGCCTGCGCGACAGGTCTCGGCACCGGCTCGAAGCGCCGGTAGCGGACATCGATGGGGTCGATATAGGGGATGCGGCGAGTGCGCAGCAGCTGCCGCTCCAGTTCAGCGCGCAGCGCCAGCACGCGCTCGGCATGCTCGGGCTGGCCTTCCAGCGCGGCGATCTCCTCCTCCAGCGCCTGCACCTCCTCCGGCTTCGGGCGCTTGAGGGCGATCCTGCGCGAGAGGCTGTTGCGCATGGTGCGGGGGAGGGAGAGGTTGGCCGGCGACCCGCTAACGGAATAGCCGGCCCGGTGCCAGGCCGGGTCGGCGCCGTCCACGAGGCGGCGCTTCGCCATATCCGGCAGTTCGAGGTCGTCAAGGAAAAGGGAGAGGAATTCCTCCCGCGTCAGCACGAATCGGAAGGCGTCCTCGCCCCCGCCATCCGGCGAGCCCTCCGAGCCGCCGCCACCGCCGCCGCCGGGCGGGCGGGGGATCTCGTCCCCCTCCCGGTATTCCTTGTTGCCCGGCAGGACATGGTCGCGGATGCCGCCGGAACCCAGATGGAAGCTGGGCTCCCGGATGCCGTGCAGGGGGATGCTGACCTCGCCCCCCTCATCGGCCGAGCGGATGTTGCGTTTCGCGGAGGCGTCCCGGACCGCCTCCTGCACCAGGGCTTTCGCCCGGCGCAGGAAGCGCTGCCGGTTCGGAAGGCTTCTGCCGCTGGGATTGAGGCGGCGATCCAGGATCTGCATGCAGCGGCCTGCCTTCGGGTTCTGCGGCTAGCCGGCCTGCTTGACGCGCATGTACCACTCGACCAGCCGTCGTACCTGTCTCTCAGTATAGCCTCGTGCGGTCATCCGGGCCACGAATTCCCCGTGCTTCTTCTCGGTGTCGCTGTCCTTCTTCGAGCCGAAGCTGATGACCGGCAGCAGGTCCTCGACCTGGCTGAACATGCGCCGCTCGATCACCTCCCGTATCTTCTCATAGGAGGTCCAGGAGGGGTTCTTCCCGCCCCGGTTGGCTCTCGCCCGAAGGGCGAATTTCACCACCTCGTTCCGGAAGTCCTTGGGGTTGGCGATGCCGGCCGGCTTTTCGATCTTGGTCAGCTCCTGGTTCAGCAACTCCCGGTTCATCATCTGGCCGGTGTCAGGGTCCTTGAAGTCCATGTCCTCGACCCAGGCATCGGCATAGGCGACGTAGCGGTCGAACAGGTTCTGGCCGTAGTCGTTGTAAGATTCGAGATAGGCCTTCTGGATCTCGTTGCCGATGAACTCGGCATAACGCGGGGCGAGTTCGCCCTTGATGAACTCCAGGTAGCGCTTCTCGGTCTCGTCCGGCAGCTGCTCCCGCCGGATCGATTGCTCTAGCACATACATCAGGTGCACAGGGTCGGCGGCGATCTCGGTCGTGTCGTAGTTGAAGGTTGCCGCCAGGACCTTGAAGGCAAAGCGGGTGGAGGCGCCATCCATGCCCTCGTCCGGCCCTGCCGCGTCGCGATACTCCTGCATGTTCTTTGCCCGCGGGTCGGTCTCCTTCAGGCTCTCGCCGTCATAGACCCGCATCTTGGCGTAGATATTGGAGTTCTCGTGCTTGCGCAGGCGGCTCAGCACGCTGAACCGCGCCAGCATCTCAAGCGTCGCCGGCGCGCAGGGCGCGGCGGAGAGCTCCGAGCCGCGCACCAGCTTCTCGTAGATCCGCTGCTCCTCCGTCACCCGCAGGCAGTAGGGCACCTTGATGACATAGATGCGGTCGATGAAGGCCTCGTTGTTCTTGTTGTTCTTGAAGGTCTGCCACTCCGCCTCGTTGCTGTGCGCCATGATGATCCCCTGGAAGGGGATGGCGCCGATATTCTCCGTGCCGATGTAGTTGCCCTCCTGCGTCGCGGTCAGCAGGGGGTGCAGCATCTTGATCGGCGCCTTGAACATCTCGACGAATTCCAGGATGCCCTGGTTCGCCCGGTTCAGGCCGCCGGAGAAGCTGTAGGCGTCCGGGTCGTTCTGCCCATACATCTCCAGCTTGCGGATATCGACCTTGCCGACCAGGGAGGAGATGTCCTGATTGTTCTCGTCGCCCGGTTCGGTCTTGGCGACCGCGATCTGCCGGAGGCGGGAGGGGCGGACCTTCACTACCCGGAACTTGCTGATATCGCCGCCAAACTCGTCCAGGCGCTTCAGCGCCCAGGGGCTCATCAGCCCGGTCAGACGCCGCCGCGGGATGCCGTAGCGGTCCTCCAGCATGCCACCCAGCCGCTCCGGGTCGAAGAGGCCGAGCGGGCTCTCGAAGACCGGGGACATCTGGTCGCCGGCCTTGAGCACATAGACCGGCTCCTGCTCCATCAGGGCCTTGAGGCGCTCGGCGAGCGACGACTTGCCGCCGCCAACCGGCCCGAGCAGGTAGAGGATCTGCTTCCGTTCCTCCAGGCCCTGGGCGGCATGACGGAAGAAGCCCACGATCCGTTCGATCGTGTCCTCCATGCCGTAGAACTCGGAGAAGGCAGGGTAGATGCGGATGGTGCGGTTGAGGAAGATACGTCCCAGGCGCGCATCCTTCGCGGTATCCACCACCTCCGGCTCGCCGATCGCCTTCAGGATGCGTTCGGGGGCGGAAGCGTAGCAGCCCGGGTCGGATTTACAGGCCTCGAGGAATTCGGCGATCGACATGTCCGATTCCCGCCGCGACTCATAGGCCCGGGCGTAATCGGCGAAGATGTCCTGCATGGTGTCCATCGGCGGCCCCTGATAGCGCTGCCACGAATGCGCAACGCCGACAGCATGGGCTTTGCCACCGACGATGGCGGTAAACTTTTATTGCTGCGTCGCACTGCGCCCCTGTAGAGTGCAAATCACGGCAGGGCGAGGCGGTGCGCGTGATGCGGCAGACCGCCTGAGCATCCATGGCGGACAAATCATGGTTGGGCTCTGCGGACTTCCGTCACAAATGAACGGAGCCTTCCCTTGTCAGTGGCTTCATGCCGGCCATGTACGAGGTCTTGGCCATGTTTCAGGCAAGCCCTGCCTGTCTGGGCGGCGTCTGCGGTCTCTGTCACATTTCCTAACACTCACGCCTGGCCGAAACGGGCGCGGCAGGTGCGTCGCCGCACAGCCTGGGCTAAGGATCGGGATTCCGTGCCTTTCCCAGAAGCGAGCCGGTAGGGCTGGCTCCAGCGCCGGGATTTGCGTCGGCTTCAATGACGGGAAGGTTTAAAGGGCCCGGGAGTTCCCGCACCGGCACCGGCTTGGTGTGGCATTTTTGTGCTGAAATGCTGGGCAGTGCGGCCGCGAGGCGGCTGGCGCTGGTTCTCGCGGCGCCACTCCTCTCGCGCGGGTGTCGGAGCGGCCAATTGGTGGTGGAGGGTGCCCGGCCCTTCGCGGGCACCCTCCGGCTATCGGGCTACGGAGGCGAGCCGCAACTGATCATTCCTCGGCATTGGCCGGGCTGCCTGCCAGCACGCCTCCATCAATCACGATGCTCTGGCCGGTCATGAAGCTGCCCGCCGGGCTGGCCAGGAAGATGGCGGCGCCGGCGATCTCGTCCGGCTCGCCGATCCGCTTCAGCGGTGTGTCCTTGGTGCGCTTCTTGTAGTTCACCGGCTCTTCCCAAAGGGCGCGGGCGAAATCGGTGCGGATCAGGCCGGGGGCGATGCAGTTCACCCGGATGTTCTTCGGCCCCCATTCGCAGGCGAGGTTGCGGGCAAGTTGCAGGTCCGCTGCCTTGGTGATGGCATAGGCTCCCAGATTGACCGAGCCGCGATAGCCGCCGATCGAGCTGACGATGACGATGGCGCCGCCCCCGCGCTGCTCCATGGAGGGGATGCACATATGGCTGAGCCACATGTTCGACTTGACGTTGGTCGCCATCATCTTGTCGAAGATCTCGTCCGGAATGCCCATGGCCGGCCCGAAATGCGGGTTGATGGCGGCATTGCAGACCAGGATATCCACGCCTCCCCACCGGGCGATGGTCTCGTCCGCCAGCGCCTGGAGTTCCGGCTTGCGGCCGATATTGCAGGCGAAGGCGAAGGCCTCGCCGCCCTTGGCCTTGATGCCGTCCACCACCGCCTGGCAGGCATCCAGCTTGCGGGAGGAGACGACTACCTTGGCCCCGTGTTCCGCCATGCGCTCCGCGATCGCGCGGCCGATGCCGCGGCTGCCGCCGGTGACGATGGCGACCTTGCCGGAGAGGTCGAACAGGGATGAGCCGGGCATGGGCGCTTTCCTCCGTGGATGTCTTGGGCGGTGAGTCTCCGCAACCCGTCCCGCGGGCGTCAACCCGGAGCGGGGCGATTTCTGCGCCTGGCTGCGCTACAAGCGAGGGGACCAAAGGAGAGAGACGCCGCCGTGACAGCTGCCTTGCAGGATCTGCCCTATGCCATCCCGCTGGAGGGCGCCTCCAACCTCCGTGACCTCGGCGGGTGGCAGGTGGCCGATGGCCGGCGGGTGCGGCGTGGGCTGATCTACCGCTCCGCAACCCTCGCCAACCTCACCGAGGCCGATCTGGCCCGGGTCGCCGCCCTCGGCATCCGCACCGTCTGCGACCTGCGGGGGGTGCGCGAGTCGGAATTGCGCCCCTCCCGCCTGCCGCCCGCGGCGGAGCGCATCCACCTGCCGATCGAGCCGACCGTCGGCGCCTCGCTGCGGGATCTGCTGCTGCGGGAGGAATCGACGGGCGAGGATGTCGTCTCCCTGCTGCGGCGCGCCTATCTCGACTACCTCGCGGGCTTCCTGGATGTGTACCGGCGGATGTTCGCCCTGCTGCTGGAGCCGGGGCGGACGGCGCTGCTGTTCCACTGCTCGGCGGGCAAGGACCGCACCGGGGTGGGGGCGGCGCTGCTGCTGACGGCGCTGGGCGCCACCCGGCAGACGGTGCTGCAGGATTACCGCGCGACCGACCGGATCTGGCGCCGCGACCACTCCCTGCCGGAGGGCACGCCCAAGCCGCTGGCGGATGCGCTGCTGTCCACCCATGCCGAACTGCTGGAGGAGACGCTGGACCGTGCCATCGCGGCGCATGGTGGCCTGCCCGTGCTGCTGGAGCAGGGGCTCGGCCTGGATGCGCCGCGGCTCAGGACGCTGCGCGACACCTACCTGGAATGACCGAAGGGGCGCCATTGCCCCTCCCGGTATGGTCGGGCCCGCGGCAGCCGCGCCGGGCGGGTCAGGGCATGTAGCCGCCGCCATTGATGTGCCAGACCTGCCCGGTCACCCAGTCCGCCTTGTCTGAGGCGAGATAGACCGCAAGGTCGGCGATCTCCTCCGGCCGGCCGAGCCGGCCCATCGGCAGCGCCCGGCCCATCGCCTGCAGTTCCTCCTCGGAATTGCCGTAGCGCGGCTGTGCCGTGTCCGTGGTGCCAGGGGCGATGGCATTCACCCGGATGCCGTGCGGGGCAAGGGCCAGCGCCATGGAGCGGGTGATGCCGACCACGCCGTTCTTGGTGGCGCTGTAATGCACGCCGACCGGGGTACCCCGCACCGCCTGGGAAGAAAGATTGATGATGCTGCCGCGGGTGCCGGCCGCGACCATGGCGCGCGCCGCCGCCTGGGCGGTGAAGGCGCTGCCCTTCAGGTTCACGCCAAGCACCCGGTCCCATTCGGCTTCCGTCATGTCCAGGAAGCCGACGCGCGGAAAGATGCCGGCGTTGTTGACCAGCACGTCAATCCGGCCGAGCGCTTCCAGCGTCCCCTGTACGATGGCCTGGCAGCCGGCGACGCTGCCGACATCGCCCTGGATCAGCGCGGCGCGGCGACCGGCGGAGCGCAGCACCGCCGCCACCGCCTCGGCTGCCACCCAGTCATCCAGCCAGTTCACCGCCACGTCGTAGCCGGCCGCCGCGAAGGCGAGAGCGCAGGCCCGCCCGATGCCCTGCTGCGCGCCGGTCACCAGTACCACCTTTTCCGCCATCTCCGTCCCCCGTCTGATGTTGCGGCGCAGTATGCGAAAGCTTCGGATGGCTGTCATGCATGCGCACGGCGCCCCTTCGCGCCTGCGCCTGCAGGAGGGTGGTAGACGAACACGGCCCGGCCATGCCCTGCTGCCGGGCCGCGTCCAGGAATGGTATAGCCCTTGGCCCCCAATGCCGGCGGGCCGGCGGCGCGTGGGCGGTTGCCTCAGCGCCCGCGCGCGGCGCGGTACCGGTCCAGCATCTGCTGCCCCTCGGGTCCGGCTTTGGCCACCCAGTCCTGCGCCTGCTTCGCGCCCACCTCCCGCAACTGGGCCATCAGCGCGGGGGAGGGGGTGGCGACGACCATGCCCTTCTCGGCGAGGCGCGCCGCGGAAGCCCGCTCGGCCTCCTGGGCCATCTGCAGGCCGCGCGCCGCGGCGCGTCCTGCCGCTTCCCGCAGCGCCCGCCGTGTCGGCTCGTCCAGCGCCGCCATGGCGCGCGCATTCACCAGCACCACATTGCGCGCCCGCATGCCACCCACATCGGTGAAGACCCTGGCATAGTCCCAGGCGCTGGTATCGACGCCGGTCTGGGCGGAGGTGAACATCGCGCCGATGATGTTGGTGGCGAAGGCCTGCGCGACCTCCGCCACCTGTACCGTCACCGGCACCGCCCCCATCAGCTCCGCCATCCGCACGGTGATGGCGTTGTAGGTCCGCAGGCGGACCCCGCGCAGATCCTCCACCGAGGTGATCGGGCTGCGGGTGTAGAAGCCCTGGCTCGGCCAGTTCACCCAGTAGAGCGGTTCCAGCCCCTGGCGCTGGAGCCGCGCGCGGATCGGCGGCTCGGAAGCCTCCATCAGCCTGGCGGAGGCGGCCCAGTCCTCGGCCAGGAAGGGCACGCTGTCCACCTCGAAGAAGGGGTCCTCATTGCCGAAGACCGAGAGCAGGATCTCTCCCACCTGCACCTGTCCGGTCTGCACCCCGCGCTTGATCTGCGGCATGGGCAGCAGGGAGGCGTTGCTGTGCAGCTGGATCTGCAGCCCGCCATTGGTCGCCTGCTGCACCTCCTCGATGAACTGGCGGATGTTGCGGGTGTGGAAATTGCTGTCCGGATAGGCATTGGCCATCACCCAGCGGGTCTGCGCAGCGGCAGGCAAGGCGAGGCAGGCGGCCAGCAGCGCGGCCGCGGCAAGGCGGATCATGGACGTGGCTCCCCGGGTTTCGTTCCGGCCAGTCTTGGCGAGCCCCGCCCATGCCGCAAGCCCTGGACCGCGCCGCGGGGCCGTGTAGCCTGCCGCGCCAGGATTCCGATGGGCCAGCCATGACCGACCTCCCCGAGATGCCGAGCTTCCGCCTGGACGGGCGCCGCGCGCTGGTGACGGGCGCGGGGCGAGGTATCGGCCTGGCAGCCGCCGCGGCGCTGGCCGGGGCCGGCGCGGCGGTGACGCTGGCGGCCCGCAGCCGGGACGAGATCGAGGCCGGCGCCGCAGCGATCCGCGAGGCGGGCGGGCAGGCCGACACGCTGGTGCTGGACGTGGCCGACCTGCCGGCGCTCCGGGCGGCGATCACCACCCGCCCGGCCTACCACGCCTTCGTCAACAATGCCGGCACGAACCGCCCCGCGCGCTTCGACCAGGTGACGGAGGAGGATTTCGATGCCGTCATGGCCCTGAACCTGCGCGGATGCTTCTTCGCGGCGCAGGCGGTGGCGCAGCGGATGATGGCCGAGGGGGTGCGCGGCTCCATCATCAACATATCCTCGCAGATGGGCCATGTGGGCGGGCCGAACCGCGGGGTCTACTGCGCCTCCAAATGGGCGATGGAGGGCTGGACCAAGGCGATGGCAATCGACCTGGCGTCTTTCGGCATCCGGGCCAACACCATCGGCCCGACCTTCATCGAGACGCCGCTCACCAAGCCCTTCTTCGAGAATGCGGCGTTCAAGGAATGGGTGCTGTCCAAGATCAAGCTCGGGCGCCTGGGGCAGGTGCAGGACCTGATGGGGGCGGTGGTCTTTCTCGCCTCCGATGCTTCGGCGCTGATGACCGGCTCCGCCATGCTGGTGGATGGCGGCTGGACGGCGGAATAGGCAGGGGAAACGGTATTATGGCACGCTGGTTGAAGACAAGCATCTCCGCCGAGGACAAGGCCGATGCCGACGCGAAGGTCCGGGCGACGGTGGAGGGATTGCTCGCGGATATAGCGAAGCGCGGCGATGCCGCAGTGCGCGAGATGTCGGCAAGGTTCGACAAATGGGACCGCGCCGACTACCGGCTGACCGATGCGGAGATCAAGGAGTGCCTGAGCCAGCTTCGCGGCCAGGACCTGGAGGATATCCGCTTCGCGCAGGAGCAGGTGCGGAATTTCGCGCAACACCAGAAGGACGCGCTGAAGGATATCGAGGTCGAGACGCTGCCGGGCGTCGTGCTCGGGCACAAGAACCTGCCGGTGAACTCGGTCGGCTGCTACGTCCCGGGCGGCAAGTATCCGCTGCTCGCCTCCGCCCATATGTCCGTCGTCACCGCCAAGGTCGCCGGCGTGCCGCGCATCGTCACCTGCGCGCCGCCCTATCAGGGCAAGCCGGCCCCGGCCATCGTCGCGGCGCAGCACCTGGCGGGCGCCGATGTCATCTACTGCCTCGGCGGCGTACAGGCCGTCGGCGCCATGGCGCTCGGCACCGAGAGCATCGCCCCCGTGGACATGCTCGTCGGCCCCGGCAATGCCTTCGTCGCCGAGGCCAAGCGGCAGCTCTATGGCCGGGTAGGCATCGACCTCTTCGCGGGTCCCACCGAGACGCTGGTCATCGCCGACGAGACGGTGGATGCGGAGCTCTGCGCGACCGACCTGCTCGGCCAGGCCGAGCACGGCCCGACCAGCCCCGCCATCCTGCTGACGGACTCGGAGAAGCTGGCGCGCGAGACCATGGTGGAGGTGGAGCGGCTGCTGGCCATCCTGCCGACCGCCGAGACCGCCCGCCAGTCCTGGCGCGACTATGGCGAGGTGATCGTCTGCGACAGCCTCGAGGAGATGGTGCGGGAGGCCGACCGCATCGCCTCCGAGCATGTCCAGGTCATGACCCGGGACGATGACCATTTCCTGAAGAACATGACCAATTACGGCGCGCTCTTCCTCGGGCCGCGCACCAATGTCTCCTACGGCGACAAGGTGATCGGCACCAACCATACCCTGCCGACGCAGAAGGCGGCGCGCTACACGGGCGGCCTCTGGGTTGGGAAATTCCTCAAGACGGTCACCTATCAGCGGGTGCTGACCGACGAGGCCAGCGCCATGATCGGCGAGGCCTGCTCGCGGCTCTGCATGCTGGAAGGCTTTGTCGGCCATGCCGAACAGGCGAATATCCGCGTCCGTCGCTATGGCGGGCGCAACATTCCCTATGCAACGGCAGCGGAGAAGCGCTGAAGCCGGCTGGCGCGGCTTCACGCGCGCACCGGTGGTGCTACACAGGGCGTAACAGCTTCTCGGGGGAAGGGTCCAGATGGCGAGTTGCCGCCTCGGCATCATCATGGAGGATGCCACCAGCCGCATCGGCTCCACGCAGCATCTGCGGAGGGGCCTGATCGCCATCCGACGGGCGATGGACGCCTGAGCCGATGAGCAGCATCACCGATCGCCGCGCCGCCTTCCGCGCCATCCTGGGCGGCAGCGCCTGCATCCACCCGGCCTCGGTCTATGATCCGATGTCGGCGCGGATCGCCGAGGATCTTGGCTTCGAACTCGGCATGTTCGCCGGCTCCACCGCCTCGCTGACCATCCTCGGTGCGCCGGACCTGATCACCATCACCCTCACGGAGTTCGCCGAACAGTGCCGGCGCATCTGCCGCGCGGTGAAGCGCCTGCCCGTGCTGGTGGATGCCGATCATGGTTATGGCAATGCGCTGAACGCCATGCGGACGGTGGAGGAGGTGGAGACCGCCGGCATCGCCGGCATGACGCTGGAGGACACCCTCCTGCCGCGGCCGTTCGGCGATGGCCGGCTCACGCTGATCAGCCTGGAGGAAGGGCTGGGCAAGGTGAAGGCAGCGCTCGCGGCGCGCGACGACCCCGCCTTCAGCATCGTGGCACGCACCGGCGCCGTCTCGGTCACCGGCCTCGCGGACGCCGTGGAGCGCACCAGGGCCTATACCGCGACCGGGGCCGATGCGCTGTTCTACACCGGCATCAGCTCGGCGGCCGAGCTGGATGCGATCGCCGCCGTCGCCACCAAGCCGATCATCCTGGGCGGTGCGGAGGGGCCGGAGCTCTCCGACCGCACCTACCTGG
The DNA here is from genome assembly GCF_020523605.1 of Roseicella aerolata. Taxonomy (GTDB): domain Bacteria; phylum Pseudomonadota; class Alphaproteobacteria; order Acetobacterales; family Acetobacteraceae; genus Paracraurococcus; species Paracraurococcus aerolatus. Next base: position 116,509 of record NZ_JAJAQI010000009.1, on the reverse strand, counting down.
CCGCCCGCGGCGTGCGCATCGCGCTGCAAGGCCATCAGCCCATCCAGGCGGCGCAGCGCGCTGTCTTCGAGACGATGCAGGCGCTGCGCGAGGGCACGCCGCCGAAGCAGCTCCAGGGCATGCCGCAGGGCGAGCTGATGGCGCGGGCGACGCGCGGCGCGGACTACAAGCGCTGGACGAAGGACTTCCTCGGCGGCGGCTGAGGCGAAGAGGGAACGAAGAAGAATGGTAAGCCAGACCGAGGGCGCCTTCCTGACGTTGCATGAATTCGTCAAGGAAGCGAAGGGGCGCCTGAGCCCGGGCAATTGGGATTACCTGGTCGGCGCGACCGAGACCGAGACGACGATGCTGCGCAACCGGATGGCGCTGGACAGCGTCGCCTTCCGGCCGCGCGTGCTGCGCGACGTCTCCTCGATCGACCTTTCCGGCCGCTTCCTGGGCCGGAAGATCGCCCTGCCGGTCATGCTGGCGCCCGTCGGCGGCCTCGAGAATTTCGATCCGGAGGGCGGCGCGCCCGCCGGCCGCGCGGCGACAGCCTTCGGCGTGCCGATCATGGTCTCCTCCGTCTCCATGCCGGGGCTGCAACCCATGGCCGAGGCGACGCAGGGCGGCAGCAAGGTCTTCCAGCTCTATGTGCGGGGCGATTTCGACTGGATCGCGGAGATCACGCAGCAGGCGATCGAGGCCGGCTACGATGCCTTCTGCATGACGGTGGACACCGCCATCTACAGCCGGCGCGAGCGGGACATCGCCAAGCGCTTCGTCAAGCCCTGGCGGCAGCGGGCGACCGGCCAGCATTTCCAGGCGGCGCTGAACTGGGACGATGTGAAGCGCTGGAAGGACCGCTTCCCGAAGATGCCGCTGGCTCTGAAGGGCATCGCTACCGCCGAGGATGCGGCGATCGCCTGCGAGCATGGCGTGGAGGTGGTCTATGTCTCGAACCATGGCGGGCGGCAGCTCGACCATGGCCGCGGCGCGCTGGATGTCCTGCCGGAGGTGGTGAAGGCCGTGGATGGCCGCGCCAAGGTCTGGATCGATGGCGGGTTCTCGCGCGGCTCGGACATCGTCAAGGCGATCGCCATGGGGGCGGAGCTGGTCGGGCTCGGCCGGCTCTACTGCTATGCCCTGGCCGCGGCGGGGGAGGCAGGCGTGGCGCAGATGTTCCACCTGCTGGAGGCGGAGGTGCATGAAGTGCTGGGGCTGCTCGGCGTGACGAGCTTCGGCCAGCTCGACGCCAGCTACCTGGCCGCGGCAGCGCCGGTTGTCATGCCGCATGTGCACAGCGCCTTCCCGCTGACCAATCTCAGCGATCCCGGCTATCGGTAACAGGAGGAGGGGGCGCGCTCGCCCCCTCAGTAGCTCTTCGGCAGGCCCAGCACCCGTTCGGCGATGTAGCAGCAGATCAGGTTGGGGCTGACCGGCGCGATCCAGGGGATCATCGCTTCCCTGAGGAAGCGCTCCACATGGTATTCGCGGGCGTAACCGAAGCCGCCATGCGTCATGATGGCGTTCTGGCAGGCCTTCATCGCCGCCTCCGCCGCCAGATATTTCGCCGCATTGGCCTGGGCGCCGCACTCCATCGCCTGATCATACCGCCAGGCCGCCTGGAGCGTCATCATCCAGGCCGCCTCCAGCGCCATCCAGTCCTGCGCAAGGGGGTGCTGCACCGCCTGGTTCTGGCCGATGGGCCGGCCGAACACCACGCGCTCCCGCGCATACTCCGTCGCGCGTTTCAGCGCGGCGCGGCCGATGCCGATGGCCTCGGCCGCGATCAGCACGCGCTCCGGGTTCAGCCCGTGCAGGATGTAGCGGAAGCCCTTGCCTTCCTCCCCGATCCGGTCCTCGACCGGCACTTCCATGTCGCTGAAGAAGATCTCGTTCGAGTCGACGGCCTTGCGGCCCATCTTCTCGATCTCGCGCACGCTGGCCCGCGTCCGGTCGAGCTTCGTGTAGAACAGGCTGATGCCGTCGGCAGGGCTGCGGCACTGCTCGATCGGCGTGGTGCGGGCCAGCAGCAGGATGGTGTCGGCCACCTGCGCCGTGCTGATCCAGACCTTCTGGCCGTTCACGATGTAGCGGTCGCCGCGCCGCTCCGCCCGGGTCTTGAGCCGCGTGGTGTCCAGCCCCGTGGTCGGCTCCGTCACACCGAAGCAGGCCTTCACCTCGCCGCGCGCGATCGGCGGCAGCATCCGCGCCTTCTGCTCCTTCGTGCCGTGCACCACCACCGGATGCAGGCCGAAGATGTTGAGATGCACCGCCGTCGCGCCCGACATGCCGGCGCCGGAAGCGGCGATCGCCTCCATCATCAGCGTCGCCTCGGTGATGCCGAGGCCGCTGCCGCCATGCTCCTCGGGGATGCAGATGCCGAGATAGCCGGCCTCCGCCACCGCGCGGTGGAAGTCGTGCGGGAAGCCGCCCTCCCGGTCCTTCTGCAGCCAGTAGGCTTCGTCGAACCGGGCGCAGAGCGCCGCGACGCCCTCGCGGATCGCCTGCTGCTCCGGGCTGAGCGCAAAATCCATGGGTGGTCTCCTCCTGGTCCGCAGGCTTGCGCCGGCGATGCCGGCTGGTCAACCTGCCCCTGGAACAGCAGGGGGATGCGCCATGGTCGTGCCGCTGATCGGGTATCTGGACCGCTTCTCGGCCCGACCGGGGGAGCGGCTGGAGGTCAAGGTCTCCTCCCAGCTTGGCATCCCCTACCAGGCCGACTTGGTGCGGGTGCGGCATGCCGACCCGAATCCGGCGGGGCCTGGAATGCGGCTGGTCCCGGTGCCGGCGCCCTGGGCCGGCGAGTACCCATCCGTGGCCAAGCCTGTCCCGAGCGGGTCCCTGGGCCGCGCCGCCGGCCGGCTCGCCCTGGGCGAGTGCTTCACCTTGCTGGTCCGCGTGGCACCCTGGCTGCCGCGGGAGGCGCCGCAGGTGGTGCTGGCCATCACGGGTGAGGGCAGGGCGGTGACGCTCTCGGTCACCAGCGCCGGCTTCGCGGTGGAGGCGCGGCATGGCGCCGCCGCCGCCCGCTGCGCGACCGCCGCCCCACCGCAGCCGCGCCGCTGGTACGAGTTGGCGGTCACGGTCGGGGAGGGCCGGCTGACCCTTTCGCAGCGCCCGTTGCAGCGCGTCTGGGGTGCGACGGATGACGGCGCGGCGGAAGCGGCGCTGCCCATGGCCGACTGGTCCGGCGAATCCGCCGTCACCTTCGCCGCCGCGCCGGATGCCACCGCCCATTTCAACGGCCGCATCGAGGACCCGCTGCTGCTGCGCGGCACGCCGGGCGTGACGCTGGAGGACCCGGAGGCCCTGCTCGCCTCCGGCCGCGTCGCCGCCTGGTGGGATTTCTCACAAGCCATGGAGGGCGAGGCGATCCTCGAGCGTGGGCCTGCCGCGTTGCACGGCAGCCTGACCAACCTGCCCGCCCGCGCGGTGAAGGGCAGCCGCTGGACCGGCGCCGAGCATGTCTGGCGCCACGCGCTGCGGCATTATGCCGCGATCCACTTCCACGAGGACGACCTCGAGGACTGCCGCTGGGCCACCGACTTCGCCGTGCCGATCCCCAAGGACATGCCGAGCGGCGTCTATGCCGTGCGGCTGCGCGCCGGGGACCATTGGGACATGATCCCCTTCTTCGTGCTGCCGCCGAAGGGCGTGGCGCGCGCGCCCATCGCCTATCTCGCCAACACCTTCACCTGCCAGGTCTATGCCAATTACCGCCGGCCGGAATTCCCGGAGGACCACCGGCGCAAGCGCCAGTCCTGGGGCGCCTTTGACTGGTGCGGCAACCTCGTCACCGCCTATGGGCTCTCCACCTACAACAACCACAGGGACGGCAGCGGAATCCACCTCTCCTCGCGCCTGCGGCCCATCATGAACATGCGGCCGGGCTTCGTCGCGGTGCCGGACCCGGCGGGCTCCGGCCTGCGGCACCTGCCGGCCGACAGCCACCTGACCGACTGGCTGGAGGAGAAGGGCTTCGCCTTCGACGTCATCACGGACGAGGACCTGGACAACGAAGGCCCCGAACTGCTGTCCCGCTACAAATGCGTGGTGACGGGCTCCCACCCGGAATACCACACGCAAGACACGCTGGACGCGCTGCAGGCCTTCGTCTCCGGTGGCGGGCGCCTCGCCTATCTCGGTGGGAACGGCTTTTATTGGAAGGTGGCGCGCCGGCGGGACCGGCCGCACATGCTGGAGATCCGCCGCGCCGAGGGCGGCATCCGCGCCTGGGCGGCGGAGACGGGCGAGTATTACCACCAGCTCGACGGTACCCTGGGCGGTCTCTGGCGGCGCAATGGCCGGCCCCCGCAGGTGCTCTGCGGCGTCGGCTTCAGCGGCCAGGGCAAGTTCGAGGGCAGCCACTACCGCGCCATGCCAGGCGCGGCCGACCCCCGCGCGGCCTGGATCCTCGAGGGCACCGGCATCGTGCCTGGCGAGACCTTCGGCGGCTTCGGCCTCTCGGGCGGCGGCGCGGCGGGGTTCGAACTCGATCGCGCCGACCCGATGCTCGGCACGCCGCCCAATGCCGTCATCCTCGCCCGCTCCGAAGGGCACCAGGACCATTTCGTCACGGTGCCCGAGGAACTGCTGACCCACATCACCACCGTCACGGGCGAGAACCCCGAGGCACTGATCCGTGCCGAAATCGTCTATTTCGAGACCCGCAACGGAGGGGCGGTCTTCTCCACCGGCTCCATCACCTTCTGCGGCAGCCTCTCCCATGACGGCTACGCGAACCCGATCTCGCGTATGCTGGAGAATGTTCTCACCCGGTTCCAGGCATGATGGCATGAAGACCGACACACCCATCACCATCCGCCGTGCCGATTACGCCCCGCCTGCCTACCTGGTGGACACGGTCGATCTCGCCTTCGATCTGGACCCGGCTGCGACCATCGTGCGGGCGAAGCTCGCCCTCCGGCGCAATCCGAAGGCGGCGCAGGATGCGCCGCTGCGGCTGGACGGCGAGGGGCTGGTGCTGCGGGAGGCACGGCTGGACGGTGCGGTCCTGCCGCCGGAACGCCTGCAGCTTGGCGCCGATGGCTCGCTGGCCATCGCCGACCCGCCATCCGCCGGCCTGCTGGAGACCATGGTGCGCATCGCGCCGGAGGCGAACACCGCCCTTTCCGGCCTCTACACCTCGGGCGGCAATTTCTACACCCAGTGCGAGGCGGAGGGCTTCCGCCGCATCACCTTCTTCCCGGACCGGCCCGATGTCATGTCGCGCTACACGGTGACGATCACCGCCGACCGTACCCTCTGCCCGGTCATGCTCTCCAACGGCAACCCGCACGGGTCGGGCCATGCCGAGGGCAACCGGCACTGGGTCCGCTGGGTCGATCCTCACCCGAAGCCCAGCTACCTCTTCGCCCTCGTCGCCGGCGACCTGATCGACGTGCACGACCACTTCACCACGAGGTCGGGGAAGCTCGTCTCGCTCAACATCTGGGTCCGCCGTGGCGACGAGCCCCGCTGCGCCCACGCCATGGACAGTCTCAAGCGCTCCATGGCGTGGGACGAGGAGGTGTTCGGCCTCGAATACGACCTCGACATCTTCAACATCGCCGCCGTCTCCGACTTCAACATGGGGGCGATGGAGAACAAGGGCCTCAACGTCTTCAACACGAAATACGTGCTGGCCAGCCCGGAGAGTGCGACCGATGGAGACTGGCAGGGCATCGAGACCGTCATCGCACATGAGTATTTCCACAACTGGACCGGCAACCGCGTCACCTGCCGGGACTGGTTCCAGCTCAGCCTGAAGGAAGGCCTGACCGTCTTCCGCGACCAGGAATTCTCGGCCGACATGGGCAGCCGCGCGGTCAAGCGCATCCGCGACGTGCGCGGCCTGCGCGCGGCCCAGTTCCCGGAGGATGCCGGGCCGATGGCGCATCCGGTGCGGCCGGACAGCTATATCGAGATCGACAATTTCTACACGCCGACCGTCTACCAGAAGGGCGCCGAGGTCGTCCGGCTGATCCATACCCGCATCGGCCCCGCCGCCTTCCGCAAGGGGATGGATCTCTACATCGCCCGCAACGACAACCAAGCGGTGACGATCGAGGACTTCGTCTCGGCGATGCAGGACGCCTCCGGCATCAACCTCGACGGCTTCATGGGCTGGTACGACCAGGCCGGCACGCCGGAGGTGACCGCGGAGGACCACTACGATTCCGCGACCCGCCGCTTCACCCTGACGCTGCGGCAGCGCACCCCGCCGACGGCGGGCCAACTGGAAAAGAAGCCGCTGCCCATCCCGGTCGCCATGGGTCTGCTCGGCCCGGATGGCACCGAGCTGCCGATGCGGCTGGAGGGGGAGAACACCACGCAATCCGGCACACGCACGATCCTGCTGGAAGGCGCCGAGCAGAGCTTCACCTTCGTGGACGTGCCGGCGCCGCCCCTGCCCTCCCTGCTGCGCGGCTTCTCCGCCCCGGTGAAGCTGAAGGGCGTGCCGCGGGACCGGCTCCGCTTCCTCGCGGTGCATGACTCCGACCCCTTCGTGCGCTGGGAGAGCGGCCAGCAATATGCGGCCTCCGTGATGCTGGAGATGATCGCCGCGCAGCAGCGTGGCGAGGCGCTGGGCTTCGACGAGGCGCTGGCCGAGGCGGTGACCAACACCCTCGCCATGGCCGAGACCGACCCGGCCTTCGCCGCTGAGGCGCTGGTGCTGCCGGGGGAGGGCTTCCTCGCCGACCAGATGGAGGTCGCCGACCCAGTCGGCATTCATCTCGTCCGCCGGCACCTCCGCGCCGAGATCGGCCGCCGCTGCGGCGCCGTCCTCCGCGCTAACTATGACGCGCTGACGGACACCGGCCCCTACCGGATCGATGGGCGCAGCATCGGTCGCCGCGCCCTGCGCAATGCGTGCCTCGCCTATCTCGCCACGGCCGGCGACACCTTGCTCGCCAAGGCGCAGTTCGATGGCGCGAGCAACATGACGGACAGCCTCGCCGCCCTCTCCCTGCTGGCCGACACCATGGGCGAGGCGCGCGAGTCGGCGCTTGCTGCCTTCCACGCGCGCTGGCGCGGCGACGACTTGGTGCTGGACAAGTGGTTCTCCATCCAGGCCATGGCGGCACGGGAGGACGTGATCGAGCAGGTGCGCGCGCTCTACGCTCACACCGACTTCGATCTGAGGAACCCGAACCGCGCCCGCTCCCTGATCGGCGCCTTCGCCAGCGGCAATCCGGCCCATTTCCATGACGCCTCGGGGGAGGGCTACCGCTTCCTCGCCGATGCGGTCATCGCGCTCGATCCGATCAATGGCTCCATCGCCGCGCGGCTGATCGGGCCGCTCGGCCAGTGGCGGCGGCAATCGGAGACCCGCGGCGCGCTGATGCGACGAGAGCTGCAGCGCATCCTCGATATCCCGAACCTGTCCAAGGGCACATTCGAAAAGGCCAGCAAGGCGCTGCATTAGAACATCCAAGGGGGACGCTGTCCCCCTTGGAACCCCTCCCCAATCCGACCTGGACCAATCGGGGCTTGTCTATCCCTTCAACGCGCCGCTCACGGCATCCAGCACGCTGTCCATCGCGGCCTGGAAGCCGGGACCATCGAGGTAGCCATCCGTCTCGCCGGCACGCTCCACGAAGGCCTGCCAGCTCGGCCGCGCCATCGCGGCGCGGAACCGGTCATGCAGATAGGCGACCGCCGCATCGGGCGTGCCCGCCGGCACCACCCAGCCCTTCATGTTCTCGAGCGTCATGTCCCAGCCGAGTTCCTTCAGCGTCGGCACATCCGGATAGGCCGCCGCCCGTTCCGCCGAGCAGCAGGCGAGCACCCGCAGCAGCCCGCCATCGGTCAGGCCACGGTACTCCTCCGGGCTCGCCACCATCAGATCCACCTGGCCGGAGGCGACCGCCTGCAGGCCAGGCGCGCCGCCGGTGAAGGGCACGTGCAGGAGCTCGACCCCCGCCCGCTTCTCCAGCACCACGAACACGGCATGGTAGATGGAGCCGATGCCGGAGGAGCCGTGGCTCACCGCCTGTGGACGCCCCCGCGCCGCGGCCATCGCCTCCTCCATCCTCCGGTACGGACCATCGGCGCGTGCCAGGATGAACATCTGCTGCCGCATCAGCCGGATCACCGCGCGGAAGCTGCCGCGCGCGTCATAGGGCAGGGCGCGGAAGGCCGGGATGCTCGTGCTCTCGCTGCCGCCGCCCATCAGCAGTACATGGCCGTCCCCCTGCATGGCCGCCACCTGCTGCGCCGCGATGGTGCCGCCGGCGCCCGGCCGGTTCACCACGACCAGCGGCTGCGGGATCAGTGGCTGCGCCGCCTCGATGATCGCCCGCGCGATCAGGTCGGCGCCGCCGCCCGGGGCGAAGCCGATGATGCACTGGATCGGGCGTGTCGGCACCCAGGGCTGCGCCTGTCCCGTGCGCACCCGCGCCAGGACAGGCGCGGCGGCAGCTCCCGCCATCAGCGAGCGGCGGCTCGGCATGGTGTTCCCTCCCGTTCTGCATTGGCGTCAGCATAGCCCGGCCGCCCGGTCTGGACAGCGGCGGCGCGCTCGCTTTCACTCGGCCCGGGAGCTTGCAGGCTGGCGCCGGGCCGGCGGTGATCTTTCGTGAGTCCAACTCAGAAGAATGCAGTCCCGGCACTGCCGGCCGCGGCCTGCCGGGGCGGAGGACGCGTCCATGCCTGACCTGCCGCGCCTGCCCGTGCCGCCGGGCGCCTGCGACACCCATATGCACATCTACGGCCCGCCAGGGCGCTATCCTCTCGCGCCCACCGCTGCCAAGGCGCCGCCATTCCACGCTGATCTGGCGGCCTGGCGGGCCGTGCTGGCGCGGCTCGGCCTCTCCCGCACCGTCGTGGTGCAGCCATCCGCCTATGGCGCCGACAACCGCTGTACCCTGGACGCTGTCGCCGCCCTGGGCGAAGCGGCGCGTGCCGTCGTCGTCGTCATGCCCGAAACGCCGGAGGCCGAGCTCCGCCGCCTGCACGCCGCCGGTGCCCGCGGCGCGCGCTTCTTCATGATGCAGGGTGCCCCGCTGGGCTGGGAGGCGCTGGCGCCCGTCGCCGCCCGCATCGCCCCCCTCGGCTGGCATGTGCAGTTGCAATTCGACGGCACGGACCTGCCGGATCGGGAGGCCATGATCCGCGCGCTGCCCTGCGACGTCGTCATCGACCATGTCGGCCGCTTCCACCCGCCGGTCCCGCCCGACCGGCCGCAGGTGCAAGCCCTGCTGCGCCTACTGGGGACGGGGCGGGTCTGGATGAAGGCGAGCGCGCCCTACAACACCTCGCTCAGCGGCCCGCCGCTCTATGACGATGTCACCGCCATCGCCCGTGCCGCCATCCGCGCCGCGCCCGGGCGCATCCTCTGGGCCAGCAACTGGCCGCATCCGAACCCGCCCGGCTATCCGATCGAGGAGGCGGAACTGCTCGACCTGCTCGGCCATTGGGCGCCGGACGAGGCCACGCGCCGGCGCATCCTGGTGGACAACCCCGCCACCCTCTACGGCTGGACCTGAAGGAGGCACGATGATGGAGACGGCGCTCATCGAGGCGCGCTTCCGCGGGCCGGCAGGCCTCGGCAATGGCGGCTATGTCGCGGGCCGCATGGCGGCCCTGCTCGGCGCCCAACCCGCCGAGGTGACGCTTCGCCGCGGCTGGCCATTGGATGTCCCGCTGCGGATCATGCGGGAGGGCGGCGCGGTGCAGGCGCTGGATGCGACCGGCACCCTGATCGCCGAGGCGCGCGAGGCGGCGCTCGAACTGGTGCCGCCCGCCCCGCCGACGCAAGCGGAGGCCGCCAATGCGACGCGCTGGTTCCTCGAGAGCCCCTTCAGCCACTCCACTGGCCGGTGCTTCGTCTGCGGCTCCGCCTGGCCGCAGGGTGTCGGGCTGCGAGTCTTCACGGGCCGCGTCGCCGGCCGTCCCGGCCTCGCCGCCGCGCTCTGGCGACCGGCCCCTGCTTTCGCCGGCGAGGACGGCGCCGTCGCTGCGGAATACCTCTGGTCGGCGCTCGACTGCGCCGGCTCCTTCGCCTTCACGGTCGGGTCGGCGCCGCAGGGCATGCTGCTCGGCCGCATCACCGGCCGGCTGGACGGGCGCGTGGTGCCGGACGAGCCAGTGGTGGTGCTTGGCTGGCAGATCGCGCGGGAGGGGCGGAAGCTGCATGCCGGCACCGCGCTCTTCGGCGCGGATGGCGGGCTCCGCGGCCTCGCCCGCGCCCTCTGGATCACCCCTCTGCCCGTGGCAGGCTGATTGCTAGGCTCCTGCCGGGCAGAGGAGGCAGGAATGGGCAGGATCCTCTCGGACGACCAGGTCGCCGCCTACCGGCGCGATGGCTATGTCTCGCCGTTGCGCGCCGTGGATGCGGTGCAGGCCGGGCGCTGGCACCAGGATGTGCTGCGATGCTGCGCGGAAGCGGCGCGGCCGGAATCGGGGGCCGGGCTGCGCCAGCCCTCGACGCGGGTGAAGCCCTACCTGCTGTTTCCCTGGGCGGCGGAGATCGTCCGGCACCCGGCGATCCTCGATGCGGTGGAGGACCTGGTCGGGCCGGACATCCTGGTCTTCCACACCACACTCTGGTGGAAGGCGGCGGGCAGCGAGGGCTTTGTCCCCTGGCACCAGGACGGCACCTATTTCGGCCTGGCGCCGCATGCGCATGTGACCGCCTGGCTGGCGCTGACGCCGAGCACGGAGGAGAGCGGCTGCGTCACCGTGCTGCCGGGCAGCCATCTTCATGGCCAGTTGCCGCATGCCGACCGCAAGGATCCGCGGGTGATGCTCTCCCGGGGTCAGACCGTGACGGCGGAGGTCGAGGCGGCGAGGGCGGTGCCCATTCCGCTCTCGCCGGGCGAGTTCTCGCTGCATGATACGCTGGTGCTGCATGCCTCGGCGCCGAACCGCGCCGCGCATGACCGGATCGGCCTTGGCATCAGCTACATCCCGACGCGGGTCAGGCATGTCGGCGCCACGCGCCTCTCGGCCACGCTGGTCCGGGGCGAGGACCGCCATGGCCATTTCGATCTGGAGGCAGCCCCGCGGGCCGAGGCGGATGCGGCGGCGCGCGCGGTGCATGCCGACAGCATCGGCCGCTTCCGGATGGCCAGCGAGAGCATCCCCGAGATGTCGCTGGTCCACTGAAGCACGGGCCGGGCCCAGGGGGCGCTTGACCCCTGGCGGGGGGAAGGGCAGGGGGCAAGCCGGCCCAAGCATGCGACGGCGCCCGGCATGCCCACCACGTCATGCGGGGCAATCTCCGCGGGTCTCATGGCCGCCCCCTCCGTCGCCGCGGGTCCATGGTGCTGCCCGCGCATGGGGCGGCTCCATCTGCATCCTGCCTCGTCGGCCGACCCACCGGCCTCGTGCCGTTTGGTTCTATTTCGGGCGGGCCTACAGGGGACTGCGCTCATATCTGAACGCCCATCGGCTGGTGCCCGTGCTTTTTGGAGCAGAGTCTCGCGCCCGGGCGTTCGCGCCCGTCCCCGATCCGCTCTAGCATGCCGGCAAGGCAAACCAACCAGGGAGCGGAGCCATGGCGGTCCAGGCGCTCGGCTATGTCGGTGTCGAGGCGAGCGCCCCGGAGGACTGGGCCGGCTTCGGCACGGCCTTCCTCGGCCTCATGCTCGCCGAGCGTAGCGCGAGCCAGCTTGTATTTCGCATGGATGACCGGAAGCAGCGCTTGGTGGTGCTGCCGGGGGCGCGCGACGGCGCCCGCTTCTTCGGCTGGGAGGTCGCCGATGCAGCGGCGCTCACGGCCCTTGCGGCGCGGCTGGAGGCGGCTGGGATGCCGGTCGCGCGCGGCGACCGGGCGCTCGCCGACCAGCGCCGCGTCGCCGAGTTGATCGTCACCCGGGACCCGCTCGGCAACCGGCTGGAACTGGTGCATGGCGCCGAGAGCAGCACGGAGCCATTCCGGCCGGGGCGCTGCATCAGCGGCTTCCGCACCGGCGCGCTCGGCATGGGGCATGCGGTGCTGACGGTGCCACGCATGGCGGATGTGCTGCCCTTCTACCGGGACCTGCTCGGTTTCCGAATCTCGGACTATGTCGCCAGGCCCTTCCACGCCTCTTTCATGCATGTGAACCCGCGGCACCACTCCTTGGCGCTGATCGAAACCGGGCAGTCCGGGCTGCACCATCTGATGCTGGAACTGTTCAACCTGGATGATGTCGGCCAGGGCTATGATCTGGCGATGCTAGAGGAGGGCAGGGTGGCGACCACTCTTGGCCGCCATGCCAACGACTTCATGACGAGCTTCTACGCCCACACACCCGGTCGCTTCATGGTGGAGTATGGCTGGGGGGGACGGCAGGTGGACCCCGCCAGCTGGCAGCCCGTGGAGATGCATTCCGGCCCGAGCCTTTGGGGCCATGAGCGCAATTGGGGCAGCCCGGAGATGCGGGCGGAGGCGCGCGGGTTGAGGCTGAAGGCCGCGGCGGCGGGGGAGCGGGCACCGGTGCAGGTCCTGCCCGGCAACCACACCCTGATGCAGGGTGAGTGCGCCTGGTGGGACCAGGTGAGGAGCGCGGCGGAGTAGTTCCGGCGCGCTCGCCACCCCTGCAGCGGAGTGCCTTCCAAGCTGGCCATCACTCTGCTGTAGATCCTTTAGGACGGGGCAGATTCACGCCCCGTCGCGGTCTCTGGCCCTCAATCCACCCGGATGTTGTTTGCCTGGATGATCTCGCGGAACTCCTCGCGGTGGCGGCGCAGGAACTCGGCGAAGTCCGCGCCCTCACGGTGCTGCGGCTGGAAGCCGATGCGCGCGAGCTGGTCGCGCACCTCCTGAGTCGCCAGCGCCTTGCCGGTCTCCTCGGCCAGGCGCTTCACCACATCCTCCGGTGTCCGGGCAGGGACCATGTAGCCGCCGAAGGCGCCCACGTCATAGCCTTCGATGCCGGGCACGCGGGCCAGCGGCATCACCTCCGGCGCCAGTTCCGTGCCGTTGCGCAGGGAGACCCCCAGCGCCCGCACCTGGCCCTGGCGGAACAGCGGTGCGGTGGCGGCCAGAGTCTCGATCGCGAAGTCCACCTGCCCGCCGGTCACGGCCGTCAGCCCCGGCGCGCTGCCCTGGAAGGGCACATGCACCGTGTCGAGCTTCGCCTTGGCGAGGAACATCAGGGTGATGAGATGCGCCGCGGCGCCGGTACCGGAGGTGGCGTAGGTGTACTTGCCCGGCTCGGCCCGCACCTTGGCCACGAACTCCTCCGCCGTGCGGGCGGGGAAGTTGTTCCGCACAATCAGCACATAGGGCGAGATGCCGATCTGCGCGACGGGCGTAAAGTCCTTCTCCGGATCATAGGGCGTGCGCTGCACCAGCGGCGCCGTGGTGATCGGGCCGGTGGAGGCGGCGAGGATGGTATAGCCATCGGGCGCCGCCTTCGCCACCAGATCGGTACCGATCATGCCGCCGGCGCCGGCCCGGTTCTCCGGCACGATGGGCTGGCCCCAGAGTTCGCTGATCTTGGTGGCGGTGATGCGGCCCATCAGATCCGTTGCCTGGCCGGGCGGCCAGGGGACGATCATTCGCACCGGGCGGGCCGGATAGGCCGCCTGGGCCCGTGCAGGCGCTGGCAGCAGGGCGGGCGCGGCAAGCCCGCCTGTGGCGAGCAGCAGGGTACGACGTTGCATTGGGACGTTTCCCGTGTTGGCGGTGGCCCATGTGGCGCGGCGATGACACGGCGCCAAGCACCCTGGTGGCGAATTCAAGCCGTCGGCGGACCAAAATCCGCCGATGCGCCCCGAATCCGGTGCTGCCCGGTTGATCTGCCGTCGCCCCTCCCTGCCGAAGGCATGGGCGAAGGGACGGCATGCCTGGCCGGGCAGGCGGGCATGGCCTTGGCCCGCATCGCGCAGCTTCGGCGTGACATCGCTACCAACGGACAAGCATGATGATGGCGAACCGGACGGCACGCGGTCCTGCCGCGGCACGCCCGGACCAGGGAGGCCATCATTTATGAACCGCCGGACCATCCTCGGCGCGGCTGCCGCGCTGCCCTTCATACCCCGTCCCGGGCTTGCCCAGGCACCGGCGCCCTGGCCGGCACGCCCGATGCGCCTGATCATTCCCTGGCCGCCGGGCCAGTCCACCGACATCCAGGGGCGCCTCGTCGCGCAATGGCTGTCGGAGCGCCTGGGCCAGACCGTGGTGCCGGAGAACCGGCCGGGCGCGGGCGGGCAGATCGGCACCAATGCGGTCGCCAAGGCCGCGCCCGATGGCTACACGCTGCTCTCGGCCTCGATCGGACCCGTCACCTTCCAGCCGTTGGTCGCGCGCACGCCCTATGATGTGGAGCGCGAGCTGGCGCCGGTCACCACCTTCGGCATCGCCCCGTTCCTGCTGCTGGTGAAGCCCGACTTCCCGGCACAGGACCTGCGCAGCTTCCTCGCGCTGGTGCGCGCCAATCCGGGCAAGTTCACCCATAACTCCTCCGGCGTCGGCGGAGCGCAGCATTTGTTGACGGCGCTGTTCAATGCCAAGGCCGAGCTTGATGCCCTGCATGTCCCCTTCCAGGGCAGCGGTCCGGCGCTGGCCGCGCTGCTCGGCGGGCAGGTGGATTACGGCATCGACACGCCGGCCGCTGCCTGGCGGCTGGTGCAGGAAGGGCAGCTCCGCGCGCTTGGCCTGACCACGGCGAAGCCCTCGCCGCTGGTGCCCGGGGTGCCGCCGATCGCCCAGGCGGGCGGCCCGCCGGATTACGACATCGGCGGCTGGAACGGGCTGATGGTGCCGGCCGGGACGCCCAGACCGATCATTGATCGCTTGGTCACCGAGATCCATGCCGGCCTGGCGACACCCGGCCTGCGCCGGCAGTTCGAGTCGGTCGGGGTGGAGGTGGGCCCGCTCGGGCCGGAGCCCTTCATGGCGATGCTGCGCGACCTGTGGGGCAGCTTCGGCGCGCTGATCCGGCAGTTGGGCATCCGGGCGGAGTGACGGCAGGGAAGGGGATAGGCGGGGGAACGCCTGGAGCCGATCGCGGACGGGCGTGAACGCCCGTCCGCGATTTGCGCTAGCGGCGCAATTCTTCCGGCACCCGCCCGCCATTCTGCGCCAGCTTCTGCATGACCTGCCGGTGCAGCCAGATGTTCATGCTGGCGGAATCCGACATGTTGCCCTGGTACTGCAGTTCCTGGGCGAGTTGCTTGCGCGCTTCCAGGCTGCTGTCGAGGCCGAGCAGCTTCATCAGATCCACGATCGAGTGCTTCCAGTCGAGCCGCTGCGGTGCCTGGGCCGCCATGCCGTCGAGGATGCCCGCGACATCGACATCCTGCATCGCCGCCGGGCGGCCGGCGGTCGCCGCATCGTCATGCGCGCCGGGCGGGGGCGGGGAGCCGCCCTGGGCCGCCGCCTCGGCCGGCGGAGTCGCTTCGGGTTGCGCCGCCTCGCTGCGGCCCATGATCTTGGAAAGGATGCTGCCGAATATGCTCATGGCGGATGCTCCGGGAAAAACCAGCGGTTGGACGGCCTTTCCAACTCTGCTGGCCTAGCCCGGTTCGCCGCCAAGCCCAGATCACCGGCGCGTCATCCCGCGCCAAGGCGCGCTGCACAAATGCGTCGGACAGCGGCGCATGATCCTCCGCCTTGCGCCCTGCCGCGTGAGGCGGGAGGATTGCCCCAACAACGAACAGGGAGGGACGCGGGATGCGCCACATCATGCTGGGGCTCGTGCTGGGCGTGGCGCTTGCCATGCCGGCCATGGCGCAGGAGCGGACCATCCGCCTGGTCAGTGGCTATGCCGCGGGCGGCGCCTCCGACCTGGTCGCGCGGCTGACCGCCGAAGCCGTCGGGCCTCTGCTGGGCGCCCGGGTGGTGGTCGAGAACCGCACGGGCGCGAACGGCACCATTGGCGCCGCCGAGGTGGCGCGCAGCGCGCCGGACGGCAACACGCTCTACCAATGCCCGATGAGCCCGCTGGCCATCGCGCCGCAACTCCTCGGTGCCAGCCTGCCGGTCGATCCGGGGGAGGCCCTCGCACCCATCGCCAATCTTGCCCTCTCCTCCTACGGCTTCGTGGTGGCGGCGAAGGGGCCCTATGCCTCGGTGCAGGACGTGCTGGCGGCGGCACGGGCGCGGCCGGGGCAGGTGAGCTTCGGCAGCGCGGGCGTCGGCTCCGCCCAGCACCTCTCGGGCGAGTTGCTGAAGCAGAAGACCGGGTTGCAGATGGTGCACATCGCCTATCGCGGGGCAACGCCGGCGGTCGTGGACATCCTCGGCGGCCGGACCGATTTCATGATCACCAACCTGGCCGATGTGGCGCGCCAAGTGCAGGACGGCGCGCTGCGGCTGCTGGCCCTCGGCGATTCCGGCCGCTCCCCGGTCTTCCCGGAAGCGCGGCCGCTGGCCGAGATCGTGCCCGGCTTCGACGTCACGGGCTGGTTCGGCATCTGCGGCCCGCGCGGCATGCCGGCCGAGGTCGCGGGCCGGCTCGAGGCGGCGCTGCGCCAAGCCATGGCGGGCGATGCGCTGCCGAAGCGGCTGGCCGAGAACGGCCTGACGCCGCTCTTCGAGGATGCTGCGGCGCTTGCCCGCCGGATCGAGAGCGACCGGCAAACCTGGCGGGGGGTGATCCAGGCCGTCGGAGTGCGGGCGGAGTAAGCTCCGGACACCCAGCGTTTTCTGCGTCCGGCAGCATCGCCCCGCCGGGCCCGGGACGCGCCTGTGCCAGAAGGTGGCGCCCACCCCCGAGGCGGGCGCCACCATCCTACATCGCCGATGGGGCCGCGGCCGCCTGGGCGGGCGTCCGGTCCTCGGCATGCACGCCGAGGAATTTCAGCTTCCGGTGTAGTGCGCTGCGCTCCATGCCGACGAAATTGGCGGTCCGGCTGATATTTCCACCGAAGCGCAGCAGCTGCGCCTCCAGATACTGCTTCTCGAACAGCTCCCGTGCCTCGCGCAGCGGCAGGGTCATGATCTCGGAGGAGCGGTCGAGCTTCAGCATGGCCGGCGCGGCCGAGCCTACCTCGGGCGGCAGCATCTCCGCCCGGATCGGATCGCGCGCCTCGCCCGGCGCCATGATCAGCAGCCAGTCGATCAGGTTGCGGAGCTGCCGGACATTGCCGGGCCAGTCATAGGCCTGCAGCGCCGCCAGCGCATCCTCCGCCAGCTCCCGCGCCAACATGCCGGAGAGCTCGCCCGAGCGGGCCATGAAGTGCCGCGCAAGTGCCGGCACATCCTCCCGCCGCTCCCGCAGCGAGGGGATCTTCAGCGGCACCACCGCCAGGCGGTAGTACAGGTCCTCGCGGAACCGTCCGGCCGCGATCTCGGCCTGCAGGTCGCGATTGGTGGTGGCGATGACGCGCACATCCACCTTCACCCGCGTCGCGCCGCCGACGCGCTCGAAGCCTTGCTCCTGCAG
The DNA here is from genome assembly GCF_020523605.1 of Roseicella aerolata. Classification (GTDB taxonomy): domain Bacteria; phylum Pseudomonadota; class Alphaproteobacteria; order Acetobacterales; family Acetobacteraceae; genus Paracraurococcus; species Paracraurococcus aerolatus. The sequence continues at coordinate 99,200 of NZ_JAJAQI010000009.1, read as the reverse complement.
GGCGCGCACGATCTTGCCCTGGGTTTCCAGCGGCATGTCGGCGACCTCGTCCAGCAGCAGCGTGCCGCCATGGGCCCGCTCCAGCACGCCGGCGCGGCGCGGCTGCGCCACCGGGTCCTGCCCGGCCTCCAGTCCGAAGAGCTCCTCCTCGAAGCGGCCGGGGTTCAGGGTCGCGCAGTTCAGCGCGACGAAGGGGCCCTCGGCGCGACGGCTGCGGGCGTGGATCATCCGCGCCGCCACCTCCTTGCCGGACCCGGCGGGGCCGGTGATCAGCACGCGGGAGCCGGTCGGGGCCACGCGCTCGATCGCCGCCCGCAATTGGCCGATGCCCTGGGAGATGCCGACCAGCTCGGTCTCCGGCCCGGCGCGCAGGCGGAGTTCCGAATTCTCCCGCCGCAGCCGCGCCGCCTCCAGCGCGCGGGCGACGACCAGCAGCAACCGGTCGGAGTTGAAGGGCTTCTCGATGAAGTCGTAGGCGCCCTGCTGGATCGCCCGGACCGCGGTCTCGATGGTCCCGTGGCCGGAGATCATCACCACCGGGACCTGCGGCTCCTCCCGATGCAGGGCGGCCAGAATGCCGAGGCCGTCGAGCTTCGAATTCTGCAGCCAGATATCGAGGATGACCATCGACGGCCGCCGCTGCTTGAAAGCCGCAAGCGCCTGGTCGGAGTTTGCCGCCTGCCGGGTCTCGTAGCCTTCATCCGTCAGGATGCCCTCGATCAGGGCGCGGATGTCCGGCTCGTCGTCGACGATCAGGATCTCATGCGCCATGCGCGCGCCTCATGCTCCCATCCGGACGGTCATTGTCACCCATGGCGGGCCGATCCTGCGCCGGCCGCCAGGGCAGGGTCAGCACGGCCCGCGCACCGGCGGAGGAGGCATCCCCCGCCGCCTGCGGACCGCGGGGCCTGTCCTCCAGCCCCAGCCTGCCGCCATGGTCCTCCATGATCTTCTTCACGATGGCAAGGCCAAGGCCCGTCCCCTTTGCCTTGTGGGTCACATAGGGTTCGGCCAGCCGCTCCCGCTCATCCCCCTGCGGCAGGCCGATCCCGTCATCCTCCACGGCTATCGCCACCATGTCCTCGCCTGGCTCGATGCGCACGGTGATGTGTCCCACGACCTCCCCGGGCGGCCGCGCCGGCGTGTCCAGCACCTCGGCCTGCGCCCGCATGGCGACCGCGTCCGCCGCGTTCTGCAACAGATTCGTCAGCGCCTGGCCGATCAGGCGCCGGTCGCAGGGCACCACCGGCGCCGCCTCGGGCAGCATGATCCGGTACTCGATCTCCGGATGGGCATCCCGCTGCAGGACCAGCGCCTCCCGCACCACCTGGGAGAGATCCTCCGGCTTGATCACCGGCTGGGGCATGCGGGCGAAGGCGCTGAACTCGTCCACCATGCGGCCGATATCGCCGACCTGCCGCACGATGGTGTCGGTGCAGGCCCTGAAGGTGTCGGGGTCGGACTGGATTTCCTTCAGGTAGCGGCGCTTCAGGCGCTCCGCCGAAAGCTGGATCGGGGTGAGGGGATTCTTGATCTCATGCGCGATCCGGCGGGCCACATCGGCCCAGGCCGCCTTGCGCTGGGCCGAGAGCAGCTCGGTGATGTCGTCGAAGGTCACGACATAGCCGGCGATGCGGGGCGCCTTGCTGCCATCCTGCGCCGGTTGCAACTCGGCGCCCAGCTGCGCCAGCAGGGTGCGGCGGTTGGAGGGGGGGCCGATCCGGATCTCCGCGGTGCCGGGCCGCTCCGGCGCGGCGCCGTTCTCCTCGCCGATCCGTTGCAGAAGGGGCGCGAATTCCGGTACCACCGCGGCCAGCGGCAGGCCGATGGCGGCATCGAGGTCGAGGCCGAGCAGCTCGCTCGCCCGCCGGTTCGGCAGGTTGATGCGGCCATCCGGCTCCAGGCCGACGACGCCGGCCGAGACGCCGGCCAGCACCGTCTCGGTGAAGCGGCGGCGGTCGTCGATCTGCCGGTAGGCCTGCATCAGCTCGGAACGCTGCGCGGCGAGCTGGTTGGTCATGCGGTTGAAGGCGCGGGTGAGGCTGGAAAGTTCCTCATCCGTCGCCGCCTCCTCCACCCGCGTCGAGAGGTCGCCGGCGCGCACCCGCTCGGCCGCCACGATCAGCCGCCCGATCGGCCGGGCCAGCTGGTTGGCCAGCACGAGGCCGATCAGCACCGCCGCCAGCAGCACCAGCAGGGCGGCGACCGCGAAGATCATGATGAAGGTGACCTGCAACCCGTACCGGTTGCGGTCGAGCAGCTCGTACTGCGCCACCTCGCGCTCGGCGCGCTGCTGGTTGTTCACCACCTCCGGATCCACCGGGCGGCCGATCACCAGCATCAGCATGGGCCGGCTGTCGAGCGCGACCACCGCGCGCACGCGGCCCGACTGTTCGTCCGGCAGGACGGCGACGTCGCCCTGCCGGGCGATGTCGATGGCCCAGTCGGGCGGCGGGTCCAGCTCGAAATTCGCGGTCGGGCCGTACTGCGCCATGGGGCGGCGGAGCGTCGGGTCGAAGACCACCGCCTCGGTCAGGCCGCGCAGCAGGGTATGCGTCGCCAGCACCTGGGCGAAGCTCCGGCCCTGGTCCGCAAGCAGCAGGGAGCCGGCGCGGTTCAGGTCATTCGCCATGGCCAGCGCATCGCCCCGGATATTGTTCCGGTGCTCCTCCAAATAGGCCTGGGCGACCTGCCGGCTGGCCTCCAGCGCGGTGCGGACGCGGTCGCCGAACCAGGCCTGGATGCCGAGATTGAAGAAGGCCGCGGCGAAGCCGGCCACCAGGATGGCGGGGACGACCGAGACGACGCCGAAGAGCAGCACCAGCCGCACATGCAGCCGGGCGCCGGCCGAGCCGCGCCGCCGCTCCGCCCAGACCCGCACCAGCCGGCCGGCGAGGGAGGCGCCGAGCAGCACCAGCACCAGCAGGCTGACCAGCATCAGCCCCAGCTCGACCCCCGGCCGGGTCGGGCCGAAGGGGTTGCCATCGGCCAGCACGGTGAAGGTGGCGATGCCGAGCAGCAGCGCCCCGACCGCGAGGCCGAGCGTCATCCCGCGGCCGAGCAGCAGGTCCGCGATTCGTCGCGGCAGGCCGCGGCGCCCGGCCGCCTCCCGCTCCGGGACAGGCCCCTGACCTGCTTCGCGCCCCGCGGCGCGCCCAAGGGCCATCAGCCGAGCCCGCGCACCACGGGCAGGTCGAGCTCGCGGATCTTCTTCCGGAGCGTGTTGCGGTTGAGGCCGAGCATGGCAGCCGCCTTGATCTGGTTGCCGCGGGTCGCGCCGAGGACCAGGCGCAGCAGCGGCCGCTCGACCTCGGCCAGCACCCGGTCATAGAGGTCGCGCACCGGCAGGCCATCCTTCTGGGCGGCGACGAATGCCTTCAGGTGGCGCTCCACCGCCTGCTCCAGCGTTTCTGGCCCGCGGGCGCCCGATTCGGCGGGCGGCTCGGCCTCGGACAGCTCGGCACCCACCGCCTCGCTGTCGATCGTCTCCTGCGGGTAGAGCGCCGCGAGCCGGCGCATCAGGTTCTCCAGCTCGCGCGCATTGCCTGGCCAGGAATGCTGCTTGAGACGCTCCACCGCCTCCGGGCTCAGCTGCTTCTGCGGCAGGCCGGAGGTGCGGGCGCGGTCGAGGAAGTGCCGCGCGAGCAGGGCGATATCCTCCAGCCGCTCCCGCAGGGGCGGGAGGCGGATGGGGACGACGTTCAGCCGGTAGAAGAGGTCCTCGCGGAAGAGGCCCTGGCGGATGGATTGCCGCAGGTCGCGGTGGGTGGCGGCGACAATCCGGACATTCGCCTTGATCGGGTTGCGGCCGCCGACGGTGGTGAACTCGCCCTCCTGCAGCACCCGCAGCAGGCGGGTCTGCGCCTCGGGCGGCATGTCGCCGATCTCGTCGAGGAAGAGGGTGCCGCCGGCCGCCTGCTCGAACCGGCCGATGCCGCGGTTCAGCGCGCCGGTGAAGGCGCCGCGCTCATGGCCGAAGAGCTCGCTCTCGATCAGCTCGCGCGGGATGGCCGCCATGTTGATGGCGACGAAGGGCCCGCCGCGGCGGCGGCCGTAATCGTGCAGGGCGCGCGCCACCAGCTCCTTGCCCGTGCCCGACTCGCCGGTGATCATCACCGTCAGGTCGGTGGTCGTGAGCCGCGCGACGGTGCGGTAGATCTCCTGCATGGCCGGGCTGCGGCCGACCAGCGGCAGGCGTTCCCCGCCATCCTCGCCCTCCTCCTCCGGCGCCGGGGCCTGCGGGGCGGCGAGCGCCCGCTCCACCACCGCCAGCAGCTCCTTCAGGTCGAAGGGCTTCGGCAGATACTCGAAGGCGCCGCGTTGCGCCGCCTTGAGCGCGGTCATGAAGGTGCTCTGCGCCGACATTACCACGACGCGCAGATCGGGGCGGACGCGTTTGATGCGGGGAACGAGGTCGAGGCCGTTCTCGTCCGGCATGACGACGTCGGTGATGACGAGATCGCCTTCGCCATCCTCCACCCAGCGCCAGAGGGTGGAGGCGGAGGAGGTGGCCCGCACCTGATAGCCGGAGCGCCCGAGGGCCTGGCTGAGCACGGTGCGGATCGCCCGGTCGTCATCGGCGACCAGGATGGTACGGCTGTCGTTCATCATCGACCCTTGGGACGCATCGCCGGGCCCTTGTCGCCGGGGCCCGTCGCCGCCCCCGCCTGCCGTGGCGCGCTGGGCGGCATGGCGAGGGAGAGGCGGAAGACGGTCCGGCCAGGACGGCTGTCACACTCAATCAGGCCGCCCTGATCGGCGACCAGCTTGGCCACCAATGCAAGACCCAGGCCCTGACCGCCGCGCTTGGTGGTCACGAAGGGCTCGAACAGCGTGGCGCGCACCGGCTCCGGGATACCCGGGCCGTTGTCCCTGACGCTCACCTGCAGGGGCAGGTGCACGCGTTCCCGGCTGCCCGGCACGGCGATGCGGACGCCGTGGTGATAGGCGGTGGAGAGCATGATCTCCCCGCCCATCGGATCAACGGCTTCTGCTGCATTCTTCACCAGGTTCAGCAGGATCTGCACCAGCTGGTCCCGATTGCCCCAGACCTGCGGGAGGGAGGGGTCGTAGTCCTCAACGATCCGGATATGCGCGGCGAAGCCGTTCTGCGCCACGCGCCGGACATGGTCGAGCACTTGGTGGATGTTCACCGGGCCGAGCTCCACCGGGCGGTCGGAGAACATGTCCATCCGGTCGACGAGGCCGCGGATGCGGTCGGCCTCATCCTGGATGAGCTGGCAGAGCTCCCGGTCGCCCTCTTCCGTGCTGGACTGCTCCAGCAACTGAGCGGCGCCGCGAATGCCGGAGAGCGGGTTCTTCACCTCATGCGCCAGCATCTCCGCCATGGCCGAGGCCCCGCGGGCGGCGCCGAGGAAGTTGAGCTGGCGGTTCATCATCTGCGCGGTGGAGCCGTCCTGCAGGGTCAGCACGACGCCGCCCGGCATCTCCGGCAGCGGCGCGCCATGCGCCGCGACGCCGCGGCGATGCAGGCGCGGGCTCTCCAGTGCGAGGTCGTGATCGGAGACCGGCGCCTCGTGCTGACGCACCTGGGCAAGCAGGGCGAAGAGCCGGCTGTCCTCCGGCAGCAGGTCGGACAGGCGCATGGCGGCGAGCGTCGGGAAGGAGAGCTGGAAGAACAGCTCGGCCGCCGGGTTCACATAGCGGAAGCGGTTCTCGGCATCGAGCACCACGGCCGGCATCGGCAGGGCGGAGAGGATCGCCGCGGCCTCCGGCAGCGGCACGGCGCGGGCCGGCTGGGGCGGTGCCACGAGGCGCGGCCGGGCGGCGATCGCGCCACTCATGCCGCGAGGCGCTCCTCGTCCTTGGTGAGGCCCCTGGCGTGGGAGGCCGCGCGCACGGCCTCCAGCCCCTGGTCGAGCAGCGGCTGGTAGTAGCCGTGAATGAGAGCCTCCACCGCCTCGGGCGTATCGACCTGGTTGATCTTAGACCGGAACTCAGCCGAGCCCGGCAGACCTTTGGAATACCAAGCAATATGCTTGCGCGCCAGCCGCACCCCGGTGGTGGTGCCATGGTGCGACAGCATGTCGCGGTAATGGCCGAGCAGGATCTCGAGCTGCTCGGCCAGGCTGGGCTCGGCGGGAGGCTCCCCGGTCGCGAGGTACTCCGCCACCTGGCGTGGGAACCACGGCCGGCCGTAGCAGCCGCGGCCGATCATGACACCATCCGCGCCCGACTGCCGCAGCGCCTCGGCGGCATGCTCCGGCGTCAGGATGTCCCCGTTCACGAGAACGGGGATCTGCACCGCTTCCTTCACCTTGCGCACGAAGGCCCAGTCGGCTGTGCCGGTATAGAGCATCTGCCGGGTGCGGCCATGGATGGTCACCAGGCGGATGCCGCATTCCTCGGCGATCCGCGCCAGTCGGGGGGCGTTCAGCGACTGGTGGTCCCAGCCCATGCGCATCTTGAGGGTGACGGGCACGGAGACGGCCTTCACCGTGGCTTCCAGGATGGCGGCGGCCTTCACCTCGTCCCGCATCAGGGCGCTGCCGGCCTGCTGGCCGACCGCCACCTTCTTCACCGGGCAGCCGAAATTGATGTCGATGATCGCCGCGCCTCTGTCCGCGGCGAGCTTCGCTGCCTCCGCCATCACGGTGGGCTCGCAGCCCGCGAGCTGGACGGCGGAGGGGGCACCAAATCCGTCCACCTCGGCCATCTTCAGCGTCTGGCGGTTCTCCCGCACCATCGCCTGGGAGGCGATCATCTCGCTGACGACCATGCCCGTCCCCTGGGCGCGGGCGAGCCGGCGGAAGGGAAGGTCGGTGACGCCCGACATCGGCGCCAGATAGACAGGCGTCTCGATCCGGACCGGGCCGACCGCGAGCGACCGCAAACCGGACACGGGAGCGGTCCGGGGATCGCTGGGAGGCGTGAGGTTGCTCATGATTTGGGCAAGGTAGGTCAAGTGATGCCGGCGGGCAACGCGCCGCGGGCCGGATGGCGACAGTTTTCATCATGGTGCCCCGGAGCCCACCCTGACCCGCGGTGATTTCCAGGCCGGGCGAGTTCCAGCCGGCGCGATCGCGGGCTAGGGTCCGCCGCGATGACGATCGCCGCTCTCCTGATGGCCGCCGGCCGGGGCACCCGGTTCGGGGCCGACCAGCCGAAACAGTACCTGTCCCTCCTCGGCCGGCCGGTGCTGCGGCACGCGGCCGAGTCGCTGCTGGCCGAGGAGGGCGTCACGCTGATCCAGCCCGTCTGCGCCGCAGGCGAGGCGGCACGCGTCGCCGCCATCCTTGAGGGGCTGCCGGCGCTGCCGCCCGTCCCGGGCGGGGAGACGCGCCAGGACAGCGTGCGCGCCGGGCTGGAGGCGCTGGCACGCCAGGCCCCGCCACCCGCGGTGGTGCTGGTGCATGATGCCGCCCGCCCCGTCATCCCCCGCGGCACCATCCCGGCGCTGCTCGCGGCGCTGGAGCGCTGCCCGGGCGCCATCCCCGCCCAGCCGGTCGCGGATACGCTGAAGCGCGGCGAGGCCGGCCGCATCCTGGAGACGGTGCCGCGCGCCGGCCTCTACCGCGCCCAGACGCCACAGGCCTTCCGGTTTCCGGCCCTGCTCGCCGCCCACCGGGCCGCGGCCGAAGAGGCGACCGACGACGCCCAGTTGCTGGAGCGCACCGGCGAGGCCGTGGCACTGGTCCCCGGCGCCGAGACCAATGTGAAGATCACCTTCCCCGAGGACCTGGCGCGCGTGGAGGCGCAGCTCATGACCCGCATGCTGCCGCGCATCGGCACCGGCTTCGACGTGCACCGCATCGAGGCCGGTCGGCCCATGGTGCTGTGCGGCGTGACCATTCCCTGCGAGTTCGGGCTGGAGGGCCATTCGGATGCCGATGTCGGCATCCATGCGCTGTGCGACGCCATCTACGGCGCCCTGGCGGAAGGCGATATCGGGCGGTGGTTCCCGCCCTCCGAGATGCGGTGGAAGGGAGCGGACAGTGCGCAGTTCCTGCGCCACGCCGCGGAGCGGATCGCGGTGCGCGGCGGGGTGCTGGCCAATGCCGATGTCACGCTGCTCTGCGAGCGGCCCAAGATCGGGCCGCACCGCGAGGCGATGCAGGCGAGGCTTGCAGAACTGCTCGGCGTGGAGCCGGGGCGGGTCGGCGTGAAGGCGACGACGACCGAGCGGCTGGGCTTCACCGGCCGGGGGGAGGGGATCGCGGCGCAGGCAGCGGCTATGGTGATGCTGCCCGGCTAGAGACGATCGCGGGCCGGCGTGAACGCCCTTGCCCCTCCGGCCATGTCCGGAAGGTCTCACACCGACCGGCGTCAGTCCTGACCTGCAGCCGCCATCGGCGGCTGGGGCCGCGCATGCGGTCCGCGGCACATGCCGCGCCGCAGGCGGAACGGGATCAGGCCCTGAGACCCTGCCAGCGCCGATGCGGCAGCGTCAGGTCGATGTCCCGGACTGCGCCCGCACCCAGTCCAGGAATTCGGGATCGCCATCCGCCGCCGGCAAGGCGACGATGGCCGGCAGTTCGTAGCTGTGCAGGCTGCGGATGCGCGCCCGCAGCGCCTCGAATCGGGTCGCGGTGGTCTTGGCGATGAAGGCGGCTTCCGCCGATTCCTCCACCCTACCTTCCCACCGGTAGATGGCCGTATGGCCCGGCAGGATGTTGACGCAGGCGGCGAGGTGCTCCTCGACCAGGGCGCGGCCGATCCGGCGCGCTTCCTCGGCATCGGCCGCCGTCACATAGACCCAGAGGACGGTGTCGCTCATCGGCCAGACCCGGGGGTTCCAGGGGCCCTTCGGCCCCTGGCGGGTTGGCGGCACTGCCGCCGGCGGCCCGGAAAGGCTTCGCCTTCCCCGGCTGTCACGCGCGCTCCAGGACCGAGACGTAGTTGGCGACCGCCGCCCCACCCATGTTGAAGATGCCCCCGATATCCGCCTTCGGCAGCTGCATGGCCCCGGCGGTGCCGGTGAGCTGCATGGCCGTCAGCACATGCATGGAAATTCCCGTCGCCCCGATCGGATGGCCCTTGGATTTCAGCCCGCCGGAGCGGTTGACCGGCAGCCTGCCATCCGCGGCGGTCCAGCCTTCCAGCACCGCGCGGGCGCCCTGGCCTTCCGGAGTCAGGCCCATCGCCTCGTATTCGATCAACTCGGCGATGGTGAAGCAGTCATGCGTCTCGACGAAGGAGAGGTCCGTGACGTCCTTCAGGCCGGCCTGGTCGAGCGCCCGTTTCCAGGCCTCGCGCGGACCCTCGAATCTGGTGATGTCGCGGGAGGCGATGGGCAGGAAGTCGTTCACCTGCACCGCGGCGCGGAAGCGCACGGCCTTCTGCATGGTCCTCGCCGTCTCGGCATCGGTCAGCACCAGGGCAGCGGCGCCATCCGAGACGAGGGAGCAGTCCGTGCGCTTCAGCGGCGGGGCGACGAAGGGGTTCTTCTCGCTCTCGGCGCGGCAGAAGGCGAAGCCCAGGTCCTTGCGCATCTGCGCCCAGGGATTGTCGACGCCGTTCTTGTGATTCTTGGCGGCGATGGCGGCCAGCGCATCGGACTGGTCGCCATGGCGCTGGAAGTAGCTCTCGGCGATGCGGGCGAAGACGCCGGCGAAGCCGCCCTGGATGTCCTGCTCGGTCTTGCGGTAGCTGGCGTTCAGCAGGATCTCGCCGATCTGGGCGCCGGGCGTCGCCGTCATCTTCTCGGCGCCCAGCACCAGGGCGAAGCGGCCCCGCTTTGCCGCGAGGAAATCCAGCGCACCATGGATCGCGGCGGTGCCGGTGGCGCAGGCATTCTCGAAGCGGGTGATGGGCTTGAAGCGCAGTTCCGGCACGCTCTGCAGGACCAGCGAACTCGGGAAGCCCTGGTTGGTGAAGCCCTCACCGAAGACGCCGACGAAGCCGGCATCGATCTCGGCGGGAGAGATGCCGGCATCCTCGATGGCGGCGCGGCCGACCCTGGCCAGCAGGCCCTCCAGGTCCGGCTCCTCGGACTTGCCGAAGGGGCTATGGGCCCAGCCAACGATGCAGGCTTCGGGGGCGGCCATGGTCGGTTCGGGCATGGGTTCCTCCATCGGGTTGGCTGGAAGATAGGCGCCCGGGCGGCGCCCGGCTACCGCCCCGCCTGCCCCCATGCTGGAATGCCTTCCAAGCGATAGGGAGAGGAACGGATGAGCTGGCAGCCCGAACTGGAGGAACTCGCCCGCCGGCAGGCCATGGCGGAGGCGATGGGCGGGCCCGACAAGGTGCGGCGCCAGCATGAGGGCGGCCGGCTGACGGTGCGGGAGCGGATCGGGGCGATGCTCGACCCCGGAACCTTCCATGAGGTGGGGGCGATCGCGGGGAAGGGGGAGTACGGGCCGGATGGCCGGCTGGCGGGCTTCACCCCCTCCAATTGCGTCATGGGGCGCGGCCTGGTGGATGGAAGGCCGGTGGTGATCGTCGGCGACGACTTCACCGTGCGCGGCGGCAGCGCCGATGCCACCATCCGCGAGAAGCCGATCATGGCGGAGCGGATGGCGGCCGACCTCCGGCTGCCGATCATCCGCATCATCGAGGGCTCTGGTGGTGGCGGCTCGGTCAAGACCATCGAGACGACGGGCCGCGCCAACCTGCCGGGCGGCGTCGGGGGCACCTGGCTCTACCACCATACCGGCGACAACCTCTCGCGCGTGCCGGTGGTTGGCCTCGGCCTCGGCTCGGTCGCCGGGCTCGGCGCGGCGCGGCTGGCGGCGACGCATTTCTCGGTGATGACCAAGGAGACCTCGGCGATGTTCGTCGCAGGTCCCCCGGTGGTGAACGCGCTCGGCAACAACCTGTCCAAGGCGGAACTCGGCGGTTGGGAGATCCAGACCAGGAGCGGCGCGGTGGACCATGCGGTGGAGACGGAGGAGGAGGCCTTCGCCGCGGCACGGCGCTTCCTCTCCTACCTGCCGGGGAATGTCTGGGAATTGCCCCAGCGCCTGCCGTGCAAGGATGATCCGAACAGGTCTGATGAGTCCTGGTTGTCGGTCATCCCGCGTGATCTGCGAAAACCCTACCGGATGCGCCCGATCATCGAGGGGCTGATGGACCGCGGCTCGGTCTTCGAGGTGGGGCGGTATTTCGGCCGCTCCGTCATCACCTGCCTCGCACGCCTCAGCGGTCGGCCCGTCGCGGTGCTGGCGGGCGACCCGATGTTCTATGCCGGGTCCTGGACGGCGGATGCCTGCGCCAAGGTGGTCCGCTTCGTCGATCTGGCCGAGACCTTCCACCTGCCGGTGGTCTACCTGATGGACTGCCCCGGCTTCATGATCGGGCTGGAGGCGGAACAACGCGCGACCATCCGCTGGGGCGTGCGCGCCATGGCGGCGGTGAACCAGTCCACCGTGCCCTGGTGCACCGTCATCCTCCGGAACGCCTTCGGCGTGGCCGGCGTGGTGCACCAGCCGGCCAGCCGCTACTCCGTCCGCTATGCCTGGCCGAGCGCGCGCTGGGGCAGCCTGCCGCTCGAGGGGGGGATCGAGGCAGCCTACCGCGCCGAGATCGACGCCGCCGAGGACCCGCAGGCGAAGCTGGCGGAGATCGAGGCGCGCTTGCAGCAGTTGCGGAGCCCGCTGCGGACGGCCGAGGCCTTCTGGGTGGAGGAGATCATCGACCCGCGGCAGACCCGGCGCTTGCTCTGCGAATTCGCCGGGCTGGCGGAACGGGTGCTGGAGCCGGGCCTGCGGGCCCATGGGATGCGGCCATAGGGGGCGGGCCGCAGGGCTGCGGCGGGACGGGGCCTGCTTGCACCAGCGTCCCGACTAATGATCGGGCGGGGGGCGGGCAGGGGGCCGTGACGGATCGGGCCGGCCGGGGCGGTGATGCTGGAGGGCGCCCCCTCGCAGGGGCTGGGTCCTGTTCCTGAAAGGTTCAACCCGCTTCCCTTCCGCCGCAAACCCGGCGAATGTCCGCCCCGACTCACAGGCTCCCGGGGACCCATGTCGCGCATCGCCTATGTGAACGGCCGCTATGTCGATCAGCGCCTGGCCGAAGTGAATATCGAGGACCGCGGCTACCAGTTCGGCGACGGCATCTACGAGGTCGTGCATCTCTACAACGGCCGCTTCATCGATGAGGACCGCCATCTCGACCGGCTGGAGCGCAGCCTGCGGGAGATCCGCCTGCCCATGCCGATGACCCGCGCGGCGCTGCGGCACGTGCTGGCCGAGGTCGCGCGGCGCAACCGCGTCACGGAGGGGCTGCTCTACATGCAGGTCACGCGCGGGGTGGCACGGCGGGACCACGCCTTCCCGGCCAAGTCCGTGCCCCCGGCGCTGGTCGTCACCGTCAAGCGCATCCCGTCCTACCCGACGGATGTGGACAGGTGGGCGGCCGCCTGCATCACCCTGCTGGACCTCCGCTGGGCGCGGCGGGACATCAAGAGCGTGAACCTGCTGCCCAACTGCCTCGCCCGCCAGGCGGCGCGGGAGCAGGGGGCGATCGAGGCCATTCTCTATGACGAGGCCACCGGCATGGTCACGGAAGGCGCCGCCACCACCTTCTGGATCGTGGACGAGCACGGCGTGATCCGCACCCGCCACCTCGACCATGTCATCCTGCCCGGCTGCACCCGCGGCGCGCTGATGGCGGAGCTCAGCGAAGCCGGCATCGCCTTCGAGGAGCGGGACTTCTCGCTCGAGGAGATGCGGCGCGCGCGCGAGGCCTTCATCACCTCGGCGACCTCCTTCGTGAAGCCGATCACGAGAATCGACGGAAAGCCGGTCGGGGACGGGACGGTGGGCCCGGTCGTGCGCCGCCTCTTCGACATCTTCGCCCGGCACGTGAAGGGCGATCTGAGGAACGCGGCGTGACCCTTCCCCGCCCCAAGGCCGTCCTCTGGGACTGGGACAACACGCTGGTCGATGGCTGGGCGGCGATCGCCGCCGGGCTGAACGCCGCCTTCCGTGCCCATGGCCTGCCGGAATGGACGCTGGAGGAGGTGAAGGCCCGCGTCCGCCGTTCGCTGCGCGAAACCTTCCCGGAGATGTTCGGCCCGGCCTGGGAGCAGGCGCGCGACACCTTCTATGCCGAGGTCCGCGCCCGGCACCTGGCGGTGCTGACTCCGATGCCCGGTGCCGCGGCGGCGATCGAGGCGGTCTCGGCCGCCGGCCTGCCGCAGGGCGTCATCAGCAACAAGCAGGGCCCGCTGCTGCGGGCGGAGGCGGCGCATCTCGGCTGGGCCGGTCATTTCCGTGCCCTGCTCGGTGCCGGCGACGCGGTGGCGGACAAGCCGGACCCGGCCCCCTTCCGGATGGCGCTCGACGCGCTGGGGCAGCAGTCGGGGCCGGAGATCTGGTATGTCGGCGATACCGCGCTCGACATGCAGGCGGCGCGGGTGGCGGGCTGCACGGCCGTGCTGCTGGGCAATGCCGCGCATGACGGCGGCGTCGCCAATGCCGCGCCGGACCATGCCTTCGCCGATGGGACGGCGCTTGCCGCCTGGTTCCGGGGCGGCTGAGAGTTGCCGCGCCCGGCCAGGCAGCCGCAGCCATCGGCCCGCTGCGCTGCATGATCGATGCCGGCCGATCCCGGCGTGCCGGCCCGGCCGTGACGCTCGGGGCCTCTGCCGTCCGGCGGCGCAGGGGCTTGCGACGGTTCCCCATGGCCGGGCAGCGACCTTGCCGCCATACATCCATGCTGCCCCGTCCGCCTGCTTCTCCTCTGCCAAAACCGCATTGCTGCATCGCAGCAAAATTCTGCATTTGAGGCTCAACCATCCCTTGCAAGCCGGGCCTCGGTATCGGATGTTGCCCCCGCCTGCTCCGTGGGCGACACCAGCCCCGGCACGCCGCATTGAGTGGCTGCCAAGAACAAGAAGGACCGCGCCGTGGCCGCCGAGAAGTCCCAGAACGTACAGGACGTGTTCCTGAACCACGTTCGCAAGAGCAAGACCCCCGTGACGATCTTCCTCGTCAATGGTGTCAAGCTGCAGGGCATCATCACCTGGTTTGATAATTTCTCCGTTCTGCTGCGGCGGGACGGGCATACGCAGCTCGTCTACAAGCACGCGATCAGCACCGTCATGCCGGGCGCGCCGATCCAGCTCTTCGATGCCAGCGCGCCGCGCGAGGGCGCGGCCGTCCGGACCGAAGGGACGACGCTGACCATGGCCCGCGAGGTCAACCCTGTCGGATCGAACTGAGCTCGGCCTGCCCTCGCCGGCCAATGACCGCGGGGACGGTTCCGACCAGGGGCCGACCCGCGCCGCGGTCATCCTGCCCTATGACCGGCCCGGTCGCGCCGCCCCCGGCGCGGCCGAAGGTGCGCCGCGCGCCGCCGAGGCGCGGCTGGCAGAGGCTGTGGGCCTGGCCGCCAGCATCGGCGTGACCATCGTACACCAGGCGATCTTCCCGCTGCGCGAGCGCCGCCCCAGCACCCTGCTGGGCGAGGGCCAGGTGCAGGCCGCCGGGGAGGCGATCGCCGCGCACCGCGTCGGCCTCGCCGTGGTGGATGCCGCCCTCACGCCCGTGCAGCAGCGCAACCTGGAACGGGAATGGCGCTGCAAGGTCATCGACCGCACCGGCCTGATCCTGGAGATCTTCGGCGAGCGCGCCCGCACCAAGGAAGGCGCGTTGCAGGTCGAGCTTGCCCATCTGGACTACCAGCGCACCCGCCTCGTGCGGTCCTGGACCCATCTCGAGCGGCAGCGGGGCGGCTTCGGCTTCCTCGGCGGCCCCGGTGAATCCCAGATCGAGATCGACCGCCGCCTGATCGGCGAGCGGATGGTGAAGCTGAAGAAGGAGCTGGAGCAGGTGCGCCGGACCCGCGGCCTGCACCGCCGCGCGCGGGAGCGGGTGCCCTATCCGGTGATCGCCCTGGTCGGCTACACCAATGCGGGCAAGTCAACGCTGTTCAACGCCCTGACCGGCGCCGGCGTCTATGCCCAGGACCAGCTCTTCGCGACCCTCGACCCGACCATGCGCGGCATCCGCCTGCCCTCCGGCCGGCGCGCCATCCTGTCGGACACCGTCGGCTTCATCTCCGACCTGCCGACCCAGCTGGTCGAGGCCTTCCGGGCGACGCTCGAGGAGGTGGCGGCCGCCGACATCATCCTGCATGTGCGCGACGTCTCCCACCCGGATACCGCCGCGCAGCGCGCCGATGTGCTCCGCGTGCTGACCGAGATGGCGACCGGCCCGAATGCCGCCCTGGACGAGGGTTGGGAAGGCCGGGTGGTGGAGGTGCTGAACAAGGCCGACCTGCTCGGCGGCATCGGTGCGGTGCCCGGTCTCGGCGGCAGCGATGCCGGCTCGGCGCTCGCCGTCTCGGCGCTCACGGGAGAGGGGCTGGACGATCTGCGAGCCGCCCTCGATGCGCGGCTCGCCGCCGGGATGGAGACGGTCGACTACGCCATCCCCGCCTCGGACGGCGCCCGGCTCGCCTGGCTCTACCGCCATGGCGAGGTGCTGGCGCGCGATGACGGGGAAGGGGATGTGCGGGTCACCGTCCGCCTGAGCCCGGCCGACCGGGCGCGCTTCGAGCAACCGCCGGCGTGACCCCGCGCCGCCCCTGGAGTGCCAAGGCATGAGGCTGGACCACCGGGCGCTGGCCGATGTGGCCGCCCTCCTGCGGGAGGCAGCGCGGGCTGAGATCCTGCCGCGCTTCCGGCGGCTCGCGCAGGGCGAGGTGCGGACCAAGACCGGGCCGCTCGACCTCGTCACGGATGCCGACGAGGCGGCCGAGCGGGTGATCGAGGCCGGACTCGCGGCTCGCTTCCCGGGCTGCCTCGTGGTGGGGGAGGAGGGCACGGCGGCCGATCCTGCGCTGCTGGGGCGGCTCGCCGGGGCGGAACTCGCCTTCGTGGTCGATCCGGTGGACGGCACCGCCAATTTCGCGGCCGGGCTGCCGCTCTTCGGGACCATGGCCGCCGCCATCGTCCGGGGCGAGATCGTGGCCGCCTGGATACACGACCCGCTCGGCGACGACACCGCGGTCGCGCTGCGCGGGGAGGGCGCCTGGATCGAGGCGCCGGATGGCCACCGGCACGATCTGCGGGTCGCGGCGCCGGTGCCGGTGGAGCAGATGGTGGGCTCGATCAGCTGGTCCTACCTCGCGGAGCCGCTGCGGAGCCAGGTCACGACGCGCCTCTCCCGGCTGCGGGCCGTGGTCGGCTTCCGCTGTGCCGCGCATGAGTACCGGCTGGTGGCGGGCGGTCATGCCCATGCGCTGCTCTACAACCGGCTGATGCCCTGGGACCATGCGCCGGGCTGGCTGCTGCACCGGGAGGCCGGCGGCTATGCGGCGCGGTTCGACGGCAGTGCCTACGGGCCGCTGGTCACCGGCGGCGGGATGATCGTGGCGCCCGACCGGACGAGCTGGGAGGCGCTGCGCGCCGCGCTGTTGGCGGAGTAGGGCGGCACCGCGCCGCCCGCGCTGTCCAGCCTGCCCCGGCGGCCGGAGCTGGGCGGCTGTCGCCGCGCCCCCGGACCCGCCATCCGGCACCGGCGTCACAGCCCGTCGCCGGAGATCCCGGCGCGTGGCCCGGTCCCGAGGCCTGGCGCCGCCGTGCTCCTGGTCCTGCACTACAGGTGCTGCTTCGCGAGCAGCATGTGCACGCCCTTGTTCCCATCCACGGTCTGGGTGATCCGCAGATCGCCGGCCAGGGAGCAGAGCATATAGGCCTGGTTGCGCGAGAGATTAGTGCGCACGCAGATCTCCCGCACCATCTCGCGCACCGCCTGCTTCGCGGCATCGTCCAGGTCCTCATCGAGACCGATGGACATCAGGTGCGTCTCGGTCTCGGCGAAGGGCATCCTCAACTGGATGTCCTTGCGGACGGTCAGCCGGAAGCTGCCCTTGAGCCCGGTCTCGAGCGCGGTGATGCAGACCTCGCCGTCCCCCTGCACGCCATGGCCGTCTCCGGCATAGAAGAGCGCGCCCGGATTGAAGACCGGAAGATAGAGCCGGGTGCCTGGCTTCAGCTCCTTGTTGTCCATGTTGCCGCCGAAGGCGCGCGGAATATTGGTGGAGCAGCGCCCCCATTCCGGCGGGGGCGCCGTGCCGATCACCCCGAAGAAGGGATCAAGAGGCAGCTCCGTCCCCCAGGGCAGCAGGCAGGTGCCACGCGCCCGGTCGATCTTCGGGTGGATGGTCTCGTAATCCGTGAACTCCTCCGGCAGCGTGCCGAGCAGCGGCATGATGGAGACGAAGCCCCAATCCATGGTCGGTTCGGCCGAGAGGATGTCCACCTGCAGCGTATCGCCGCGTTCGGCGCCGCGGACGAAGACCGGACGGTTGACGAAATGCGCCCCCGGCCCCTGCTGCATCCGATCGACCGCCGCCCGGAACTCCTGGGGCACCAGTGCCGGGTCGGCGGGAAAGCAGGCCCTGCCTCCGGCCGGGATGGAGGCGATGGTGACGATGTCGCCGGAGTCGATGGTCAGCACCGGCGGGGTGCGGGCATCGAGCGTGCCCCAGACCATCATCTCGGGCGTGGCGGGGATATCGTGATGCGCAGGCATGATGGCAGGGTCCTTGCAGCAGGGTCCTTGCAGCGGAAGGACGCAGGCCGGCCATCCCCGGATCGTTCGCCAGGGAAGGCCGGGGCCGGCGCATCTTCCGCATCCTTGGCTGGTCGGTGCCGCGTCTCTCCCCTCCGGATGGTGAGCGCACCGCTCCGGCCACGCAAGAGCGGCGCCCGATCCGGCCGGATCTCCATGCCGATGCGGTGCTGGCCCCGGGCATGAGGAGCGGGTGGCCCATGTGCCGCGAGCGAAGGTGACGGCCGCCGGCTTCCGGTTCGAGCCGGGCCGCATGCCGGTCTTCCAAGCCGGCTACGATTGGCGCTGACCGTCGGCCCCCAGCGGCCGTGGCTGCTGCTGCGCGGCGCAGCAATGGGTGGGCAGCGCAGAGTCGATCGCCGCCCGTTCTGAACGCAAGGCGCCGCAACTCGCGCCAGCCACGATCGCCGCCGCTCGTGTTCATGTCTTGTGATCTGTTTGTTCCAGCTCTCCGCCGCTCCAGCCGATAAGGGGCATCGAGCAGGAAAAATATTCACATCGGTAGTAAATATTTTCCAGTTCCTAACACAAGAAAAACGATGTCCAGCCGCACTCCAGGGCGGATTGTAAATGGCTTTACGGAGTGCGGCGGCAAGCTGCCACAGGGGAGCCGGTTGGACTTCCCACCAATGGCCGGGATGCGTGACCGCATCCGGGCAAGAACGCCGCATTGGCGGCAGGCCTCAGATTGGCGCCCGGTGCTGCAGGGGCCAGTGATCGGGGCCGTTGGCGCAAGCCCAATCGCCCCCCCTTGCGGCCGGACCGCCTGCCGGTCGCTCAGCTTCCGGATGCCTCGGCGGCCTTCACGGCCTGCCATTCCGTCTCCATCGCCTCCAGCCCGGCATCGGCAGGACTGAGACCGCGGGCCGCGAGGCGATGCTCCACGCCATTGAAGCGGCGCTCGAACTTGGCATTCGCGGCGCGCAGGCATTCCTCCGGGTCGAGATCCAGCTTGCGCGCCAGATTGGCAAGCACGAAGAACAGGTCGCCGACCTCATCGGCCAGCCGCGCCGGGTCGGCCGCCGGCAACTCGGCCCGCAACTCGGCTGCCTCTTCCTCCAGCTTGTCCAGCACCGCTCCGGCGTCCGGCCAGTCGAAGCCGACCTGGGCGGCGCGCCGCGCCAGCTTGTTGGCGCGGGTGAGGGCAGGGAGTCCGGACGGAATCCCGGCGAGCGTGCCGGTCTCGGTCCGGGCCGCCCGCTCGGTAGCCTTCTGTGCCTCCCAGGCACCGGTCTGCTCCTCCGCCGAGCGCGCCGTTGCGCCGCCAAACACATGGGGATGGCGAAGGACCATTTTCCTGTGAATAAAATCCGCCACGTCGGCGAAGGAAAAGCTTCCTTCCTCCTCGGCCATCCGGGCGTGATAGACAACCTGAAACAGCAGATCGCCCAGCTCATCCAGCAGCGCGGCCCGGTCGCCCCGGCGGATAGCGTCCGCCACCTCATAGGCTTCCTCGATGGTGTAGGGCGCGATGGTGGCGAAGCTCTGCACCTGGTCCCAGGGGCAGCCGCCGACCGGGTCCCGCAACCGGGCCATGGTGGCGAGCAGCCGGAGAAGCGCGGCACCGGGGGGCGAGGACTCCGGGCGCAGGGCGGGGGAATCGGTGGGCATGGCGTACTCCCAGGGTTTCTGAAGGCTCCCTGCGCGGCAATGCGGGTCAGGAGCAAGGGGGAGGTCCCCGCGGAGGCTCGCCCTCGCGGCAGTGCCGCTGCCCGTACTGGGCAAATCACCTTCACATCGACCGCAAGAGCATGCTGCCGAGGCCGTCAGGTCCCGGTCGCGCCGACAGCACGTCTTGGGAACTGGCTCTTGCAGCCCGCCGGCGAGCGATCGGCGCAGCGGCCGCTGGTGACCCGACTGTGGTTTGCCTGCATCACCATAGTGGCGCCGGCACCTCAGCCCATGCAGTGTCCATGGACCCTGGCAGCCATCCGGGGTAGGCAGGGTACAGGGAGTCTGTGGGGGGCTCAGCACAATCCGGGAGTGGGCAGGCGGGCTGCATCAGGCGCTCGTACAAGCTCTTGCGCGCGTCATACCGCCCTTATCCCCAGCATGAAGTTGCCGCATAAGATATATTATGGAAAATAAAAGCCTGGGGATAAGGCTGGGGACCGGATTGTCCACTGGCGGCGCTCAGCCCAGCGGCACTTCCAGCACCATGCCGTCGAAGCCCGGCTCGATACCTGGCGGCAGCTCCCGCAGTAGCCTCTGATAATCCATGGCCGGCCCCATATGGGTCAGCACCGTCCGCCGCGGCTTCAGCCGCCCCACCCAGTCCAGGACCTGCTCGAGATTGGCATGCACCTTGTGTGGCCGGTGCTGGAAGCAGCCGACCACCCAGGTATCCAGGCCGTCCAGCGCCGCCAGACTTTCCTCCGGCAGCCCGACCACATCCGTCGAATACGCAAAGCGCCCGACCCGGACACCGAGGCTGTCCATCACGCCATGGTCCTGGCGGAAGACCTCCACCGTCATGCCGGCGGTCTCGAATTGTTCTCCGTATGCAATACGCCGCGGCTCAAGCGCAGGACGAAAGAAGAACTCCGTTGGCCCGATGAAGGCGTAGTCGAAGCGCTCGTCCAGCTTCTGCAGCGTGGTCCTGGTGCCCCAGGCATCCACCGCCCGGCCGAGGATGCGGTTCACCTGGCGGATGTCGTCGATGCCCAGGATGTGGTCGGCATGCGGATGGGTGAAGAGCACCGCGTCGAAGCTGCCGATCCGGCAGGCCAGCATCTGCTGCCGCAGGTCGGGCCCGGCATCGATCAGCAGCCGGCCGCCACCCGGGCCCTCGATCATGGCCGAGGTCCGGGTCCGGCGGTTGCGGGGCTCGGCCGGGTCGCAATCACCCCACTCCCCGCCCCCATCCCGGCCGCCCAGCAGCGGCACGCCACCCGAGCCGCCGCAGCCGAGCAGGGTGACGCGCAGCGTGCTCACGCGGCCTTCTTGAACAGGCGGAAGAAGTTCTCGGTGGTGGTGGCCTCGATCTCCGCCTGGCTGACACCGCGGGTCTCGGCCAGCACCCTGGCCGTATGGGTCACATAGCCCGGCTCGCAGCGTTTCCCGCGCAGCGGCACCGGCGCGAGATACGGGCTGTCGGTCTCGACCAGGATCCGATCGGCCGGGAGTTCCGCCGCCACTGCCCGGATCTCGGGTGATTTCGGGAAGGTCAGGATACCGGAGAAGGAGACATAGCCGCCCATGGCGACCGCCTGCCTTGCAAGCTCCGCGCCGGAGGAGAAGCAATGCAGCAGGAAGTCATAGGACCCGCCCGACTCGCGCTCCTCCTGCAGGATGGCCAGGATGTCCTCATCCGCCTGCCGCGCATGGATCGCCAGCGGCAGGCCGGTGAGTCGCGCCGCGCGGATGTGACGGCGAAAGCCCTCCTGCTGCGCCTCGCGCGGGGCCTTGTCGTAGAAATAGTCGAGCCCGGCCTCGCCGATGCCGATGACCTTCCGGTGGTCGGCCAGTGCCGCGATCTCCTCGACCGTCGGCATCCCCTCCTCCTCCCCGGCATTGTGGGGGTGGACGCCGACCGTACCCCAGACATCCGGGAAGCGCCCGGCCAGCGCCTTCACGGCGGCT
Source organism: Roseicella aerolata (assembly GCF_020523605.1). Lineage (GTDB taxonomy): Bacteria > Pseudomonadota > Alphaproteobacteria > Acetobacterales > Acetobacteraceae > Paracraurococcus > Paracraurococcus aerolatus. The sequence goes on along the minus strand of NZ_JAJAQI010000009.1, from coordinate 78,135 downwards.
GCCTGCTGCACGCGGGTGCCGATGGTGACCATGCGGCCGACGCCCGCCGCACGGGCGCGTGCCACGATGTCCTCGATCTCCGCCTCGACGTAATAATCGAGATGGCAATGGCTATCGATCAGCATGGGACTTACGCGGCATCCTCGATCTTGCGGAAGAGCGGCGCGGGCGGCGGCAGGGCCGTACCCTCGGGCAGCGGGGCCGAAAGGGCGCTGAGCCCCCTCGCCTGCTCCGGCACGCCGAGCTGGTCCAGCATCGCCGCCATGGTCGCCGGCATGAAGGGCTGCAGGAGGGTGGCGAAGACCCGCAGCGCCGAGTGCAGATGGCGCAGCACGGCCGCCATGCGCACCGGGTCGGTCTTCTTCAGCGCCCAGGGCTGCTGGACGGTGATATAGCCATTGGCGGCGCGGACCTCGGCCATGATGGCCTCCAGCGCCAGGTGGAATTCCTGGGCGTCGAGATGCGCCGCGACCCGGCGCGGCAGCGCCGCAATGGCGCCGAGCAGCTCGGCATCGCCCTCCCCGGCCTCGGCCGGCGCCGGCAATGCGCCGCCGCAGTTGCGCTGGATCAGCGAGAGCGTGCGGTTGGCGAGGTTGCCCAGCGCATCCGCCAGTTCCCCGTTCAGCCGCCCAATCAGGGCCTTGCGCTGGAAGTCGCCGTCATTGCCGAAGGGCACCTCCCGCAACAGGAAGTAGCGGACGGGGTCGAGGCCGAATTCTTCCACCAGCTTCAGCGGATCGATGACGTTGCCAAGGGATTTCGAGATCTTCTGCCCCTCGTTGGTCCACCAGCCATGGGCGAAGACCCGCTTCGGCGGGGTGATGCCGGCCGCGGCCAGGAAGGCCGGCCAGTAGATGGCATGGAAGCGGACGATGTCCTTGCCGACGAAATGCACATCCGCCGGCCAGAATTTCCAGCGCGGCGCCTGGGTGTCGGGATAGCCGGCGGAGGTGATGTAGTTGGTCAACGCATCCAGCCAGACATACATGACATGCTGCGGGTCGTTCGGGACCGGCACGCCCCACTTGAAGCTGGTCCGGCTGATCGAGAGATCCTGCAGGCCAGCCTTCACGAAGCTGATCACCTCGTTGCGGCGGGAGGAAGGGGCGATGAAGCCCGGGTTCTCCTCGTAGTATTTCAGCAGCCAGTCCTGCCACCTGGACAGGCGGAAGAAGTAGGAAGGTTCCTTCACCCAGGCCACGGGGGCACCGGAGGGCGCGTATTTCACCCCGTCACGCTCCACCAACTCGTCGGCGCCGTAGAAGGCCTCGTCACGGACGGCATACCAGCCCTCGTAATGGCCGAGATAGATCTCGTCGCGGCGGACCAGCTCCTCCCACAGCGCCTGGCAGGCGGCCTTGTGGCGCGGCTCGGTGGTGCGGATGAAATCGTCGTTGGAAAAGCCCATCCACGCGGCCAGGTCCCGGAAATGCTCGCTCACCTGGTCGGTGAAGGCCTGCGGGTCCATCCCGGCATCCTGCGCCGCCTTCTCCACCTTCTGGCCGTGCTCGTCGGTGCCGGTCAGGAAGAAGACCTCATGCCCCTCCAGCCGCTTCCAGCGCGCCAGAACGTCGGTCGCGAGCGAGGTATAGGCATGGCCGATATGGGGCCGGTCATTCACGTAATAAATGGGGGTCGTCAGGTAGACGGTTGCCATGAAGCTGCCCTTCAGCCGGCCCGGCGCGATGGCGCCCTCGCGCGGCGGCGCCCGGGCCGGACCATAGATCCTTCAGCGCGCGGAGAGCCAGGAGAGGCCGGTCAGGACCGCCTGCTTGCGGTCCAGGTTCAGTCGCTCGGTCTCATCGGCCAGTCGGCCGAGCTTGTCCCACAGGGTCGCCCAATCGGCAAGCGAACGCCCGGCCAGCCAGGCGGGGGAAGTGCCGCCGCGGCCCGCCTGGCGCAGCCCGGCTGCAACCGCCCGGCGCAGCAACGCGAAGAAGATCGAAAGCGCCTGGGCATCGCGCCGCCCGGCGATACCATCCGCGATGACATGCAGGCGCCGCGGATCGAGCTTCGGCAGCCCGGCCAGCACCTCCTCGACCATGCCCTGCAAGGCCAGCCCCTCGCCTTCCGCCAGCGCCAGCGCCGTCCCCGGGCAGCCATCGGCGATGCGGGCGAGGCCGGCACGGTCGGGCCCGGAGAGTTCCGGCAGCCAGCGGGCCAGCAGCGACTCCATGCTGGCATCCGGCAAGGGAAAGAGGTCGAGGCGGCGGCAACGGCTGCGGATGGTGGGCAGCAGCCGGTCCGGGGCGCTGGTCACCAGCAGCTGCACGGTGCGGGGCGGCGGCTCCTCCAGGGTCTTCAGCAGGATGTTCTGGACCACCTCGCGCTCGGACTGCTCGAGATTCTCGATCACCACCGCGCGCCAGCCGCCCTCGGCCGCGGTCATGGCCATGAAGCGGAGCGCGGCGCGGGCCTCGTCGGCCCGCAGGACCTCCTTCTTGCCCCCTTTGTCGCCGAGGCTCGGGGCGAGGGTGAAGAGGTCGGCATGCGCGGCCGCCGCGACCCGGCGGAAGGTCGGATCCGTCTCCGCCACCTCCAGTGGCGGGCGTCCCGGCACCGCTGGCGGCAATCCGGCCAGCAACCAGCGGGCGAAGCGGTAGGCGAGTGTCGCCTTGCCGACGCCCGGCGGCCCGGCGATCAGCCAGGCATGGTGCAACCGGCCGGCGCGCGCGGCTTCCTCCAGCGTGCGGGCCGGATCGTCATGGCCGACCAGATCGGGATTGGCACGGGGTTCGGGCGGGAGGGTCACGGCGCCGATACCCGCCGCGCCGCCATCGCCGGAAGCGAGTCGGAAGGGAGGCATCCCCTGACCGGACGGCCCGGCATTGCGGGCGAGGCAGGGTGGGCGGCGGGCATCAAGGCGCCAGCCGGGCGCGGACAATCCGGAGGATCTCCGCCGCCACCCCTTCCGGTGCCGCGGTCGCGTCCACCACCGCGCAACGTGCCGGCTCGGCCGCTGCAATGGCGCGGAAACCGGCACGCACACGTGCATGGAAATCCGGGTCCAGCGCCTCGTAGCGATTGGTCTCGCCGCGCGCCGTGGCCCGAGTCAGTCCTTCCTCTGGACCGATATCCAGCATCAGGGTCAGGTCCGGCGTCAGCCCCTCCAGCGTCATTTTCGCTAGGGAGTCGAAAACCTCACGTGGCACCCCCTGACCGAAGACCTGATAGGCCATGGTCGAGTCGACGAAGCGGTCGCAGACAACCCAAATACCGGCTTCAAGCGCCGGCCGAATGGTCCGCACCACATGCTCCCGCCGAGCCGCGAAGTGCAGCATGCATTCCGAGATCCCATCCCAGGGGCCAGAGCCGAGGAGCACGCCGCGGATTGCCTCGGCGCCCGGAGCACCGCCCGGCTCCCTGGTTTGCAGGACACGGATGCCATCTGCGGCCAAGCTGCCAGATAGTAGCTTGGACAAGGTATTTTTCAGCAGTCTGGCCTGGGTGGACTTACCGGCCCCCTCCCCGCCCTCCAGCGTGATGAAGCGGCCGCGCGGCATCTCAGGCGCCCGCGAACCAGGAGTTGATGACGGCCGGGATGCGCGGGATCAGCCCCAGCCGCTCCACATCCGCCCCCGCCAGCAGCGGCAGGGAGAGGTTCGGCACGCCCTGGCCCGAGACCTCCAGCCGGCCCAATTCCTGCCCCTTCAGCACCGGCGCGGCAATCGGCGCCTCATAGCGCAGGCGCGCCTGCAGCCGGTTCCGCCAGTTGCGCGGCAGGGTCACGATCATGTCCTTGCCGCCGACCAGCGGCACGGTGCGGCGGTTGCCGAGATGCACCGGCACCTCCTCCACCACATCCGAGGCCTTGAACAGCACCACGTTCTCGAACTCGCGGAAGCCCCATTCGAGCAGCCGCTCGCTCTCCTCCGCCCGGGCCCGCATGGTCGGCAGGCCGTTGACGACCAGGATCAGCCGGCGCTCGCCGCGCCTCGCACTGGCGGTCAGGCCGAAGCCTGCCTCCTCAGTATGGCCGGTCTTCAGCCCGTCCGCGCCGGGGACGCGGGCGAGGGTCGGGTTGCGGTTCTCCTGGCTGATATTGTTCCAGGTGAAGCTGCGCTCGTTGTAGATGCGGTAGTATTCGGGGAAGTCCAGGATGATCCGCTTGGCGAGCACGGCCAGGTCACGGCAGGTCATCCGGTGCTCCGGATCCGGCCAGCCGGTGGCGTTGCGGAAATTGCTGTCCTTCAGGCCGATCCGCTTCGCCTCCTGGTTCAGCAACTCGGCAAACTGCTGCTCGGAGCCGCTGATCGCCTCGGCGAGCACGATGCAGGCATCATTGCCGGACTGCACGATGACGCCGCGGACCAGGGCATCGACCGGGACCTGATTGCCGATCTGGACGAACATCTTGCTGCCGCCCATGCGCCAGGCACGCTCGCTGACCGGCAGCCCCTGCTCCGGCTGCAGCCGGCCCTTCTTCATCATGTCGAAGACGACATACATCGTCATCAGCTTCGACATGGAGGAGGGCGGCATGCGCTCGTCGGCGTTCTTCTCCAGCAACACGGCATCCGTGTCGAAATCGACGATCAGCGCCTGCCGGGCGATGGTGTCCACCGGCCCGAGTGGCGTGGTGGCGGGCGCGCCGGGCGGCGGTGCGGGCGTGCGGCCGGCCGCGGGCGGACGGGCACCGGCGGGCGGCCGCTGCTGGGCGAGCGCGGGCAGTGGCAGGGCACCGGCGGCCAGCGCCGCCGCGGGCAGGAGGACGGCGCGGCGGGTAGCGCCTTCGGCTTCGGCGCGGGAACTCATGGCGGGATCAGACTCCTGCGGGCTTCGCGGCATCGCATACGCTGTCAGGCTGCCGCCGCTCAAGCATTTGGCGCGGATTACTCGACCAGAAGCTTAACCTCCGGCAGGCCGGCGGCCAGCACCGCGGCAACCGCCCGGTCCGCCGCGGCGACATCCGGAAAGGGCCCGAGCCGGACACGGTACTGCGGCTGGCGGCCGCTGCCGAAGGCCTCGATGCGGGCACCGAGGCCGCCGAGTTGCGCCGCCTGCCGCTGTGCCAGGTCACGCCGGAAGAAATTGCCGACCTCCACCAGCAGGCGCCCCGGCTGCGCCTCGCGCTGCCGGACCTGCTCGGGCAGCGGATCGGGCGGCAGTTCCGCCACGGCCTGGGGCGCCGCGGGGATAGCCGGGCCGCGCGCTGCCTCCCGCACCCGCTCCACCTGGCGGGCGCCGGGCAGCGGGGCGAGCGTCTCGCGCTCGACCGCGGCAAGCGGCGCCGCCTCGATCTGCGGGGCCAGGCGCTCGCTGCTCGGCAGGGCGCGGGCGAGCGCGCGGCTCGGCCCGTCCTCCACCGAAACCCGGACCTGCGCCGTGCCACCCGGCGGGATGCCGAGCAGCGCGGCGGCGCGGGCGGATAGGCCGATGACGCGGCCCGGCTGCTCCGGTCCCCGGTCGTTCAGCCGCAGCCGGATCTCGTGGCCGGTCTCCAGGTTCCAGACCGTGACGATGGCCGGCAGTTGCAGGGTACGGTGGGCCCCCATCAGCAGGCCGGGGTCGAAGATCTCGCCATTGGCGGTGCGACGGCCGGGGCGGCGGTCCGGCAGCACGGCGGCGAGGCCGGTCTCGCTGCGACCGAACTCCTCCTTCGGATAGGACCAGAGCCCGCCGAGGCTGTAGGGCTCGCCCAGCATGTAGCGCGGCTCGGACCGTTCCGTGGGCACGGGCGTGCAGCCCGGCAGCGCCGCCAGGGCGAGCGTGGCGACGAGGAGCAGCGGGCGCCCCATGCATCCGGCACCGCTCGCCGGGCGCCCGCTTCCGTGCCGCGCCGGATGGCGCGCGGCGAGGCGCCTCATCCGATGCGGTCGGAGAGCAGGCCGACGGCGAGGCCGTAATTCACCGGGCTGTTGTAGCGACGGATGACCCGGAGATTGTGGTGGCCAAGGAAGACCTGGCCGGAGCCACGATTCGGCAGCACCAGCCGGGCCTCGAGTTCCGAGCCGGGCAGCGGGCTGCCATCCTCCGAACGGAAGCCGAGCCGGCCCCAGTCCCGCAGGCTGCGGACGCTGTCGGTATCGGCCCCGTCCAGCGTGAAGCCGGGCGGCGGGCGCACCGCGCGGCCCCAGGGCTCGCCCTCCCGCCAGCCATGCTTCTGGAAATAGTGGGCAATGGAGGCGAGCGCGTCGGCCCGGCTGTCCCAGATGTCCCGGCGGCCATCGCCATCGAAATCCACCGCCATGCGCTCGAAATTGCTCGGCATGAATTGCGGCTGGCCCATTGCCCCGGCCCAGCTTCCCGTCATGCGGGCAGGCGAGATATGGCCGCCATCCAGCACCCGGAGCGCCGCCAGCAGTTCCTTGCGGAAGAACTCGGCGCGCCGGCCTTCCCAGGCGAGGGTGGCGAGGGCCTCGATGACGGAGAAGCCGCCGGTATTGCCGCCGAAATTGGTCTCGACGCCCCAGATCGCCACGACGACCCGCGGCGAGACGCGGTAGCGTGTCTCGATGGCGCCGAGCAGGGCGCGGTTCTCCGCATAGTTCCGCTGGCCATTCGCCACCCGCGTCGGGTTGACCATGATGCGGTCGCGGTACTCCTCCCAGGTCAGGACGCCTTCGGCCTGGCGCCGGTCCAGTTCGATGACACGCTGGTTCGGCTGCAAGCCGCTGAAGGCCCGCGACAGCGTAGCGGGCGAGACGCCGGCGCGACGCGCATCGGCGCGAACCCCCTCAAGGAAGGATTCGAAGCTGCCGGCCATGCCGCCCTGGGCAAGGGCGGGGCAGGCGGCGAGGGAAGCGACTCCGCCGAGGAGCTGACGCCGTGGGAACATGGGATGGAGAGGTGCCATGCGCGCCGGGCTACCGCAACGCGAGAAACATGGGCAACAGTATTCAATCCACACCCAGCCGGGCGGATGGCGGGTGTGGCTTGGCCGCGGGTCCCTGCCCGCCTAGGATCGCCGAAAGTTCCTGGAGGACGTCCATGGCTGCCGTCACCGCCACCCTCGCCCAATACTGCGCCACGCTCGACTTTGCCGCGCTGCCGGCCGAGGTGCAGGAGCGCACGCGCTTCCTCGTGCTTGACCTGGTCGGGAACATCGTCCGCGGCCGGCATGACGCCGAGAGCACGCCGGCCCTGCTGGAGGCGGTCCGCGCCCTTGGCCTCGCCGCCGGCGGCTCCGCCGTGCTGGGTGATTCGGCGCGCTACACCCCGGCCGGCGCGGCGCTGCTGAACGGCGCCCTCGCCCACTCCCTCGATTTCGACGACACCCATGCCGCCGGCACGCTGCATCCCGGCGCGCCGGTGATCCCGGCGGCGCTGGCGGCGGCCGAGATGGTGGGCGCCTCCGGCCGCACGGTCCTCTCCGCCATAGTCGCCGGCTATGAGGTGACCTGCCGTCTGGCGCTGGCCCTGCCCGGCGGCGACCATTACGATCGCGGCTACCACCCGACCGCGACCTGCGGCGCCTTTGGCGCGGCGGCCGCCGCCGCGCGGGTTTTCGGCCTGGATGCGAAGGGGATGGAGGATGCCTTCGGCATCGCCCTCTCCCAGGCGGCCGGGTCCCTGCAATTCCTGGCCAACGGCGCCTGGACCAAGCGCTTCCAGGTGGGCTGGAGCGCGATGAACGGTCTCGCCGCCGCGACGCTGGCCCGCCAGGGCTTCCGCGGCGCCGCCGAGGCCTTCGAGGGCAGGGCCGGCTTCCTCCGCGCCTATGCGCCGAACCCGACGCCGGAGCGCGCCCTGCAGGGCCTCGGCACCGAGTTCGAACTGATGCAGACGGCGGTGAAGCCCTACCCCTCCTGCCGCTACGGCCATGCCGGGGTGGATGCCGCCATTGCCCTGCGCGCCGAGCTTGGCTTGAAGCCGGAGGAGATCGAGAGCGTCACCATGGGCCTGCCCAACAAGGGCATGCTGCTGGTCGGTGCGCCGCTGGCCTACAAGCAGAACCCGCAGAACGTGGTGGATGGCCAGTTCAGCGGACCCTTCGTGGTGAGCTGCGGCCTCGCCCATGGCCATATGGGCTGGGACAGCTATGCCCTGCTGCATGACCCGGCGGTCCGCAGCCTGCTGCCGAAGGTCGAGTGCGTCGAGGACCCGGAGATCCAGGCCCTTTTCCCCACCTACATGGCCGGCAAGCTGACGGTGAAGGCGCGTGGCCAGACCTTCGTGAAGCTGGTGAAGGTGGCGAAGGGCGAGCCCGAGAATTTCCTGACCGAGGCCGAGCTGCGCGCCAAGTTCCACGGCCTGGCCGATGCCGTGCTGGGCCAGGAGCGGGCGACGCAACTGGCTGACGCGGTGATCGGGCTCGACAAGGCCGCGGATGTGAACGGGCTGATGCGGCTGGGCGCGCCGATGATGGCGGCGCGGCTGGCGGGCGAATAAAACCTGCCTCGCCAGGGCGGCCTCGCAGGGCGCGCTCCGGCCAGCCCGCCGGTCCCCCTGGCTGGCGGGCCTGGAGGATGCATCCTGCCTGCCTGGCATGAGGCCCCGACCTGCGGCCCGCGCGGCGGGCCGCGCGCGAAGGCGCGCTGCGGCCAGTGCCACGAAACATGCGGCAGCATGGCAATGACCCAGGTAGACCTCTACGTCGCAGGAATCTGCGTTCGTCACGGGGCAAACCGCCGTCTTGTCGGCGCTTGTGAAAAAAGCGCCCGCAGATGTCTGATGCGGTTGGGCTTATCACAGGGCTGGGCTTGACCCGGCCCTGCCCGGCGCTGCATCTGCGTTCTCCGTGCTGGATGGGTGGCCGAGTGGTTTAAGGCAGCGGTCTTGAAAACCGCCGTAGGTGCAAGCCTACCGTGGGTTCGAATCCCACCCCATCCGCCATGGCGGCACGCCTGGGTGTCTCCCGGCAACTCAGACGACAGAGCCTATCGGCGCTGCCACGCGTTCGGCCTGCTGCTCGTGATCTCCCTCCCGAGACTCGGATCCGGTTCCGGGGTGGAAGTCAGTGCGGGCGAGCCAGCCTATGCTGCATCCTGCGCTGCGTGCCTGGCGCGCCGAGCCGCCTGCCCTTCCCCGGCCGCTTCTGCGGTGCCACCCCGGACATCCGGTGCCGTGCCACAAGCCTCTGCCCGAACGCCTCAAGCCCTTCACGCCTTCATCGCCGGCATGCCGAACCGGTTGTGCGGCGTGCCGGACAGGCGCCGCCGGGATGTCCGGTCCCCCGGACCGATGCGGCACCGCAGGTCCGTGGCCCGAACCGCGCGCGACCCGCTGGCGTTGCCCCGCCCGGTCAGTCACCCACCGCACTCGCAAGGAAGCACCGCATGCCCGTTTCCTTTCCTGCCCTGCCACGTGCCCTGGCGCTGGCCGGCCTGCTCGCCGCGACGGCACCGGGCGCCGTGGCCTGGGCGCAGGCGGCCGAGACCCGCAGCTTGCGCACCGAGCGCGGCGAGTTGCGCGTCGAGACCATCGCGCGCGGCGTTGAGCACCCCTGGGGCCTCGCCTTCCTGGCAGGCGACCGCTTCCTGGTGACCGAGCGCAACGCCGGCCGGCTGCGCATCGGCACGCGCGGCGGCGGCCTCTCCCGCCCGGTCGAGGGCGTGCCGGAGGTCTACCGCTATGAAGGGCCGACCGACCGCAGCCAGGGCGGGCTATTCGACGTGGCGCTGCACCCGCAGTTCGAGGAGAACCGGCTCGTCTATCTCAGCTACTCCGCCTGGACCGAGGAGGGCGGCGGCACCGCCGTCGCGCGCGGCCGGCTGGTCGGCGAGGATGGCGACCAGCCGCGCCTCGAAGAGGTGCGCCGGATCTTCATGATGAACAACCCGGATGGCAGTGGCCTGCATTTCGGCGGCCGCATGGCCTTCGACCCGCGCGACAACACCCTGCTGCTCTCGATCGGCGACCGGCGCAACATGAACCGCTCGCAGCGGCCCGCGGACCATGCCGGCTCGATCATCCGCATGAAGGACGACGGCAGCCCGGCGGAGGGCAACCCCTTCCTCGGCCGGGACGGCCACGACCCGCATGTCTTCGCCATCGGCCTGCGGAACCCGCAGGGCATGGCCTTCGACCCCGAGACCCGCATGCTCTGGCTGAACGACCACGGGCCGCAGGCCGGCGACGAGATCCACCGTATCGAGGCCGGGAAGAATTACGGCTGGCCCTATCTCACCGGCGGCAAGGACTATTCCGGCGCACCGGTCGGCGTCGGGACGGAGCGCGAGGGCATGGAGCAGGCGGTCCATATCTTTGGGCGCACCGTCGCCCCTTCGGGCCTTGCCGTCTATCGCGGTGAGATGTTCCCGGAATGGCGCGGCCAGACGCTGCATGGCGGTCTCGCGGCGCGCGCCCTGGTGCGCACCAGGCTCGAGGACGGCCGCGTCGTCGAGGAGGAATGGATGCTGCGCGACCTCGATCGGCGCATCCGCGACGTGCGCGTGCATCGCGACGGCTCCGTCTGGCTGCTCACCGAGCACAGCGATGGTGAGGTGCTGCGCCTGACACCGGCCGGCGGCCGCCGCTGAACGCGATGCGGCACGCCGCTGCCCGCGCGGCCCGGCGTGCCGGCAGTCCCTGGCGTCGGCGCCTCCGCGACGCCGCGTTCCTCCTCGCGGGTGCGCTCGCCAGCCTGCTCGTCCTCAACCTGCTGCCGGCCCAGCGCGGCCTCGGCGCGTTGCTCGACCACGGCCATGGCGCGGGGGACCCGGCCTTCCTGCGCGACATGGACGGAGCGCTCGGCCCGTCCATCCGGCCCGGCAACCGGGTCGAGACGCTGGTCAACGGCGACCGCATCTTCCCCGCCATGCTCGCCGCCATCGCCGCTTCCGAGCGCAGCATCAATTTCGAGACCTATGTCTACTGGGACGGCGAGAGCGCGCGCCGCTTCGCCGAGGCGCTGGCCGAGCGGGCAAGGGCCGGCGTCGAGGTGCGCGTGCTGCTCGACTGGTTCGGCAGCCTGCCGACCGAACGTGCGCTGCTGCAGTTGATGCGCGATGCGGGCGCCGATGTACGGCGCTTCCGCCGGCCGCGCTGGTACACGCTCGACCGGCTCAACAATCGTACCCACCGCAAGCTGCTGGTGGTGGATGGCCGGGTGGGCTTCACCGGCGGCGTCGGGATCGGTGACAAGTGGCTGGGCGACGCGCGCGACGAGACGGAGTGGCGCGAGACGCAGTACCGGGTCGAGGGGCCGGTGGTGGCGCAGATGCAGGCGGCCTTCCTGGAGAACTGGCTGGAGGTGGCCAGCGAACTGCCGCGCGGCCCGGCGCAGTTCCCGGCGCTTGCGGAAGCCGGGCCGCTGCCGGCGCAGATGGTGCGCAGCTCGCCGCAGGGCGGCGCCACCACCATGCACCTGATGCTGATGATGGCGATCGCCGCGGCCGAGCGGCACATCCGCATCGGCGTGCCCTACTTCGTGCCCGACGAGCTTGCGATCCGTCACCTGGTCGAGGCGCGCCGCCGTGGTGTCACGGTGGACGTGCTCCTGCCCGGGCCGCACATGGACAAGCCCTTCGTCCGCCGCGCCTCGCGCCACCTCTGGGGGCCGCTGCTGGAGGCCGGGGTGCGGATCTGGGAGTATCAGCCCAGCATGTACCACCCGAAACTGGTGCTGGTGGATGAGGCCTTCGCCTCGGTCGGCTCGACCAATTTCGACGAACGCTCCTTCCGCCTGAACGACGAGGCGAACCTCAACGTCTTCGATGCGGATTTCGCGCGCGGCCAGATCGCGCTGTTCGACGCCGACCTCGCCCGGGCGCGGGAGGTCACCCTCGCCGCCTGGCGCGACCGCCCAGGCGGCCAGCGGCTCGGCGACAGGGTCTGGGCCCTGCTGCGCCCGCAACTCTGAGGCCGGCCTGGCGCGACGGGGCGCGCCGGCGGCACGGGCCGGTGGCGCGGGATGCGCCACCGGCGATGTCCCGTCCGGCACAACGCCAGGCGCAGTAGGGGTCGCAGGCCGAATGCCGTCCTCGGAGGGCGCCGCCGTGCAAGACCGGGCGAAATCCTGCCAGTCTATATCAGCCATGCGATGCGCCGGGCTGCCGCCGGGACTAGCATTCCCCTTGCCAGCCGAAAGGTCCGGTCGTCGGGGTGGCCGGAGGCCAGCCGTCCCGACGCGCCTTTGAGACAGCGCCTTGCCAGGCCCGGCAACCACGCCGGAGGCACGCCATGACCCGCCGCCTCGCTCTCCCATCCCTCGCGCTGGCCGGCGCCCTCGCCGCCGCGCTCCCCGCCCATGCCCAGGCGCCGACCGACCTGAACCGGATCCCCGTCCTGCAGGGCATTGTCATCGGCGGCGGCGGGGCCAGCCTCGCCGGAGGTGGGGATGACCGCACCATCACCTACAGCGCCACCGGCGCCGGTGGCGGGGCCCGCTATGAGCAGCCGGGCCGGGTTGCCACCTTCATCAGCAACTCCGGCGGCAGCCCCTCCTGGAGCTATGGCCCGGCGCCGCAGAGCGCGCCCGGCCGCGAGGCCTGGCTGCTCGGCGGGGGCGAGGACAGGGAGGTCGTCTACCTCAACCCGGCCGGGCCGGCCCGCTGAAGGCGGTGCGGCATCCGGCGGGCGGGCCGGATGGTCCCGGCGTCCCGCTGACCGGGGGGCGCCGGTGACCCGCCCACCGCGGCAGGCGGCCGGCGCCGCCACCCCGGCCCGTATCGCAGGGATCCACGCAGCGCCGACAAGGCCGCGGCGCAGCGGAACACCGGTGATCCTGCCGATCCGCCACGATGCGGGCCGGCATGGTCACGGTGGCCCGTCCGCGACGTAGCTCGCCAAGAAGCGCGGCGGCTCGCCCTCGACGACATGCAGGTACCGCCCATCGGCAAGCACGGCGTGGCACCCCTCCTCCGTCGTGCAGAGCCGGCCGCCCTCCACCCACCAGCGGCCGGTCGCGATGCGCTGGTCCGGATGGGCGGGGTGGAACTGGCGGCGCTCGCCTTGCTCGGTCCAGTGCGTCGCAAGCGTCACCCGGGTGCCCCAATAGGGCCAAGTGATGCCGAAGAGGTGGCGCCCGGCGAAGGCGGCCCGGATCTCCTCCCCACCGAGCGGCCTGCCTTGCGGCCGGAGGATGGCCTCGCCATTCAGCAGGGCCGCCCGCAGCCGCTCGCCCGGCCAGCCGGTGGCGCAGGCATGCGCCACCTCCAGGCTGCGGCTGCCGGTGATGTGGAAGCTCCGGGGCGCGCCGGTTTCCGGCCGGTCGGCACCGGCGATCGCGGCCTCATGGACCCGCAGCCCCCGCCGCTGCGCCGCGGCGACCCACTCGGCCCAGGCCGTGTTCGGCACCTTCCGGTCGCGCTGGTCGCCGATGACGAAGATGGTGGCGCTGGAACGGGTCTCCTCCAGGCTGCGCATGGGGTCGGCGAGTTCGCTCGCCCGCATCGCGAAATCCTCCGTCAGCGTCCCGTCCGGCCGCCGGTGGAATTGCGCCAGGTCGAGCGGCGCCGAGGCGATGACCGCGCAGCGGATGTCGCCGCGCCGCGCGAGGAGGTTGGCGACCAGCAACCCGCCCGAGGAGAAGCCGGACAGCACCAGCTCGTCGATCCCGTGGCGGCGCTTCAACGCGGTCAGCGCGGCATCGACCAGCGCGACCTCGGCCTGGGTGTGCCGGTCCTGCCCATGGTCGCCGGAGGAGCCATGCATGCCCGGCCGCCCCATCAGGAAGACCGGTGCGCCATGCATCGCACCGGCCAGGGTCTCCGCCGCCAGCCGGCGCGATGCGGCGGTGTGCTCGTAGAACGCATTGACGCGCTCGACATAGACATGGCCGCTGGCGAAGCGATAGGCGGCGCCGGGCGGGTCGCCCGGGAAATGCACGATCGCCGTCCGGGCGGGCTGCCCTGCCCCGCCGGCGGCGTAGCGCAGGCATTCGCGGCGGCTGCCGAGATCCACCCAGATCCCGTCAGGAAGGGCGCGGCACCCGGCCTCCGTAGCGGTCGCGCCGCTGATCAGGCCCTCGCGCGTGAAGGTATCGGCGGAGAAGCCGGCCGGGGGCGGGGCGGCAGGACGTGCGGCGCAGCCCGCAAGCGCGAGCATGAGCGATGCAGCCATGGCCACCCGGAGCGGCGGCAGCCTGGGGCGGGGCGTGACCATGGCGCACCTGTGGTGGTCTTGCCGGGCCGATGTGGGGGCAGTCGGCCGGTCCCGCAGCGGCCGGAAATGACGAAACCGCCACGGTAGCCACAACGTGTCCGGCTGCCCGGGGCTGGGCCCGGCAGGCCGGCGTCCCGTCAGGCGAGAGTCAGTTCCCGATACCCCTGCGCCGCGACCGCATCGCACCAGGCGCGGTATTCCGGCGCGCTGCCGCTGTAGCGGGCGATGGTGCGGGTCTGCTTGCCCTCCACATTGGTGTTGACGCCGGTCATCCAGGAATCGACCTCGTTGGTGAGCAGGCCAGCACCCACCTTCTTCACATGCTCGGTCCAGGCCGTCACCCCCTCCGGCCTCGCCTCCGCGCGGGTCAGCCCCTGCGCCCGCATATGGCGGATCAGCCCCGTCACCCAGTCCACATTGTACTCGATGCTGCGGGGGATGTTGCCGAGCGCGGTATGCGGGCCGAGCAGCATGAACAGGTTGGGGAAATCCTCCACCAGCATGCCGACCAGGGTCTGCGCCCCGCCCGCCCATTTCTCCTTCAGCGTCAGCCCATCCTCGCCGCGGATATCGATGCGGTCGAAGGCGCCGGTCAGGGCATCGAAGCCGGTCGCGTAGATGATGATGTCGAAATCATAATGCGCGTCGCTGGTCTCGATGCCGGTCGGCGTGATGCGGCGGATCGGCGTCGCCTTGCTGTCCACCAGCAGGACGTTCGGCTGGTTGTAGACCTCGTAGTAGCGGGTCTCCAGCGGCACGCGGCGGGTGCCGAAGCCGTGGTTCTTCGGGATCAGCATCTCCGCCACCTTCGGGTCCTTCACCCGCTGGCGGATCTTGTTGGCGACGAAGTCCGAGATCTCCTTGTTCGCCGCCCGGTCGGTCAGCATGTCCTTGAAGTTGCCGACCCAGATGCCGAAGCCCGGGGAGGCGTAGAGCTGCTCATAGAAGGCCTCGCGCTCCTCCTTCGAGACCTCGAAGGTGCCGCGCGGATCAGGCGTGTGCATGAAGCAGGAGAAGGTCTCCTGGCAGCGCCGGAAGATCTCGGGGTAGCTGTCCTTGATCCGCGCCTGCTCCTCCTCGGTGATCGGCCGGTTGTGCAGCGGCGCGCACCAATTGGGCGTCCGCTGGAAGACGGTCAGGTGGCCGGCGGTCTTCGCGACCTCCTGGATGGTCTGCACGCCGGTCGCGCCGGTGCCGATCACGGCCACGCGCTTGCCGGCGAAGTCCACGGGTTCATGCGGCCAGCGCGCGGTGTGGAAGGATTGGCCCCGGAAGGCCTCGATCCCCTCGAAGCGCGGCAGGGTCGGGGTCGAGAGCACGCCGATCGCGGTAATCAGGTAGCGCGCGGTGTGCCGGGCGCCGTCCTCCAGCGTCACCGTCCAGCTTCGCGTCGCCTCCTGCCAGTGCGCCGCGGCGACGCGGCTGTGGAACTGGATGTCCCGCCGCAGGTCGAATTTGTCGGCGACGTAGTTGCAGTACCGCAGCGTCTCCGGCTGCGGGGCGAAATGCTCGGACCAGTCCCATTCCTCCAGCAGCTCCTTCGAGAAGGAATAGCCGTAGGAATAGCTCTCGGAATCGAAACGGGCGCCCGGATAGCGGTTCCAGTACCAGGTGCCGCCGACCCCCGATCCGGCCTCGAAGACACGTGCCCGCATCCCGAGTTCGCGCAGGCGGATGAGCTGGTACATGCCCGACAGGCCTGCGCCGATGACGATGGCATCGTAGTCGAGGTCCGGCGCCGTGCCGGTGCGTGACAGGGTGTCCTGCTGGGCGGTCATTGTCTTGTCGTTCCTCCTCTCGGCATCAGTAGGCCGGCTCCGGTCGGCATGGGCTGGCGGGGCAGCCTTGCCGCGGATTGATGGGCGAGATTGGACCGCAAAAGCCGCACCGCCTAGCTTGATCCATCACAAGGCGCAGGCATCGCGCCCCCTTGCCCGGTCACGCACCGGACGGGCGGCGCGGCGACCGAACGCAGGACGCGGCCTGGGAGGGGGTGACTCGCTGTCCGATGCCTGCGCCCGTCGGCGCGGAGCCTGAGCCCTTCCCCACGCCTGGATGCGTGGCCCGCCTCAAACGAAGGGACCGTGTCCACGCGCTATCTTCGGCGTGAACACGGTCCCGGAGGCTTGGCGAAGTGAGTGGCGATCAGCGACGAGGCTGGGCCGCCGGATCGACGTAGCTGACCGAGGAGTCCTCGCCGCCGCCGGTCAGCCAGGCATTGCGGCCGCCACCCGTCGCCGCCGGCGTCCCGCCATATTGCAGGTACGGGCCTTCGTCATTGCCAGCGAAGGTGGCGAGACGGCCGATCTGCTCGTAGCGCGCGCCACCGCCGGCACCGCCGCCGCTGTAGGTGATGGTCCGGTCGTCGCCGCCACCGCTGAGGCTGGCACCACCGCCGCCGATCACATTGCCGGCCGGCACAGCATAGGCGACCAGGTCCACCGGGGCCTGCGCCAGGGTCAGGGTCGGGGCGGCGACGAGCGCGCCAAGAATACCGAGAGATGCAAATGCAGTGCTGCGAAGCATGGTCCGTCTCCAGTATGGTCCCAGAGGTCTTTCTTCCGAATATTCGAGTGCGCGCCAGGAAGCTCCTGGTGTGCCGCCGTGGCGACCGGTTTCATCGGCCGCTGAACAATACTTAGGTCAGCCGGAAACCATCCTCGTCCAACGAATGATATATGCCACGAAAAATAATTCTCCCGATTGCGCGAGCCGCGCAGGATCAGGGCTTCAGCCGGGCGAGCACCACGGCGAGTTCCGCCTGGCGGTGCACGCCGGTCTTCTCGAACACCCGGTGCAGGTGCAGCCGCGTGGTGCCCTGGGTGATGCCGAGCGCCGCCGCGATCCGCGCCACATCCTCGCCCAGCGCGGCATGCGCCGCGACCTCCGCCTCCGCTCGGGTCAGGCCGAAGGCATCGCGCAGCAGCCCGGTCGGCGGCGGCTCGGCCGGCAGTTCGGGCGCGGTTGCCAACAGCAGGGCGGCAGCGGCGGGTGGCAGGCCGGTCGCGGCACCGCCATGCGAACCGAGCGGCAGCACGGTGACGACAAGCGGCGGCTTCGGCGCGAGGCGAGGCAGGCAGAGATGCTCCGCGCCATTCGCGCCCCGCTCCGTCCCGTTCGCGGCCGCTCCGACCAAGCGCCGCAGCGCGGCAGTCTCCGCCGCATTCGCGGCCCGCAACGCGCTGCCCTCGCCGGCCTCGGCCCGCAGCCCGTCACGGGCCGCGAGCAGCGCGGCGCCCGCTGCATTGGCCCGCAGCACGGTGCAGGCGGCATCGACCACGAAGGCCGCACCCGGCATCCGCTCCAGCGCCTCGGCCAGGGCACGCCGCTCGCCCTCGGCTTCCGCCACCCGGATCTCCATTGCCGCGGCACGGCAGAGATGCGGCGCGAGGCGCCGGTAGCGCGCCACCTCCTCCTCGCTGAATTCGCCCTGCGCCTCGGTGCGGAAGACACAGATATTCGCCGTCGCCCCGTTCGGCTGGCAGGCGGCGCGGCAGTTCATCAGCGCGTGGAGGCCGACCGGTCGGAGGCAGTCGTTGTAGAAGGCGGTGCGCAGGAATTCGGCTTTCGGCATGACGCCGGCATCGGTGATGACCGATCCCGCCGGCAGGGAGGCGGTGCGCACGGCCAACTCGTTCCGGCCGGCATACCGCTCGAGGTAGCGCGCGACCAGGCCGGGGTCGGCGACGCCGGTGTGCAGGATGCGGCCGGCCAGATGCGGCCCGACGATGCTGAAGGCGGCGACCGTGCCGTTGAACTGCCGCCTCAGCTCCTCCAGCGCCTCCTCCCAGCCGATGGTACCCGCGGCCGCATCATAGAGGCGGTCGATGAGGCTCTTGTCGGGATCGTCGGCGGCGGACATCGGATGCACCCCGCGCCTGAACCGGGCGGCGCATTGACGTGCCAGAGACCGCGGAGTTCGCTTTGCATGCGAAGAGGATGCGCGGATCTGTGCCGGATCGCACGCCGGCGCGGAGGGGCAGCATGCCTCGCCGGCCAACCCATTGCACGAGTTAAGCATCCGGCAAGAACACCGCGGTTCATGCGCCCTGGAACAGGCTGGGCCAGAGACATGATGATCGATCGGGACCGGCACGATCAGCGGGATCCGCTGACCGGCACCGTGACGGCGGAGGCGATGCGCCGTTTCCTGGAGGCGGCCCTCGACCTCTCCGACCTGCAGGGGCCAGGCGTGGTGCTCTTTGCCATCGGCATCGACGGGCTGGCCGCGATCGCCGAGCAGCACGGCCCGGCGCAGGCCGATGCCGTGCTGCTCGGCGTCGCCGACCGGCTGCGGGCCGGGCTGCGCAGCCACGACCTGGTGGGACGGCTGCCCGAGGGCTTCGCCGTCTGCCTGCCGGAGATCTTCACCGCCCAGGCCCACCGCGCGGCGGAGCGGCTGCAACGGCTGCTGGAGGCGCGGCCGGTGCCGACGGCGGCCGGCCCCCTGGCCCTCCGCTGCAGCCTTGGCCTCGCCTTCGGCCGCGGCCCCGGGAGTTCGGCCGAGGAGTTGCTGAGCCGCGCCCGCGCCGCGCTCACCCGCGCGCAGGAGGCGGGCGGCAGCCAGATCGTCAGCGAAGCCTGAAGCCAATCCGCCCCCCCCCGCGGCTGCGGTGGGATGGTGCCGCACCGTATCCGGGGGGAGGCGAGCGGGGCGGCGCCGATCCCCCAACTCGCCAGGAGGCGGCGGCTTCTGCTATCGCGGCGCGGGCAGGCTGCCCGAACAGGGGCGCTGCCTGCCGCGGTACAAGGTGCTTCTGAGCATGGATCAGCTCCCCCCGGGCGTCTCGGCGCTGCTCGGTCATGGCGACGCCTATGAGGAGATCATCGCCCGCCTTGCCCGCGCCCTGCTGCGGCCCGGCGACCTCGCGCTGGATGGCGGCGCCGGGCGCGGGCGCGACAGCTTCGCCCTGGCCGATCTGGTCGGCGCCGCAGGGCGTGTCATTGCCTGCGAGCCGATCCCCTGGCTATCGGAGCAATTGCGGCTGGACCGGCAGCGGCGCGGGCTGCCGCAAGTCGCGATCCATCGCGTCGCACTGGCCGAGCAGGCCGGCACCGCGCCTTTCCTCTGGGTGCGCAACGCCGATGCCTACAGCGCGCTCCGCCCGCGCCCCTACCCGGTGACGCCGGAGATCGAGGAGATCCCGGCCACCCTCGCCACCATCGATGATCTGCTGGCCGGCGAGCATCGGCCCTGGCGCTACGCGAAGCTCGACCTGCAGGGCGGCGAGCTGCCGGCGCTGCGTGGCGCGACCCGGGCGATCGCGCGGCACCGGCCCGTGCTGGTCTGCCACAATGCGCGCGCGGTCGCGGCCGCCACCTATGGCTATGAGCCGGAAGCCTATTTCGGCTTCTTCGCCGGGCTCGGCTACCGGCTCTATGACCTGTTCGGCCGGCCCTTCGGCCCGGCGGACTGGCTGCCGCCGGACCGGCCTTGGTACACCATCGCGGTTGCCGCCGACTCAGCCGAGGAGGCGGCGGTGCGCGGGGCGCTGCCGGCGATCCTGCCCGCCGTGGTGCATCGCAGGGCGGATCCGGGCCTTGCCGATCTTGATCCTTGGCTCGCGCGGCAGGCGCCGGGCGAGCATCTGGAGACGCATCGGCGACGCTACCTGGAGACCTGGCGGCGCGCCGGCATCCCGCTGCAGGATGCGCGCGAGGTGGTGGAACTCGGCGGCATCTCCGCCCTCGGCGCCTTCCTGGCGGAGGAGCGTGGGGTGCAGCTCCGCCCGGTCGAGGGCGACCTGCGCTTTCCCTGCGCGCCGCTCGCCGAGACGGCCGATGCGGTGCTGGCGCTGGAGGTTCTGCAGCACCTGCCCGATGCGCATACGCCGACCTCCTCCCTCGCCGAGTTGCAGATCTTCCAGCACTCCGGCGCGGCGAATCTGTTCCGCGAGAGCTTCCGGATACTGCGGCCGGGCGGGCTGCTGGTGCTGACCACGCCGAATGTCACCTCGATCGAGGCGATCGGCCATCTGCTCCGGCGCCGGCACGCCTTCAATTACCCGCCGCATATCCGTGAATACGCCCCGGCCGATGTCATCGCCCTGGCCGAGCGGGCCGGCTTCGTCACGGAGAGGGCGGAGACCTTCCGCGCCTGGTACCCGCCGCCCGATATCGACCGCACCGCGCTGCTGGAGGGGATGCGGAGCATGGGCTTCGACATGGCGGAGCGGGAGGACGACGCCTTCTTCCTGTTCCGCAAGCCCGGCCGCGCCCCGGCGCCTCCGGCCGATGCCGGGCCACCGCCTGCGCCGTTGCCGCCGGTGCACCTGCCGGATGGCGAGACGGTGGAGCCCGCCCGCCTCTTTGCCCTGCAGGAAAGCCACAACCTGTTCGAGGACGTCATCGCCGGCCTCTACGGCACGGTGCTGCAGCCCGGCGATCTGGCGGTGGATGCCGGCGCCAATCACGGGTTGCACACCTACCCGATGGCCGAGAGAGTCGGGCCGCGGGGCCGCCTGCTGGCGATCGAACCCATCCCCATCCTCGCCGATGCGCTCCGCGCCGGCGCCGTCGCGCGCGGGCTGCCGCAGATCGAGTTGCAGCAGGTCGCGGTCTCGGATGCCGAGGGCATGGCGGAGTTCCACTGGATCCGCAATGCCGATGGCTACAGCGGCCTGCAGACGCGCGACTACCCCTTCGCGCCGGATGACGAGCGGTTGCAGGTGAGGACCGTGCGGCTGGATCGCCTGCTGGAGGGGGCGGAGCAGCCCTGGCGCTTCATCAAGCTGGATCTGGAGGGCGGCGAATTCCGGGCCCTGCAGGGCGCCGAGCGGGCGCTGGCGCGGGCGCGGCCGGTGATCGTGCTGGAGAACTCGCGCGAGACGGCCGCCCGGACCTATGGCTATGACCGCGAGGAGTACTTCCGCTTCTTCGCCGGGCTGGGCTACCGGCTCTACGACCTGTTCGGCCGCCCCTTCACGCCGGAGGGCTGGGAGGATGAGGCCCACCCCTGGTACTTCATCGGGGTCGGCGCGGGCTCGGCTGATGAGCGGCTGGTGACGGAGGCCCTGCCGGGCATCCTGCGCGATGTCCTGGCCGGCAAGCCGTGATGGAGGTTTGGCAGCGGGGTGGGTCGGGCAGGCCGTGGCGGACCGGACATCCCTGAACACCGATCCGCCATGGCTTTCCGCTTATCGAGCGGATTCACGCTCCCGGGCGTTCACGCCCGTCCGCGATCCGCTCTAGGATGATGCCGTGAACATCCTTGCCCCGCCCCGCGCCCGCCTGCCGATCGAGGTCGTCTTCGACCTGGTCTGTCCCTGGTGCTTCCTTGGTATCCGCCGGCTGCGACGGATGCTGCGGAGCCGGCCGGATGTGGCGGCCGAGTTGATATGGCGGCCTTTCCTGCTCAACCCCGACCTGGCGCCCCAGGGGGTGCCGCGGCAGGAATACCTGGTGCGGAAATTCGGTGGCGAGGAGCGGGCCCGCCGGCTGCACGGCACCATCGCGGAACTCGGCCGGGCCGAGGGGCTGGACTTCCGCTTCGACCGCATCCGCCGGGTACCGCATTCGCTGGATGCGCACCGGCTGGTGCGCTGGGCCGGCCGCTTCGCCGCGGCGGATGCGATGGTGGAGGCGATCTTCGAGGCCTATTTCATGGAGGGCGCCGATATCGGCGACCCGACCGTGCTGGCCTTGATCGCCGGACGGCTGGGGCTGGAGACGCCGGCGGCGCGGCGCTTCCTGGCCACCGTGGCGGAGGTGGAGGCGGTGCATGCCGACAACCTCCGGGCGCATCGCCTCGGCATCAACGGCGTGCCCTGCTTCGTGGTGGCGGGGCGGCACGCGATCGCCGGGGCGCAGGAGCCGGAGGTCCTGGAACGGCTGCTGGACGTGGCGCTGGTGGAGGGGTGAGGCCTTGGCTGCCCCCCGGCCGGTGGGGCCACTGCTCCTGGTGACGGCAGCCGGAGGCAGGGCCGAGGCTCAGCGCGCCGGGTTCCGGAGCTGCGCCTCCGCCCCCATCCCCGTCAGCCACCGCGGCAGCCGCCAGGGCCACACCAGCAGCCGATAGGCCAGCAGCGACAGCACCGTCGCCCCGGCGGTGATCGCCAGGACCGAGATCCACTCCCCCCATCCCAGCGGAAGCACCAGCACGCCGAGCGCCAGCACCGGGATGTGGTGCAGCACGTAGACGGGCATGGTCGCCTCCCCGAGCCAGGACAGCAGCCTCCCGGGCCGCGGCGGATGTCGCCCGGCAAGGCCAAGCGCCGCGCCGATCGCGCCCCAGGCGCAGAGCCCGACGCCGATCCGCCCCGGGACGGATGGTCCCGCCAGCACCACCAGCGCCAGGCCGGCCAGCGCCAGCGCCAGCAGCCCCCAGGCCTCGCCGCGCAGCCGCGCCTCCAGCCCCGGCCAGGCGAAGAGCACGCCGCCGAGTGCGAAGCAGGCGGCGAAATAGGACAGGTTGGCCCAGTCCTGCACCAGATTGGGCAGGAAAGGCCAGTAACCACCCGTACCGGCCACCAGCCCGGCCAGCAGCGCGGCGGGCGCATAGGCCATTGCGCGGCCAGGCACCGAAGCCTCCGGCTGGCGGCGCGCCAGCCAGACCAGCAACGGCAGCAGGGCCAGCGAGATCAGGAAGAGGTAGGCCAGGAACCAGAGATGCGACCAGGTCATCAGGTTCAGCCGAGTCAGGTAGCGCGGGATGAATTCCAGGAAGCCATAATCCGGTGGCGCCACCAGCCGGAAACCGCCGAGGCGGAGGTCCCGCCCCTGCTGCAGCTCGATCCACTTGATCACCGGCCCCAGCAGCAGGATCCCGGCAAACAGCGGCACCAGCACCCGTGCCGCCCGGTCCTGGACATATCTCCCCGCTGTCCGGCGCCGCAGGGAGGCGACGGCCGACCAACCGGCAAGGACAAAGAAGATCGCCAGGGTGGCGATCCGCATCGCCTCATAGCTCACCGTCGCCACCAGCCAGGGCTCGGTGCTCTTCACGTGGTAGCGCGGCTCCTCGGCATAGATCAGAAGGGCATGGGCGAGGATGACCGCGAAGCAGATCAGGACCCGCAGCAGGTCGAGGTCGGTGCGGCGATTGTGCGGGACAGCAGCAGACATTCCGGCTGCATACCGTGGCCGCTTGCGCTCACGCTATTGTTGCACGAACACGGCCGAAGGAAATTCGCCCGAATCCCATTCGGCCAGAACCTGGAACTCCCGGATCCGCGCGGCAGCGGGTGGCTCACGCGGCCTTCGCCTGTCCCGCCACCCGTGCCAGCGCCACCAGCAGATCCTTCGCCACCCGCACGCGCTGTTCCAGCTTCATCTCCCGCAGCAGGGCCAGCTTGTGGTCAGGCCGCAGCTTCACCAGGCCCTTCTGCGCAGCAACCCAGCTCACCAAGCCGCCCGGGTTGCGGAACTGGTTCTTGAAGAAGCTCAGCACCACGCCCTTCGGCCCGGCATCCACCTTCTCCACCCCTGCCTCCCGGCAGAGCGCCTTGATGGCGACCACCTGCAGCAGGTTCTCCACCTCCGGCGGCAGCGGGCCGAAGCGGTCGGCGAGTTCGGCCGCCATCGCCTCGATCTCGGCCTCGGTCGCCAGCGCGCCGATACGGCGATAGAGGCCGAGCCGGACCGGCAGGTCCCGCACATAGGCCTCCGGGATCAGCACCGGCAGGCCCAGATTGATGTTGGGCGTCCAGCCGCCGGCATAATCCAGCTCGGACCGCTTCTTCCCCTGCCCGGATTTCAGGTCGGCCACCGCCTCCTCCAGCATCTGCTGGTAGAGCTCGATGCCCACCTCGCGGATATGGCCGCTCTGCTCGTCGCCCAGCAGGTTGCCGGCGCCGCGGATGTCGAGGTCGTGCGAGGCCAGGGTGAAGCCGGCGCCGAGATTGTCGAGCGTCTGCATCACCTCCAGCCGCTTCTGCGCCGCGGCGGAGAGGCGGTGGGTGGCCGGCCAGGTCAGGTAGGCATAGCCGCGCTGCTTGCCGCGCCCGACCCGCCCGCGCAGCTGGTACAGCTGCGCCAGGCCGAACATGTCGGCACGGTGGATGATCAGCGTGTTGACGGCCGGCATGTCGAGGCCCGACTCGACGATGTTCGTCGCCAGCAGGATGTCGTGCTTGCCGTCGCCGAACTCGGCCATGACCTTCTCGAGCTGCGTCGGCGCGAGCTGGCCATGCGCCTCGACCACGCGGGCATCGGGGACGATCTCGCGCAGGCGGGCGGAGACCTTCTCCATGTCCTCGAGGCGCGGGACCACGCAGAAGATCTGCCCGCCGCGGAACCTCTCGCGCTGGATCGCCTCCCGCAGCACCACGCCGTCCCAGGGCATGATGAAGGTGCGCACGGCGAGGCGGTCGACCGGCGGCGTGGCGATGACGCTCATCTCCCTGACGCCGGTCAGGGCGAGTTGCAGCGTGCGCGGGATCGGTGTTGCGGTCAGCGTCAGGACATGGACGTCGGTCTTCAGCGCCTTCAGCTTCTCCTTGTGGGCGACGCCGAAATGCTGCTCCTCATCCACGATGACCAGGCCGAGATCGGCAAACTCCACGCCCTTGGCCAGCAGGGCATGGGTGCCGACGACGATGTTGATGCTGCCGTCCTTCAGCCCTTCCCGCACCTTGGCCGCTTCCTTGGCCGTCACCATCCGCGAGAGTTGTGCGACATGGATGGGGAAGCCGGCGAAGCGCATCGTGAAGGTGCGGGTGTGCTGGCGGGCGAGCAGCGTGGTCGGCACCACCACCGCCACCTGGGCGCCGGACATCGCCACGACGAAGGCGGCGCGCAGCGCGACCTCGGTCTTGCCGAAGCCGACATCGCCGCAGACCAGCCGGTCCATGGGGCGGCCGGCGGCCAGGTCCTCCAGCACGTCGGCGATGGCGCGCTGCTGGTCCTCGGTCTCGGCAAAGGGGAAACGGCTGCAGAACTCGTCCCAGGCGCCTTCGGGCGGGGCCGCCAGCGTGCCTTCGCGGGTCGCGCGTTCCGCGGCGATGCGGATGAGCTGCCCGGCCATGTCCTGGATGCGCTGCTTGGCCCTGGCCTTGCGCGACTGCCAGGAGGAGCCGCCCAGCCTGTCGAGCGCCACGCCCTGGGTCTCGGAGCCGAAGCGCGACAGCACCTCGATATTCTCGACCGGCAGGAAGAGCTTGTCGCCGCCCTCATAGATCAGCCGCAGGCAGTCATGCGGCGCGCCGTTGACCTGCAGGGTCTCCAGCCCGTCATAGCGGCCGATGCCATGGTCCTGGTGCACCACCAGGTCGCCCTGCTCGATGCCCGTCGCGTCGGCGATGAACTGGTCGGCGCGCTTGCGCCGGCGCGGCGGGCGGGCGATCCGCTCGCCCAGCAGGTCCTGCTCACCGACGACCGAGAGGCCGAAGCCGGCGCCGGTCGCGGCGGCGGGGGCGAGGAAGCCGCGTTCCAGCCCCAGCACCGCCAGCGCCACCACGCCCTTGGGCAGCCTGCCGATCTCGGAGAAGTCCTCGACCGCCTGGGCCGCGACCTTGTTCTCCCGCAGCAGGTTGCCCAGCCGCTCGCGCGAGCCGCGGGTCCAGGCGGCGACCACCGGCCGCCGCGCCTGCTCCAGCATCGCCTGGGCATGCTCGGCGAGGGCCTGGAAAACATTGCCACCGGTGTTGCGGACCTCGGTGAAGAGCCGCCCCGGGCGGCCGCCGGCCTCGATCCCTTCCGCGCCATCCGGCTGGGCGAAGGGGGAGAAGCGGAAGAGCGGCCCCTGCCCCAGCATCCGGTCCCAGGCAGCACGCGTCAGATGGAGACCGCCGGGCGGCGCCGGCCGGTAGGGCACCTCTCCCTCGCTGCTGCGCACCGGCTGCCGGCGGGCTTGGTAGTGGTCCTCGATCATCTCGAGCCGCGCTGCCAGCACGTCCTCGGCCTGGTGGTCCAGGCTGACCGACGCACCGGGGAGGTAGTCGAGCAAGGTCTCCATCCGCTCGTGGAACAGCCCGGCCCAGTGCTCCATGCCAGGATGCTTCCGCCCGGCGCTGACCGAGACATAGAGCGGGTCCTCGGCCGCGGCATTGCCGAAGAGCTCGCGGTAGGCGGTGCGGAAGCGGGCGATCGAGGCCTCGTCGAGGAACACCTCCCCCACCGGGCGTAGCCACAGTTCCGCCAGCGCCTCCCCGCTGCGCTGGGTGCCGGTGTCGAAGCGCCGCAGGCTCTCGATCTCGTCACCGAACAGGTCAAGCCTCACCGGATCCGGCTCACCGGCCGGAAAGAGGTCGATGATGCCGCCGCGCACGGCATACTCGCCCGGCTCCATGACCGTGCCGGTGCGGCCGTAGCCATTGGCCTCCAGGAAGGCCGTCAGCTTCTCCGGGGCGACCCGGCCGCCTTTCCGCAGCAGCAGGGTGGCGCCGAGGAAGACCTCCCGCGGCGGGACCTTCTGCACCAGGGCATTGACGGTGGTGACGACGATGCGCGGCCGGGTGCCCGGCTCCAGCAGCCGGGTCAGGGTTGCAACCCGCTCGGCCACGATCTCAGGGTTTGGGGAGACGCGGTCATAGGGCAGACAGTCCCAGGCCGGAAAGCGCAGCACCTCGACCTCGGGGGCGAAGAAGCCCAGCGCCTCGGCCAGCCGGGCGGTGCGCGCGTCGTCACGGCAGACATGCAGGACCGGCCCCTCGGTCTCGGCGCGCCGCCGGGACAGCAGCAGGGCGTCGAACCCCTCCGGCGCGCCATGGACGATGAGCCCCTGGGCACGGTCCTGCACCTCGCTCATCGCGGTCGGAGTTCCTCGGGCAGGCCGGCACCGGTGCCGGCGCATTCCACCGCCATGCGGTCCAGCATGGGGGTCCGGCACTCGGGCGGAATGGGCCGGCGGCCGGAGAGCCAGTCGGCCAGGTCCACATCGGGGTATTCCAGCACCGCCTCCAGCTCGTCCAGCTCGGCGGTGGTGAAGGCCGCGATATGGGCCGCTACGAAGCGGCCAATCATCAGGTCGGCCTCCTTCGTCCCGCGGTGATGGGCGCGGAAGAGAAGCCGGCGGCGGCGGGGATCGAGGGTTTCTGTTTCGGTCGGCATGTCGTCACGGGGCTGAGCCGCTGGCATATAGGGGGGGATGGGAATCCTGTCAGCCCGACGCGGCATCAGCGGTGGAAGTTGCGCGTGACCGAGGAGAAGGAGGCCGATCCGCCCCTGGCGCCGCTTTTCGCCCCCCTGGCCGAGCTGCCGGGGGTGGGGCCGGCGATCGCCAAACGGTTGAAGGAGGCGGTGGGCGGCGAGCGGGTGCTCGACCTGCTCTTTCACCTGCCCGAGCGCTACGCGCAGCGCATCCGGATCGACAGCCCGCTCGAGGCCCCGCTGGACGCCGAGGTGATCCTGCCCGCGCTCGTCGTCTCCCTGCGGGCGGCCCGGTCGAAGCTTGGCCGGCCCTATGTGGAGGTGCGGGCCGAGGCCGGCGGCAAGCGCCTGCTGATCCGCTACATCAACGGCAACCTCGCCTGGCTGCAGAAGCTGCTGCCACCGGGGACCGAGCGGCTCTTTGCCGGAAAGGTGAAGACCGAGGGCGGGGTCTGGTCCATGATCAACCCCCTCTCCGCCACCGGGCCGGAGGGTCTGCCGGAGCTGGAGCCGGTCTGGCCGCTGGTGAAGGACCTGCGGCTGTCGCAGGTGGCCAAGGCGATGGCGGCGGCGCTGGACCGGCTGCCGGAGCTGCCCGAATGGCACGACGCCGCCCTGCTGCGGCGGGAGGGTTGGCCAGGCTTCGCCACCGCGCTGCGGGCGGTGCAGCAGCCCGAAAGGGCGCCGGAGCCGCCCATCCGCGCCCGGCTCGCCTATGACGAGGCCCTGGCCGGGCAATTGGCGCTGGCGCTGGTGCGACGGCGGGTAAGGCTGCGGGCCGGCCGGGCGCTGGCCGGTGACGGCCGCCTCCGTGCCCAGGCGCTGGCCGCCTTCGGGCATGACCTCACCCCCTCCCAGGCGCATGCCCTGTCGGAGATCGATGCCGACCTCGCCGCCCCGCACCGGATGCTGCGGCTGCTGCAGGGCGATGTCGGTGCCGGCAAGACGCTGGTCGCGGTGTTCGCCATGCTCCGGGCGGTGGAGGCCGGTGCCCAGGCCGCGCTGATGGCGCCGACCGAGCTGCTGGCGCGGCAGCATATCCGCACACTCGACCGCCTCTGCACCCCGGCCGGCATCCGGGTGGAACTGCTGGCCGGCAGCGTGAAGGGGGCGCAGCGCAAGCGGGTGCTGGGGGGCCTCGCCAGCGGCGCGGTGGATATCGTGGTCGGCACCCATGCCCTGTTCCAGGAGGGGGTGGTCTTCCGCGACCTCGGCCTCGCCGTGGTGGATGAGCAGCACCGCTTCGGCGTCGCGCAGCGGCTGATGCTGGCCGAGAAGGGCGACGCCGCCGACATGCTGGTGATGACCGCGACGCCCATCCCCCGCACCCTGCTGCTGACCCAGTGGGGCGAGATGGCGGTCAGCCGGCTCTCCGGCAAGCCGGCGGGGCGGCAGCCCATCACCACCACCCTGCACGGGCTGCGGCAATTGCCGGACGTCGTCGCCGCGGTCGGCCGCGCCATGGCCCGCGGCGCCCGGGTCTACTGGGTTTGCCCGCATGTGGCCGAGAGCGACGCCATCGACATCGCGGCCGCCGAGACCCGCTTCGCCGAGCTCTCCGAGCGCTTCCCCGGCCAGGTCGGCCTCGCCCATGGCCAGCTGGATCCGGAGGTGCGGGAGGCCGCGCTCCGTGACCTCGCCGCCGGCCGCACCAAGCTGCTGGTGGCGACCACCGTCATCGAGGTGGGCGTGGACGTGCCGGAGGCGACGGTGATGGTGGTGGAGCATGCCGACCGCTTCGGCCTGGCGCAGCTTCACCAGCTGCGCGGCCGGGTCGGGCGCGGCGCGGCGGCCAGCTATTGCATGCTGCTCTATGACGAGGCGCTCGGCATGACCTCCCGCGAGCGGCTGCTGATCCTGCGGGACACGGAGGATGGCTTCGCCATCGCCGATGCGGATTTCCGCCTGCGCGGCGGCGGCGAGGCGCTGGGGACGCGGCAGTCCGGCGCGCCGGTCTTCCGGCTGGGCCTTGCCGAAGGCGAGGCGCAGGAAGGGTTGATCATCATGGCCAACCGCGACGCCGCCCTGCTGCTGGAGAAGGACCCGCTGCTGCAGGGACCGCGCGGCCAGGCAACGCAGGTGCTGCTGCGGCTGTTCGGCCGGGCGGAGGCGATGGCAACGTTGAGGGCGGGTTAGGGCTCGGCCAGCGCCCGCCCCGCCCGCAGATCACCCCCCGTTTCACGCGGTCGCAACCGCTGGCTGAACCTCCCCTTGCAAAGCCCTGTCAGGCTTGTACATCGGCCGGCTGGACGGGGCAGAGACAGGGGGACCGGCATTGGCCGCGCTGATCGAGATCGAGCGCCTGACCAAACGTTTTTCCGGGTTCACCGCCGTGGACGATGTGTCCTTCTCGGTGGCCCGTGGGGAAGTGCTCGGCTTCCTCGGCCCGAACGGCGCCGGGAAGTCCACCACCATGCGCATGCTGGCCGGCTTCATGCCGCCGACATCGGGCACCGCGCGCATCTGCGGCGCCGATGTGGTCGCCCAGCCGGTCGCGGCCAAGCGCAACCTCGGCTTCCTGCCGGAAGGCGCCCCGACCTATCCGGAGATGACCGTCACCGGCTTCCTTGCCTTCGCCGGCCGCATCCGCGGCTTCCGGGGTTCGGAGCTGCATGACCGGGTCGCGCATGCCATGCTGCTGACCCAACTCGAAGGCGTGCGGCTGCAGCCCATCGAGACGCTGTCCAAGGGCTTCAAGCGCCGCGTCGGCCTCGCCCAGGCGCTGCTGCACGACCCGCCGGTGCTGGTGCTGGACGAGCCGACGGACGGCCTAGACCCGAACCAGAAGCATGAGGTTCGCGAGCTGATCCGCCGCATGGCGCCGCAGAAGGCCATCGTCATCTCCACGCATATCCTGGAGGAGGTCGGCGCCGTCTGCACCCGCGCCATCATCATCGCCCGCGGCAAGCTGGTGGTGGATGCGCCCCCTTCGGTGCTGGAGCGCGAGGGCCGCAGCCTGGAGGAGGTGTTCCGCAGCCTCACCCTCGGCACGCCCGCGCCGGCTGCCGCGAAGGAGGCCGCGTGATGGCCCCTGCCCTCACCGTCGCCCGGCGTGAACTGGCCGGCTATTTCGCGACGCCGGTCGCCACGGTCTTCATCGTCATCTTCCTGGTGCTGGCGGGCGCGCTGACCTTCACCCTCGGCAACTTCTTCGGCCGGGGCCAGGCGGACCTGCAGCCCTTCTTTTCCTTCGTGCCCTGGCTCTTCCTGTTCCTCGTCCCCGCGCTGACCATGCGTCTCTGGGCGGAGGAACGCCGCCTCGGCACGATCGAGCTGCTGCTGACCCTGCCGCTGCCCCAGTGGCAGGCCGTGCTCGGCAAGTTCCTGGCGGCCTGGGCCTTCTGCGGCATCGCCCTCGCCCTCACCTTCCCGCTCTGGATCACGGTCAATGTGCTGGGGCAGCCGGACAACGGCGTCATCCTCGCCGGCTATGTCGGCTGCCTGCTGGTGGCGGGTGCCTATCTCGCGGTCGGCGCCGCGGTCTCGGCCATGACCAAGAACCAGGTGGTGGCCTTCGTCCTCGCCGTCGCCCTCTGCTTCGTCTTCGCGGCGAGCGGCAGCCCGGTGGTGACGGAGTTCCTCTCCGTCCGCCTCCCCGTGCTGGCGGAGGTCTCCCGCGCCCTCTCGGTTGTCGACCGCTTCACCGGCTTCACCCGCGGTGTCATCGGCGCGCGCGACCTCGTGTTCTTCGCCTCCTTCATCGGCTTCTTCCTGTTCGTGAACGCGGTGGTGCTCGACCACCGGAAGGCGGACTGACGCATGAGCGCGACCTCGCTTCCCGCCGCGCGCCCGGGGGCGCGACGCCTCTGGTCCTCGGCCATCGGGCTGCTCGCCGCGGCCGTGCTCGCCATCGGCGTCAACATGCTGGCGGACCGGCTGCTGCCGCGCGCCCGCATCGACCTGACGGCGCAGCGCCTCTACACCCTCTCGGACGGCACGCAGAAAGTGCTGTCTGAGCTGAAGGACCCCATCACCCTTCGCTTCTTCTATTCCCGCCGCCTCGGCGCGGAGTTACCGGTCTATGGCGCCTATGCCGACCGTGTCCGGGAGATGCTGGCGGAGTACGTCGCCCTCTCGAACGGCAGGGTAAGGCTGGAGGTCTTCGACCCCGAGCCCTTCTCCGAGCTGGAGGACCGGGCCATGGCCTTCGGCCTGCAGGGCGTGCCCGTGGACCAGTCCGGCGAGCAGGTCTATTTCGGCCTGGCCGGGACCAACCTGGTGGATGACGAGCGGAGCATCGCCTTCTTCCAGCCGGAGCGCGAGCGGTTCCTGGAATACGACCTGACGCGCCTGGTCTACGAGCTGTCCAACCCGCAGCGCCCGGTGATCGGCGTCATGTCGGCCCTGCCCTTGAACGGCGACCCGCGCGCCATGATGCTGCGCAACCCCGCGCTCGGCCAGCCCGCGGTGGTCATGACCCAGCTCCGGCAGTTCTTCACCGTCAAGGATGTCTCGCTCGATGCCCAGGTGATCGAGCCGGAGGTGCAGGTGCTGGTCGTCGCCCATCCGCAGGGCCTGACCGAGGGCGCGCAATACGCCATCGACCAGTTCGTCATGCGCGGCGGCAAGCTCTTCGTTTTGGTGGACCCGCATAGCGAGAGTCAGGCGGGCCGCCCCAGCCTCACCGGGCAGCCGCCGCAGGATACGTCCTCCTCGCTCGACCGGCTGCTGCATGCCTGGGGTGTCGAGGCGCCGTCGGACAGGGTGGTGCTCGACCTGCGCGGCGCCTGGCGGGTGCGCGCCAACCCTCAGGACCGGGTGCAGGCGGTGGACTATGTCGCCTGGTACAACCTGCAGGGCGACAGCCTGAACCGCGAGGAGGTCTCGCTCGCCCAGCTCGAGCAGGTGACGGTCGCCTCGGCCGGCATGCTGCGGAAGCGGGAGGGGGCGGCGGTGGAGTTCGTCCCGCTGCTCACCACCTCCCCCCAGACCATGGTGGTGGATGCGGCGCGGGTGCGGCAGGAGCCGAACCCGGTCCGGCTGCTGGCGGATTTCCGCAGCGGCAATGAGCGCCACGTGATCGCGGCGCGGCTGCGCGGCGAGCTGGCCTCCGCCTTCCCGGACGGTCCCCCGCGCGACGCGGATGGGAATCCGCCGCCCGCCGAGGGCCAGGAGCGCCCGGCCGGCCTGCCGGCGCATATCGCCCGCAGCCAGGGCCCGGCCAATATCGTCGTCGTCCATGACAGCGACATCCTGGAGGACCGCTTCTGGGTCCGTGTGCAGGAATTCTTCGGCCAGCAGGTGGCGACGCCCTTCAGCGGCAACGGCTCGCTCGTGGTCAATCTGGCGGACACGCTGGCCGGCTCGGATGCGCTGATCTCGCTCCGCTCCCGCGGCGAGAGCCTCCGGCCCTTCGACCTGGTCGAGGATATCCGCCGCAACGCCGATGCCGAGTACCGCCAGACCGAGCAGCAGCTGACGCGCAAGCTTGAGGAGACCGAGCGCCGGCTGCGCGAGCTGCGGCAGGGAACGCCCACCGCCCCCGGCGGCGAGCGGAACCAGAACCAGGCTGTGATCACGCCGGAGCAGCGGGCCGAGATCGACGCGGCGCGGCAGGAGATCGTCAACACCCGCCGGCAGCTCCGTGCCGTTCAGCTCGAGCTTCGCCGTGACATCGAAGGGCTGGAGACGGTGCTGCGCGTGGTCAATATCGCGCTCGTCCCGGCGCTGCTGACGGCCTTCGCCATCGGCCTGGCCTTGATGCGCCGCCGCCGCCGCGCCGCGGCGCGGGCCTGAAGGGGGGGCGCCGATGAACCGCCGTACCCTGCTGGCCCTGGGCGGCGCGGCCGCCGCCTCGGTGGCCGCCGCCGTCCTGCTGACGCCGCGCGATGTGGAACGGGGCGAGCTGGCCTTGGCTGGCCTCGCCTTTCCCGGCCTCGCCGCCCGGCTGCGGGATGCCGCCCGCATCGAGGTGGCGAAGCATGACGGGACACTGATCCTGCTGCGCCAGGGCGAAGCCTGGGTGCTGCCGGACAGGGGCAACTACCCCGTCCGCGCCGAGAAGGTTCGGGAGATGCTGGTCGGCCTGACCGAGCTGCGCCTCGCCGAGGCCCGGACCTCCGACCCTGGGCAGCATGAGCGGCTCGGCGTCGATGATCCAAAGCGGCCGGGCAGCACCGCGCTGCTGCTGCGGGTGCTGGATGGCGGCGGCGCCCCGATTGCGGAGTTGATCCTCGGCCGCCGCCGTGTCCGCACCCAGGGCAATGTGCCGGAGAGTATCTATGTCCGCCGCCCGGCGGAGGCACAGGCCTGGCTGGCCGAGGGGCGCCTTGCGGTCGATGCCGACCCGCAGCTCTGGCTCGACCGCGACATCGCCAACCTGCCGCAGGACCGCATCCAGCGGGTGGAGGTGCGGCGCGCCGGCGAGCCCGCCCTGGTCCTGGCCCGGCCCGGCGAGCCCGATGCGAAGCTCCGCATCGAGGTCCCGGCCGAGGCGCCGGAGGCGGATGAGGTGGCGCTGGACGAGATCGCCCGTGCCTTCGAATTCCTGACCTTCCTCGAGGTCCGCCCCGCCGCCGGGGTGCCGGGCGAGGCGCAGGGCGAGAGCCGCTTCAGCCTGACGGACGACCTCGCCATCACGGTCCGTCCCTCTCTCCACCAGGGCAATGTCTGGATCCGGCTGCAGGCCGAGGGCGGCAGTCCGGAGGCGGCGCGGCTGAATGCTCGCTGGGAGCCCTGGGCCTACCAGGTCGGCGTCTGGAAGCTGAAGGCCTTCGCCCCGCGGCTCGAGGATCTGAAGCCGCGCGAGGCGAACACCCCCGCCGCCCCCGAGCCCCCGGCCACGCCGCGGTGAGCCGGGAATATCCCGACCGGCCCTGGGTCGGCATCGGCGTGGTCGCCTTCGACGGCGCCCCGGGCGAGGAGCGCGTGCTGCTGGTCCGCCGCGGCAAGCCGCCGCGGGAGGGCGCCTGGTCCCTTCCCGGCGGTGCCCAGCATGTCGGCGAGCGCGCCGAGGCCGCGGCACGGCGCGAGCTGTTCGAGGAGACCGGCATCGAGGTGGGTGGCCTCGAACTTGCCGCCGTCTTCGATTCCATCAGCTACGACGAGGCCGGCGCGGTGCGCTGGCACTACACCATCATCGATTTCTGCGGCCGCCGGACGGCGGGCGAGGCCCGGCCGGGCGACGATGTCGCCGCCGTGGCCTGGGCTTTGCCGGAGGAACTGCCGCTCTACGACCTGACCCCCGACGCGCTGCGGGTGATCTCGGAATCGCGCCAGCGCCTCGCGCAGCGCTGAGAATCGATGCCCGTCCCCTCACATGCCGCCGCGCATCCGTCCGGCCGAGCCGGCGCTCGGCCCGTGCCAGGCATATCCTGGACTGCGCCGCGGCCGGGCCTCTGCAGCCCCGGCCGCCCAGCGGCAGGTCGGCCGCGGCGCGACCGCCTCCTGCGGTCGCGAAGATCGTGATCACAGGCTGTGGAACGCGGACGCCGGTCCATGCGTGGCGGCCTGGTCCGCAACCCCCACGATGACCCCTCGGAGACCGCCCATGCCGGGACGCCGTGCCCTCCTCCTCGGGACCGGGGCGCTGCTCGCCGCCCCCGCCCTCCAGGCCCAGCCGATCGCCGGCGGGCGGTCCATCCGCCTCATCGTGCCCTTCCCGCCCGGCGGGGCGGTGGACATCCTCGGCCGGCTGCTGGCGGACGGGCTCGGGCCGGCGCTCGGCCAGACCGTCGTCGTGGAGAACCGCTCGGGCGCCGGCGGCAATATCGGCACCGATGCCGTCGCCAAGGCGACGCCGGACGGCAGCACCATCGGCTTGGTCGGCGTGACCAATCTCTGCGCCGCCCCCTTCCTCTACCGCTCCATGGCCTTCGACCCGCAGAAGGACCTCGCGCCGATCTCCCAGGTGACGACCGGCGCGGTGCTCTGCGTGGTGAATGCGGAGACGGCGCGGCGCAGGGGCTGGACCGACTTCCCCGCCCTCATCGCCTGGGCGAAGGCGCATCCGGAGGAGGTGCGCATGGGCTCCTCCGGCACCGGCACTACCAGCCATCTGACGATCGAGGCGGTGAACCGTGCGACCGGCGCCCGCATCATCCATGTGCCCTATCGTGGGGGCGCACCGGCCATCAATGACCTGCTGTCCGGCGTCATCGACATGATGTTCGATGTCATGCCGGCGCTGATGCCGCATGTGGAGGGCGGGAAGTTCAAGGCGCTCGCCGTCAGCAGCGCGCAGCGCCTCGACATCCTGCCCGAAGTGCCGGGAATGGCGGATTTCGCCGCGCTTGGCCTCGGCGATCTCGACATCCAGAGCTGGAACGCGCTGATGGCGCCGGCCGGCACACCTGACGACGTGGTGGGCCGGCTCGCCGCCGCGGTGCGCCAGGTGGCGGCCGAGCCGGGCTTCATCGAACGCCTGCGCCCGCTCGGCTATACCGTCGTCACCAGCGATACACCGGCGGCGCTGGCCGGGAAGATCCGGGCGGAGACCCCGCGCTGGCAACGGCTGGTGGAGATATCCGGCGCGCGGCTCGACTGATCGTCGCAAGCCGGCCGCGCTGCCCGCAGAGAAGGGGCGCGCGCGGCGCAGTGGGCGTACTGCAACGGGTTGGTGTTCGATGCTAACGCCAACCCGCCGCGGCTCTTCGCTGTTCGAGCAGATTCATGCATCCGGTCGTTCACGGCCTCCCGCGACCTGCTCTAGCATCCCGGGTGGCCACCAGAAGGGAACGTCCCCCATGCCGCTCGAGACCCATGACGCCCGGGATCTGTCCATCGCCGACCAGCGCTGGCAGGCCCGGATCGACCTCGCCGCCGCGCACCGCCTGGCGGTGATGCACGGCTTCAACGAGGGCATCTTCAACCACTTCACCCTGCGCGTCCCGGGCACCGGCGACCGCTACTACCAGATCCCCTTCGGCCTGCACTGGTCGGAGGTCACCGCCTCCTGCTTCATGGAGGTGGGCTATGACGGCACGCTGCTGGCCGGCGAGGGCCATGTCGAGCGCAGCGCCTATTGCATCCATGCGCCGATGCACCGGCTGCTGCCCAATGCCGCCGCCGTCTTCCACACCCACATGCCCTATGCGAGCGCCCTCGCCCGGCTGGAGGACCCGCAGATCCTGCCGATCGGTCAGACCGAGCTCGGCACCTCCATGAACACCGCCTATGACGACATCTACACCGGCCCAGCCTTCGACCCCGCCGAGGGCGAGCGACTGGCGTCCGTCATCGGCGACAAGACCATCCTGATGATGGCGAACCACGGCATCGCGACGGTCGGCAGGACGGTCGCCGAGGCCTATGACCGGCTCTACTATGCCGAGCGGGTGGCGCAGGTGCAGCTCTACGCCATGTGGACCAACCGGCCGCTGAAGATGCTGCCGAAGGAGGTGGTGGACCACACCATCACCACCTACCGGAAGACCGCGCCGAAATATGGCGACCGCTCCAATGCCGAGTGGCATTTCGAGGCGCTGAAGCGGATCCTCGACCGCAGGGAGCCCGACTACAAGGACTGAGATCGACCGGCGCACGCCCTGGCCTGCGGCCGCCCTTCGGCGGCTGAGGCCGCGACCGGTTCCCATCGACGTTGCTGCGCGACGCCGGTGGGGCCCCGGACCGCGGCCCGTAGCTCATGCCGCGCAGCCAGGCCGCCGCAGACGGCGTCGGCGACGGCAAAAATGCGTCAGTTTCGTCGCCGGCTGGCATGAGCCGCGCGGCACGGGTGTCCGGCGCGTGCCGGGCACCCGTGCCGCCGGCCTCCCGGGATGCGATGGCCGGCCCCCATGGGAGCCGGGGCGCCGCCGCGGCAAGGGCTCCCGCAAGCATTGTGGCGCGACGGTAAGGCCGGCCCCGCCCTGCCACCATGGTCCAGGCGTCGCGGCGCACAGCGCCCGACCAGGTGCTGCCATCCCGACCTGCCGGGATGGGGCGCCAGATGGCGGGCCGCCATTGCCCTGGCACCGACAACCAAAGCGGCCGATCACCCCGTCTCCGCCAGCCCCATCACCTCCCGGCAGGGCTGGCGGCAGGGCTCGCCGCTCCGGGGCTGGCGATGCTCCGGGGCGCGCTCACCGCCCCGACCTTGCCGGACCGCCTGCTCGCAAGATCGGCGATGGAGCTACGGTATTCATGTCGATTTCAGAGCATACCAGGATCCAGCAATGATATCAGGTGCTTGCACAGGAAATCCCGGCCCTGCCCCCAGGCTTGCCCAGAGCGCTGTGGGTAACCTCCAGGGGCCATCTGGCCCCGGCTGGCAGCCCGAGGGTGAATTTCTCCGGGCTGCTGCCGGCCAGGAAAGACGCCAGGTCGATCCGGCTGCCGCAAATGCCGATTCTGCCTGACCTTGGCCGCGCTACGGTGCAGCGACCGGTCCACTCCGCCGTGGCAGACATGCACCTGTCCACTCACGATCCGCGGCGGCAACGACAGAGGCTGGAACGCCTCAGGAACCCGCTTGCCACACAAGGGCTGCGCGCCGCCTTCCCCAGCCTGTCCCCAGGCTTTTCCCGAGCCCTGGGGAAAACCGCGGCGGCGCCCGGCAGGGTCATGTGGGGCTTGCGCGCCATGCCGATGCGCGCCCACAACCGCGCACTGCCATGCCGCGCCGCCGGACCTCCCCGCCCCCCCTCACCCTGTTGCCGCCCGAGGCCAGCCCGGCCCCGGCTGCACCTCGCCTCGCGCTCGGCGGGCCGGGCGGCGTGCGGCTGGTCCTGGAAGCCAAAGATGACGGGGCGGTGGAAGCCGCCGCCGCGGCGCTGAAGGCGCGCTTCGGGGCCCGCTTTGCGATTACCGGCCGCCGGCGCGGGTCCGCCGGGCTGCGGCTGACCGGCAGCCTGCAGGTCAGCACGGACGAGGCACTGGATGCAGGGATGCGGGCGGAGGACGCGTAGCGGCGCGCTCCGGAGGCATCCCTCGGGCAGGCCACCTGCCCCGGCGATCCGCGCCCTCCGCGGGAGCCGATCGCGGAGGGGCGCAGAGGAGCGGAAGCGCGACTCCGCCCAACGGCAAGAACCTGCGGCGGCTGCGGGTTCGGATCCGAACCCGCAGCCGCTCTCGCCCATCAGGTCTTCAGGAAGCCCTCGGCCCCATCGGCCAGAATCCGGCAGCACAGCGCCAGATCCTCCTCCTTGGTGTCCTCCGCCCAGTGGTGGCTGATGCCGCCGATCGAAGGCGTGAAGAGCATCGCCACCGGCATCATCCGTGCGATGTACTGCGCGTCATGCCCGGCCCCGCTCGGCATGCGCTGCCAGGCGCCTGGCGCGTGCTTCGCGGCGGCCGCGTCCAGCGCCGCCATCATCGCCGGGTCGCAGAGCGCGGGCGTCGCCTTACTGACATTCAGCAGCGTCGCGGTCATGCGCTCCCGCCGGTTGCTCTCCTGCACGCAGGCGCGGAGGCACCGCTCCATCCGCTCCAGCACCGGCACTTCCACGTCGCGGAACTGGAAGAGGATGTCGGCCTTGCCGGGGATGATGGAGGGCGCGCCGGGGTCGAGCGCGATGCGTCCCGTCGTCCAGGTGCTGCGCTCGCCGCAGGCCCGCGGCATCTCCTGGTCGAGCATGGCGAGCAGCCGGATCGCGGCGAGGCCGGCATCCCTGCGCTCGGCCATGGTGGTGCCGCCGGCATGGTCCTGCTGGCCCTCGATGAGGATGCGCCACTGCCAGATGGCGACGATGCCGGTCACCACGCCGGCGCGCAGCCCCGCCTTCTCGAGCTGCGTCCCTTGCTCGATATGCATCTCGAAGAAGCCCTTGTGGCGCCCCTTCTCCAGTTGCATGCGGGGCTTGCCGGCGAGGCCGGCGGCGGCCAGCGCTTCCCGCAGCGGCGTGCCGTCGGTGCGGTTGCGGCTGCGGTCGATCTCCTCCTCCGTCAGGTCGCCGATGATGGAGCGGCTGCCGAGGAAGCCGCCCTCGAAATGGCCTTCCTCATCGGCGAAGGCGGCGACATCCACCGGCAACCCGGCGCGGGCGAGGGCGAGGCCGGCGACGACGCCCAGCGCGCCATCCAGCCAGCCGGCATAGTTCTGCGATTCGATGTGGCTGCCCGCCAGCAGTTGCGGGCCCGGCCCCTTGTGCCGGCCATAGACATTGCCGATGCCATCGATCGAGGGCTCCAGTCCCACCTCCGCCATCCGCTCCATCAGCCAGCGGCGGCTCTCCATGTCCTGCGGCGAGTAGGTCGGCCGATGGACGCCCGTCTTGTAGGCGCCGATCTGCCGCAACTCGTTGAGGTCGCGGAGGAAGCGTTCGGCGTCGAGATGCGGCATGGGGAACCCGGACTCTGTTGCGGTGCGGGATGCTGCCCCGACGCGGCGGGACGCGCTACCCCTCGATGGTGATCCGCGCCTCTCGCACCACCCGGCCCCAGCGTTCGCGCTCCGCGGCCAGGTAGTCGGCGAAGCGTGCCGGCCCGAAGCCGAGCGGGCTGAAGCCGTTGCCGCGCAGCGTCTCCAGGATATCGCCGCCCAGCACCTGCTGCACCGCCGCATCAATGCTCGCGGCGATGGCGGGCGGCGTGCCGGGCGCGGCGAGCAGGCCGATCCAGCTATCGGCCACCACCGGCAGGCCAAGCTCGGAGAGCGTCGGCAGGTCCGGCACCAGCGGGAAGCGCTCCGCGCTGGCAACCGCCAGCATGGTCGCGCGGCTGCGCTGCGGGTTGGCGACGGCAACCGGGACAATGCAGCAATCCACCTGATCCGCCGTGACGGCGAGGATGGCCGGCCCGGCCCCGCCATAGGGCACATGGGTCAGTTCGATGCCTGCCGCCTGGCGGATCGACTCGCCGGCCGCGTGGGAGACGGTGGCGACCCCATAGGAGCCGTAGCTGAGAGGCGGCCTGGCGGCGCGGGCCCTGGCCAGGAACTGCGCCGGATCAGCGGTGCCGAGGCCGGGCCGCGCCACCAGCGCCATCACCACCGCGGCGATGCCGGTGACGGGCACGAAGGCCGCCGCGTCGAAGGGCAGCTTCGGGTTGGCGGCGGGCAGCACGGTATGGGTGTCGCCGGTCGCCAGGATCAGCGCATGGCCATCCGCCGGCGCGCCGAGCAGGGCTTGGCTGCCGACCACGCCGCTGCCGCCCGGCCGGTTCTCGATCACCAGCGGCTGGCCGAGCCGGTCGCCGAGACGCTGCGCGATGAGGCGGGCGAGCATGTCGGTGGCGCCGCCCGGCGGGAAAGGCACGATGACCCGCACCGGGCGATTCGGCCGCCAGGCACCGGACTGGGCGAGACCGGGCGCGGGCAGCGCCGTGAGGGCAGCAAGGCCCAGGGCGAAGTGCCGGCGCGTGACGGTCTGGTGCATGCGTTCCCCCGAATTCGGCGCCCTTGCCGGGCCTGCCGGAACGGTGCTGAGGGAACCCGGCCGCGTCAATTCCCCTGCTGTTGGCCCGAGTCGAGCCAAAGGGGCACCGGCGGGTGACGCCCTCGCGGAGGGACGCCGCCGCGCGCGACATCCGATGGCCGGCCCTGAGGCATGTATTGTCACAACTTCGTTATTTGGCGCCACGGTCAGGGTGTCTCGGCACCACCCGGCAGACCATCACGGACACCAATTTTGATGCATAGGAATCTATTTTCTTTGCTATGCGTCGCCGGCAATTCGGCTCAAAATCGCGGCAAATTACGCAGTTGTGTGGTTTTGTTCACTCCGGGCCAACCGGATCTGACCGCCCCGGACAACCTCGATTTCGAACAAAATTCGAAAAACGAACAAATGCGTGAGGTGCGACAGCGACCTCTCGTTCCGCTTGAACAAGCGCGCACTGGATTGGAT
Source organism: Roseicella aerolata (assembly GCF_020523605.1). Lineage (GTDB taxonomy): Bacteria > Pseudomonadota > Alphaproteobacteria > Acetobacterales > Acetobacteraceae > Paracraurococcus > Paracraurococcus aerolatus. The sequence continues at coordinate 37,402 of NZ_JAJAQI010000009.1, read as the reverse complement.
ATGCTCATGGCCATGCAACTCACGAACGTCCAAGGCGCTGGACCCATCGCGCCCCCCATCCATGTTATCCCCGGCGCCGCGTCGCTTGCGGAGCCGTCCTGGCGGGAAGAACTGCCGCCCGCCCTGCTGGCCATGATGATGACGGCCAACCGCATCATGGCGATGGAAGCGGTGCGCGCCGTGCCGGATGGTCGTCTGACTCCGCCACAATTCCGTATTCTCAACTATCTCTATGTCTCGCCGGGTGCGTCCCTCTCGGAAGTTGCATCCTATCTCGGCGTCCGCCTCCCTACCGCCTCGGTCATGCTCGTCAAGCTCGCGGCCGAGGGCTATGTCCTCCGCAGCCGCCATCCGAATTCCCGCCGCCGCATGCAGCTCGTTCTCACCGAGCATGGCCAGGAAGTGACCACGACAGTCCGCTCCGCGCTGTTCAGCCGGCTGCGCGCCGGACTCGACCGGCTGGAGGAGGCTGATCGCGCCGCCATCCAGCAGTCCATGTCGGCGCTGCGCAGCCTCTTCGCGCAGGTCTGAGCGCAGCCAGGCTAGGTCGTGACTTGCAGCGACCGCGCGCGGCCTTGCTGGCCGCCGCGGTGCCAGCGCAGACAGTCTTTCCCTCCAGCCCCGACCGCCTCGGCCCCCGCGCCGGACGGCATTCCACGCATCGGAACGCCTAGTCGTCGATGATCGCCACCGCCCGGGTCCAGCCGGCCGAACCGCGATGCACCTTCACCGGAAAGCAGACCACCTGGAATCCATGGGGCGGCAGTTGCTCCAGATTGTGCAGCTTCTCCAGGTGGGAATAGCCGATCTCCCGCCCCGCCCGGTGCCCTTCCCAGATCAGGGAGGCATCGCCGGTCGCCTGTACCCGCCGGCGCGTATAGCTGAAGGGCGCATCCCAGGACCAGCCATCGGTGCCGACCAGCCGGATGCCGCGCTCCAGCAGCCAGAGCGTCGCCGCCTTGCCCATGCCGCAGCCGGAATCGATGTAGTCGTCCTCGCCGTAGCGCGATCCCGCGCGGGTGTTCACCACGACGATCTCCAGCGGCCTGATCTCGTGGCCGATCCGCTTCAGCTCCGCCTCCACATCGCCGGGCTGCACCACATAGCCATCCTCGAAATGCCGGAAATCGAGCTTCACGCCGGGCTGGTGGCACCATTCCAGCGGCACCTCGTCGATACGCCAGGAGGGCTCGCCACCCGGCGTCAGCCGCTCGTTCATGCGGGAGAAGTAGTGGTAGGGCGCATCCAGATGCGTGCCGTTATGGGTGCTGATGTTCACCCGCTCCACCGCCGCATACTCACCCTCCGGCAGGGCGGAGACCGGCACGCCCATGTAGTCCGCCATCCGCGCGGCGGTCATGTGGTGGTCATGATACTCGATCTGCGGCTCCATCCCCGGCGGGTCGGACCTGATGCCGGCCTTGAGCGGCACCGAGATATCGATGAAGCGTCTTGCCATTGGCGTTCCCTCCTCGTGGGGCGGGATCGGCCGCGGCGCCATGGCAGCGCGCACCGGCGGGCCCCTGCCCGGGCGCCAGCCTGCCGCAGCGCCGCCGCGCTGCCCAGCCGGCGCGCAAACCGTCCCGGCCGCCCTCAGCCCTCCGTCAGCGGCAATCCCAGCATGCGGCAGAGCAGCTGGCAGGCTTCCTCGCCATTGAAGGGCTTGGGCAGCACCGGCATGCCCCGGAAGCGCTGCGGGAGCACGGAAGCGGCATCATAGCCGGTCGCGAAGGCGACCGGCACGCCCCGCTCCACCAGCAGGTCGGCGGCCGGGTAGACCAGCGCCCCATCAAGGTCGATATCCAGCAGCGCCGCGTCGATCCGCTGCTGGCGGATGAGATTGAGCGCCTGACCGAGGCTGGCGGCGGGACCGATGATCTCGACGCCGCTGGCCGAGAGGGCCGCTTCCAGTTCCATCGCGACCAGCAGCGCATCCTCGACCACCAGCACCCGCCGGCCACGCAGCCGGGGGTGGGCCGATGAGGGCCTTTGCGACGGAGCGGGCAGCAGCGACAGCAGCGTCCGGGCATCCACCACCTGCCGCAGCGGCAGTTCCACCCGGCAGCGCAGGCCGGACGGGTCGAAGGCCAGGGTCACCGCCCCGCCGATCTCATAGGCCAGGCCGCGCTCGATCACCGTGGTGCCGAAGCCGCGCCGGCCATCCGCCGGCACGGGCGGCCCGTGCGACTCCACCCATTCGAGCAGCACGCGATCATCCGCCAGCCACCAGGCGATCCGCAGCCGGCCCTCCGGCACGGAGAGCGCGCCGTATTTCGCCGCATTGGTCGTCAGCTCGTGCAGGGCGAGGCAGAGGGCGAGCGCTGCCTTGGGCTTCAGCCGCAATTCCGGGCCGTCCAGCAGGATGCGGTCCGGCGCCCCGCCTGGCGCGCCGCAATGGGCGCGGAGCGCCTCCTCCAGCAGCGCCCGCAGCCCGGCGCCTTCCCAGCGGCTGCGCGCCAGCAGGCTGTGGGCCTGCGCCATGGCCTGCAGCCGCTGGCCGAACTCGCTGACGAATTCGTCGAGCGTGGCGGCTCCGCCCCGGGTGTGCCGGACCAGCGCCTGGATCGTGGCCAATGTGTTCTTCACCCGATGGTCCAGCTCGGCCATCAGGAAATCCTGCCTCTCCTTGGCCTTGGCGCGCTCCCGCGCGACCTCGTCCAGCCGGCGCACGACCACCTCCAGCAGGGAGACGCGAAGCGCCTGCGCCGCCTCGATCTCCACCGGCTTCCACGAATGGGCGCGGCCGCGGACCGTCTCCCGCCAGGCCTCGAAGCTCTTGCGCGGCGTCAGGCGCCCCCCCTCCGGCGTGACCTCGACCGGCTTGTTCGGGTTGCCCGCCCAGTTGACGGTCTGCGGCATCTCCGGCCTGAACCAGATGATGATGTCGCGCGGCTCGCGCGAGACCGGCAGCACGAGCGCGCCGCTCGCCACCTCGGCGAAGGCCCGGGCCGGGGGATAGACCTCCGGCAGGCGGTCCAGCGCGACCACGCCATCCCGCGCGCGCTCGCCGATCCAGGCGGCGAAGGCGCGCACATCGGCCTCCTCCGGCGTGCGGCCGATGGCGGCATAGCGGTCCTCGATCAGCACCGCGGCGCCCTCGCTCTGGATGAGGTCCAGCATGTTGGGCCGGTGGCGGATGAGGCCGAAGGCGGGGTCCGCCTCCTGTGCCATGACCTGCACCAGCGCTTCATGCACCCGGCGCTGCCGGCTGCTGTAGGCGAAATCCTCGGCCTGCTGATGCGTCTCCAACTGCAGGGAGAACATCTGGGCGAAGACCTCAGAGGCCGCGCGCGTGGCGAAGGGCACCGGGCGTGGACTGCGGTGGTGGCAGGAAATCAGGCCCCAGAGCTGCCCGCCCCGGATGAGCGACAGCGACATGGAGGCCGCGACGCCCATATTGGCGAGGTATTCGATGTGCAGCGGCGAGACGCTGCGCAGGCCGCAGAGGCTGAGATCGGGCGGCTGGCCGGTCAGCGGGCTGACCGGCGGCAGGAGCGGCGCCGGCCGGTAGCGAGCATCGGGGATCAGCCGGATCCAGTTCCGCAGGTAGAGCTCCCGCGCCTGGCGGGGAATGTCGGAAGCGGGGTAGTGCAGGCCAAGGAAGGCGTCGATATCGGCGTCGCGTGCCTCGGCGACCACCGCGCCGCTGCCATCCTCGAGGAAGCGATAGATCATCACCCGGTCGAAGCCGGTCAGCCCGCGGAGCTGCTCGGCCGCGACCTGGCAGGCCTCCCGCAGGTTCCGGGCCGTGGCGGCCTGCGCCACCATGGCCTGCACCCGGGGCAGCAGGCTGAGCCGGGTACCCGGCGCCCCGGCCGGCACGGGCTCGATCTCCAGCAGCAGCCCGGCCTCGGTCCGGTGCAGGATGAGGTCGAGCCGGCGGCCATCCGGCAGCACCGCCTCCAGCGCGCCCGGCTGCGGGCTACCCGGTGCAAGCAGACCATGGATCGCGGCCAGCGCCTCGGGCGGCAACAGCGCGTCGAGCGGGCGCCCTGCCACCCCGCCCTCCTCCCAGCCGAGCAGGCGCTGCGCATCCCCGGCCGCCTGCAGCACGGCGAGGCTGCCTGGCGCGAGGATGAGGAGCAGGCCATGCGGCTGGATCGAGCCGGGGATGTGGATCGGTTCCCGGTCGCAATTCGTCAGATCCACCTGGCCGAAGCCGGGTGCCTCAGCTTCGGGCGCCGTACCGCCGCTCATCTGGCCGTCCCATCTCCCATGGATGGCATGGCCGTCGGGAACCGGCCGGGGGTGGTCGCGGTGGGTTCCGGCAGCGTCGCAAGCAGGCCGAAGAAGGCCATGGGCGTCTCCCTGGGCGCGGCCCGGCGGTGCTTGCCTTGCCGGTGCCGGCCCGAACTCTATCGATCCATCTTAGCTTCCAAAAATATCACGAAGCATCATCCGGGGCGACTCAGCCCGCCCGGGTCTCCCGGCGCGCGATCAGTACAGGGCATAGCCACCATCGATCACCAGCGTATCGCCCGTATGGAAGGCGGAGGCATTGCTCATCAGGTAGACGGCGATGCCGCCGAAATCGGCGCCGGTGCCCCAGCGCCGCATCGGCACCCGCGGCAGGACGTTGCCGGCGAATTTCGGATCGTGCGTCGCCCGCGCCGTCATGTCGGTCTCGATCCAGCCGGGCAGGATGGCATTGGCGCGCACGCCATGGCGGGCGAGTTCGACCGCCAGCGCCCGGATCATGGAGACCATGCCGCCCTTGGAGGCGCCGTAATGCTCGTTGCGCGCCGCCCCCTCAATGGCGGCGAGCGAGGCGGTGCCGACCAGCACGCCGCCCTTGTCGCCGGACTCGGCCCGCTCCTTCATGTGGCGCGCCGCGGCGCGGAAGGTGAGGAAGGCGCCGCGCAGGTTCACGTCCAGCACGCGGTCCCACTCCGCCACGGTGCGCTCGACGAAGGGTCCGCTGCGGCCGCCCGAGATGCCGGCATTGGCGAAGCAGCCATCCACCCGGCCGAGGACCCGCAGCGTCTCCGCGAAGGCGGCCTCCACCTCCGCCTCCTCGGCGACGTTGCAGCGCAGCGCGAGGACGCGGCGGCCGGTGGCCTCCAGTTGCGCCTGCGCCGCCTGGTTCTTCGCCTCGTTGGTGCCCCAGATGGCGATGTCCGCCCCTGCCTCCGCCATGGCCTGCGCCATGCCGAAGCCGATGCCGCCATTGCCGCCGGTGACCAGCGCCACCTTTCCCGTCAGGTCGAATGCCGCGTAGGGCATGCGCATCCCCTTCCCTTTCCGTGCGGCGCGCAGCCTGCACCCGCCCGGCTTGCGCCGGAAGCCCGGCTGCGCGAGAGGGGCGGCGGGACGGGATGCAGGCCGGGCCGGCGCCGACAGGCCGGACCGCCCTCCGCCCGGCCGGGCGCAGGATCGCGCAGGAGAACAGGGAATGCCCCGGATCACCTTCATCCAGCCGGATGGCAGCCGCACCGTGCTGGAGGCCGGCGAGGACCCGACCGTCATGCATGTCGGCGTGCGCCACAATGTCGCGCGCCTGCCGGCCGATTGCGGCGGCCAGCTCGCCTGCGCGAGTTGTATGGTGGATGTCGCCCCTGCCTGGATCGAGTGCGTGGGGGAACCGGGCCCCGACGAGGGCGACATGATCGAGGATGCGCTGGGCTCGCGGCCGGTCGGGCGGCGGCTCTCCTGCCAGATCCAGGTCAGCGAGGCGCTGGATGGACTCGAGGTGCTGGTGCCGGAACGGCAGGGCTGAGCCGGAGCACCCCTGACCGCCCGGTGCGTCCCCAGAGGAGGTCCGCTTCCGCCTCTGCGGCAACACCGCAGGTGGCGGGCCGACAATCCGGGGATCGCTCCAGCCGCGCCCGCCCCTGACCCTGTCCCGGCTCGGCCCGGCTCCGCTTCGCTCCCTCGCCCCGGGCCGGTGCCGACCGGCGGGGATCTGCCGCGCCTCAGCCCTTCGCCGGCAGCGTTCCGAACACCGTCTCCGCCTCGATCTGCAGGACATTCTCCGGCCGCGGGAAGGGTGCCGGCGGCGTCTCGCCCTCCGCGCGCGGGCGGCCGATGCGGGCGAAGAAGGTCTCCAGCCCGCCGGGCATGATGCACCAGATGAAGGTCAGCGGCCCGCGGCCGGTGTTGTGGAAGGAATGCGCCCGGTTGCGCGGGAAGAAGAAGCAGCTGTTCCGGCGCATGGGGTGCACCTGGCCCTCGATATGCGCCTCGCCCTCCCCCTCGGTCACGAAGATGATCTCCTCATTCGCATCATGCAGGTGTTCCCGCACATGGCACCCCGGATCGACCGTCTGGGTGCCGAAGGCGAAGGGCGTCTCGGAGCCGGTGGCGGCCTGGTCCAGCAGGCAGCGGACGAAGCCATTGGCCGGCACCGGCTGCCAAAAGCTGCGGGCTTCCTCCGGCTGCTGGATGACCAGGCGGGCGGGGCTGGGCGGGGCGGTGTCGGGCATAGGCATCTCTCCGGCGGGGGTGGGATGTTCGGGCCCGGAGGGCGGATGCCGCAAGCCTTGCGATGGCGCGCCGGACATGGAACGCTTCGCAGAAAGAAACGCCGGGTGACACGCCTTCCTTGCTGGGAGAGCTCACGGAATGTCGCGCTGGAACGCCTGGGCGAAGGCCCTGGGAATTGCCCTCATGCTGGCCGCCACGCCGGCCGCCGCGCAGACGCGCTGGGTGATGGCCACCCCCTATGCCGAGAATTTCCACACCCTGAACATCCGCCAGTTCATTTCCGATGTGGAGCGCGCGACGGATGGCAGGCTGACCATCCAGTTGCACAACAACGCCTCCCTGCTGCCCATGGCGCAGATCAAGCGGGGCGTCCAAACGGGCCAGGTGCAACTGGGAGAAATCCTGCTCTCGGCCTATGCCAATGAGGACCCCTTCTTCGAGGTGGACGGCGTCCCCTTCCTCGCCTGGACCTGGCCGCAGGCCGAGGCGCTGCAGGCCGCGACCGAGCCCTTCATCCGCACCCGGCTGGAGCGGCAGGGCCTGACCCTGCTCTACATGGTCCACTGGGACGCGCAGGGCTTCTACACCAAGACCGAGCTGAAGAGCGTGCAGGACCTGAAGGGCACCCGTTTCCGCGCCTACAACAATGTCACGGCGCGGATGGCGGAGCTGATGGGTGCGACGCCGGTGACGGTGCAGGCGGCCGAGGTGGCGCAGGCCTTCGCCACCAACGTGATCCAGTCCATGTTCACCTCGGCCCAGACCGGCGTGAACGTCACCGCCTGGGACTTCACGCGCTACTGGTACAATGTGGGCGGGATGCGGACGCGTAACGCGGTCTTCGCCAATACCCGTGCGCTGCAGGCGCTGGATGCGCCGACCCGCGCCGCGCTCTTGGCCGCCGCCACCACCGCCGCGACGCGTGGGAAGGAGATGGCGAAGCAGGCGGAGGTCGCCCAGGCCGAGCGGCTGCGCAGCCAGGGCATGCAGCTGCCCCAGCCTTCCGAGCAACTGATGGCGGAGCTGAAGGCGATCGGCGAGACCCAGACGGCCGAGTGGGTGCAGCGGGCCGGGCCGGAAGGCGCACAGATGCTGGAGTGGTACCGGGCGGCTCTGAAGTAGGGAAAAAGCCGGGGGAAGGCACTTCCCCCGGTCTCCCTCGTTTTCTGCCAGTTTGCTATTCGGCCGCGAGGCGCCTGCGGTCCAGCAGCCCGGCCTCCGACAGAGCCGCCGCGATGCGGCGGATCTCCCGCTCCTCGATCTTCTTGAGCGGCGGACGCACCACGGCGCGCGGCAGCTTGCCCAGCAGCACCAGCGCCTCCTTCATGCGGTTGTGCATGTCGAAGAAGGGTTCGGCATAGAAGGCCTGCGCGGTCGGGCGGATGCGGTCGTTCAGCGCCTGCGCCGACGCCATGTCGCCGCGCTGCACCGCCTCGAACAGCCGCGCCTGCAGATCGGCGATGACACTGCCCGAGCCGGAGAGCAGCCCGGCGGCGCCGGTCACCAGGGAGGCAAAGAGCCAGGCGCTGTGGGTGGAGAGAACATGCACAGGGCGAGGCAGCCCGTGCAGCACCTGGATGTGCCGCTCGGCGAGCGCCGGGTCGTTGCACCAGTCCTTGATGGCACGGAAGGTCGGGATCTCCTCGGCCAGTTGTACCAATGTCTCCAGCGGATAGGTCAGGCCGGTGACGGCCGGATACTGGAAGATGATCAGCGGCAGGTCGACCGCCGCCGCGATGTGCCGCACATGGTCTGCCAGGCAGTCCGGCCGCGCCGCATGGCCGCGCGCCAGCACGCCGGGCGGGAAGACCAGCAGCGCGGAGGCGCCGCCCGCCGCCGCTCGCTTTGCCAGCCGCACCGCCTGCAGGGTGCCATCGGCATAGACGCCGTTCACCACGGGCAGGCGGCCGCCCAACTCCTCCAGCGTGATCTCCAAAACGCGGTCCTGCTCCTCCGGATCGCAGGAGGCGACCTCGGAGGCATGGGCGTTGGTTGTGATGGCGGTGACGCCGCGCACCCCACCGACATCGCGCAGATGCGCGCGGTAGGAGGCCTCGTCGATCGAGAGGTCGTCCTGGAAAGGCAGCAGCACCGCGGGGATGACGCCGCGGGGTTCGAAGCCGGGGAAGCGGGCAGGCATGCGATGCGTCTCCTCCTGTGCCATGCGTCCTTCTGGACGCAGCCTTGTCACACGCCGCCGCCGCGGGGCGCCGGTCCTACCCCGGCAGCTTGCTCTTCTTCACCCCCAGCCCACGCATGAAGCGGTCGCGGATCTGCGGCGGGTCCCGCTCGGTCTGCGCGGCCGGTCCCTGGTCATCCAGCTTCAGGCCGATGACATGCGGGCCGTCGGTGCTCAGGCAGCGATCCACCAGCCGTTCGAAATCTTCCTCATCCGCCGCCCAGGCGGCATTCGGCAGGCCGCAGGCGCGCGCGATGGCCACATAGTCGGCGCCGCCCGCTGCCGGTGTCGCCTGGCCGCCGGTGATCTGGTAGCTGCCATTGTCCAAAATGAGGATGGCAAGGTTCGCCGGCTTCAGCGTGGCGACGGTGGTGAGGCAGCCGAGTTGCATCAGCAGCGACCCGTCGCCCTCCAGCGCGAAGACCTTCCGCTGCGGCTGGGCCAGCGCGACGCCGAGCGCGATCGGCACCGCCAGTCCCATGCTGCCGAGCATGTAGAAATTCTGCGGCCGGTGCTCGGCGGCCCAGAGGTCGAAATTGCTGTGGCCGATGCCGCCGATGACGGCTTCCTCATTCCGCAGGCGGGCGACCAGCCGCTTCGTGCAGTCGAAGCGGTACAGGCGCTTGGCGTTGTGCGCTTCGCGCGCACGGGCATTCTCCTGGCCGGTTGTCGGCGTCATGGCTCAGCGACCCTCCGCCCCTTGGGGCTTCACCGGCGCGGCCTTCCCGCCGGTCAGCAGCGGCGAGAGGATCAGCGTCGCCGGCTGCTGCGTCATCAGCGCCTGCCTGATGGTACGATCCACGATGAACTCGCATTCGTCGAGGCGGGTGATCACATGGTGCTCCATCGCCAGCGCCTCCAGCGTGGGGCGCATGGTCCGCCAGACCGCCGCCTGGCCCAGGTTGAACTCGCCGAGCGTGCCGCGCTCGCTCACCATCATCAGCACCGGAATCTGGAAGGCGCAGGGCAGGCTGGCCAGCACATTGGCCAGGGTGGCGAAGCCGCTGGTCTGCATCAGCACCATGCCGCGCATCCCCGCCATCGCCGCGCCGGCGACGATGCCGACCGCCTCCTCCTCCCGCGCCGTGGTGAAGGCGGTGAAGAAGGGATCGGCATGGATGGCGGCGATCAGCGGCTTCAGGACATTGTCCGGCACATAGGGAATGAGGCGCACCTCGTTCGCCTTCAGCACCTCCACCACGATCTCATGCCAGGCCTGGCCCATGCGCGTCTTCCCGTCGCTCCGAGGCGATCTTCGCCTGCCGGATGACATCGCGCCAGAGGGGGACCACCCGCGCCAGACGGGCCCTCCGCCCCCGCGCTCCCTCGCCCACCACCGCCGTGGCGGGCCGGCTCGGCCGCATGGCCGCATCGGCCCGCCGGAGGGGCCCGATGACCGGATCCACGCGGCCGGCGGCGCGGGCGCGCCCCCGCTCAGGTGGCGGCCGGCGTCTCGCTCGGCGGGTAGTTCAACTCCACCGCGACCCCATCGGGATCGAAGAGGAAGAGCTGCGTCTGCCGGTCGCGCGGGATCACCCGCTCCTCGTACTTGACGCCGCGCTGCTTCAGGCGCTGCTTCATCTCGGCAAGGCCCGAGCAGGTGAAGGCGATATGGTCCAGCAGGCCGGTCGGCCCGGCCTCCCGCTGCGGCGGATGGCCGTCATCGCCGCGCGGGCCGATCAGGTGCACCGTCGGGTTGTCGCCGACATAGAGCCAGTAGCCCGGGAAGCTCAGCGGCGGCCGGTAGCCGACGCGCAGGCCGAGCACGTCCTCGTAGAAGCTCTTCGTCCGTTCCAGATCCACGGATCGGATGGTGTAGTGGTTCAGGCCTTCCAGCGGCATGGGACGCTTCCTCGCTTTCCGTTTTCATCGGGTCTCAGAAGAACCGCCCGGACGGGTTCATTCCGAGGAAATGCTGGCCGCACATCTCCAGATGCATGGTCCGCCCCTGCACCTGCTGGGCGGAGGCATGGATGTCACGCATGCGGCGCTCGAAGGGCCCACCGGTCATGATCGCGCCTGCCCCGGCCTCGTGATAGGCCCATTCGGCGACCTCCTTGGCGCGGTGGATCGCCGAGGTGGTGGCGAGGCGGACCATCGCGCGCTCCTGCATGGTGATGTGGCCGCGCGTGCGGGCGACCTCCCAGGCCTCGTCCAGCACCTCCACCAGCCAGGCGCCAGCCGAGCGGAGCTTCGCCTCGCAGGTGGCAATGCCGTTCTGGATCACCTCGCTCTCGCGCAGCGGCCGGGTGGTCGCGGCCGCCGTCTTCGTCTTCGCCATCTCCGTGAAGGCATCCAGCATGCCGCGGGCGAGCCCCATGGAGACACCGGCGAAGCCGGACGCATAGAGGTTGGTGGTGGTGAATTTGTACAGCGGGGAGTCGATCCGCCGCTCCTCGTCGCTGTCGCGGCAGACGCTGTGCTCCTCCGGCACGAAGAGGTCGTCATAGGTATAGGTGTCGCTGTTGGTGCCGCGCAGACCGACGACATCCCAGACATCGTGGAAGCGCACCTTCTCCCGCCGCACCATCATGGTGCGCTCGGCCTGGCTGCCGTCCGGGTTCTTGCGGATGGATCCGTCGGGCTCGACGATCTTGCAGTGGCCGCCCATCCAGTTGGCATGCCGGTTGCCGCTGGCGAAGCCCCAGGTGCCGCTGACGCGGTAGCCACCGGGCACCACCCTGGCGGTGCCGGTGCCGAAGCCCCAGGCGACGACCGCGCGCGGCTCGCCCCAGATCTCCCAGGCCGCCTCGGGTGCCATATAGGCGGCGGCGAAGGAGCAGCCGGAAGCCTGGCAGAGGCACCAGCCGGTGGACCCGTCCGCGGCGGAGATGACCTCCTGCATCCGGAAGAAGGTGGAGGGCTTCACCTCCTCGCCATCATAGGCGCGCGGCAGCAGGGTACGGAACAGGGCGTTGCCGTGCAGCGCGTCCAGCACCTCGGGCGTCAGGGCCTTCCCGGCCTCGATCCGGGCGCTGTCCCGCTCGATCAGGCCGGCGATGGATTTCACCCGGGCGACCGGATCGGCCCGGCTGCGCATCGGCGTCACCCCATCCCTCTCCAGCGCTGCGCTCATCCCCGCCTCCCCGCCTTGTTGGTCTTTGCCGTGTTCGGTCGCCCGACCAAATCTCGACGGGAGGCCCCGTCCGTGTCAAGGAGAGGCTGCCGCGCTATAGGAATGGGCGGGAATGCGCCAGGACGGGGTGGACGGATAGAGGATGACGGTGACCGAGAAGACCAGGCCGGCGGCGACCGAACCCGTCGCCAGCGTGCGCAACCGTATCCTGGACGTGGCGCAGGAGTTGTTCTCAGAACTCGGCTATTCCGCGGCCTCCACCCGGGCGATCGCCCAGGCGGCGGGGGTCAACCTGGCCCAGTTGCACTACCACTTCGGCGCCAAGCGGGACCTGTTCAAGGCAGCCTATCTGCGCGGCGCGGTGCAGGTCACGGAAGCCCGAAGCAAGGCGCTGGCCGAAGCCCGCACGGCGCATGCCGAAGGCCCGATCCCGCTCGAGGTGCTGGTCCGCAGCTTCGTCACGCCCTTCATGCTGGCCGGCAACACGCCCGCAGGCCGGGCCACCATGCGCATGCATGCCCGCCTGCACACCGAGCCGGACGACATCTCGAAGGAGGTGCTCAGCACCGTCTATGACGAAACCACGCTGGCCTATGTGACCGAGTTCCAGAAGGTGCTGCCGCATATCAGCCACGAGACGCTGTGCTGGCGGCTCTATTTCATGATGGGGGCCTATCGCTACACGCTCCTGCGGACCGGGCGGCTGGAGGCGATGTCCGGCGGCGCCTGCGACAGCGGTGATTTCGACCGGGCGGTGGCGGAAATCGTGCCCTTCCTCTGCGCCGGCCTCTCGGCGCCCTGAGCGGCCAGGCGCTGCCTGCACCGCTCAAGACCCTTTGTTGTCGCGCGGAGGCGGCACTCCGGGCCTTTCCGGTCGCAGGCCCCTGCGCTGACGCCGGCGTGTGCAACGCGCCCCGCCCGGGACGCTAAGGTCCCGGCCCTGACCAGGGTAGGAGGCGGCGATGGCGAATTTCGACGCGATCGTGATCGGGGCCGGCCAGGCCGGGCCCTCCCTCGCCTTCCGCCTCGCCGCGACAGGGCGGCGCGTGGCGCTGGCGGAGCGCAGCGCGGTCGGCGGCACCTGCGTGAACACCGGCTGCACGCCGACCAAGACCCTGGTCGCCAGCGCGCGCCTGGCCCAGCTCGCACGCCGGGCAGCGGAATACGGCATTGAACTGCCGGGGCCGGTCGGCATCGACTGGCCGCGGGTGAAGGCACGGATGGATGCGGTGGTCGCCCGTTCCCGCGACGGGCTGACCAGGGCGCTGGAGGAGGCGGAGAACATCACCTTCCTCCGCGGCCATGCCCGCTTCACCGGCCCGCATGCGATGGAGGTGAACGGCCAGCCGCTCCGGGCGCCCTGGATATTCCTCGATGTTGGCGGTCGCGCCGCGGCGCCGCCCATCCCGGGGCTGGAGACGGTGCCCTGGCTGACCAACACCACGCTGCTGCAGCTCGAGACCATGCCGCGGCACCTGGCCATCCTCGGCGGCAGCTATATCGGGCTGGAATTCGCCCAGGTCTTCCGCCGGCTCGGTGCCGAGGTCACCGTGCTGGAGGTGGCACCAAGGCTGATCCCGCGCGAGGATGAGGAGGTCTCGGCCACCATCCGCGACATGCTGGAGGCGGAGGGAATCGCCTTCCACCTCGGCGCCAAGGGCCTCTCGGTCGCGCCAGCGCCGGAGGGTGTCGCGCTGCGGCTGGAGGGCGCCCCGAAAATCCACGCCTCCCACCTGCTGCTGGCGACGGGCCGCCGGCCGAACACCGACTCGCTCGGGCTGGAGGCAGCCGGCATCGCCCGCGACGCGCGCGGCTTCATCACCGTGGACGACGAATTGCAGACCAGCGTCCCGGGCATCTGGGCCCTGGGCGAATGCAATGGCCGCGGTGCCTTCACCCATACGGCCTACAACGATTACGAGATCGTGGCGGCCAACCTGCTGGATGGCGAGGCGCGCCGGGTGACGGACCGCCTGCCCTGCTACGCCCTCTTCACCGACCCGCCACTCGGGCGCGTGGGGATGACGGAGCGGGAGGCGCGCGAGGCCGGGCACGAGGTTCTGGTCGGCACGCGGCCGATGACGCGCGTCAGCCGCGCGGTGGAGAAGGGCGAGACCACCGGCTTCATGAAGGTAATGGTGGATGCCGAAAGCAAGCGCATCCTCGGCGCCGCCATCCTCGGGACGGATGGCGACGAGGCGGTGCACGCCCTGCTGGACGTCATGCAGGCGAAGCTTCCCTACACGGCGCTGCAGCGCACGGTGCACATCCACCCGACGGTGTCGGAGCTGATCCCGACCCTCCTGGGCGAGCTGAAGCCCGCCAGACCCTGACCGCCGGCGCCGTCAGCCGGTGGCGGGGATGCGGCCCTCGATCGGGTACTGAGGGTCGTTGTAGCCGGGCGTGGAAGGGTGGCCGGGCGCGACCAGCCCATCGATCAGCGCCTCATCCTCCGCGGTGAAGCGGTAGGCGAGCGCGGCCAGGTAGTCCTCCAGATGCGCCTCGGTCCGCGGGCCGAGGATGCAGCCGGTGACGAGGCGGTTGTTCAGCACCCAGTTGATGGCCAGGTGCGCCGGCGAGGCGCCCTTCGCCGCCGCGTGGTCGCGGATGCGCTGCGCGATCTCCAGCGATTCCGGGCGCAGTTCCGTCTCCAGGATGCGGCGGTCCTGGCGGGCGGCGCGGCTGCCGGGCTCCGGCGCCTCGCCCGGGCGGTACTTCGCCGTCAGCACGCCACGGGCGAGCGGCGAATAGGGGAAGATGCCGAGGCCATAATGCGCGGCGGCCGGGATCTGCTCGACCTCCGGCTGGCGGTTCAAGGCGTTGTAGTAGGGCTGCGAGACCACCGGCCGGTCGATGCCCAGATCGTCGCAGAGGCGGCAAATCTCGGCGATCCGCCAGGAGCGGTAGTTGGAGACGCCGAAATGGCGGATCTTGCCGGCCCGCACCAGGTCGCCGATGGCGCGCACTGTGATGTCCAGCGGCGTCGCGTGGTCTTCCTTGTGCAGGTAGAGGATGTCGATGACGTCGGTGCCCAGCCGCTTCAGGCAGGCCTCGGTGCCCTGCATCACCCATGTGCGGGAGAGGCCGCCCTCATTCGGCCCCTTCCCCACACGGTTAGCGATCTTGGTCGCCAGTACCCAGGCATGCCGGTTGCCGGCGATGGCTTGGCCGACCACCTCCTCGCTCCTGCCACCGTTATAGGCATCGGCGGTGTCGAGGAAGTTGATCCCGGCCTCGGCGGCGCGGGCGATCAGGCGGGCGCTGGCCGAGGCGTCGGTCGGGCCGCCGAACATCATGGTGCCGAGGCAGAGCCGGCTGACCGACAGGCCGCTGCGGCCGAGCGTGCGGTATTCCATGGGCGCATCCCCTTCCCTTGGCGGCCGGCGCATCGGCAGGGGGTGCCGATCGCCGCGCCCGCGACGGAGCCCGTGTCACCACGGGAAAGGCCGTGGTCAAGCCCGCTCAGGGAGGGCGGCGCGGCCGGCTGCCACCCGGCACGTCGTATCAGCGCCACAGTTGTGTGACGGCATCCGGGCAAGCGCGCTGCACTGGCGGCGGGCGGCAGCCCGCGCCGAAGGGGTCACCGGTGATGGTCGCCCGGATCAGGCCACCGCGTAGCGCGACAGCGCCAGGTCGTCCGCCGCGATCTCCGGCGCCCGGCCGGTCAGCAGGTCCGCCAGCAGCCGGCCGCTGCCGCAGGCCATGGTCCAGCCCAGCGTGCCATGGCCGGTGTTCAGGTGCAGGTTGCGGTAGCGCGTCGGTCCCACCACCGGCGTGCCATCCGGCGTCATGGGCCGGAGGCCGGTCCAGAAGCTCGCCTGCGTCAGGTCGCCGCCGCGCGGAAAGAGATCGCCGACGGAATGCGCCAGCGTCTCCCGCCGGGGCTTCCGGAGCCGCAGCGAGAAGCCAGCCAGCTCGGCCGTGCCGCCGACCCGGATGCGGTCGCCAAGGCGGGTGATGGCGACCTTGTAGGTCTCGTCCATCACGGTGGAGACGGGCGCGCCCGCTTCCTCGGTGATCGGGAGCGTGAGCGAGTAGCCCTTCACCGGATAGACCGGGACATGGACGCCGAGTGGCCGCAGCAGCGCCGGGGAGTAGCTGCCCATGGCAACCACATAGGCATCCGCCGTGACGCGCCCCTGGTTGGTGACCACGCCGGTGATGCTGTCGCCCTCGCTCTCCAGCGCCTTCACCGTGACGCCATGGCGGAACACCACGCCGCGTGCCGCCGCCATCTCCGCGAGGCGCTGGGTGAAGACATGGGCGTCCCCAGTCTCGTCGCCCGGCAGGCGCAGGCCGCCGACGAACTTGCCCTGCACGAAGGCGAGCGCCGGCTCGGCGGCGATGCAGCCCGCCGGGTCCAGGACCTCATAGGGCACCTGATAGGCGTCCAGCACCTCGGTGTCGCCGCCGACGGCGTCGAGCTGCTTCTGGGTGCGGAAGAGTTGCAGCGTGCCCTTGGTCCGCTGGTCATAGGCGATGCCGGTCTCGGCGCGCAGGTCGCGCAGCACGTCGCGGCTGTACTCCGCGAGGCGCACCATGCGGGACTTGTTGGTGCCGTAGGCCGCGGCGGTGCAGTTGGCCAGCATCTGCCCCAGCCAGCAATAGAGCCCGTGGTCGAGCTGCGGCCAGAGCACGAAGGGCCGGTGGCGCATCATCAGCCATTTCAGCGCCTTGATCGGGATGCCCGGGCCGGCCCAGGGGGCGGAATAGCCGGGAGAGACCTGGCCGGCATTGGCGAAGCTGGTCTCCATGCCGGCGGCCGGCTGGCGGTCCAGCACCGTCACCTGGTGCCCCGCCTTCGCCAGGTACCAGGCGCTCGTCACGCCCACCACGCCGCTGCCCAGGACCAGGACCCGCATCGCCGCCTCCGTTCGTTTCAGGGCGAGGCTAGGCGGCTGGGGCTGCGAATTTCCCGCCGGTTCGTCGAACTTCCTGCCAAACTGCCGCGAATCGCCGCATGATCAGCGAAGACCTCGCAGAAAATTCGATGCACCCTCTGGACGAGGCCGACCGGGCCATCCTCCGCCACCTCCGCGCCGACGGGCGAATGAGCAATGCCGCCCTGGCCGAGGCGGTGGGTCTCTCCCCCTCCGCCTGCCTCCGCCGCCTCAGGCTGCTGGAGCACCGCGGCGTCATCCGCGGCTACACCGCCATCATCGAGGAGGCGGCGCCGCGCGAGGGCGTGGTGGTCTTCATCCAGATCACGCTGGAGCGGCAGACCGATGAGAGCATGAAGCGCTTCGAGGAGGCGGTGCGCCGCTGCCCGGAGGTGCGGGAGTGCTACCTGATGACTGGCATGTCGGATTACCTGCTGCGGGTCGAGGCCCGCGACGCGCCGGACTATGAGCGGATCCACAAGGACGCCCTGTCCCGCATGCCGGGCGTCGCCCGCATCCAGTCGAGCTTCGCGATCCGCAGCGTGATCCGGGGCTGATACTTGGCTCGTGACATGCTGACGCATGCCCTGCCCCAAACGCCGGCGGCCCTCCGGGCCCGGGCTTCGCGGCCTGGGCCGCGGCGCGCCTTCGCGCGCTCGGCCCGCTCTGCGGGCCGCAGGTCGGGACGTCATGCGCCAGGTATCACGCCCGCCGGTCTGGCCGACTCGCCGAAGGCTGCCCTCGCGCGGCGCGCTGCCGCAGCTCCGGCCTCCCAGGGACAGGAAGGGATGCGCCGGCGGCCGGCCTCGGCCACCACAGTGGCTGCCTGGCCTTTCCGGCCGTGGAGGGGGTCATGGCGCGCCCGGCAGGATTCGAACCTGCGACCCCACGCTTAGAAGGCGCGTGCTCTATCCAACTGAGCTACGGGCGCAAACGCCGCCAGGACCATCGGCGGCGCGGGAAGGATTGGCCGGCGCCCTCGGCCGATGCGGGGCATCCGCCGGGGGCAGCTGGCATGGCGGCCGTGGCGGCCGCCGGGATTCAATGAGTCCAGTTGTCCGTCCGGCCGAAGCGGAAATTATCGGCATAGACCTTGGCCTTGATCCGGACCGGCTTCGGCTCCTCGATCTCGTAGCGCAGCCCGTTCGCCTCGGCATAGGCGACGGCGTCCTCCCGGGTCGCGAAGCGCAGCCGAACCTGGCCGCGGGTATCGCCGGAGCCGGACCAGCCCATCAGCGGATCAAGGCGCTGCTTCTCGCCCGGCTCGAACTCCAGCACCCATTCCTGGGTGCGCCCCTTGCCGGACTGCATGGCGTTGCGGGGCGGCATGAAGATGCGGGCGGTCTGGGCTGGGCCGGGCATGACGGGTCCTTGGTCACACGAATCGGGGCGACTGGATTCGAACCAGCGACCCTCTGCTCCCAAAGCAGATGCGCTACCAGACTGCGCCACGCCCCGTCGCGCGCAACCTATGGGCCCCGGGCCGCCGGGGCAATGGGCCAGACGCATCTTTGGGGCATCAAGAGAGCGTCCCGGCGCCTGACCAGTTGCGGGAGAGCCCTGCCCGGCCAGTCAGGGCGCGTTGCCGAAGATGCGCTGCAGCACCCGGTCACCCACCCGCAGGCCCAGCCGTTCCGCCGTGCCGGCCGCGAGTTCCAGCGTCGCCCGCACCGGGCCGCGGCTCTCGATCGAGGCCAGCGAATGGGGCACCGTCCGTTCCGCGATCCGGTGGATGCGGCCGTCCGCGGCGATGAAGATCATGTCGAGCGAGGTGATGGTGTTGCGCATCCACATCGCCGACTCGCGCGGCGTGCCCCAGTCGAAGAGCATGCCCTCCTCCGGCCCGACGCTCGGGCGGAACATCAGCCCGACCATCTGCTGCTCCGGCGTCAGCGCCATCTCCACCCGGAACTCGTGGCGCCTGCCATCGCGGGTGACGATGACCAGCCTTTCCTCGGGCAGTTTCGGCTGCGGGCCGGTCTGGGCGGGGGCGGGCCGGGCGGCGAGCAGCCCGGCAAGGGCGAGGAGCGAGCGGCGGAGCATGTCGCCACCATGCCATCGGGGGCAGCGCCGGCCAACGCCCCTTCCCTGCCCCGCCTGCCGCGCCCATCCTCCCCGCCATGGCCGAGCTCCGCACCGCCCGCACCCCGACCCTCGAGATCGCCTATGAGGAGCATGGGCCGCCCGATGGCCCGCCGGTCGTGCTGCTGCACGGCTTCCCCT
Source organism: Roseicella aerolata (assembly GCF_020523605.1). Classification (GTDB taxonomy): domain Bacteria; phylum Pseudomonadota; class Alphaproteobacteria; order Acetobacterales; family Acetobacteraceae; genus Paracraurococcus; species Paracraurococcus aerolatus. The sequence continues at coordinate 18,621 of NZ_JAJAQI010000009.1, read as the reverse complement.
ATGCGCCGCGCGGCTATGATGAGGTGGCACCGCCGCTGGTCGCGGCCGGGCGGCGGGTGATCCTCCCCTATCTGCGCGGCTATGGCCCGACGCGCTTCCTCTCGGCCGACACGCCCCGCTCCGGCCAGCAGGCGGCGCTGGGGAAAGACCTGCTGGACCTGCTGGATGCGCTCTCCGTCCCGCGCGCGGTGCTGGCGGGCTATGACTGGGGCGGGCGCGCCGCCTGCGTGGTCGCCGCGCTCTGGCCGGAGCGCTGCGCCGGCCTCGTCACCTGCACGGGCTACAACATCCAGGACATCGCGGCCTCGGTGACGCCGGCGGCACCGGAACAGGAGCATCGCTTCTGGTACCAGTACTACTTCCACACCGAGCGCGGCCGAGCCGGGCTGGCCGCCAACCGCGCCGGGATCGCGAAGCTGCTCTGGAGGTTGTGGTCCCCCAACTGGGATTTCGACGACGCGACCTTCGCCGCCAGCGCCACGGCCTTCGACAACCCGGATTTCGTGGATGTCGTGATCCAGTCCTATCGCCACCGCTATGCCTATGCCCCGGGCGATCCGGCGCTGGAGGGGATCGAGGAAGCGCTCGCCCGGCAGCCGCGCATCACGGTGCCGACCATCGCGCCGCATGGCGCGGGCGATGGCGTCGGGCCGGTCGAGGGCTCGGCCGGCCATGCGCGATTCTTCACGGGTTTCTACCAGCGCCGCGTGATCCCCCTGGTCGGGCACAATGTCCCGCAGGAGGCGCCGGCGGAATTCGCCCGGTGCATCCTTGATCTGCCGCCGGGCTAAAGCAGATCGCCGGAGGCCGTGAACGACCGGAGGCGTGAATCTGCTCGGAAAACAAGGAGCTACAGCGGATCGCGGACGGGCGTGAACGCCCGGCAGCATGAATCGGCTCTACAATCAACCCGTTGCAAGGGGCCGCTCGCGGCAAGGGAGCGATCTTCAGCCCTGCGCGGCGATCCGCTGCAACCTGCCTGCCGCCTGCGCCGGCGGCAGGGGCAGGTCCTGCATCGCCGCCGCCGCGACGCGCTGCACCTCGGCCCGCACCACGCCCGGCCGCGGCGCGTCGCGCAGCGTGGTGAACCAGTGCTCCGGCGGGTTGCGCCCGGCCGCGCGGTGCCAAGTCAGCCCGCGCAGCACCCGCTCCGCCTCGGGCGTCACGCGCTCCGGCACCTCATGGCCGTTGAGCACGGCCCAGATGCCCGCCCAGCAGCGCCCGACCGACCAGGGATTGTAGCCGCCGCCGCCCAGCACGATCAGCCGCGGCGCCTCCCCCATCAGTGCCCGCACCACGCCCCAATGGGCGTTGTTGGACAGGCCGAGGCGCGAGAGCGGATCCTCCTCCAGCGCATCCGCCCCGCATTGCAGCATGATGGCCTGCGGCCGCAGGTGCCGCACGATCGGCAGAATCGCCTGATGCAGCAGCCAGAGCATCTCGCTGTCGTTGAAGCCCGCCGGCACCGGCAGGTTGCGGGCATGGCCACCGGCGCGATCGGTCGCCTTGCCGGTGAAGGGCCAGCGCTCGCACTCATGCACCGAGAGGGTGAAGACGCGCGGGTCGTCATGGAAGGCGTCCTCGACGCCATCGCCGTGATGCGCGTCGATGTCGATGTAGAGGATGTTGTCGAGGCCCTGGTCCAGCCAGGCGAGCAGCCCGAGCACCGGGTCGTTCAGGTAGCAGAAGCCGCTGGCCCGGTCCGGCCGGCCATGATGCGTGCCGCCGCCCGGGCAATGCACCACGCCGCCCGCTTCGGTCAGCCGTGCCGCCAGCATGCAGCCCCCGGCCGAGGTCGCGGGGCGGGAGAAGACCTCCCGGTAGACCGGGTTGCCATGCGCGCCGATATGGAAGCGCGCCTTGTCCTCGGGGTCCGCCTGCTGCGTCGCCTCCGCCCGCATCAGGGCCGCGATGTAGTCCGCGTGATGGAAGCGGGCGAGTTGCTCCGGCGTTGCCATAGGTGCCGGCACCCAGCCGCCTTCCGGCAGCCAGCCCATGGCTTCGATCAGGTCGAGCGTGGTGGAGACGCGCGGGATGGCCAGCGGATGCTTCGGGCCGTAGGTCGAGCGACGATAGATGTCCGAGCCGATGAGGACGGGCCGGAGGCGGGGATCGGGCAGCATTGCCGGCGATATGCGGCGCGCCGGCGTCGACGCAAGCGGCTGGCCTCAAGCACGACGCGAGCAATGGTGATGTAACGCAGGAAGATTTTATAATTTGGCAAGGGCGCGCACTGCGCACGGATGCGCCGGCAGTGTATCGGTTACCGACGAGGCCATGGGCGGAGGCGCAGGGCGATGCGACCAGGGACCTCAGGCCGCCGGCAGGCGGGGCCCGCCGAGAGCAGGGCATCCCGGGACGCGCCCCTGACGGATGCCGCCGAGCTGCGCGCCGCACGGGTCGCAACCCTGTTCCGCCAGGCACCCCTCGCGGCGGCGGTCAGCCTGGTCAATGCGGCCCTGATGACAGCCATTCTCATCGGCGTGCAGGGCGACCGACGCGCCCTGGCCTGGTGCGCGGCGATGGTGCTGGTCGCGGCCTTGCGGCTGCTCTCGGCCCGCGCCTGGCGGCGCGATCCGGCGGCCCGGGACCGTACAGGGTTCTGGAGCGTCATCGGCTGCTGCGGGACCTTCGCCGCCGGCCTTGCCCTCGGCGGCGGCGCCGCCTGGCTCTGGCCGGCCTCGGAAACCTGGCAGCTCTTCTGGGTCTTCCTCGTCGGCGGCATGTGCGCCGGCGCCGCCGGGCTGCACCACGCCCATCTGCCGGCCGTCCTCGCCTTCATCCTGCCGGCCGGCCTGCCCCTGGTCGCCCGCTACGCGCTGGAGGGATCGGAACGCGGCCTCGCCGCCGCGGCCATGATCCTCGTCTTCCTCGGCGCCTTGACCCTCAGCGCCTGCCGCTCCTCCCGCGAATTCGCCGCCAATCTCCGCCTGCGGTTGAGCCTTGCCCAACAGGCGCAGGCGCTGGATGCCGCGAACCAGCGGCTGCGGGAGGAGATGGCCCGCCACCGAGCGACCGAGGAGAGCCTGCGGCAGGCGCAGAAGATGGAGGCGGTCGGGCAGCTCACCGGCGGTATCGCGCATGACTTCAACAACCTGCTCACCGTGGTGCTCGGCAGCCTGGCCTTGCTGCGCAAGCGGCTGCCGGAGGGGGATGAGCGCGCCGCGCGGCTGCTGGAGAACGCCTTGCAGGGCGCCCAGCGCGGCGCCGCGCTGACCCAGCGGCTGCTCGCCTTCGGCCGGCGCCAGGTGCTGAACCCGGCGCTGGTCGAGTTGCCGAAGCTGGTGCAAGGGATGGCGGACCTGCTGCGGGGCGCGCTCGGCGCCGGCACGCATCTGCGCTGCGACTTCCCGCCTGGACTGCCACCGGTCCATGTGGATGCCAACCAGCTCGAGCTCGCCCTGCTGAACCTCGTCGCCAATGCGCGGGATGCCATGCCGCGGGGCGGCGAGGTGGCGATCAGCGCGGAGGAACGGCAGGTCATGCGCGGCGAGCCGGGCGGCCTGCCGCCGGGCCCCTATGTGGTGCTCAGCGTCGCCGATGCCGGCGAAGGCATGGACGAGGCGGTCCTGGCCCAGGCGATGGAGCCCTTCTTCACCACCAAGGGGGTCGGCAAGGGCACCGGGCTCGGCCTGCCGATGGTGCACGGTTTCGCGGCCCAGTCCGGCGGGCGCTTCACCTTGCACAGCGCCAGGGGGGTGGGCACGGTCGCCGAGCTCTGGCTGCCCCGCGCCGGGGCGGTGCCGGCGGGCCGCCCGGAGCCACAGGCGGCGCCGCTGCCAGCGACCCGCCGCGGCACCGTGCTGCTGGTGGATGACGACCCGCTGGTCCTGGCGAGCACGGCCGCGATGCTGGAGGATCTGGGCCATGTCGCGGTTGAGGCCGCCTCTGGCCCCGCAGCGATCGAGTTGCTGCGCGGCGGCGTCCAGGCCGACCTGGTGATCACCGATTTCGCCATGCCGGGCATGACCGGGCTGCAACTGGCGGAAGCGGTGCGGCGCATCCGCCCCGGCCTGCCCGTTTTGCTGGCGACCGGCTATGCCGAGGTGCAGGAGGCGGTGCTGCCGGGCGTGCCCCGGCTGCCCAAGCCCTTCGAGCAGGCGGCCCTGGCCCGCGCGGTGGCGGAGTGCCTGTCCGGCGCGGGCGCGGCTCCGGGGTGACGCCCGGTCGCCGATGCGGGACGCCGCCCGCCCCGGCGAGGGAGCATGCCCGCTGGCCATCGCCCGGCAGGAAGTCACCGCCTGCCATCAGGGGGCGGCAGCCCATCCGCCCCGGTGCTGCATCCGAACCGGATGGCGCCTATGGCGGAGCGTCCATGGAGCGGCGCCACCATCCCGGGCCTTCGCGCCCGCCCATGATGCTCCCCGCCCACGGGCGCCACCGGCAGGTCCGGCATCGCTGCCGATCGGCGGCGGCCGGAGCCCCGGGCGCGGGCGCATCCGGGCCGGGACCCACCCAGGCGGCCCCGGCCGGATCAGCCCGCCGCGGCCGCGATCGCCAGGAAATCCGTCGCCACCAGGCTGGCGCCGCCGACCAGCGCGCCATCCACATGCGGCAGCGCCAGGATCGCCTTGGCATTGCCGGGCTTCACCGAGCCGCCATAGAGGATCCGCAGCGTCTCCCCTGGCTTGCCGAAGCGCCGGACCAGATTGGCCCGGATCGCCGCATGAATGGCGGCGATGTCCGGCTCGGTCGGGGTCCGGCCGGTGCCGATTGCCCAGACCGGCTCATAGGCCACCACGCCACTGGCGGCGGCGAAGCCATCCGGCAGGCTGCCATCGAGCTGGGCGGTCACCACCGCCTCGGCCTCCCCGGCCAGGCGCTGCGCCTCGCTCTCACCGACGCAGACGATCGGGATGAGGCCCGCCGCCAGCGCCGCCTCGGCCTTCGCCCGCACCTTGGCATCCGACTCGGCATGGTCCGCCCGGCGCTCGGAATGGCCGAGGATCACATAGGTCGCGCCGATATCCTTCAGCATGGGCGCGGCGACGTCGCCGGTATGCGCGCCCTTCGCCGCCGCATGGCAATCCTGCGCGCCGACGGCGAGGCCCGCCCCGCCCTGGGAGGCGACCAGGTGGACATAGGGAAAGGGCGGGCAGACCAGCAGCTCCGCGGCCGGCGCCCCGGCGGCTCCCGCGCGCACCGCGCCGGCCAGCGAAGCGGCCTCGGCCAGGGACCCGTGCATCTTCCAATTGCCGGCGATCAGCGGGCGCACTCCGGGGGTCATGCCGTCCTCCATTCCAGGCCCGTCCCCGTATCCGCGGTGCCCCCATTTGGCAACCGGCGCCCTCCCGGGCTACAGCGGATTGCGTTCAGAACTGAACGCAATCCGCTGTAGCTCCTTGTTTTCCGAGCAGATTCACGCCTTCGGTCGTTCACGGCCTCCGGCTATCTGCTCTAGACCGGCTGGGGCCTGACGGGGTCAGGCCTGTACCGGTCCAGCCCCTGCCGAGCCGGCGATCCGCGCCCCGAGTGTTTCCCCCGGGGCGGTGGCAGGCTAAGGGAACGACCAAACGCGCGCACGGACACCGATGCTCACCGCCCTCCGCCGCCTCGCCGGCACCTGGGTCGCCAAGGCCCTCTTCGTCCTGCTCATCCTCTCCTTCGCCGTCTGGGGCATCGGCGACACGGCGAAGAACCTCTTCGCCCCCGATACCTCCATCGCCCGCGTCGGCGGCCAGCCGGTGACGCTGGAGGAAGGCCAGGCCGCCATGCGGCGGGAAATGCAGCGGCTTGCCCGCGAGCTCGGCCCGCAATTCGAGAATGACCCGCGCCTCCGCCGCCTGGTCGCGGAACGGGCAGTGGACCAGCTCGTGCTGGACCAGGTGCTGCGCGCCGAGGCCGAGCGCCTGAAGATCGCGGTCCCGGACAGCGCGGTGCGGGACTTCGTCTTCTCCATCCAGGGATTCCAGGGGCTGGACGGCCGCTTCTCCCAGGCCGCCTTCCAGAACTTCCTCCGCAGCAACGACCTGAGCGAGCCCGGCTTCCTCGCGCTGATCCGCGCCGACCTCGCCCGCCAGCAGATCGCCATGGCCGTGCGTTCCGGCGCCACCGGTCCGGATGCGCTGGCCAAGCCGCTGCTGCGCTGGCTGGAGGAGCAGCGCAGCGTGACGCTGGTCAGCCTGCCGGCCGCGGCGGCGCCCGAGCCGGCGGCGCCGGAGGAGGCGCAGCTCCGCCGCTTCCACGAGAACAATCCCGAGCGCTTCTCCTCCCCCGAATACCGGGAGGCGACGGTGGCCGTGATGACCGCCGAGCTGCTCTCGCGCGAGGTGGAGGTGACCGAGGCGGAGATCGCCGCCGCCTATGACGCGCGGCGCGGCCAGTTCGAGACGCCGGAGCGCCGCCGCCTGGCCCAGGCCCTGCTGCCCGAGGAGGAGAAGGCGCGCGAGATCTCCGGCGCCTGGACCACGGGGGCGGAGTTCGAGGCCATCGCGGCCCAGGCCCAGGCGGCCGGCGGCCAGGCGCTGGAGCTCGGCCTGGTGGATCGCGCGGGATTGCCGGTGCCGGAACTGGCCGAGGCGGCCTTCGGGGCGCCCGAGGGCAGCGTCACCGCCCCCGTGCAGAGCCCCTTCGGCTGGCATGTCTTCAAGGTGGAAGCGGTAGAGCCCGGCCATAGCCGGCCGCTGGCGGAGGTGCGCGATCAGCTCCGCCGCGACCTGGCGCAGGAGAAGGCCGCCGATATCGCCTTCGAGCGGGCGAACAGGGTGGAGGACGCGCTGGCCGGTGGCGCCACGCTGGCCGAGGTGGCGCAGCGCTTCGGTCTCGGCCTCGCCAGCTTCCGCGCCGATGCGAACGGGTTGGATGCCGAGGGCCGGCCGGTGCCGCTGCCGGTGATCGAGGCTGCGCGCGCGCCGCTGCTCCGGGCCGTCTTCGCCACCGACCGCGGCGCCGCGCCGCGGCTGCAGGAAACCGAGGCGGGATTCGTCGCGATCGAGATCAAGGACATCGCCCCGCCCGCCCTCCGCCCCTTCGAGACGGTCGAGGCCGCGGTGCGGGAGGCCTGGGAGGCGGATGCCCGCCTCCGGGCGCAGGAGGAGCGCGCCGCCGCCCTGCTGGCCGCGACCAGGGAGGGCAGGACGCTGGCGGCCGCGGCGCAGGAAGCCGGGCTCGGCTCGCGCGAGGTAGGCGCGGTCGGGCGCACCCCGCGCACCGGCGCGGCGGTCCCGCCCGAGCTGCTCGGGCCGCTTTTCCAGCTGCAGCCGAACGAGGCGACGATGGTCCGCACCCGGGACGGTTTCGCCGTGGCGCAGGTGCTGGAGATCACGCCAGGCAATCCGGAGGCCGACACCGCCGGGCTCGACCGGCTGCGGCGGGAGGTCGAGCAGTCGGTCGCCGAGGATCTGGAGGTACAGTTCCTGGCGGCGCTGCGGGCGCGCTCCGATGTCCGGGTGAACCCGCGCATGCTGGATGCGCTGGCGCAGCCCTGAGGCAGGAAGGCCGGCGCCGGGCCCTCCCCGGTCCCGGGGATGCCGTCGCCAGGGCCGGCCGCGGGGCCAGCCATGACAGGGTGACGATGGCGGCCGCTCAGCTCACCGAGCCCTCCATGAGCGTCCCGAAGCGCTCGAAGGTGCGGCCGGTGAAGCGCTGGAGCTGCATTTGCCGGACCGGCCGGTAGTTGGTCGGGCTGGAGTTCAGCCGGATGCCGGGGAGGAGCGTCGGAATCTCGATATCCCTGAGATTCGTCGCTTGGCGCATGATGTTCTCGCGCGAGGCATCCTGGCCGCATTGCCGCAGCACCTGCTCCATCACCTTCGCGGCGCTGTAGCCATAGACCGAGTTGGCATCCGTCAGGTCGGCGCCCGGCATGTACTTCTCCATGAAGGCCCGCCATTCCCTCATCGCCGGGTCCTCGGCCCAGGACGGGTCGGTCGGGTCCTTCAGATAGGCGGCATGGGTCAGGCCGACCGCCTTCTCCAGCCCCGCCGGCTGCAGCACCACGCCGACCGAGGCCGCGCCGTAATGCACGCAGGTCAGCGGCTTCCAGCCGATCTCGTGCATCTTGCGGATGGCCATGGAGGCGAATTTGGCCACCACCGCCAGCACCAGGCCCTCCGCCCCCGTGGCCTGCAGGCTGATGAGCTGCGAGTCGATGGTCGGGTCGGTGCTCTCGTAGCTGGCGAGCCGCGTCATGTCATCGAAGCGCGCACCGAGCACGTCGCGCACGCCATGCACGTAGTCGCGGCCGAAATCGTCATTCTGGTAGAGGATGGCGATGCGCCCGTTCGGCCGCGCCTCCAGCATGTGCTTGGCGTAGAGCTGCGCCTCGATCCGGTAGCTCGGCGGGAAGCCGATGGTCCAGGGATAGTCCTTGTAGTTGCTCCACTTGTCGGCGCCGGTGGAGGGAAAGAGGTTCGGCACCTTGCGCTGGTTGGTGTAGCGCAGGATGGCGCTGTTGGTCGGGGTGCCGAGATTGCTGAACAGGCAGGCGACCTGGTCCTGCTCCACCAGCCGCCGCACCTGCTCGACCGTCTTCGGCGGGCTGTAGGTATCGTCATAGGAGAGGAACCTTATCTTCCGCCCGGCGATGCCGCCCTGGTCGTTGACGAAGCGGAAATAGGCGTCGATCGTCTTGCCCTGGACACCGAGATTCGAGACCGGCCCGCTGTAGGACATGGTGTTGCCGATGCGGATCTCGGTGGCGGTGACGCCGGGCGAGGTCTGCGCGGCGGCGAGGCGCGGGCTGGCGAGCATGGCGGCGGCCGCGCCCCCGAGGAGCGTGCGACGGGTGGTCATGGCGTTTCTCCCTTGTCCCCTTGGGCAAGGCCGGGCGACCGACCTCGCCTGGCGGGCAGCCTAGGACAGGCCGCAGGCGCCTCGCCATGCAAACCGGCAGCCGCTAGAACCAGCAAGGATGGAGGGGGCGCTGCCCTCCTCCAGACCTCCCCCACCAGGGGTCGGGCGACCCCTGGACCCGGCCCCGATTGGCCCACTGACAGGATCCTGACCAATGTCGCTCCCCGATTTCGCCAGCTTCAGCGCAGGTCTTGCCGCCGGGCAGGGCCAGGTGCTGTGGCGGGAGAGGGTCGCGGATCTCGACACGCCGGTCGGCACCTTCCTGAAGCTCGCCCATGGCCGGCCGAACAGCTTCCTGCTGGAAAGCATCGAGGGCGGCGCCGCGCGCGGGCGCTACTCCGCCATTGGCATGGAGCCGGACCTGATCTGGCGCTGCCGCAACGGCCAGGCGGAGATGAACCGCCACGCCCTGGCCGCGCCGCATGCCTTCGAGCCGGTGCCGGGCCATGCGCTGGACAGCCTGCGCGCCCTGATCGCCGAGATGCAGATGCCGCTGCCGGCCGGCCTGCCGCCGATCGCGGCCGGGCTTTTCGGCTATCTCGGCTATGACATGGTCCGGCTGATGGAGCGGCTGCCGGCGAAGAATGCCGATGTGCTCGGCATCCCGGAGGCGGTGCTGATCCGGCCGACCCTGGTCGCGGTCTTCGACCATGTGCGGGACGCGCTCAGCCTCTTCACCACGGTCTGGCCCCAGGAAGGCACATCGGGCCTCGACCCCAGATCAGCCTGGGAGGCGGCACAGGCCCGGCTGGACGAGGCGGAGGCGGCGCTCGACCGCCCCCTGCCCCGCCCCGCCGCGCCGGTCAGCCTGCCGACCCTGCCGGAGCCCGGGAGCAATTTCACGCGGGAAGGCTTCATCGCCGCCGTCGAGACGGCGAAGGAGTACATCCGCGCCGGCGACTGCTTCCAGATCGTCCCCAGCCAGCGCTTCTCGGTGCCCTTCGCCCTGCCGCCCTTCGCGCTGTACCGCGCGCTGCGGCGGATCAACCCGGCGCCCTTCCTCTTCCACTTCGACTTCGGCGGCTTCGCCGCGGTCGGCGCCTCCCCCGAGATCCTGGTGCGGCTGCGCGACGGGACGGTGACCATCCGGCCGCTGGCCGGCACCCGCCGCCGCGGCGCGACGCCGGAGGAGGACAAGGCGCTGGAGGCCGAGCTGCTGGCCGACCCGAAAGAGCGGGCCGAACATCTGATGCTGCTCGATCTCGGCCGCAACGATGTCGGCCGCGTCGCGGAGATCGGTAGCGTCCGCGTGCCCTATTCCTTCCAGATCGAGCGCTACAGCCAGGTGATGCATATCGGGAGCGAGGTGCAGGGGCGCCTGCGCAGGGGGCTGACCGCGATCGATGCGCTCGCCGCCGGCTTCCCGGCGGGCACGCTGACCGGCGCGCCCAAGGTCCGGGCGATGGAGATCATCGAGGAGCTGGAGCCGAGCCGGCGCGGGGTCTATGCCGGCGGCTTCGGCTATATCGGCGCCGATGGCGGGATGGACACCTGCATCGGCCTGCGCATGGCGCTGGTGAAGGACGGGGTCATGCATGTGCAGGCCGGCGCCGGCGTGGTGGCGGACAGTGACCCGGTCGCCGAATATGAGGAGACGCGGCAGAAGGCGCGCGCGCTGTTCCGCGCGGCGGAGGAGGCGGTGCGCTTCGCCGCCGGGCGGAAGTAGCGGCCACGCGGCGGCTGGGGACGGGCACGGCCGGCCGGCGGGCCGGTTCACGCCCCGCGCGATCGGTCCTCGGAGCTGGGCAGGCCGGCCGCCAGTTCGCGCAGGATTTCGGCGGCAGGCTGGCGCCCCCTGACCGCGCCGACGGACTGCCCGGCCCAGAGGGACATGGCTTCCACATGTCCGGTTGCCGTCGCATCGGCGACGCCGGTGGCAAGGCGCGGCACCGGCGCCCGGCTGCCGTCGAGCCGGGAGACTTCCGCGACGATATCGTCCGTCAGGGCCTCCGCCGCGGCGAGGCAGGAGCGCAGGACACGATGGGGCGCATCCGGCCAGCCGCCCGCGAAGGCGCCGGTATAAATGGTGTCCTCGGCCCGTGCCGTGATCAGCGCCTCGACGTAGCGGGGATGGGCATTAGCCTCGCGCGCCGTGATGAAGCGCGTACCGATGCGCACCCCCTCCGCACCGGCGGCGAGCGCGGCGGCAACGCACCGCGCCGTGCCGATGCCGCCGGCGGCGAGCACGGGCACCCGCACCACCTCCAGCACCTCGGCCAGCAGGGGGAACAGGCCGGTGGTGCCGCGGACATGGCCGCCCGCCTCCTGTCCCTGGGCGACGATCAGGTCGCAGCCTGCCGCCTCCGCCGCGATCGCCTCCGCGCGGCTGCCGACCTGCCAACTCACCAGGGTCCCGTGGCGCTTGGCCAGGTCCACGAGCCGCGGGTCCGGGTCGCCGTAGAAGAATTCGACGACCCGCGCGGCGCGCGCCGCCAACTCGATGCAGGCGAGATCGAGCGGCGGCCGCCCGTGCAGGCCGAGCAGATGCGTCGGCGAGACCAGGAAATTCACCCCGAAGGCGTGGCTGGTGCGGGACCGTACCTCGTCGAGCAGCATCGCCAGGGTGGCGGGCGTGAGGCCGCCGCGGGCCGTGCCGAGCATCCCGAGACCGCCCGCCTCCGACACTGCGGCGACCAGGGCGGGGGGCGCGACGGCGCCCATGCCGGCCTGCTGGATCGGCAGGCGGCATCCGACTAGTTCGGTGAAGCGGGTCGCGGTCACGTCTCGTCCTCCCGGAGCGATGCGGAGAAGGAATGCCGCGCCGCCGGGGCAAGGTCCCGCGCCGGCGCCCGGAATGCCGGCACGGATTGACAGCCGTCCCGGCGCGCCGCCCGATGCCGGGCCAGGAGGAACGCCATGACCCGCCCCTGCCCCGGCCCGCGCGCCGTCACCTCGAAGCCCGGCTGGAAAGCCCCGCCCGGCGCCACCGACTGCCACATGCACATCTTCGGGCCCTATGAGCGCTACCCGCTCTCGCCGGGCCGCGGCTACACCCCGCCCGAGGCCTCCGTCGCCATGTACCGGGACATGCTCTCGACCATCGGCCTGGAGCGCACCGTGGTGGTCCAGCCCAGCATCTACGGCACCGACAATGCCGTGACGCTGGACGCGGTGGAGGCGCTGGGCCGCGACCGCGCCCGCGCCGTCCTCGTGGTGGATGACGGCTTCGACCTGCCGTCGCTGCGCGCCATGGGCGCGCGCGGCGCCTGCGGCGTGCGCTTCAACGCCGTCTCCGGCAACGGCACGCCGCTGGAGCAGCTCGAGGCGCTGGGGGAGAAGTTGGCCGCGCTTGGCTGGCACCTCCAACTCTATGCCCATGCCGAGGAGATGGTGGCGCTCGAGCAGGTGCTTGCCCGCCTGCCCTGCCCGGTCGTCATCGACCATATGGGCGGGGTGAAGGCGGCCGAGGGCGGCGTCGCCAGTCCCGGCTTCCAGGCCATGATCCGCCTGCTGGAGAAGGGCGCCTGGGCCAAGCTCTGCGGCTACCGCTCCTCCGCCGGCGCGCCCTATGCGGATGTCGCCGGGATGGCCCGTGCCATGATCGCCGCCGCGCCCGATCGCTGCGTCTGGGGCACCGACTGGCCGCACCCCTCGCTGCACAGCCCGGAGGAAGTGCCGGATGACGGCGTGCTGCTGGACGCGCTCGGCCAATGGGCGCCGCGCGAGGACCAGCGCCAGGCGATCCTGGTGGCGAATCCGGCCCGCCTCTACGGGTTCTGAGCGGCGCCCGCCTCGGGCGGGCGGCCGGGCAGGCGATGCCTGCGCCCTGCCCCGGGCGGACGCGGCCGGGCCGGGCCGGGGGCAGCCGGTTCGGCGCGGAGGATGGCCGGGACGCTCGACCCGGCCCCGGTATCGCGCCGATGCGCTGCAGCCATGCATGCCTCCTATTGCCCGCCGCCCGGCCGCGCTCTAGTCTCCATCACATGTCCAGGGACACAGCCCCGACCGCGCGATTTTGGTACCGCTGGTACACACCGGCGGCCTAGGACCTCGCGCAGAGCAGAGAGAACCCAAGCCGCCACCCCGCTGGCGGCTTTCGCGTCTCTGGACCCCTACCCCCGCGAACGCTGCCGGCCCGGTGACGGACCCGACACCCAGGAGCCCAGCATGCAGCGCACCGACTTCGATTTCGACGTGATCGGCGGCCCGTCCTCCCCGCCCCTGGTCCTGTCCTCGGCGCCGCGGCCGGCGGAACAGCGCCCGGCCCCCGCGCCGGCGGACCACTCGCTTGACCCGGCCGCGCAGCGGTCCGAGACTCCCGCGCCATGATCCTGCTGATCGATAATTACGACAGCTTCACCTTCAACCTCTACCACTTCCTGGGCGATCTGGGGGTGGAGATCGAGGTCCGGCGCAACGACGCCATCACGAGCCAGGAGGCGCTGGCCATGCGGCCGGACGCCATCCTGCTCTCGCCCGGCCCCTGCACGCCGAACGAGGCCGGCATCTGCCTGCCGCTGATCGGCGCCGCCGCCGCGGCGCGGGTGCCGCTGATGGGCGTCTGCCTCGGCCACCAGGCAATCGGCCAGGCCTTCGGCGGCACGGTCATCCGGGCGCCCGAGCCCATCCATGGCAAGGTCTGGGACATCCACCACCGCGGCACGGATCTCTTCACCGGCCTGCCGAACCCCTTCCGGGCCACCCGCTACCATTCCCTGGTGGTGCGGCAGGAAGACCTGCCCCCGGCGCTGGAGGCGACCGCCTGGACCGAGGACGGGCTGATCATGGGCCTGGCGCATCGCGACCTGCCCATCTGGGGCGTGCAGTTCCATCCGGAGAGCATCGCCAGCCAGCACGGCCATGACCTCCTCCGGAATTTCCTGTCGCTCGCCAGGGCGAAGGCCGGAGTCCCGGCGTGAACTCGCTCAAGCCGGTCCTGGGCCGCCTGGCCGCCGGGGAGCGGCTGGCCGAGAGCGAGGCGGAGGGCGCCTTCGGCGTCATCATGGCTGGTGAGGCGACGCCGGCGCAGATCGCCGGGCTGCTGATGGCCATGCGCGTCAGGGGCGAGACGGTGCCGGAGATCACCGGCGCGGTCCGCGCCATGCGCGCCCGCATGCTGGCGATCGAGGCACCGGCCGACGCCATCGACATCGTCGGCACCGGCGGCGATGTCTCCGGCAGCCTGAACATCTCGACCGCCACCTCGCTCGTCGTCGCCGGCTGCGGCGTGCCCGTCGCGAAGCACGGCAACCGGGCGCTCTCCTCGAAGTCCGGCGCCGCCGATGCGCTGGCGGCGCTCGGCATCAATCTCGAAGTGCCGCTGGACCGGCTGGAGACGGTGCTGGCCGCGGCCGGTATGGTCTTCCTCTGGGCGCCGCGCCACCATGCCTCCATGCGTCACGCGGCGGGCCCCCGGGTCGAGCTTGGCACGCGGACCATCTTCAACATCCTCGGGCCGCTTGCGAACCCGGCCCGGGTGAAGCGGCAACTCACCGGCGCCTTCTCCTCCCAGTGGCTGCGGCCGATGGCGGAGACCCTGGCCCGCCTTGGCACCGAGAGCGCCTGGGTGGTGCATGGCCAGGGCCTGGACGAGATTGCCTTGTCCGGCGAGACCCAGGTGGTGGCGCTGCAGGACGGGGCGCTGCGGGAGTTCACCATCGCCCCCGAGGATGCCGGGCTGGAACGCGCCCCGCCCGAGGCCATCCGGGGCGGCGAGCCGGCGGAGAACGCCGCGGCCCTCCTCGCGTTGTTGCAGGGCACCCCCGGCCCCTACCGCGACATCGTGTTGCTGAACGCCGCCGCCGCCCTTGTGGTCGCCGGCCGCACCTCAGATCTTCGCGCCGGCGCGGCGATGGCGGCCCGCGCGATCGACAGCGGGGCCGCAGCCGGCGTACTCGCCCGCCTCAAGGAGGCCACCGTCGCATGACCGCCCCCCGCAGCCGCCACAGCCCCGAGCCATGAACGCCCCCCATATCACCGCACCCGCCATCGAGGTGCCCGACACCCTCGCCCGCATCCTCGCCGACAAATACGAGGAGGTGCGGGAGCGGGCCGCGGCCACGCCGCTCTCCGAGATGGAGCGGCAGGCCCGCAGCGCCCCGAAGCCGCGCGACTTCATCGGCGATCTCTGCCATGCGGTGGCGGATGGCCGGGTTGGGCTGATCGCCGAGATCAAGCGCGCCTCGCCCTCCGGCGGGCTGATCCGCGACCCCTTCGAGCCGGCCTCGCTGGCCGAGGCCTATTGCGAAGGCGGCGCCACCTGCCTCTCGGTCCTGACCGACGAGCCCTATTTCCAGGGCAGGCCAGAGCACCTGAAGGCCGCCCGCGCCGCCTGCCCACTGCCGGTGCTGCGCAAGGACTTCATGGTCCATCCCTGGCAGGTCTTCGAGGCGCGGGCGATGGGCGCCGACTGCATCCTGCTGATCATGGCCGCCCTCGCCGACGAGACGGCGCAGGAGCTGGAGGACATCGCCCGCAGCCTCGACATGGCGGTGCTGGTGGAGGTGCATGACCGCGCCGAGCTCGATCGCGCGCTCGGGCTGGAGACCCGGCTGGTTGGGGTAAACAACCGCAATCTCAGGACGTTGCAGACCGATCTTGCGACTTCGGAGGAGCTGTGCCCGCTGATCCCGGCCGACCGCATCCCGGTCGCCGAAAGCGGGATCCGCACGCCCGAGGATGTCCGCCGCATGGCCGCCGTCGGCGCCCGCTGCATCCTGGTGGGCGAACACCTGATGCGCCAGCCGGATGTGGCGAAGGCGGCGCATGCGCTCGTCCATGCGCTCTGAGACGAACTCAACGATGTGCCGCAAGAAACTGATCTTGAAGCTTTTTCCTTCAGCTATTGAGCCTCCGAAAGGGCTTCCAACGGCGGCGCTGGCGGCCGGGGCGGGTTGATGTCCGGCTTCACCCATTTCGATGACCAGGGCCGCGCGGCGATGGTCGACGTCTCCGCCAAGGCGGAGACCAAGCGGGTCGCGATCGCGCGCGGCCGGGTGGTGATGGCGCCGGAGACCCTGGCCCGAATCCAGGAGGGCCAGATCGGCAAGGGCGATGTCCTCGGCATCGCCCGGCTGGCCGGCATCATGGCCGCCAAGCGGACCAGCGACCTGATCCCGCTCTGCCATCCGCTGATGATCTCCAAGGTCACGGTGGACCTGACGCCAGCACCGCCGGATGCGGTGGATATCGAAGCCTTGGTGAAGCTTAGCGGCAGGACCGGAGTCGAGATGGAAGCTCTGACCGCGGTCACGGTCGCGGCGCTCACGGTCTATGACATGTGCAAGGCGATCGATCGCGGCATGCGGATCGAGGCCGTGCGCCTGGTCCATAAATCCGGCGGCAAGTCAGGAACCTACGAGGCGGAGTGACCATGCCGCGCGAGGCCCGCGCCATGGGATTTGCCACAGGGACAAGGGCTTCGGGGGAAGCGTGATGATCTCGGTCGAGGAAGCCCGCAACCGTATCCTGACGGCCCTCTCCGCCACCCCGGCCGAGACCGTACCGCTCGCCACCGGGTGGAACCGGGTCCTTGCCCGCCCCGTGCTCTCCCGCGTCACCCAGCCGCCGGCCGATGTCTCCGCCATGGATGGCTATGCCGTCCGGGCCGCGGAGGCGACCGAGGGCGCGACGCTCGCCGTGATCGGCAGCGCCCCGGCCGGCCACCCCTTCGACGGCTCGGTCGGGCCGGGCGAGGCGGTCCGCATCTTCACCGGCGCCCTCGTCCCGCCGGGTGCGGACGCCATCCTGCTGCAGGAAGATGCCGAGGCCGCCGAGGGCTGGGTGCGGGTGATGGAGACCGTGCGCCAGGGCCGCTGGATCCGCCGCCGCGGGCTCGACTTCGCCGAGGGTGAGGAGGTGCTGCCGGTCGGCCGGCGCCTCACTGCCCGCGATATCGGCCTGGCGGCCGCCGCCAACCACCCCTGGGTCACGGTGCACCGGGCCCCACGGATCGGGCTGCTGGCAACCGGCGACGAGATCGCCCTGCCCGGCGAGCCCATCCCCTTGGGCGGCATCGTCAGCAGCAACACCCATGCGCTCGCCGCCCTGGTCCGTGCCACCGGCGGCGACCCGCTGGTCCTGCCCATCGCTCCCGACGATTCGCGTGCCATCGCGGAGGCCGCCATCGCCGCGCGGGCCTGCGACCTGCTGGTGACCACGGGCGGTGCGAGCGTCGGCGACCACGACCTGGTGCAGGCGGCGCTCGGGCCACAGGGCTTCGCGCTCGATTTCTGGCAGATCGCCATGCGGCCCGGAAAGCCGCTGATCTGGGGTCGGCTCGGCGCCACGCCGGTGCTCGGCCTGCCGGGCAACCCGGTCTCCGCCCTGGTCTGCGCCGTGCAGTTCCTGGTCCCGGCGGTCGAGCGGCTCTCCGGCCTGCCGGGCGGCCCGCCGCGCACGATCCGCGCCCTGGCCGGCGCGCCGCTGGCAGAGAACGACCGCCGGTTCGACCATCTCCGCGCCACCCTCGGCACCGGGGCGGAGGGCGAGCCGGTGGCGACGCCCTTCCCGCTCCAGGACAGTTCCATGCTCAAGGTGCTGTCGCGGGCGGAGGCGCTGATCCTGCGTGCCCCGCGCGCCCCGGCCCTGCCGGCGGGCGCCCCGGTGGAGGTCATTCCGCTGGGAGAGCTGGGGATCTAGCGGGAACAGCGCCGGAGCGGATGCTCCGGGCGGCATGACCCGCCTGCCGCATTCTTCGCGGCTTCGCGCATTCCGCCAGTCAGGGCCTCCCACGATCCGAGTTGACGCCTCCGCCGCGGTGTCCCGCCAGGGACCGCATCCGGGGATGCTCCTGCTGAATGGCAACGAGTCCGCAAAGCTGCGACTCGGCTCACCATCTGGAGCGGTCTCTGTGGAAAACCGTTTGACCCGACGCGGAGAACCTTCGTAGAACGGGCCTACCCGGTTGCCCTTTTGTTCCCGCGCGGCGGGAGGGAGCTCTGTCCGGGGACGGAGGCGATAAGGTGCTCACGCGCAAGCAGCATGAGCTGCTGATCTTCATCGACAAGCATCTGCGCCAGACCGGCTTCTCCCCCTCCTTCGAGGAGATGAAGGAGGCGCTGAAGCTGAAGTCCAAATCCGGCATCCACCGGCTGATCACCGCCCTGGAGGAGCGAGGCTTCCTTCGCCGCCGCGCCCACCGCGCCCGGGCGCTGGAGGTGATCCGCCTGCCGGAGAACCTGGCGCCCCGCCGGACGGCGGCCGAGGCCGCGGCATCCGCCCCGGCGCGGGAGGCGAACTTCGCCCCCAATGTCATTCGCGGCAATTTCGCCACCAACCTGCCCGGGGTGCCGAAGGCGGCGAATGAGGCGGCGGCGGTTCACCTGCCGCTCTATGGCCGAATCGCCGCGGGCCTGCCGATCGAGGCGCTGCGGGATTCCGGCAGCAGCGTGGAGGTCCCGGCCGCGCTGATCGGCGCCGGCGATCACTACGCGCTGGAGGTAGCCGGCGATTCGATGGTGGAGGCCGGCATCCTGGATGGCGACACGGTCATCATCCGCCGCGGCGACACGGCGGAGAATGGCTCCATCGTGGTTGCCCTGGTGGATGAGAACGAGGTGACGCTGAAGCGGCTGCGCCGCCGCGGCAACTCGATTGCCCTGGAAGCAGCGAACCCGCGCTACGAGACGCGGATCTTCGGCCCCGACCGGGTGCGGGTCCAGGGAAGGCTGATCGGGCTGCTGCGGAAGTACTGAGCGACCGTGTTGCGGGTCAAGCGGCACGCCATGGCTGTTGGGTCCTGACGATGGCGTTGAGGATGCCGAGCAGCTTTCGCATGCAGGCGACGAGGGCGACCTTCTTGGGTCGGCCTCGGTCGGTAAGTTGCTGGAAGTGGCGTTGGATGGTGGGGTTCCAGCGGGTGGCGGCCAGGGTTGCCATGAAGAGGAC
>NZ_JAJAQI010000008.1 GCF_020523605.1 Roseicella aerolata | reverse complement strand
GAATGGACCCTCGTCGCCCTCGCCTACAACTGCCGTAGGCTGCATCGCCTGCGGCCAGCCGCCTGATCCACAATCCAACAAACCCGTCGCCAGCAAACCCAAACCCGACAGGCTGCTAGGGCAGATCGCCGGAGGCCGTGAACGACCGAAGGCGTGAATCTGCTCGGAAAACAAGGAGCTACAACGGATAAGCGTTCAGTTCTGAACGCATTCCGCTGTAGCGCCGATCGTAGGACGCCGTGAACGACCGGGCGCGTGGATCCGCTCCCTGAGCAATGGCCCGCGGCGGATCGGCGGCCAGTTCCGGACGGCCGATCCGCCGCGGGTATCATACCAATCCGCATAAACGCTGACGCCTGCATGCGGCCTCAGTCGCCTGCGCCGCTCTGCGGCCCGGCGACGCGCCACCTGGCGCGGCACCCCCGGTGCCCATGGAAAATGCGGCCGGCATCTTCCATGGGGGCCCGGCCATTCGGGTGCTCGGCCGCCTGCAGCAGCGGCAGGTCAGGATTTATGCGGGTGGGTATCAGATCGGCCGAGGTATGCGAACTGCGACGTGTGCGCGCGGTCCGGAGCAGCAGCCGGCGGCGGTCAGACTGAGGCGCTTGAGCCTGCCCCGGCGACCCTGGCCCGGAGGGGGAAGCTGTGCTGTCCCGCAGGAAAGCCAAGGCATGGCTGCGGGACAGCATGGAACTATGCGGGGATCACCCGCTCCAGCGGCAGGCCGCGCACATCCATCTCGTATTCGAGGCCGACCACCGGCGGCCGGCAATGATGCCAGGTCACGCCGTGGCGCGCGGCGCCGCGCCGCACCAGTTCATCGCCCAGGATGGGGTGGATGTCGTGGATGGTGTAGACCTGCGCCGCCGTCGCCATGCCCCAGGAACCGCCGAGCGCCGCCATCCGCCGCTCCATCTCGTCCAGCACGAATTGCGCCTTGCGTCGCAGGCCGGAAGGCGAGGTGTCGCCGAGCGCGATGGTCTTCTCCTCGTAGCTCCCCTTCCCTTCCGTGCTCTCGCCGCTGCCCGCGGTGACGAAGCTGTGGGCGGCGCCGGCATCCGGCAGGGTGAAGCTGAAGCTGTGGAAGCCCGGCTCCGCCGGCGGGGTCAGTTCCGGGCAGACATTGCTGCGCGCCACCGGGTTGTAGCCCTCGGCCAGGATGCCCCATTCCTCCAGGGTCCTGGCATAGCCCAGGTTGAACTGGCGAAAGCCTTCCTCGGTGAACTGGCCGGGGGAGCGCAGCTCGCACTGGCAGAAGGCGGTCAGCGGCCGGCCGATGCCGCGGAGGTAATCCGCGATCTTCGTGAAGCCGGCCATCAGCGGCACCGGTTCGGCGAAGCGCACCCGCTCGATCCGGAAGCCCGGCAGCGCCGCGACGCCCGCCGAATACTGAAAGACCGCCGGGATTGCCTTGTAGCCATCCGCCGGCCTCTCGCGCGTCTCGTACATGCCTCGCCTCCTCACGCCTCGCTTTGGTGATGCCGGATTATCCGGGCGGAGGATAGCTTGCCAGCACGCCGCGCCCTGCTCCACCGGCTCCCCACGCGCCGTCCGGGCGGCCGCCCGGCGATCGAGGCGCCGCCCGGCAGCGGCGCGCGCGACCCGGCGCAGATGGCCGCGGCGCTGGCCAGGGCTGAGCCCTTCTCCACCGGCCCGGTCCCTGGCCAGTGCCGCGTCATGCGGGATGGCAGCGGGATCAACGCGAGGCAATGCGCCGCGCCCGAAGGCGCTCCGTTCCCTACCCGCGCCGTGCCGGTCCGCGCTGGAGCCCGACGCGCGCGGGGCGAAGCGGCCTGCCTCCGCCGTCAGACGATCTGCTGCCGCCCCCTCCGCAGCGAGTCCACCGTGGCCTGCGCCTCCTCCACCCCCACGCCCAGGCGACGCAGGGCGAAATCGGCGATGCCGAGGGCGATCTCCCGCTCCCCCATCACCGCCAGCGCCACGCCGCCCGCACCCAGCAGTTGCGCCATATCGGCATCGTCATGCGCTCGGGCCGCGGCCTGGATGTCCGGGTTCACGGCCCGGATCTGCTGCAGCACCCGCCGCGCCTCGGCGGCATCGGGCAGGGCCAGCACCACCAGCCGCGCCGCCTCCGGCCGCGCAGCCTCCAGCACCTCCGGCCGCGCGGCATCGCCCCAGATCACCGGCACCCCCAGGCTGCGGGCCCGCTCGGCGATGCGGCGGTCGGCCTCGATCACCACGAGGTCGAGGCCATGGCGCATCAACGCCGCCGCCACTACCCGCCCGACCCGGCCATGGCCGACGAGGATGGCATGGCCGGAGAGGCCGTCCGTCTCCGGCGGGCCGAAGCGCGGCCCCTGACCCGCCGCATGCCAGGACTGCCATCCTCGCGACGCCTCCAGTTGCCGCGCCGCCCAGGCGAAGCCGCGCTGGGAGAGCGGCAGCAGCAGGATGCCGCCGAAGGCCGCGGCCAGCAGCGGGGCGCTCGCCTCGGCCGGCAGCAGGCCAAGGCCGATCGCGAATTTCGCCAGCAGGAAGGAGAACTCGCCGATCTGCGCGAAGGCACCGCCGACCAGCGCGGCCGTTGCGGCCGGCACCCGGAAGGCCAGCAGCAGCAGGAAGGTGGTGATCCCGACCCCGATCACCACGGTCAGCAGCGCCCCGGCTGAGATCAGCGGCGCCGCCAGCAGCGCCGCCGGATCGAGCAGCATGCCGACCGAGACGAAGAACAGCGCGGCGAAGACCCGCTGCAGCGGCATCGCTTCCGCCGCGGCCTGGTGGCCGAGATCGCTCTCTCCCAGCAGGACGCCGGCGAAGAAGGCGCCCAGCGCAAAGGAAACATGAAAGAGTTCCGAGGCGGCATAGGCGGTGCCGAGCGCGGCGACGATGACGCCGAGGGTGAAGAGCTCCCGCGAGGGGCCGCGGGCGAGGCGGGACAGCAGCGCCGGCAGACCGCGCCGGCCGATCAGCAGCACGCAGGCGGCAAAGCCGACCAGTTCCAGCACCGCGGTGAGCAGCGCCGACGGCAACCCCTCCATCCCCGCCCCGGCCGCGGCCGGAACCATCACCAGGGCGAGCACGACGAGCAGGTCCTGCACCACCAGCCAGCCCAGGGCGATGCGCCCGGCCGGGCCGCTGAGATGCCCCCGCTCGGCCAGCATGCGGGTCGCGACCGCGGTGGAGGCGATGGCGAGCGCGAGCCCGAAGACCAGCGCCGCCCCCCAGTGCAGGCCGAAGCCGAGCGCGCCGAGCAGCCCGCCGAGCATCATGGCGAGGCCGACCTGGATCACCGCCCCCGGCAGGGCGATGCGCCAGACCGCCAGCAGATCGGCCAGGCGGAAATGCAGGCCGACGCCGAAGAGCAGCAGCGCCACGCCGACCTCCGCCAGGGTGGTGGTGAGCGCGGCATCGCCGACATAGCCCGGCGTGTGCGGGCTGAGCGCCACGCCGGCCACCAGGTATCCGAAGAGCGGCGGCAGGCGCAGCCAGCGTGCGAGGGTCCCGAAGGCCAGCGCCAGGGCGAGCGCGAGGACGAGCGTGACGAGCATCGGCGGTGCGGCATGCATGCCGCCCCTCTAGCGCAGATCGCGGAGGGGCGGGAACGACCCTGCCGCGAATCCACCCGGAGACCACGGGCCCGTGGCGGATGGCCTTCGGAGATGCCCGCCATCCGCCATCGTCTGGCCGCCGCCCCGCGGCAGCGTTCCTGCTGGCGATGATGCGCCGCGGCGCTACACTCCCGGCCAGCGGGGGCGACGCCCGCAGAGGAGACGGACATGGGCAAGAGCTTCCGGCTGGGCGATCTCGAGATCCATCGGGTGATCGAGGAGGAGGAGCCGCTCTTCGATCCGCTCGAATTCTTCCCCGGGCTGACGCAGGAGGTGCTCGACGAGAACCGGTCCTGGCTGGAGCCGCAGGCGATCGATCCCGCCACCGGCAAGGTCCGGCTCTGCATCCAGTCCTACCTGATCCGCACGCCGCACCACACCATCCTGGTGGATACCTGTGTCGGCAACCACAAGCACCGCCCGAACCGGCCCTTCTGGCACATGAAGACCGCCGAGACCTGGGAGCGGAACCTGGCCGCCACGGGCTTTTCCGTGAGCGACATCGACTATGTCATGTGCACCCACCTGCATGTCGACCATGTCGGCTGGAACACCCGGCTGGAGAACGGCCGCTGGGTGCCGACCTTCCCGAAGGCGCGCTACATCTTCGGCGAGAAGGAATATGCCTACTGGTCGGAGGAGCATGCGAGGGCGCCGAACCCGGTGATCGAGGACAGCGTGCTGCCGGTGGTCGCGGCCGGGCGGGCGGATCTCGTCGCCACCGACCATGCGCTGAACGACCATGTGCGCCTGACGCCGACGCCCGGCCACACGCCGGACCATTATGCGGTGGAACTCGGCAAGGGCGAGACCATCGCCGTGCTGACCGGCGACCTGATCCATTCGCCGCTGCAGGCGCGCTACCCGGAAATCTCCATGCGCGCCGATGTCGACCAGAAGCAGTCGGCAGTGACGCGGCGGCGCTTCCTGGAATGCCATTGCGATACCGGCCGGCTGATCTGCACCGCGCATTTCCCCTCCCCCTCCACAGGCCACCTGACGCGCTGGGGGGACGGCTTCCGCTTCATGCCGACGGAGGGCTGAGATGCGCGCCGCCCGCCGGCGCGCCCTGCTGGCCGGCGGGCTCGCCGCGCCGGCGCTCGCCCGGGCGCAGGACCGCGTCGTGCGCGTCATCAACGCCTATGGCGCGGGCGGCACCGCCGATACGGTCTGCCGCCTGCTCTTCGGCCGATTGGCGGAGCGGACCGGGCGGAGCTATCTGGTCGAGAACCGGCCCGGCGCCGCCGGCACCATCGCCGCGACGCTGGTGGCGCGCGCCCCGCCCGATGGCGGCACGCTGCTCTATGATGCGACGGCGCATTCGGTGAACCCGGCGCTGTTCGGGCCGCGGCTGCCCTACGACACCGGGCGCGACTTCCTGCCCGTCTTCCTCTCGCTGCTGACGCCGAACGCCATCCTGGCGGCGAACGACTTCCCGCCGCGCACAGTGCGGGCACTGATCGCGGCGGCGCAGGCGGCGCCGGGCAGGATCGATGCCGGCACCACCGGCATCGGCTCCGCCCAGCACATCACCCTCGCGCTGTTCAACCGGATGGCAGGGGTCCGGATCAACCATGTGGTCTACCGCGACGCGCCATCCGCGCGGCACGACCTGATGAACGGCCGCCTGCAGCTGCAATTCACCAATGTCCCGGGCAGCGTCGCGCATGCACGCAACGGCACGGCCCATGTCCTCGCGCATGCCGGACGCGGGCCGGTCGCGGTGCTGCCGGGAGTGGAGGCGATCGGCAGCACGCTGCCGGGCCTCGAGACCCATGAATGGAACGGCGTCTTCCTGCCGGCCGGCACGCCGGAAGACCTCCGCCGCGACCTGAACGCGGCGCTGAACGCGGTGGCCGCCGATCCGCCGGTGGCGGAGAAGCTCGCCGCGCTCGGCAACGAGGCGCCGCCCAACACGCCGGAGGAGTTCGCCGCCTTCCTCCGGGACCAGGCCGCCCTGCATGGCCGGGTGGTGCGGGAGGCGGATATCCGCGTGGACTGAACCCACCCGCGCCCCATATCCGCCGGAAGCGAGACGGGAGCGCGCGATGGGACGGATGGTGGACGGCGTCTGGTACGCCGATGAGGCCAGCATGCCAGGCGCGGGCGGGCGCTTCCAGCGGCCGGAAACACGCTTCCGCGACCGGATCGCGCCGGGCGGCCGCTTCCCGCCGGAAGCGGGGCGCTACCACCTCTATGTCTCCCTCGCCTGCCCCTGGGCGCATCGCACGCTGATCTTCCGCCGTCTGAAGGGCCTGGAGGGGATGATCAGCCTGTCGGTCACCCACTGGCTGATGGGCGAGCAGGGCTGGAATTTCGCCCCCAGCGAGGGTGTGGTGGCGGACAGCGTGAACGGCGCGCAGGCCCTGCACGAGGTCTATGCGAAGGCCGAGCCAGGCTATTCCGGCCGCGTGACGGTGCCGGTGCTGTGGGACCGCGCCACCGGCACCATCGTGAACAACGAGAGCGCGGAGATCATCCGCATGCTCAACCATGCCTTCGACGGCATCGGCGCCGCGCCGGGCGACTGGTACCCGGCGCCGCTGCGGACCGAGATCGATGCGGTGAATGAGCGCGTCTATGCCACGCTCAACAACGGCGTCTATCGCGCCGGCTTCGCCCGCAGCCAGGAAGCCCATGAGGAAGCGGTCATCCCGCTCTTCGAGACGCTGGACTGGCTGGAGGCGCGGCTATCGCGCCAGCCCTTCCTCTGCGGGGAAGCCGCGACCGAGGCCGACTGGCGGCTCTTCACCACACTCATCCGCTTCGACGCGGTCTATCACGGCCACTTCAAGTGCAACCTGCGCCGGATCCTGGACTACCCCGCGCTCTGGGACCACACGCGCTCGCTCTACCAGGTGCCGGGGATCGCGGAGACGGTCGATTTCGGCCATATCAAGCGGCACTACTACCAGAGCCACGCCTGGGTGAATCCCAGCGGCGTGGTGCCGCTCGGGCCGATGCTGGACCTGGACCGGCCGGGCAGCCGGACGGTCGCCCCGCTGGCCTGATAGGACCGGCCCCGATCATGGACCCTGCGGCGTGGGCGCCAGCCCACGCCGGGGCCGCCTCCGCGGCCCGCCGCAACTGCGGCGCTCCTGCCCGGATGCGGTCGCGCATCCGGGCCGTTGGTAGGACGCTCCGGGTGCAAGGGCCCGACCTTCGCGGGATCCGTCAGCGCGCGGAACCGGCGGGCAGGCGCGACGGAAACAAGCGCCTGCCGGCGGCGCGCGGCGCCGGGCGCCGCCGGCCCGGCTCAGCCCAGGGCGAGGGCCCGGGTGTGGCGCGCGATCATGCGCTCCTCGTCGGTCGGGATCACCCAGGCCTCCACCGCGCTGCCCGGCGCGCTGAGGCGCGGGCCATGCGCGGCATTGGCGGTTGCATCGAAGGCGAGGCCCAGCCAGCCCAGCGCCTGGCAGATCCGCGCCCGCACCGGCGCCGCGTTCTCGCCCACGCCGGCGGTGAAGACGATGCCGTCCAGCCCGCCCAGCGCGCAGGCGAGCGAGGCGATCTGCCGCGCCGTGCGGTAGCAGAAGACCTCGATCGCGAAGGCCGCGCGTGGATCGTCGCTCGCCAGCAGGTCGCGGAAGTCGGAGGAGATGCCGCCGGACAGGCCGAGCATCCCCGATTTTCTGTAGAGCAGGTCCTGGATCTGCGCCGCATCCATGCCGCGCTGCTGGATGAAGTGCAGCACCACGCCGGCATCCAACTCCCCCGTGCGGGTGCCCATCGGCAGCCCGTCCACTGCGGTGAAGCCCATGGTGGTGGCAATGGAGACGCCCGCCCGCAGCGCACAGGCCGAGGCGCCGTTGCCGAGATGCGCGACGATGCAGCGCCCCTCCGCCAGCCGCGGCGAGACCTCGGGCAGGACGGAGGCGATGTATTCGTAGGAGAGGCCGTGGAAGCCGTAGCGCCGCAGCCCCTCCTCGAACATGGCGCGCGGCAGGGCGAAGGCCTGCGCCACCTCCGGCATGGTGCGATGGAAGGCGGTGTCGAAGCAGGCGACCTGCGGCAGGTCCGGGTCCAGCGCCAGCACCGCCTTGATCGGCGCCAGGTTGTGCGGCTCATGCAGCGGGGCGAGCGGCACCAGCGCCTCCAGGTCCCGCACCACCTCCGGCGTCGCCCGCACCGGCTTCGCGTATCTGGTGCCGCCATGCACCACGCGGTGGCCGAGGGCGGCGATCCGGCGGCTGCCGAGCCGCTCGCGCAGCCAGGGTATCAGGGCCGGCACCACCTCCGCCGGCGTCTGCGGCGGCGGGTCCAGCGCGGGGGGCGCGATTGCCTCGCCGCCGGCATCCCTGGCGCGGGCCTGCGGCCTGACCCCGATTCCGTCCACCTGGCCGGCGAGCAGCCGGCGCTCGCCCTCGTAGAGCGCGAATTTCAGGGAGGAGGAACCGGCATTCACCACGCCGATCAGGTCATCGCTCATGCCGGGCATGCTCCCTGCGGCCGCGGTTGCGGTCCGCTCTCTGCGCGGCACGTCGCCATGGGGGGCTCCTGCGCGCGGCGCCCCTGTCCGGCGCGGCGGGCGGCCCCTTACGGCGACTCCAGGCCGGCGCGCGCACCGCAGCATGAGCAGGGCGGCCCGGGCAAGCCTGCGCCCATGGCCGCGGCCGGGCGATGCGCATCGCATCGCCCTGCCCTGGCTTGGCCTGCCGGGTGGCGATGGACACGGCCCGGCAGGGTCACGCCGCCGCCATCATGGAACGGCAGCGGAACCGCCCGCCTGAGCCGCCGTTCGCCCGTCATGACGCGCGCGCAAGGCTCTGTCCTGGTCCTCTTCGGGCTGCTGCTGGTCCTGCTCTGGCTGGTGCCGGAGGTGCCGCTGCTCGGCTTCGCCGCGGTGCTGCTGGCGACCGCCCTGCGCGCCGGGGCCGATCCGCTGGCGGCGCGCACCGGCCTGCCGGGCTGGGCCGCCGTGCTTATCGTCGCGGCGCTGGTCGCCGGCGCGCTCATGCTCGCCGCCTGGGCGGCCGCGGCGCCGTTGGCCGAGCAGGCGCGGCAGCTTGCCGAGAGCCTGCCGAAGAGCCTTGAGGCCCTCCGCGGGCAGATGGCCGGCACTGTCTGGGGCGACTGGCTGCTGCGGCAGGCGGAGCCGGGACGGCTGCTCGGCGGCGGCGGGGTCGAAGGCGCGGCAACTGCTGCGGCGCGGGCGGCCGGCAGTACGCTCGGCGGCCTCGGCAACCTCGCCCTGGTGGTGCTGGTCGCGCTCTACCTGGCCGCGCAGCCTGCGGGCTATCTCTCCGGCCTGCGCAGCCTGTTCGATCCGCGGCTGGACGGGCGGGTGCAGGCCACCCTGGCGGAGGCCGGCGAGACGCTGCGCGGCTGGCTGCTGGGCCAGGCCTTCGGCATGCTGGTGGTGGGCCTGCTGACCTGGCTCGGCCTCTGGGCGCTCGGCGTGCCGCTGGCCGGGCTGCTGGCAACCATCATCGGCCTGCTGAACTTCATCCCGATCCTCGGGCCGCTGATCGGCGGCATCCCGGCCGTGCTGCTGGCCCTGACGGAGGGGCCGGTGCTCGCCCTCTGGGTCGCCGGGCTGATCTTCGCGGTGCAGGTGGTGGAAGGCAATTTCCTCACGCCCATGGTGCAGGCGGAGACGGCGGACCTGCCGCCGGCGCTGCTGCTGCTGGTGCAGGTGCTGACCGGCGCGCTGTTCGGCCTGCTGGGCGTGGCGCTCGCGGCGCCGCTCTCGGCCGTCGGGCTGGTGCTGGCGCGGCGCGCCTATGTGGAGGGCTGGCTCGGGCGGGAGCCGCCCTGAGCGACAGCGGATGGCGCTCATATCCGAGGGCCAATCCGCTGGTCTTTTTGGTTTTCCAGCAGAGTCACGCGTCCGGTCGTTCACGGCCTTCCGCGGTCTGCTCTACAGCAGCGCTTCGCCCCGCAGCACCGGCACGCAGCCGCCGCCAACCGTGGCGCGGATGCCGCTCGGCGTCCGGCGCGCCGTGGTCCGCAGCAGGCTCGGCCGGCCCATCTCGACGCCCTGGGTGATGTCGAGGCGGGCGCTCTCCGCGCCGCTCAGATGCAGCAGGAAGCCGGCGAGCGGCGTCGCCGCGCTGCCGGTCGCCGGGTCCTCCCAGGTGCCGGTGAGCGGCGAGAACATGCGGGCCCGCACGCCCGCCCCGTCGCGCCGGTAGAGATAGAGGGAGAGCCTGCCGCCGAGCCCCGGATGCGCCGCCACCGTCCGGCGGAAGGCACCAAGTTCCGGCCGTGCCGCCGCCAGGGCGGCTTCCGTCACCTCCACCAGCACCCGCGGGTTGCCGCCATCCGCGGCCAGGGTCGGGACATGGCGGGCGGTGACGATGTCCCCCGGCGCGAGGCCGGCACAGGCGGCCACCGCCTCGGCCGGCAATTCGGCCCCGATGCAGAGCGGCTGCGGCGCACCGATGGCGGCGCCGGTCACCTGGCCCGCGGCATCGCGCCAGAGTTCGACCTCGACGATCCCGGCGATCTGCTCCAGCCGCAGCCTGCCATCGGCGCCGAGGCCGGATTGCGCCAGCACCCAGGCGGTACCGACGCTCGGATGGCCGGCGAAGGGCATCTCCGCGACACGGTTAAAGATGCGGACGCGCGCGCTGTTGGCCGGGTCTTCCGGCGGCAGGACGAAGGTCGTCTCGCTGAGATTGAACTCGGCCGCCAGCGCCTGCATCTCGGCATCGCCGATGCCGCGCGCATCCGGGAAGACCGCCAGCTGGTTGCCGCCGAAGCGCCGGTCGGTGAAGACATCGACCGTGACGAAGCGACAGCTCCGCATCAAAGCGCGGCGATCCGCGCGGGGTCCACCGTGACGCCATGATGGAGCGGGCCATGGCCGCGGCCGAGGCCGGGCGCGGCGAGGATGGCGGCCCGGACATAGGCGCGGGCCCGTGCCACGGCGTCGCGTAGCGGCATGCCCTGCGCCAGCCCGGCCGCGATCGCCGAGGCCAGGGTGCAGCCGGTGCCATGGGTGTGGCGCGTCTCGATCCGGGCGTCCTCGAAGCGCGTGATGCCCGCTGGCGTCGCCAGGATATCCACCACCCGCCCGCCCGGGAGATGGCCGCCCTTCAGCAGCACCGCACGCGGGCCCAGCGCGAGCAGCGCCTCCGCCGCCGCCGGCATTGCCGCCGCATCGGCGACGGGGCGGCCGAGCAGCACCTCGGCCTCCGGCAGGTTGGGCGTGATGACGGCCGCGATCGGCAGCAGGCGGCGCTTCAGCGTCTCCACCGCATCGGGCAGTAGCAGCGGATGCCCGCCCTTCGCCACCATGACGGGGTCGGCGACCAGCGGCACGCCCGGCGCCTCGGCGGCGATCTCCTCGCAGACCGCCTCGATGGTCGGAACGTCGTGCAGCATGCCGGTCTTCAGCGCATCCGCGCCGATGTCGCGCAGCACCACCTGGATCTGCCGGCGGAGGAATTCCGTCGGGATCGGCAGGACGCCATGCACGCCTTCGGTGTTCTGCGCCGTCAGCGCGGTGATGGCGGTGGCGGCATAGCCGCCAAGCGCCGTCACGGCCTTCAGGTCGGCCTGGATGCCCGCGCCGCCGCCGGAATCCGAGCCGGCGATGATGAGAACCCTGCCCATCGCCTGGCCTGGCCGGTCACCGGCAGTGGTCATGCCGGCACCTTGGCGCGCAGGCGGATGGCCTCGGCCAGAGTCTCCACCGTCTCGTTCACCAGCGCCTCCTCCTCCGCCTCCGCCATGACGCGGATCACGGGCTCGGTGCCGCTGGCACGGATCAGGACGCGGCCGCGCTCACCCAGCCGCTCCTCATGCGCCGCGATCTCCCGCTGCACCGCCGGGTCCTTCAGCGGGGAGGCGCCGCTGTAGCGCACATTGACCAGCCGCTGCGGCAGGGGACGGAAGCGGCGGCACACCTCGCTGGCGGGCCGGCCTTCCTCCACCAGCACCGCCAGCACCTGCAGGGCGGCAATCAGCCCGTCCCCGGTCGTGCCGAAATCGGTCATGATCATGTGGCCGGACTGCTCGCCGCCCAGATTGCAGCCCAACTCGCGCATCCGCTCGCCGACATAGCGGTCGCCGACCGGGGTGCGCAGCAGGCCAAGCCCACGCTCCCGCAGGTAGCGCTCCAGACCCATGTTCGACATGACCGTGGCGACGACATTGCCTCCCCGCAGCCTCTCCTGCGCATGCCAGGAGCCGGCGATGAGGGCGAGGATCTGGTCGCCATCGATGATCGCGCCTTTCTCGTCCACCAGCACCAGCCGGTCCGCATCGCCGTCGAGCGCGATACCGAGATCCGCCCGCCGCTCCCGCACGATCTCGGCCAGCCGGCCGGGCGCGGTGGAGCCGACGCCGTCATTGATGTTGAAGCCGTCCGGGGAGACCCCGACCGGCACCACCTCCGCCCCCAGTTCCCACAATACGGTGGGCGCCACCTTGTAGGCCGCGCCATGCGCGCAATCGACCACGATGCGCAGCCTCTCCAGCGTCAGGCCACGGGGGAAGGACTGCTTGGCCGCCTCGATGTAGCGGCCCGGGGCGTCCTCCATCCGGCTGGCGCGGCCGAGCCTGGCCGGGGCGACCAGGGCCTGGGTGAGGTCGCCGGCCATCAGCGTCTCGATCTCCACCTCCTGCGCATCGGAGAGCTTCAGCCCGTCCGGCCCGAACAGCTTGATCCCGTTATCCTCATAGGGGTTGTGGGAGGCGCTGATCATGACGCCGAGATCGGCGCGCAGGCTGCGCGTCAGCATGGCGATGGCCGGCGTCGGCAGCGGACCGACCAGCACCACATCCATCCCGGTGCCGATGAAGCCCGCGGTCAGCGCCGGCTCCAGCATATAGCCGGAGAGGCGGGTGTCCTTGCCGATCACCACCCGGTGCCGATGGGTGCCGCGGTTGAAGGTGCGCCCGGCCGCCTGGCCGAGCCGGAGCGCGGTCGCGGCGTCCATCGGCGCCTTGTTGGCGGTGCCGCGGATGCCGTCGGTGCCGAAGAGGCGGCGGGCAGGTGTCGTCATGTCGGACCCAATGCGCGGAACGGATGGAATGACGTAGCGAAGGCAGCGCCCGCGGTCCATCAACCTGTCCGCGAGATTCCCGGAGGCCGGGCTGCCCATGGCGGCTTTCAGCCCGGGCCGTGCTCCGGCGGCGCGCCGGTCGCCGCGGCGCGCCAGAGGGCGAGCGCCTGGACCGTCTCCGCCACGTCATGCACCCGCAGGATGGCGGCACCGCGGGAGGCGGCGAAGAGCGCGCCGGCGATGCTCGGCACCATGCGCTGGCCGGCCGCCGGGATGCCGGCGATGGTGCCGAGGAAGCGCTTGCGGGAGAGCCCGACCAGGACCGGGCAGCCAAGGCCGGCCAGCAGCGGCAGCCGCTCCAGCAGCGCCAGGTTGTGCGCCATGGTCTTGCCGAAGCCGATCCCGGGATCGAGCGCGATCCGCCCGCGCGGGATGCCGAGGCGCTCCAGCGTCTCGACCCGGTCGCGCAGGAAGCGCGCCACCTCCAGCACCACGTCGCCGTAGCGCGCCTCCGCCTGCATGCGGCGCGGGTCGGTGCCGGGCATGTGCATCAGCACCACGGGCGCCGCGGCACCGGCGACCACCCGCGGCGCCTCGCCATCATGGCGCAGGGCGGTGACGTCGTTGACGATCTCCGCCCCGGCCTCCAGCGCCACCGCCATGGTCGCGGCATGGCGGGTATCGACCGAGACGGGGGCGGCCCGCGCCAGGTCGCGCACCACCGGCAGGATGCGGCGGATCTCCTCCTCCGGCGTCACCGGATCGGCGCCCGGCCGGGTGCTCTCCCCGCCGATATCCAGGATGTCGGCCCCCGCCTCCAGCATGGCATGGCCGCGGGCGATCGCCGCCGCGGCCTCCGCGGTCTCGCCGCCATCCGAGAAACTGTCCGGCGTGACATTGACGATCCCCATGACCAGCGGCCGGCCCGCCTCCGGCGGCTCGATGCCGGCGAAGGCGGGCGGGCGGCGGGTCAGCGCCGGCAGCAGGTGCTGGAATTCATCCGGGATGGCGGTGACCGGCAGGATGCCGCGCCCGGCCCCGTCCTCGATCAGCCGGACCAGCGGGAAGGCGGCGTGGCCGCCCTGCAGCGGCAGGGCGATCCCCTCGCGCACCGCAAAAAAAGCCGCCGGGCCCTCCAGCAGGCCCAGCGGCTCGATCCATCGTTCGGTCATCGCAGTTCCTGGATCCGGGGCCGGTCCGGCCGGACCGATCGGTGCCGGCCCGGGGAGCGATGGCGCCCCGGGCCGCCCGTCTCAGGTCGCCGGCGCCGCGCCGGGATTCAGCCCGCCGCCGGTATTCGGGCGCGGGGAGCGGCCGCTGGTCGGCACGCTGCCGCGGCCCTGCGGCACCGGCTCGTCCGGGCGGTTGCGGATGATCGGCTCGCCGCGGATCACCAGCCGGATCTCGTCGCCCGAGAGGGTCTCGTGCTCCAGCAGGCCCTTGGCCAGCAGGTGCAGCTCGTCGATGTTCTCGGACAGCAGTTGCTTCGAGCGGGCATAGGCCTCGTCGATGATCCGGCGGATCTCGGCATCGATCTGCCGCGCCGTCTCCTCCGAGAGGTTCTTGGACTGGGTCACGGAGTGGCCCAGGAAGACCTCCTGGCTGTTCTCGCCATAGGCGATCATGCCGAGCTTCTCGGACATGCCCCATTCGGTGACCATCCGGCGGGCCTGGTCGGTCGCCATCTTGATGTCGCCCGAGGCGCCGTTCGAGACCTTGTCCGAGCCGAAGATCAGCTCCTCCGCCACGCGACCGCCCATGGCCATGGCCAGTTCCGAGAGCAGCTTCGACTTGTGCTTGGAGTAGCGGTCGCCCTCCGGCAGGGACATCACCAGGCCGAGCGCGCGGCCGCGCGGAATGATGGTCGCCTTGTGGACCGGGTCGCATTCCGGAAGCTTGAGGGCGCAGAGCGCGTGGCCCGCCTCGTGATAGGCGGTCATGCGCTTCTCGTCCTCGGACATCACCAGGCTGCGGCGCTCGGCGCCCATCAGCACCTTGTCCTTGGCCTGCTCGAACTCGTGCATGCCGACGGTGCGGCGGCCGGTGCGGGCCGCCAGCAGCGCCGCCTCGTTCACGAGGTTCGCCAGGTCGGCGCCCGAGAAGCCCGGCGTGCCGCGCGCGATCACCTTCGGATCAACGTCCGAGGCCAGCGGCACCTTCCGCATATGGACGCGGAGGATCTTCTCGCGGCCCATCACGTCCGGGTTCGGCACCACCACCTGCCGGTCGAACCGGCCCGGGCGCAGCAGGGCGGGGTCGAGCACGTCCGGGCGGTTGGTCGCGGCGATGAGGATCACGCCCTCGTTGGACTCGAAGCCGTCCATCTCGACGAGCATCTGGTTCAGCGTCTGCTCGCGCTCGTCATTGCCGCCGCCGAGGCCGGCGCCGCGATGCCGGCCGACCGCGTCGATCTCGTCGATGAAGATGATGCAGGGGGCGTTCTTCTTGCCCTGCTCGAACATGTCGCGCACCCGGCTGGCGCCGACGCCCACGAACATCTCGACGAAATCGGAGCCCGAGATCGTGAAGAAGGGGACATTCGCCTCACCCGCGATCGCACGGGCGAGCAGCGTCTTGCCGGTGCCGGGCGGGCCGACCAGAAGGCAGCCCTTCGGGATCTTGCCGCCGAGGCGCTGGAACTTCTGCGGGTCACGCAGGAACTCGACGATCTCCTCGAGCTCGCCCTTGGCCTCGTCGATGCCGGCCACGTCCTCGAAGGTCACGCGGCCCTGCTTTTCCGTGAGAAGCCGGGCGCGGGACTTGCCGAAGCCCATGGCCCGGCCGCCGCCCGACTGCATCTGGCGCATGAAGAAGATCCAGACGCCAATCAGCAGCAGCATCGGGAACCAGGAGAGCAGGTAGTGGAAGAGCGGGTTGACGTCGCTCTCCTCCGGCCGCGCCACGACGCGGACGCCCTTCTCCGTCAGCTTCTGCACCAGCGCCGGATCCTCCGGCGTATAGGTCTGGAAGGTCCTGCCGTCGGAGAGCTGGCCGCTCACCGTCCGCCCCTGGATCACAACATCTCGAACATGGCCGGCGCCGACCTCGTTCAAGAAGTCGGAATAGGCCACCTGCTGCGCCCCACGCTGGCCGGAGCCGCTGGGCTGGAACAGGTTGAAGAGCGCCACCAGCAGCAGCGCCACGATGACCCAAAGCGCCAGGTTGCGGCCGAAATTGTTCACCGATTCATATCCCGTTCCCGCCACGGCCCCGAACCGGGCCATGAACCCTTGGGCATGATGCCCTCGATCCTGCCGGTCCTAGATAGGGATTCCGTCCCGGCAGTTAATGGGCCAAGCGACCCCGCCATTCGGCTCCCCCGGTGACCGGACCACCGGCCGGGGTGAAGTCGAGCGCGAAGACCGCACAGCTTTGCAGATCAGGATAGCCGAGCAGCGGCACCGCGGCCAGCATGCCGTGCTCCCGGATGGCGGGGAGGGTGGCGAGCAGGGCGGCGGGCCAGTGCGGCGCCCTTTCGCGCAGCGCCGCCGCATCCCGTGCCCCGAGCGCGCCCAAGCTGTGGCCCGGCCGCCCGGCCGCCCGCAGCCGGAAGCGCCCGTCCCAGCGCATCCCGGCGTCCGCCGGCACCGGCGGCGCGACCGCGCCCGGCTCGCGCAGCAGGATCCAGCCCGGCCCGCGCCGCCGCAGCCAGGTGCCGGCCAGCGTCCCCTCCCCCCGCCGCAGCAGCGCCGCGACCGCCTCGGGCGGCGGCGCGAATTCCGCCCCGGCGACGGTGCGGATCAGGGCGGCCAGCACCGCCTCGGCGACCGGATCCGCGCCGAGCGCGCCGGGGTCGATCACGGCATGGCCGGTCGGGAAGAGTTGCGCCGCCCGGGCGAGCCGCACGGCCAGCGCCGCCTCCGCCCGCCTCCGGCGCGCGGCGAAGGCACACGCCGCCGCGGCCAGCGCCGTGCTGGCCGGGCCCTCCCCCGCTGGGTCACCGAGCGCGACGCGCAGCGCGACGCGCGCGAAACGTTGATCCGCATTGCTCGGGTCCCGCACCGGGGCGAGGCCGGCTTCGGCCACCACCGCTTCCAGCCGCGCCGGCGGCAGGCCGAGCAGCGGCCGCAGCACCAGCGCCGCCGCCTCCGCCCGCGCCGGCGGCATGGCGGCGAGCCCGGCCGCGCCGCTGCCGCGCAGCGCCCGGAACAGCAGCGTCTCCGCCTGGTCGGCGCGATGATGGCCGAGCAGCAGCCAGGGCGCGCCCGCCGCCCGGCAGGCCTCCAGCAGGGCGGCCTGCCGCCCCGCCCGCGCCCGCGCCTGCAGGCCCCGGCCCGGCGGCAGGCCGAGCGGCAGGATACGCGCCGCGATGCCGCGCCCGGCCAGCAGGGCGGCGACGCCGGCCGCCTCCGCCGCGCTCTCCGGCCGCAGCCCGTGATCGACGATGCAGGCGAGCAGCATGCCGCCGCGGCGGCGCGCCCAGGCATCGGCCAGCAGGGCGAGCGCCAGGCTGTGCGGGCCGCCGGAGACGCCGGCGAGGATCCGGGGGGCCAGGCCGAAGGGGCCGAGCGGCGCCATCAGCGCCGCGAATTCCGCCTCCCCGATCGGCGCCGCTGCGGCCGGCATGGTCAGAGACTCCGCTGGGGGGCCGGCGCCCTCGTGGCGGGCCGGTCAGGCCCCGAGCCGCCGGTCAGCGGCAGCCGGCGCGCTGCCGGCCGGCGTCCAGCCGCTCCTTCAGCGCGCCGCGGAGCTGCGGGTACTCGCTCTGCACCACGCCGAAGGCTTCGCAGGCCTCCCGCCGCTGGTTGAGGTTGGCCAGCGAGGTGCCGAAGCCGATCAGCGCCTCGGCCGCGCGGCTGCCGCGCTGATTGGCCTTGTAGGCCTCGCCATAGGCGACCGCGGCGTCCTGCCAGTTGCGCTGGCCGAACTCTGCATCCGCCAGTAGGAAGCGCGCGTCATAGGCGCGCGGGCTGCCGCGCGCCGCCAGCACCTCCCGCGCCGCGGCCTCGGCGGCAGCGAAGTCGCGCCGGGCAAGCGCCGCCTGGCCATCGGCCAGGGCCTTTTCCGGCGTGCGGGCGGCGGCGGCCGCCGGGGCGGTCGAGGGGCCCGGCCCCGCGACGGGCGGCAGGGATTGCGTGGGCGAGGCCGGGCGCGCCGCCGGGGCGGCGGGCGCGGCGGCGCGCGGCGCCCCGCCCCCGCCGCCCTCGATCTGCTGCAGGCGGTAATCGAGGTCACCCTGCAGCTTCTCGACCTGCTGGGAGAGGTTGCGGTTCTGGAACTCGGCCTGTTCCAGCCGGCCGCGCAGGCGGCGCGTCTCCTCCTCGAGCGTCGAGACGCGGTCGAGCAGCGCGCCCACCAGCTCGCCCTGCGGCCCGGCGGGCACGGCGCCACGCTGGGGTGCGACCGGCGCCGCCATGCCGCCGCGGCGGAGCTGATCCAGCTCCTGCCGCAGCTGGAGGATCTGGTTCTGCAGGTAGATGCCCTCGCGGCTCTCGGCCTGGGCGCGGGCGGGCCCCGCCTCGGCGAGGGCCAGCGGCGTGGCGAGGAGCAGGGCGGCGAGTGCGCGTCGCATCACGGGCCTCCGATGGAGCAGGCGCCCGCGGGCGTGACTCTGCTCTGCCAAGACAGACATGGATCGGGACAACGCTGCACCCGCCGCGTCGCCGCCTGGATCATCCCGGCCGGGTCCGCCGGGGGCCGCAGGGTCCCCGGCCTTGTAGCGACCGGGCGCGGCAGGCCGAAGCCCACCCTGCAACACATCGGATTTAGCGCAGGTCGCGGAAGGCCGCGGGGGACCGGGGGCGACACCGGATCGCCACGGGGCCGCAGAGCCCGGACGCATGATGCCGCCCGCAGGCACGGGCCAGGGCGTTCCCACGCCGCATGGCCGGCGCGCCATCGGTCTACAGCGGATTGCGTTCAGAACTGAACGCTCATCCGCTGGTGCTCCTTGTCTTCCGAGCAGAGTCACGCCTTCGGTCGCTCACGGCCTCAGGCGATCTGCTCTAGCGGACCACCGTCACCGCGCGGCGGTTCTGCGCCCAGGCTTCCTCGGTGGAGCCGAGCGCCGCCGGGCGGTCCTTGCCGTAGGAGATGGTGGTGATGCGCCCGCCGGCGACGCCGCCCGCCACCAGCGCGTCGCGCGCCGCATTGGCACGGCGCTGGCCGAGCGCCAGGTTGTACTCGCGCGTGCCGCGCTCATCGGCATGGCCCTCGACCTGCACGGTCGCGGCGGCATGCTGCTGCATCCAGCCGGCCTGGCGCTGCAGGACCGGGCGCTGGTCGGCGCGGATGACGCTGCTGTCGGTGTCGAAGAAGACGCGGTCGCCGATATTGGCAACCAGGTCCTCCTGCGTGCCCGGGCGGATGGTGCTGCCCGTGGTCGCCGCGCCAGCGCCGGTCGCCGCCGTATCGGTCGCGGACTCGCAGGCGGCGAGCAGGGCGAGCGCGGCGAATGCGCCGAGCGCCTTGGTGGTCCTCATTCCTCTGTCCCTTTCCCAGAAGCAGCGCGGTGCTGCGGAAAATTCATCGGCCGCGTTACAACCCACAGTCGAGAGGGTCAAGGATATCGAACACTTCTTTGTCAAAGTTGCGGCAACGTCATGCGATGCTTGCCGGCCGGAAACAAGCGGCACAACCGGGCCCGGTCATCTCCGGCGCGAGGCATGCCACGCCGGCAATCGGCACCTGGAAGAGGCAGCGCAGGGGCGGGCCGGAGGGTCGGCGCCCGGCCCGGATCAGGCGATTCCGCGATAGCTTCCCCCATCCGAAGGCGGTGGGGCGGAGGCCGGGCCGCGCCGCCCGCCCTCCCTGGCACGAGATCAGGACAGCAGCGGCGACCAGGCGGGGTCGGAGGCATCGGTAGGCGTCACGATCTGCCGCTCGTTGAAGCCGGCGATGTCGATCGAGGCGAGGCGGGAGGAATAGCCGCCGCCCCGCGCGTCGCGCGCCGGCGTCTCGCGGAAGAACATCAGCACCCGGCCATTGGGGGCGAAGGTCGGCCCCTCCATGCCCCAGCCCTCGGTCAGGATGCGCTCGCCCGAACCGTCCGGGCGCATGACGCCGATGGCGAACTGCCCGCCCGAGATTCGGGTGAAGGCGATCAGGTCGCCGCGCGGCGACCAGACCGGCGTCGCATAGCGGCCGCGGCCGAAGGAGATGCGCCGGATGCCGCCGCCATCCGCGCCCATGACATAGAGCTGCTGGTCGCCGCCGCGGTCGGAGTTGAAGACGATCTGCGTGCCGTCCGGGGAGAAGCAGGGCGAGACATCGAGCCCGCCGCCCGAGGTCAGCTGCCGCTCCCGCCGCGAGCCGAGATCGACCACGTAGATATTGGCGTCGTTGCCGCGCGTCGCGGACATCACCACGCTTCGCCCGTCCGGGCTGAAGCGGGGCGAGAGGGTCATGCCGGCGAAATTGCCCAGGGGCTCCGGCCGCCCGCCATCGAGGCTGAAGAGGAAGACCCGCGGCTCCCCGCGCGCATAGGACATGAAGGCGATCTGCCGCGCATTGGGGTGGAAGCGCGGCGTCAGCGCGGCGGAGGAGCCGTCGGTCAGGAAGCGGTGGTTCTCGCCATCCTGGTCCATGATGGCCAGGCGCCGGGTGCGGCGGTCGCGCGGCCCGGTCTCGGCCACATAGACCACCTGGGTGTCGAAATAGCCCTTCTCGCCCAGCAGCCGCTCATAGATCACGTCCGAGATGAGATGCGCGATCTTGCGCCAGTTGGCGGCATTGGCGGTGAAGGCGGTGCCCTGGATCTGCTGCTCCGGCAGCACGTCCCACAGCCGGAACTCGACGCGCGCGCGGTCCCCGCCGGAATCCACCCGGCCGGTCACCAGCGCCTGGGCGCCGATGACGCGCCAGTCCTGGAAGCGCGGCACCGCCGCCGCCGCCTCGGCGGTCTGGATGAAGGCGGCGCGCTCCACCGGGCGGAACAGGCCGGAATTCTTCAGGTTGTTCGCCACCACGCGGGCGATGTCCCGGCCGACGCGCTGGCCCTCGCCCTGGCCGGCGAAATCCGGGATGGCGATCGGGATCGGGTCGGTGCGGGCGCGGGTGATATCGACCACCGAGCTCTGCGCGAGCGCCGAGGCGGGCAGCCCGGCGATCGCCGGCAGGCCGAGGGCCATCCCGCCGAACAGCGCGGCGCGGCGCGAGACGAAGCCTGCCATCGCCTTGTCGATCGGGGTCATGCGGCATCTCCTGCAGATGTCGGTGCGCACCATGGCGGCGCACCGCGGCGGGTCAAGCCCGCCGCGGCGGCGTCAGCGCAGGCCAAGGTCGCGCGGGTTGAAGCGGAAGACGGTGTCGCGCAGCGCCGCCAGCCGCTCCCGCGGCAGGGGCAGCGGGTTGCATTTCGGATCCAGCAGCGCGCGCCGCGCGGCCTCATAGACCGCCCTGGCGCGCGGGTCGCCCGGCGGCGGGCCGTCGGAGCGGACATTCCGCACCACGCCGCCGGCATCCACCTCGACGCGCAGCGAGACCACGACATCCCGCACGCCGAGGCCGCCGCCATCGACCGACCAGCATTCGCTGATCTTGTCGGCCAGGCCGGCCTTCTCCCCGGCCGAGAGCGCGGCGGTGCCGGTCGGGGTGCCGCCGCCCTGCTGCGGGCTGCCGGCCTGCGGGCTCGGCCGGCCGGTCGGCGGCTGGTTCGCGGGGCGGCTCGCCTGCAGGCGCTCGAGCGTGTTCAGCACGCTGCGGCTGTCCGCCTGCGGGCGCTGCACCGGCGGCGTCTGGCCGGTCCCGGCCTCGCGCACCGGCTCGCGCGCCGGCGGGGTGGGCGGGCGCGGCGGCGCCGGGTCCGGCCGGGGCGGCGCGGGTGTCGGCGCCGGCGGTTCCGGCTTCGCCTGGGCCTGCTGCTGCGGCTGGGGCGGGCGCGGCGCCGGCGGGGCCGGCGGCGGGGGCGGCGGCGGCAGGGGCAGCGGGGTCGGCGCCACCTCGGGCGGCGGCGGCTCCGGCCGCGGCCTTGCCTCCGCCACCTGCTGCGGCGGGCGCGGCGGGGTCGGCAGCGGCTCGGGCGGCGGCGGGGCCGGGCGCGGCTGCGCCTGCTGCGGCGGCGCGGGCGCCGGGGCCGGCGCCGGGGGTGGCGGCGGCGGCGGCGGCGGTGGCGGCGGGCTCGGCAGGCTCTCCCGCACCTGCTCGCCGGGCGGCTCGGGCCGCGGCGGCTGGGTCACGTTGGGCGGGCCCGGCACCGGCGCCGGGCGCTCGCCCTGGGCCTGCTGCGGGGCGGCGACGATCTCGACCGCCACCGCCTGCTCCTCCGGCTCCTGCAGCGGCCTGGGCAGGCCGAAGACGAGGCCGAACACCAGCAGCGCGACATGCATCGCGGCCGATACCAGCCCCCAGAACCGCATTCCCCTCGGCCGCATCCTTGCGCCCCCCGGCGCCGAAACCCGTCGCAACAAAACCTGTCATGCCCCGGCGATTCCCGCCCACGGCCGGTCCGCCGCGGGGGATCGCCGGCCAAGGCGGCCTGCGTTCGGGATCGAACGCGCCTCCGCCCTGGCCTCCTGGTCGAGGCGCGGTGCGACGCAGCCGGTCGCACACGCCCTCCGCACTCTGCTCTGCCCTAGCCCCGCGGCGGCGGCCCGTTCTGGGCACGCGGCGCCTGCGGTGGCGGCTGCGGCCGGCCGCCCGGGGGGGAGGCGGTCGGCGCA
This sequence comes from Roseicella aerolata, assembly GCF_020523605.1. Taxonomy (GTDB): domain Bacteria; phylum Pseudomonadota; class Alphaproteobacteria; order Acetobacterales; family Acetobacteraceae; genus Paracraurococcus; species Paracraurococcus aerolatus. The sequence continues at coordinate 132,841 of NZ_JAJAQI010000008.1, read as the reverse complement.
GCCGGGCCGGCAGCGCCGCCGGCGGCGGGCCGCCCGGAGGGCTGCTCGGCCAGCAGGGCCACCTTGCTGAAGCCGCCGGCGCTGATCGTGCCCATCACCTCCATGACGCGGCCATAGCTGATGGCCTTGTCGCCACGGACGAAGATGCGGCGCTCCGGCGCGCCGGCCGGCTGGTTGCGGGCGATCGCCTGCAGCTGCGCGACCAGCCCCTCGATCGGCACCTCGGTCTCCTGCAGGAAGATCCTGCCCTCCGGGTTCACCGTGATGGTGATCGGCTCATTGTCCTGGTTCAGCGCCGCCGCCTGGGTCTTCGGCAGGTCCACCGGCACGCCGACGGTCATCAGCGGCGCCGCGACCATGAAGATGATCAGCAGCACCAGCATCACGTCGACCAGCGGCGTGACGTTGATCTCGGCCATCGGCCGGTAGCGGCCGCGCCCCTTGCCGGTGTTCAGCGAGACGGCCACGGGCTCACTCCGCCACCGGCGCCGGGGCGGCGGCGCGCCCGGGCTCGGCCATCACGCTCTCGGTCTGCCGCGCCAGGATGCCGCCGAATTCGGCCGCGAAACCCTCCAGCCGGGCGGCATAGCGCGCCAGGTCGGTGTTGATCTTGTTGTAGGCGAGCACCGCCGGGATGGCGGCGACCAGGCCGATGGCGGTGGCGAACAGCGCCTCCGCGATGCCGGGCGCGACCACCGCCAGGTTGGTGTTCTGCATGCCGGCGATGGCGGCGAAGGAGTTCATGATGCCCCAGACCGTGCCGAACAGGCCGATGAAGGGCGCAACCGAGCCGACCGAAGCGAGGAAGACCATCCAGCGCTCCAGCCGCTCCATCTCCCGCTGCACGGTGACGGCCATGCTGCGCTCGATCCGCTCCTTCAGGCCGGCCGCGACCAGTTCGGAGCCGGTGAGCCGCTGGGCGCCGCGCCGCCATTCCCGCATGGCGGAGACGAAGACCGCCGCCATGGGGTGGGAGGGCTGGTCGCCCTCCTTGCGGTAGAGGTCGTCCAGGCTGCCGCCGGACCAGAAGGCGTCCTCGAACTCGTCGGCCGCGCGGTTGGCGCGGCGGAGGCTGGTCACCTTCTCGAAGACGATCGCCCAGACCCAGACGCTGGCGAGCAGCAGCCCGAGCATGACGAGTTTCACGACCCAGTCGGCCTGGAGGAACAGGCCCCAGAGCGACAGGTCGTGCATCGCGCCGCCCAGGCTCTCCGTCGTCACGCTGCGATCCACCGCAAAACTCCATTCTCTGTGGCGGCCGATCCGTGGCCGGCCGCCCCGCTAGACTATGGGCCCCTCGCCCGCCCCCGCCCCGGCCGCCCTGGCCTCCAGCGCCGAGCGCCAGGGCTCCGGGATGCGCTTCGGCCGCAGGCCGTCCCGGTCGATGCAGGCGAGATCCACCCGCAGCGCCGCCAGCGGCTCCGCCCCCGCCCCTGCCACCTCCGGCACCACCCGCTGGTCGAGCAGGATGGTGACCCCCCGGACGGCAATCACGCGGGTTTCAACCACGACTGCGTCATCAAGCCGGGCGGGCCGCCAATACTCCACTTCGATGCGCCGCACCACGAGTATCGAATTGTGATCTTGCATGAGCATCTGATGCGGCAAGCCCATGGCACGCAAGGATTCCGTGCGGGCGCGCTCGGCCCAGCGGAGATAGTTGGCGTGATAGGCCATCCCGCCGGCATCCGTGTCTTCGAAATAGACGCGGAGCGGCCAGCGATGCGCGGGTGCCTCGGGCGGCCGGATCAGGCCGCCGCGCGATGCCGCGCCCCGGCCACCGGATGCCGTCACGGCTCGCCCCCCGCGAGCAGGTCCGGCTGGATGGCGAAGCCCGCCGGCGGGCTGAGGCCGAGATGCTGCCAGCCCGGCAGGCCGAGGACGCGCCCGCGCGGGGTGCGGAGCACCAGCCCCTCCTGGATCAGGTAGGGCTCGATGACATCCTCCAGCGTGTCGCGCGATTCGGCCAGCGCCGCGGCCAGCGTCTCGACCCCGACCGGCCCGCCATTGTGGTGCACGGCGATGCGGCGGAGGTAGCGGCGGTCCATGGCATCGAGGCCCTTGGCGTCCACCTCCAGCCGGTTCAGCGCGCCATCCACCATGGCGCGGTCGGCCGCGATGCCGGCGACCGCCGCGAAGTCCCGCACCCGGCGCAGCAGCCGCCCGGCGATGCGCGGCGTGCCGCGGGAACGGCGGGCGATCTCCCAGGCGCCGTCCTCGGACAGGGCGAAGCCGAGCTTCTGGGCGCCGCGCGTGACGATCCGGAGCAATTCCTCCGGCGTGTAGAATTGCAGGCGCAGCGGGATGCCGAAGCGGTCGCGCAGCGGCTGGGCCAGCAGGCCCGAGCGGGTGGTGGCGCCGACCAGGGTGAAGGGCGGCAGGTCGATGCGCACCGTGCGCGCCGCCGGCCCCTCCCCGATGATGAGGTCGAGCTGGAAATCCTCCATCGCGGGATAGAGGGTCTCCTCGAGCGCCGGCTGCAGCCGGTGGATCTCATCGACGAAGAGGACGTCGCGCGGCTGGAGATTGGTCAGGATCGCCGCCAGGTCGCCGGCGCGCTGCAGGATGGGGCCGCTGGTCGCGCGGAAGCCGACGCCGAGCTCGCGCGCCACGATCTGGGCGAGGGTGGTCTTGCCGAGGCCGGGGGGGCCGTGCAGCAGGACATGGTCCAGCGCCTCCCCCCGCGCGCGGGCGGCCTGGATGAAGATCGCCAGGTTCTCGCGCAGCGCCTGCTGGCCGGTGAAGTCGGCCAGGGTCTGCGGGCGGAGCGTCGCCTCGGCGGCGTCCTCCTCGGTACGGATGGGCGTGGTGATCCGCTCATCGGCCGCGGGCTCGGGCGGCGGCGCCTTGCCGCGGCGGCCGCTCACCGCGCCAGCTCCTTCAGGCTGTCACGGATCAGGCCCTCAAGCGGCGCGCCCTCGCCCAGCCGGGCCCTGGCGCGGTTCACCGCCGCCTGCGCCTCCGGCCGCTTCCAGCCGAGATTGACGAGGGCCGAGACGGCATCCGCCTCCGCCCCCGCCGGGGCCGCGGCCGTGGCCGGCGCGGCGGAGACGGCGATGCCGGAGGGCGGCTGGATGGCGCCGGCCCAGTCGCGCAGCTCGGTCACCAGCCGGTCTGCCAGCCTGGGCCCGACGCCATTCGCCTGGCGCAGCCCGGTGCGGTCGCCGGCCCGCACCGCGGCGGCCAGTTCCTCCGGGCCGAAGGCCGAGAGTATGTCGAGCGCGACCTTGGGCCCGACGCCCTGGATGGAGGTGAGCTTCACGAAGGTGTCGCGTTCCTGCGGCATGGCGAAGCCGAAGAGGACGATGGCGTCCTGGCGCACATGCGTCTCCACCAGCACCCGGGCCGCCTGGGGCGCGTCCCTGAGCCGGTCCAGGGTCTTGGTGGAGCAGGAGAGCAGGTAGCCGACTCCGTTCACGTCGAGGATGCAGCCCCCCTCATGGACGCTGTCGAGCTTGCCGGTGAGTTTCCCGATCATCGAAAACCCACGCCGGTCCGGGCCAGGTTCCGGCCTGGCGGGGGAGGTTGGGAGAGGGCAGCAGGCCTCATGCCGGCGCGTATCCCCTGGCGAAGGCGAGCCTGGTCCCGCGATGATGCGCATGGCAGATGGCCACGGCCAGCGCATCCGCCGCGTCGGAGCGCCGGATGGTCGCGCCCGGCAGCAGGCGCCGCACCATGGCCTCGACCTGCGGCTTCTCGGCATGCCCGGTGCCGACCACGGCGCGCTTCACTTCCATGGCCTGGTATTCGGCGACCCGGATGCCGGCCAGCGCCGGCGCCAGCAGCACCACGCCGCGCGCCTGGCCGAGCTTCAGCGCGGCGCCGGGGTTCTTGTTGACATAGGTATGCTCGACCGCCGCCTCGTCCGGCCGCCACTGCTCCAGCAGGACCATCAGGGCGCGGTGCAGGGTGCAGAGCCGCTCGGCCAGCGGCTGGTCGGCATCGGTCGAGATCACGCCATCGCCGAGATGGCGCAGCCGGCTGCCCGCGCTCTCCACCAGGCCCCAGCCGGTGTGCTGGAGGCCGGGATCAAGTCCGAGGAGCCGGACCGGTCCGCTCAGGCCGAGAGCCGCTGCGACACGGCCTCCGACACCTCGAAATTGGCGTAGACGTTCTGCACGTCGTCGCTCTCGTCCAGGCGGTCGATCAGCTTCAGGATGTCGCGCGCCTTCTCCTCATCGAGGTCGATGCGGACATTCGGCACCCATTCCACCCTGGCGCTTTCCGGGCTGCCGAACCTGGCCTCGAGCGCATCGCGCACGGCGAAGAAATCCTCCGGCGCGCAGGTGACCTCGTGGCCCTCCTCATCCGATTCGACGTCGAGCGCGCCGGCCTCGATCGCCGCCTCCAGCATCTCCTCGGCCTTGTCGGCCAGGCCGGGGAACCAGATGACGCCCTTGCGCTCGAACTGGAAGGAGACCGAGTTGGTCTCGCCCAGCGCCCCGCCGGCCTTGGCGAAGGCGCTGCGGATGTCGCCGGCGGTGCGGTTGCGGTTGTCGGTAAGCGCCTCGACGATCACGGCGACGCCATAGGGGCCGTAGCCCTCGTAGCGGACCTCTTGGTAGTCCTCGCCCTGGGCACCCGTGGCCGCGCGCTTGATGGCGCGGTCGATCGTGTCCCTGGTCATGTTGGCGGTCAGCGCCGCCTTCACCGCGGCGCGCAGGCGCGGGTTCATGGCCGGGTCGGGCAGGCCCATCCTGGCCGAGACGGTGATCTCGCGGATCAGCTTGGCGAAGGCCTGGGCCTTCTTCGCGCCCTGGGCCGCCTTGCGGTGCATGATGTTCTTGGCGTGCGAATGGCCCGCCATGGCCGGGGCTCCAGCATCTTCAGATTGCGGTTGAGGAAAGGCTTATAGCGGCGTGGGCCGGCCAGCGCCACCATGGGCCTTGCCGCCCCGGCCCGAGCCGGTCCAGGCTACCGGCCCATGGATGCCGTGACCCCTACCGATCTCTTCGCCGTCACCAGCCTCGACCAGCTCGCGACGCTCTACGACCCGCCGCGGGAGCTGGTGCTGAAGAAGGTCACCCACCGGCTGGAGGACCGCACCCGCGCCTTCATCGCCGCCGCCCCCTTCGCCATCCTGGCGACGGTGGGCCCGAACGGGGTGCATGCGACGCCGCGGGGCGATGCGCCCGGCTTCATCGAGCCGCTGGACGAGGTGACCCTGGCCCTGCCGGACCGGCGCGGCAACAACCGGCTGGATGCGCTGCGGGACATCATCGCCAACCCGGCGGTCGCCCTGCTCTTCCTGATCCCCGGCGCGGGGGAGACGCTCAGGGTGAACGGCACGGCGCGCATCACCACCGACCCCGCCCTCCGCGCCCGCTTCGCGGTGGGGGGCAAGGAGCCGGCGACGGTCGTGCTGATCACCATCCGCGAGATCTACATGCAATGCGCCAAGGCCATTATGCGCTCGAAGCTATGGGGCGAGCGGGCGCGGCCGGCGGCGGTGCCGAGCATGGGCGAGCTGATCTCGGCCCATACCGGCGGGCTGGTCGAGCCGGTCAGCTACGACGCCGAGGCGCCGCAGCGGCTGCGCGACACGATGTACTGACGGCGGGGTGCTGAGGGCGGCGGGCCGGGCGTGCCGCAGCCGCGCCGCACCCCCTACCCGCGCGCCCTATTGCCCCGCGATCCGCGCCTGGGCGGAACGCGCAACCTCCGGCCGCGGGGCCTGGACCTGGGCGCGCGGCACCATCCGGCTCCGTCCCGCCCCCAGCCGGCGGGAGCGTTCCTCCTGCGCGACCGCGTCGCGCATCAGCCCCTCATAGCTCAGCCCGCAGGACGCTCCGCCCAGGATGGAGGCGCCTGGCGCGAAGGGCCGCCTTCCATGGCGATCCATGATCGTCTCCCCGCTCTGCGAGAACGGAGTTTGCCGAAGGTCAGAGCTGCGAAGCGGTGACAAACGAGTGATTGCAGGAAACTGCAATCATTTACTCACAAGTTGTGCGGGCGCACCGACCCCCGCCTTTCAGAGGACAGGCAGCGCCTGGGACAACCGCCCGCCCTGCCGCACCGGCTCGACCCGCCGCGCCAGGCCGGTCGCATCATCGGTCTCGACGAAGAGGCCGCAGAGCGTCGCGGCGCCCTCCGCCGGGGCCAGCTTCTCGCCGGGCATCTTGCGCCAGAAGCGCAGCGCCGCGCCGCCCTTCTGCATGCCGATCACGCTGTCATAGTCGCCGCACATGCCGGCATCGGTCATATAGGCGGTGCCGCCGGGCAGCACCTGGTGGTCCGCGGTCGGGACATGGGTATGGGTGCCGACCACCAGGCTCACCAGCCCGTCGAAGCTGTGGCCGAAGGCCTGCTTCTCCGAACTCGCCTCGGCATGCACATCGATCACGCTCGCCTGGATGGTGCCGCCGGCGCCCAGCCGGTGCTTCTGCACCTCCGCCTGCACGGCGCGGAAAGGATCGTCGAGCGGGTCCATGAAGAGCCGGCCCATGACATTCACCACCAGCGCCTTGCGGTTGCCGGGCACCTCCACCACCACGGCGCCGCGGCCGGGGGTGCCGGGCGGGAAGTTCACGGGACGGATGACCCGCGGCTCCTGCTCCAGATAGGGGATGATCTCCTTGCGGTCCCAGGCATGGTTGCCGAGGGTGATGACATCGGCCCCCGCGCCCAGGATGGCGCGCGCCATGTCGGGGGCGAGGCCGAAGCCGTGGCTGGCATTCTCGCCGTTCACCACCACCAGATCGGCCTGCAGCGCCGATTTCAGCTTCGGCAGGCCGGCGACCACCGCATCCCGGCCGGACCGGCCGACCACATCGCCCAGGAAGAGAATGCGCACTCCCGCTGGCTCCCACGCGCGCCCGCAGGCTCAGCGGGTCTCGGCTTTCCAGATGCCCCGGCCGGCCTCCCGCGCGGCCTGCTCCGCATAGCGGTAGGCATCGGAAGCGGCGGGGCTGGCCCGGGCGAGGCCGTTGTAGAGGGCCGCCTCCGCCAGGTCTATGCCATCCCCGGTGGTGCAGCGATGGCCGGGCGCGCCGGGCACCGGCAGGCAGTGCGCGTACCCGCCGCGGCGGGCCAGGAACTGGCCGGGCAGGCGGGGATCCGTCCCCTCCCCCGGCTCCACCGCCGCAAGGTCCACCGGCACGCCGGAGACCAGCAGGCGGGCCGGCCCCGGCGCCTCGGCCGGACCGGCGACCGGCCCCGGCGCGGCGGGCGGCGGCAAGGCAGCGGCGACTGGCGGCGGCGCCCTGCCCTCCGGCAGCGGGGCATCGGGCGGCCGGACCGGCATCCGCCAGAGGGCCGGCATCAGCACCGGCGGCACGAGAGAGCCGAACCCCGCCCGCTCCGGCGCCGCGGGCAGCAGGGGCTCGGGCCCGGCGGCCTGCGGCAGGGGCAGCGGGACCGGCTCCTCCGCCCGGCCAGCCAGGCGGGGGATGCCCGGGTTCGGCGCCGCCAGGGCCTCGGCGAGGCGACGCGCCCAGGCGACCTGGCCGGGGGTCGCCGCCAGCAGCCGGTAGGCGCGGCCTTCCAGCCGCCCGGGTTCCGAGGCGATGCGGTGCCGCCTCGCGCCGGGGGTCTCGCCCGCCAGGGGCAGCACGCGGATGAGCAGATCGCCGCCGCGGGGCCCGATCACCCCGGCATGCAGCCCGGCCCGGCAGGGGGCAGAGGCGGCGGCATAGAACCCGTCGCCATGGACGGGGCCGGTCCGCAAGGCGGCGGGCGCGCACCGGCAAAGCCGGATGCCGTCGGGAAAGGCCGCGAGGCTCGCGGGGCAGCCGGGCGGCATTGGCCGGGAAGGCCCGGAGGCCCGGCCGGCGGCCATCGCCGTGGCGGCCCCCCCGCCGGGCCGCGGCGGCTCCGCGGGCGAGACCTGCAACCCTGCGGAAGCGGGCCGCCGCGCGGTGGTCCCGGCCTTCCGCGCTGCCAATGCCGGGGCCTGCCTGGCAGGCGGCCGCAGCCTGGCCGCGGGCCGACCCGCCGCGGCGACCGGGCGGCGGGCCGCCGCGACCGGCGGGCGGGGTGGACCGGCCTGCCCGGCCTCGCGCGCGGTCGCGGCCGGCCGCGACGCGTCCTGCGCCGTCGCCTTCGCCAGCGGCAGGAGCAGCAGCAGGAGGGCCGCCAAGGTACCGCGCATGCCGCTCAGTCCAGCGCAATTCGGGCGATCAGCCGCGGCGTCTCCTTCGCCGTGCAGCCGAACAGCCCATCCAGGGTCCGCACCTCGCTGAGACGGAGGGCGAGGCTGCAGGCCTCCTGCGCCACCCCGCCGACCAGCAGGGGCTGCCCCGGCCCGGCCGGGCGCAGCGCCACCGTCATCTCGCTGCGGCCGAGCGCGCCGGTCGCGCGCGCGGTGCCGCCGCCGAGGCGGGCCATGCCGGTGAAGCTGCCGGTCGCCGGGTTGATGTCCTCCAGCACAATTGCGAAGCCGGAGAGCGAGGCCACGACCTCCTGCGGGTTGCCCTGGCCCGGCCCCACCACGGCGGGCGCGAAGGTGACCACCTGCAATTCGGGCTTCTGCACAAGGGTCAGGCGCAGGGCGAGGCCGATCGCCGCGGCATCCTGGGAGGCGAGCGCCGCCTCGAAGCCGAGGGCACGGATGGCCGGGTCCCCGCTGCGCATCGCCTGGTCGAGCGCCGCGAGGCGGGTGTTGCGGTCGCCGGCGAAGCGGGTGCGCAACTCGGCGATCTGCCGGGCGCGCGCCTCGATCACCATGCGCTGGGCCGCGGCCTCCCGCAGCACCGCCGCCTCTAGCGCCTCGGCCGCGTCCCGCCGGGCTTCGGCGAGGCGCCGCGCTTCCTCCGCCTCCTGCCGCCTTGCCTCGGCGGCGCGGGCCTCCTCGGCCAGCACACGCGCCGCCGCGGCCTGGCGCCGGGCCGCCGCTTCCGCTTCCGCCACCCCCTGCTCCGTGGCCAGGGCGGCGGCCCGGCGCTGCGCGGCGAGCGCCGCCGCATGCCCTGCCTCGTCCGCCGCCGCCCGGGCGGCGCGCAGCCGTGCCTCCTCCTCGGAGCCGAGCATGACGACGCGCCCCGGCAGTGCGGCGGCGGGCAGGCCGGGCACGGCCAGCGCCGAGTCCGGCTCCAGCGTGATGCGGGTCTCCCAGCGCCCATCCCTGCGGGTGGAGATGGCGAGGCCCTGCACCGCGCGGCGATATCCCTCCGGTGCCACCGGCCGGGCGAAGGTGATCTCGCCCTCGCGCCCCGCCGGCTCGAAGGTCGGCAGGGCCAGCGCCAGCATGGCGAGCAGGCGGCTGTGGATCTCGGGGGCGGCGGCGCTGCCGAGATCGGCCTGTGCCTCCAGCCGCAGCTCGGCGAGGCGCCAGGGGCTGGGCAGGCGGACGGCCAGCTCCTGCTGCAGCAGCGCGGCGGTCACGGCGCCCGGGTCGGCCGGTGCCTCCTGCGCGCCGAGGGGATGCCCGGTGAGCAGGGCCAGGGCCAGCAGCGCGGCGGGCAGCAGGCGCCCGGGCGGCGCGCGGCGGGGGTATCCCGGCACGGGGACGGCGCCGGCGCCAATCAGTATCACGGTTCTGTGTACCCTTCCGGCAGGGGCCGGAGGGATGCCAGAAACGCGGAAGCGGTAAAAGCCCTGCGCGGTCCTTGCCGCGTGGTTGCAGGCACTCGTACCGGCCGCACAAGTGTCCGGTCCGGGTCAGGGTCCGGCATGCAGCCGCCACACCAACCCTGCGCGCCGATATCCCGTGCAGGAGGTCAGCGCTTTCGGCGCGGGGTCAGGGGCTATCAGGCCGGCCGGATGATCCCCGCCTCGGTGGCGATGGCATCCAGCCGCCAGTCTTCCGGACCCGCCGGCACCTCCGGCATTTCCTGGCAGGCATAGGCGCAGCCGATGGCGACGGCGCCCGGCAGCCCGGCGAGCGTCCGGTCGTAATAGCCCGCGCCATAGCCGAGCCGCCGCCCGGCGCGGTCGAAGGCCAGCAGCGGCACCAGCAGGAAGGAGGGGCGGAGATCCTCGCCCGAGGCCGGCTGGCGGGTGCCCATCGGCCCGCGGGCCAGGTCCTCCCCCGGCCGCCAGCGGCGGAACAGCAGCGGCAGGCCGCGCTTGGGTGTGACCGGCAGGGCGATGGGATGGCCGCGCTCCGCCAGCGCCAGCAGCAGCGGGCGGATGTCGATCTCCTGGCCCATGGGCCAGAAGCCGGCGACGACGGCGCCGGCAGGCGGCGGCGCCTCCGCCAGCACATGCTGGACGAGCCGCGCCCCGAGGGCCGGGTCGCAGCCCTCCCGCCGGGCGAGCGCCGCGCGCCGCGCCTCGGCCTTCAGCTCCCGCAGGAGCACGTCGCAATAGGGGGAAGAAGACAAGTGCGGAGCCACCATGGCCGTTGGCGTCTCACCCTCCCAAGGCCTGCTAGCGCAGGTGGGCGCCAGATACCCGGACCACGATCCGGACAGAGCCAGCTCCCGGAGGATGCTTATTGGCCCCGGGGATGAATTGCCTGACGCGCCGGGCAGCCCCGCCCACGCCATATAGGGGCACGGGGGCCGCAGGACCAGCGGCAGGGGCCGGAAAAGCGATGCCCGCGCGAGAACCCCGGCATGACGGCGCAGCAATGGAACCGGCCGCGCTCAGGGCTTGTCGAGCGACTGCGCCAGCCCCTCGATCCGCTCGGCGATCCGGGCCAGGCGCTCGGCCAGTTGCGGGTCGGGCTGCGCCGGCGGCGGCGCGATGCCGGCCCGCGCGCGGCCGAGCTCCGTCCGCAGGTCCGCGGCCTCGTCGGCCAGCAGCAGCGCGACATGCAGCAGCATGCGGGATTCGGAGAATTGCCCGCCCATCGCGCGGATCAGCCGCACCTTGTCCTCGATCTGGTTGATCAGATCGAGGACATGCTGCTCCTCGCCATCCTTGCAGCCGATGGTGTGCTGGTAGCCGTTGACCCGGACGGTGACCTGCCCCACGCGCTACTCCCCTTCCCGCTCGCCGGCCCGCAATTCCTCGGCCAGGGCGAGGCGGAGCCGGGCAATGGTGGCATCCAGCCGCTCCGCCATGGCGGCGACCTCGGCACGCGGGACCATGTCGCTCTCATCCGCCGGCGGCCGTGGCCGGCTCAGGGTGGCGATGAGCCTGTCCACGGCGCTCTCCAGCCGGGCCGCCGCCATCGCCACCGGGTCCTTCGAAGACTCGCTCATGCAGATCCCGCAACTGAGGCCGCCGGCCGCGCTGGACGCGGGATTCCGGGCGTGCTGGAAGCCTTGGCATGGCGACCGGGACGGGTCAACGGCGGCGCGGGCCGGCGGAAAGCGAGGCGGGGCGCGGCGATCCGCCGGCCGTGACGGTGCACGATGCCGCGGGGGCGGCGCTGGCGCTGGCGCTGGCGGGACCGCAAGGCGCGTTGCTGCTTTCGGCGCCCGGGGCGGGCGGTTTCCTGGGCGCCCCCTGGTTCCTGGCCATCATCGCCGAGGCCGCCGCCGCCCATCCGGGCGTTCCACACAAGGCCGTGCTCGACTGCGCCGATTCGCCCGGCCACGCGCTGGCGGCGCTGCGCGCAGGGCTGCGGGAGGTGGTGCTGGACCCCCGCTGCCCGGCCTTCCCCCAGGTCGCCGGGGCGGCGGCGGAACTCGGCGTCCGGATTCGCGCGGCGCGGCCGCCCGCCCTCGACCTCGCCTCGCTCGACCTGCGGCGGCCGGGCGCGCGCGCAAAGCTCAAGGCTTGGCTGGCGGCGGCCGGGTGACAGGCCCGCAACCTCGCGCTACATCGCGGCAACCCAGATTGGCCGCCACGAAAGGGCAAACGCCATGCAGCTCACGCCGAAGGTGAAAGAGATCCTCTCCTGGTACGAGAGCGACAATCCCGGCACCAAGGCGAACCTCGCCCGGATCCTGATGGAAGGGAAGCTGGGCGGCACGGGCCGCATGGTCATCCTGCCGGTGGACCAGGGCTTCGAGCATGGCCCGGCCCGCTCCTTCGCGCCGAACCCGGCCGGCTATGACCCGCGCTACATGTTCGAGCTGGCGATTGAGGCCGGCCTCAACGCCTATGCCGCGCCGCTCGGCATGATCGAGGCCGGCGCCGCCACCTATGCCGGCGCCATCCCGACCATCCTGAAGGTCAACTCCTCCAACAGCCTGTCCACCACCAAGGACCAGGCGGTGACCGGCAGCGTCTCCGATGCCCTCCGCCTCGGCTGCTCGGCGATCGGGTTCACCATCTACCCGTCCTCCGAATACCAGTTCGAGATGATCGAGGAGCTGCGCGAGTTGGCCGAGGAGGCCAAGGCGGCGGGCCTCGCGGTCGTGGTGTGGAGCTACCCGCGCGGCCCGATGCTGGACAAGACCGGCGAGACCGCGCTCGACATCTGCGCCTATGCCGCGCACATGGCGGCGCTGATCGGCGCGCACATCATCAAGGTGAAGCCGCCGACCGCGGCGATCAGCCTCGATGCCGCGAAGAAGACCTATGAGAAGCACCCGGTCGAGGTGAACGACCCCGTTGCCCGCTTCAAGCACGTGGTGCAGGCCTGCTTCGGCGGCCGTCGCCTGGTGGTCTTCTCGGGCGGCGAGGCGAAGGGCACCGAGGACATCCTGCAGGAGGTCCGCGCCATCCACGCCGCCGGCGGCAACGGCTCCATCATGGGCCGCAACGCCTTCCAGCGGTCAAAGGCGGATGCGCTGAACCTGCTGAACGCCATCATCGACATCTACAAGGCGCCGGTGGGCTGAAACCGGCGGGGCCCGGGGCGGCGCCCCCGGGCCGCCTGATCCCGATCGGAACCGAACCCTGCGATGGCCGGCCTTGTGCCGGCCATCTGCGTTTCGGGCCCATGCTAGCCCGATCATGGCCCGGCGGCGGCGCCCGGGGGCGTCAGGTGAAGGCGAAGTCGGCCGCATCGAGCGTGGCCTTGGCGGTGCCGGCCAGGGTGATGGAGGAGCCGGCGCCGGTGGCGATGACGGTATCGGCACCGACCTGCCGCACCGCGTCCATCGCCTGGGCGAAGCTGGTCAGGCCCGTGCCCAGGATGCGCAGGATATCGGCCGCCGGGTCGAAATCCGTGACGAGGTCATGGCCATGGCCGGCGGCGAAGACCAGCATGTCCGCCCCCAGCCCACCCGTCAGCGTATCGTCGCCTGCATCGCCCATGATGGTATCGTTGCCGCCGCGCCCGTTGATCACGTCGTCGCCGCCGAGCCCGGCGATGGTATCGGCCTTGGGGCCACCGGCCAGGAACCGGTCCGGCCCCTCGGTCGCCGCGGTGGTCCTGGGCGAGAGCAGGATGAAGAAGCCGTCCTCGTGATCGGCATAGGTCCGCTGATGCAGCACGAGCGGTGGCGGGAAGGCATTGGGGTTGTTGGGGTCGGGCACGAAATCGGGATCGTCGTAGAGGCCCCAATGCGCGGTGACGCCGGCCGCGACCGTGCCGTTGAGCTGGATATTGGCCGGGACCGGCAGCGTGGTGCTGTTGCCATCCCCGGCGGGGCGGCCGAGCGTGTCGGTCGTCCCGATGGTGAAGGCGCGGAAATTGTCCCGGGTGACCTGGTGGAAATGGGCATAGCCCGGATGGAATTGCGCCGGGTCCAGCGCCCCGCTGCCGGGGGCGAGCTGGATGTCGAACCCGGTCCAGAGGACGCCGAGGGCATTGGTGATGGTGAGCTCGATATCGGTTCGCAGCCCTCCGCCGGCATCGCTGGTGAGGTTGCCGGCAGGCTCCTTCACCTGGATCGCCACCACGCCGAGGCTGTTGTCGAGGAAATCGGCCTCGTCATAGGTGAGGGTGATGGCGAGAAGCTGCCGGCCCGCATGCGGACCCTGGGTCATCGTCGCCGCGGTGACCTTGACGTCATCGGGATGGATGAGGGTCCAGGCACCACCTTGCCCCTGGTAGGACGGAACGCTCGTCGTCGTCGCCATCGGGTTGCCTCCTCCCTGGCCCCCGGGCCGTGGCCCCTGTGGCGTGGCCGTGGTCCCGCGGCGCTGGCGCCCTGCCTCGGTACCGCGGCGCGGTTCCGCTCGGGGGACAGCACCGGAAAGCCTACAGCATCCCGTCCCGGACTGCTGCGACCCAGGTCACAGCCGCTCGCCTCCTGCGCCGTCCCGGCCCGGACCCGGACCGGCTCCCGCGGAGGATCGCCGCTATCGGTGGAGCCAGGCCGGCATGGCGAATGCCGGGCCAGCGCCTGACGGGGCGAACCTGATCCGCCCGGGGGCCCGGGACGTCCCTTGCCCCCTCCATGCGCGGGTGCGCTCCGGTCACGGCCGACGCCGCCGGGCGCGGATCGCCAGGGCTGCCCGCGGGCGGCGCGAGGGCGCTTCCCAAACCCGCCGCCACGCGCAATCTAGCCGGCATGGACGACCCCTGCCGGCTCTACCTCATCACCCCGCCCGTGCTGCCCCCGGGCTTCGCGGACCAGCTCGCCGCGGCGCTCGATGCCGGCGATGTCGCCTGCCTGCAGCTCCGCCTCAAGGACGCACCGCGGGACGAGGTGAAGCGCGCGATTGAGCAACTCATGCCCATCGCCCAGGCGCGCGACGTTGCCTTCCTGCTGAACGACGACGCCATCCTCGCCGCCGAGATGGGCTGCGACGGGGCGCATCTCGGCCAGCAGGACGGCGATCATGCCGGGGCGCGCATGCTGCTCTCCGGCAGGATCCTCGGCATCACCTGCCATGACAGCCGGCACCTCGCCATGGTCGCGGGCGAGATGGGCGCCGACTACGTCGCCTTCGGCGCCTTCTTCCCGACCAGCACCAAGGAGGCGCAATACCGCGCCACCACCGACCTGCTCGAATGGTGGTCGGAGATCGCCGAGATCCCCTGCGTCGCCATTGGCGGCATCACCGCGGCGAATTGCGCGCCCCTGGTCCGGGCGGGAGCGGATTTCCTCGCCGTGGTCGGCGCGGTCTGGAACCATCCGGAGGGACCGGCGGCCGGGGTGCGGGCGATGAACGCGGCGATCGCGGCGGCGTCCCATGCGGCTTGAATTCGAGACCTGCGACGTCTTCACCGACACCCGCTTCGGCGGCAACCCGCTGGCGATCGTGCATGGCGCCGAGGGGCTGGACGGCACGGCCATGCAGCGCGTGGCGCGGGAGTTCAACCTCTCCGAGACCGTCTTCGTCCTGCCGCCGGAGGCGCCCGGCGCCGCCGCCCGGATCCGCATCTTTACCCCGGGCGCCGAGATCCCCTTCGCCGGCCATCCGAATGTCGGCACCGCCGTGATGCTGGCGCGGCGGCTGGGCGTCGTGGGTGAGGTGATCGCGCTCGACCAGGCGGCGGGGCGCGTCACGGCGCGGCTCTCACGCGACCCCGCCGGGCTGGTGACGGCGGCGGAGATCAAGGCGCCGCAGCCCTTCGCCACCACCGCGCCCCTTCCGCCCGCGGCGGTCGCTGCCTGCATCGGCCTGCCTGCCGGGGCGGTGGTGACCACCACCCATGCGTCGGTGATCGGCGGCTGCGGCAACAGCATGGCTTTCGCCGAGCTCTCGGACCTCGCCGCGCTCGCCGCCGCCACGCCCGACACCGCCGCCTTCCGCGCCCACCTGCCTGCCGCGGCGGCGGTCGGTCTGCACCTGCATGTCGCCCTGCCGGATGGCAGCCGGCGCGCCCGCATGTTCGGCCCGCTGGTCGGCGTGCCCGAGGACCCGGCTACCGGCAGCGCCAATCTCGGCCTGGCCGGGCTGCTGCTGCAGGCGCAGGGCGGGGACTCGCTCGCGCTGACCGTGGCGCAGGGCATCGAGATGGGCCGCCCCTCCCGCCTCGCGCTGCGGGCCTGGCGCGAGGCGGGAGGCGCCATCCGCGCCGCGGTCGGCGGCGGGGTGGTGGCGGTGTCGGAGGGGCGGGTCACCCTCGGCTGAGCCGGCCACCTCGCCGCCCCGTCAGTGGAGATGGCCGGCGGCCGGTGCCTCCCGCAATCCGGAGAGCGCCCGCGGCGGCCGTTCCGCGCCGAGCGCGCCATCGGCCAGGACCTCGCCCGCCGGCCGCAGCATGTTGGCGATGGCCGCGCGCGTGGCGCCGAAGCCCTCGCGGCCCTGCATCAGCTCGATCTCGCCGCGCTGGGCGTGGCGGATGGCGTGCGACATCAGCCGCAGCCGGATCGTGCCCGCCTCACGGATCGCCTGGTCGGCCATGGCGATCGCACCCTGGTGGTGGAAGGTCATGAGGGCGATGAAGCGCGCATCGAAGCTCCCGGCCGGCAGCTGCGCGAGTTCCGCGAGATCCTCGGGCCGCAGCATGCCGGGCATGGTCGCATGGTCCTCGGGCGTGGCCTGCGGCAGCGCGCCCTCGAACCAGCTCCGCCACCAGTTCGCGAAGATCTCGGTCTCGCCCTTCTGGTTGGCGACGATCAGCCGGGCGAGCGCGCGCAGATGCGGGTCCTCCGCGCGCTCCACCGCGATCAGGCCGAGCTCGATCCCCTGCGCATGATGCGCCGCCATGCGGCGCATATAGGCCTGGTCGAATTCGACGTTCCGTCCGGGATGCGGCGGCCATTCGCGGTCCTGCGTGCCCAGGAAGGCGAGCAGCCCGAGCCCCGCCGCGACCACCATCGCCCCGCCCGCCCAGCCCGCCGCGACGCGGCGATGCGGCGAGGGGCGCCGATTCGCCATCCAGTCCCGGAGATAGGGAAAGAGCGGGTAGAGCGCGGCGGCGCTGACATGCACCAGCGCGCCGATCCAGTAGGGCTGGCTCAGCGTGAAGATGGGCTGCGCGAAGGGCAGCACCGGCACCAGCAGCAGCCATTCGGTGCCCGAGGTGAAGAGCGCCCAGGGCACCGCGATCAGCGCGAGGGTCCGGGGCCTGAGCTGCGCGGTCCAGCGCTGCAGCAGGCCGAAGAAGATGACGGCCCAGGAGAAATCGGCCCATTGGTGGAAGAGGATGCCGGCCAGGATCACGCCCCAGTCGGGCTCTGCCTGGATCGCTCAGTCGCGCAGCGGGATCGCCGCGACCACCATCCAGTCGGCCAGGGCGTCGCGCCCGATGCGGGCCGCAGTGAACTGGCTGAGCAGGGTCGAATAGGTGCTGACGATGACGCCCATCAGCAGGGCCGCGCGCCATGTGGCGCGCCGGTCCGGCGCGGAGGCTCCCGGCATGTGCTTTGTCCTTGATCGGGCCTTGGCCTGGGGAAGGCCCCTGCCCCGCCGGGGTTCATTCGGCGGCCAGGGCGCTGGCGCGGGCGTGACCGCTCGCGGCGCCGGCTCGGGCCGCCCGGGGCCGGGACGCCGACCGTCCGCGCGCGGTCGCCGGGGCCGCCAGCCCCGCGGCCGGACCGCCGCCCCGCCCCGTGCCGCCTGGACAGGACGCTCCGCGGGCGGCAGCGTGCCGGCGCGGCAACGGCCAGGGAGCGGCAGGGACATGGACGAACTCGGCTTCCACCGGACCCTGTACCGCCCGGGCACGCTGCTGGATGTCGGCGCCCATGACGGCGCCTTCACCCTGCCCTTCGCCGCCCTGCCCGGCAGCCGGGTGCTCGCCTTCGAGCCGCTGCCGGCCGCCTTCGCGCGCCTCCGGGCCGCGGCCGGCGGCCTGCCCAATGTCACCCTGCGGCCGGAGGCGCTGGGCGATGCCGAGGGCGAGATCACCCTGACCCTGCCGGTGCTGGAGGGCGTGCCGCAGGAGCAATGGGCGAGCACCGCCAAGGGCTATGCCGGGCTCGATGCCCGCGTGACGGAGCAGCGCCACACCGTCCCGCTCCGTCGGCTGGACGGCCTCGGCCTTACGGAACTGACGGCCGTGAAGCTGGATGCCGAGGGGGCGGAGTACGAGGTGCTGCGCGGGGCGCGCGAGACCCTGCTGCGCTGCCGCCCCATCCTCTCGATCGAGATCGAGGAGCGGCACCGCCCCGGCTCCACCTGGGCGGTCCCGGCCTATCTGGACGCCCTCGGCTACGATGCCTTCTGGGAGTTCTGGGGCGACTGGCGGCCCATGGCCTCCTTCGACCGCGCGGCCATGCAGCGCGCCAGCCCGAACCCGGCGGTGTTCGAGGCCTCGGACCCCTATGTCTTCGTCTTCTACTTCCTGCCGCGGGAGCAGGCGCCGGCGATGCTGGCGGTGCTGCGGGCCGCGGAGGCCGCCGCGAGCGCCTGAACCCCGCCGCCGCCCCGCCGTTCTGCCCGCCACAGCCAGGAGGCGAGCATGGTCAACGCGGAACGGGCCGGGCGCGGCGAGATCCAGCACCACATGCCGGTCATCGGCAGCGACGGCCGCCATGTCGGCACGGTGGACGGCATTGATGGCGACTACATCAGGCTGACCCGCTCCGATGCCGATGCCGGCGGCCGCCACCGCTGGATCCCGCAGACGCTGCTGGCCGGGCTGGATGGCGGCCAGGTGCGCCTCTCCGTGCCCGCGGCCCAGGCCGAGGAGGCGGTGCTGGACGAGGACGAGGTGCAGCGCCGTGTCGCGCTCGACCCCAACGGCCCGGCGGAGTTCGGCGTGCCGGATGAGGGCGCGCCGCATGGCAGCCGCGCCCATGCGCATGGCGGGCCGAAGGGCCAGCGAGAGCAGGGCCAGTCCGGCTCGGTCACCGGCAACCGTTCGGACCAGCGGGGGCAGACCGCCGCCGGCGCCGATACCAACCGCCGGTGAGGACCGGCGGCATGGCGATACCGGCCCGGCAGCTCTCGCGCGAGCTGCGCACCGCCTCCACGCCGGACCTGCGCCGGCGGCGCTGGATCTTCGGCCTCTCCCTGATCGGGACGCTGGCGGCGCAGATCGTCGGCCTGTTTCAGATGGGGCTGCTGCGGCGGCTGCCGGACCCGCCGGTCGGGCCCTTCGACTCCAGCCGCGTGGATGCGTCCGACTACGGCCACAGCCGGCTGCAGATGCCGGATGCCGGGCTGATGCTGTTGACATACGGGGTCACGGCCGCGCTTGCCATGGCGGGCGCGGCGGACCGGGCGCGGCGCAATCCGGCCCTGCCGCTCGCCCTCGCCGCCAAGACGGCCTATGACAGCGCCACCTGCCTGAAGCTCGCGCAGGAGGAATGGGCGGAGAACCGGGCCTTCTGCGCCTATTGCCAGGCGGCGACCCTCGTCTCGCTGGCCAGCTTCGCGCTGTCGCTGCCCGAGGCGGGGCGGGCGCTGGGCAGCCTCACGGGACGAAGGGCAGCCAGAGCACGTCGCTGATCGACCGGGCACCGGCGGCCAGCATGGCCAGCCGGTCGAAGCCCAGCGCGATGCCGCTGCCCTCCGGCATCCCGTGCTCGAGCGCTGAGAGGAACTCCTCGTCCACCTCCCAGCCCTCCCCGCCGTAGCGGGCGCGGCGCTCGGCGGCATCCGCCGCGAAGCGGGCGCGCTGCTCGGCCGGGTCGGTGAGCTCGTCGAAGGCATTGGCCAGCTCGATCCCCGCGGCGAAGAGCTCGAAGCGCAGCGCGGCGCGCGGCTCGGCCGGGTCGCGGCGGGCGAGCGCCGCCTGCGGCGCCGGCCAGTGGGTGAGGAAGGTGGCGCGGTCGCGGCCGATGCGGGGCTCCACCCGTTCCAGCAGCAGGCGGAAGAACAGGTCCTCCCATCCCTCCCCCTCGCGCGGCGGGATGCCGATAGCGGCGGCGGCGGCGCGGAGCGCCCCGGCATCGCCCTGGCCCTCCGGCGTCACCGTCGCCAGCAGGTCGAGGCCGTCGCACCACCTGGAAAAAGCTTCCGCCATGGTGAGCCGCTCGAAGCGCCGCGTCAGGTCCGTGGTGACGCCGGCATGGCTGACGGCGGGCGGGCAGACCGCGCGCAGATACGCCTCCGTCTCCTCCATCAGCCCATCAAGGCCGAGGCCGGGGCGGTACCATTCCAGCATGGTGAATTCCGGGGCGTGGCGCGGGCTCGCCTCGCCGTTCCGCCAGACCCGCGCCAGCTCGAAGACCGGGCCGGCCCCGGCCACCAGCAGCCGCTTCAGGGCGAGTTCCGGCGAGGTCCGCAGCCAGAGCGTCCGCCGCGCCCCGACGCCGAGATGCGGGAGGTATTCGCTGCGGAAGGCGTGCAGATGCACCTCCATGCCGGGCACCGGGACCAGGCAGGGCGTCTCCACCTCCTGATAGCCGCGGCCCTGGAAGAAGGCGCGGGTCGCGGCGGTGAGTTCGGCGCGGCGGCGGAGGAAGGGCAGCCGGGCGGCGAGGCTCTCGGGGTGCCAGGTCGGGGTGGTCGTCATCGCGGGCCTCTCGTCGCATGGAATGCGGCGCGCCGCACGGCCCTTCCCCCGCGGGGCGCGGGAGGGTGGGGTGCGCCGACAGCGGGCCGCCCGGCGTTCCAGCCCCGCCCCCCTTGCCCTATATGCCGCGGACCATGCCCGACGGCACCCCGCCCCGCCCCGCCCGGACCCTCAGGACGCCCGAGGCCCTGCACGCCGCCGGCCTGCTGCCCGCCGGGGCGCTGGCGGGGGCGGCGGCGGTCGCGGAACGCTACAGCATCGCCGTCACGCCTGCCGTCGCCGCCCTGATCGACCCGGCCGATCCCGCCGACCCGATCGCCCGGCAGTACATCCCCGATGCGGCGGAACTGGTCACCGCGCCGCATGAGCTGGAAGACCCTACCGCGGACGCCCCCTTCACCCCGGTCAAGGGCGTGGTGCACCGCTACCCCGACCGTGCCCTGCTGAAACCCCTGCTCGCCTGCCCGGTCTATTGCCGCTTCTGCTTCCGGCGGGAGGCGGTGGGGCCGGATGGCGGGCTGCTGACCGAGGCGGAGCTGGAGGATGCCCTCGCCTGGTTCGCCCGCACGCCCGAGGTGCGGGAGGCGATCCTGACCGGCGGCGACCCGCTGATGCTCTCCCCCCGGCGGCTGGGGGAGATCCTCGGCCGGCTGGCCGCCCTGCCGCATATCGAGTTGCTGCGCATCCATTCCCGCGTGCCGGTCGCGGCGCCGGGCCTGGTGAGCGAAGCGCTGGCGGCGGCGCTGGAGGCCGGGAAGCCGCTCTATCTCTGCGTCCATGCCAACCATGCGCGGGAATTCACCCCGGCGGCCATCGGGGCGCTGGGGCGCCTCGTCCGCGCCGGCGTGGTGCTGCTGGGCCAGAGCGTTCTGCTGCGCGGCGTGAACGATTCCGCCGGGGCGCTGGAAGACCTGTTCCGCGCCATGCTGCGGGCCCGGGTGAAGCCCTATTACCTGCATCAGCTCGACCCCGCCCCGGGCACCGCCCGCTTCGCCGTGCCGGTCGAGGAGGGCCGCGCCCTGCTGCGCCGCTTGCGCGGCCGCGTCACCGGCCTCGCCTGGCCGACCTATGTGCAGGAACGGCCGGCGGGCGGCGGCAAGGTGCCGCTCGGTCCGGAATACCCGCCCGCCGGCTGAGGCCGGGTCCATGGCATGCCGGGGTATGTCATCCTCGGACGCCGGCGGCCCTCCGGGCCTTGGCGGCACCGCACAGGTGGCGGGCCGCATCCGCGGCCTCGGCCGGCTGACGCCGGCCGCATATCATCCTCAGGCGCCGGCGGCCCTCCGGGCCTTGGCTGCGCCGCACAGGCGGCGGGCCGCATCCGCGGCCTCGGCCGGCTGACGCCGGCCGCAGGTGAGGACTCAACGGGCCGGGACTGAGGCCGCCTCCGGACCCGGCCGGCGGGATCACGGAGGGCCCGGGGTCTTCCCCCCGGTCACGGTCCGCGGCCGGCCGGCGCGCCGCGCCGCCAGCAGGGGCAGCCCGGCGAGCAGCAGCAGCACCGCGGCGCCGACGGCCAGCCGCAGCAGGTCAGGCACCCCATGGTAGAAGGCGGCGAAGAGCCCCGCCGCCGCCAGCAGCAGCCGCGCGACGAGGCCCATCGGCCGCAGCAGGAAGCCTGCATAGGCCGCGCAGATCGCGGTCAGCGCCACCACCTGGATCGCGGTGGCCAGCAGGATGGCGCCGGGCGATCCGCGCATCATGATGCCGGGGTCGTAGAGGAAGGCGAAGCCCACGGTGAAGCCGGCGATGCCGAGCCGCGTCGCATGCAGGCTGGTGACCAGCGGGCTGGCCTTGCCGATCGCCGCCGCCGCGAAGGCCGCCGCCGCGACGGGCGGCGAGGCATCCGCCAGCACCGCGAAGTAGAAGATGAAGAGATGCGCCGGCAGCAGCAGCGCCTGCGGCGGGAGGCCGAGCGCCTGGCTGCCGAGGTCGAGGATCTGCGGCACGCCGATGGCGGCGGCGATGATGTAGCTCGGCGTGGTCGGCAGCCCCATGCCCAGCACCAGCACCGCGACGGCCAGCAGCACCAGCAGCAGCGGGAAGCTGCCCGCCGCGATGTCCTTGATGATGCCGCCGAGCGCCACGACCATGCCGGTCGCGGTGAGGGCCGAGACGACGATGCCCGCGCCGGCGATGGAGACGGCAAGCGGCGCCATGGTGCGCCCGGCCTGCGCCAGGCTCTCCAGCACCTCCCGCCAGCCCATGCGGGTGCGCCGCCGCAGCACGGCGATGCCGACCATGGCGAGGGTCGCGCAGAAGGCCGCGAAATTGCCGGACCAGCGATCCGCCATCAGCCAGACCAGCACGGCGATCGGGATGACCAGATGCGCGTCCTGCGCCACCTCCCGCCAGGGCGGGATGTCGGCGGCCGGCATGGGCGCCATGCCCTCCTTCTTCGCCTCCACATGCACCGCGACCAGGATGGCGAAGTAGTAGAGGACAGCGCCGATCGCCGCGGCGACGAGGATCTCCGCATAGGCGATGTTGGTGATCTCCGCCATCACGAAGGCCGCCGCCCCCATCACCGGCGGCATCAGCGCGCCGCCGACCGAGGCGGCGGTCTCGATGCCGCCCGCGACCGCCGGGCGGTAGCCGATGCGCTTCATCAGCGGGATGGTGATGGCGCCGGTGGTGATGACGTTGGAGACGGAGGAGCCGCTCATCGAGCCGAAGAGGCCGGAGGTGATGACCGCGACCTTGGCCGGCCCGCCGGTGTAGCGGCCGGCGATGGCGGCGCCGAGATTGCCGAACAGCCGCCCCGTGCCGCTGCCCTGCATGAAGGCGCCGAAGATGATGAAGACGGCGATGGTGGTGGCGACGATGCCGGTCAGCGGGCCATAGACGCCGCCCGCGGTCGGCACCAGCCAGGAGGCCTCCAGGATCTCCTCCGGCGTGAAGGCGCGCGAGTTCAGCACGCCCGGCAGCAGATGGCCCCACTGCATGTAGGCGAGGCTGGCGATGACCATCCAGGCCAGGCCGACCTCGACCGCGCGGCGCGTCGCCTCCAGCAATGTCGCGATCGCCAGGATGGAGAGCACCACCATGCCGGGGGTGAAGGGATCCACATATTCCATGCGGTCGGAGACGACATCCCAGTTCGCCATCACCCAGGCATGCGGCGCGGCGGCGGCGGCGGCCCAGAGCCAGTCGAACAGGCTGGGGCGATGCCGCGGGGAGGCCCTGCGCGCGGGATAGAGCAGGAAGAGCGGCGGGACGAAGACCAGCAGGTGGAAGCCCCGCATGGTGATCGGTTCGGGGAAGCCGAAGCCCCCGAAATAGAGATGGATGGCAGCGGCGGCGGCCATCCAGAGCGTCAGGGCGAGTTTCAGGGGCACGGCCAGGTCGCGCATCGGATGTCCTGCAGTCGGTCGGTCGCGGGGCCGCGTGTGGGTCTTGCGCCGCCGGGAGGGCGGCTGGTCTTGCGCCGCGCAGGCGATGGCTGGGTCCTGCGCCGCAAAATGGCGACGGGCGCGGGGGCGGCAGGCGCCGCCCCCGCCGCCTCAGGCCGGCATCACGCCGGCTTCCCGGAAGGCCTTCGCCGCGCCCGGATGCAGCGGCACGCCCTGATACTTCCAGGAGGTCGCGGGATCCCAGGCGCCCATGCTGGCATGGATGGTGACCAGCCGCTGGCCCTTGTTGCGGATCAGCGTGCGGGTGACCTTGGTGGCCACCTCCTCCGGCAGGCTCTCATGCACCAGGATGACGCTGTCCATGGTGGTGACCGGCACCTCCCCGCCCTGCAGCCCGGGATAGGTGCCGGCGGGGATGACGCCCTCGGCATAGGCGTACTGGTCGATCAGGTGCCGTCGCAGGTCCGCCGGGAATTCGACCAGCCGGCTGGCGCGGCGGCCCTGGGCGATCTCGGTCAGCACCGCCGCCGGCTTGGCCAGCGCGGCGTAGAGATAGTCCACCTGCCCATCGGCATAGGCGGCGCTGATATCGGCATAGCTGCCGTTCAGGTAGCGGCCGCCCTCGGCACGGATCTTCTCCGGGCTGGTGCCGTAGAAGCGCAGGATCCGCTGCAGCGTCATCTCGTCGGTCGAGGAGCGCTGCGGACAGCCGATCCTCAGCCCCTTCTGCGTCAGGATGGCCTTCATGTCCTCCGGCCCGCCATCGGCGCGGCGGAGGAAATTGTGCTCGGTCGGGGAATAGCCGGTGCCGAGGCAGCGCAGCGCCTCGTGCTTCTCGGAATAGGGTTCCTCGCCGCGGCGGGCGGCGGCGGCGAAGGTGTCGATGCCCCAGCCCATGGGCGACTGGTTGCGGTTGACGCGGGTGGAATTGGCCAGGCCGCCGCCGGGGACGACGCGGATCTGGATCTCCGGGTTCTCGTCCTTGATCAGGGCGGAAAGGCCGGCCGCCATGGTGTACCAGCCGCCGCCGAGCGAGCCCGCCACCCATTCGATGCTCTGCTGCGCCCGCGCCGTGCGGAGGAAGGGCAGGGCAAGCGGCGCGGCCAGGGCGCTGCCGGCGAGGAGGCGGCGGGTGAGCATGGGCGAGGTCTCCCGGGGGTGAATCGCGGGGGATGATGGCCGTGGCCGGGCGCGGCGGCAACCGCAGCGCAGCATGCCGCCGTCCCGCCCCGCGCGGCTCAGCGGAAGGCGCGCATGATTCGGCCCCAATCCTCGATTGCCTGCTCCTGCCCCGGGACGATCTGCACGGTGAACTCGGTGTAGCCGGCATCGCGCAGATCGCCGATCCGGCGCTTCAGCTCGGCCTCGGTCGCGGTGAAGCTGCTGATGCGGATCAGCTCC
Source organism: Roseicella aerolata (assembly GCF_020523605.1). Classification (GTDB taxonomy): domain Bacteria; phylum Pseudomonadota; class Alphaproteobacteria; order Acetobacterales; family Acetobacteraceae; genus Paracraurococcus; species Paracraurococcus aerolatus. The sequence goes on along the minus strand of NZ_JAJAQI010000008.1, from coordinate 108,064 downwards.
CCGGTGACGAAGGGCCGCTCCTCCTCCTTCACGAACATCAGGTGGCCGCGGTGGTTCTCCAGCCAGGGCGCGTCCTGCGGCGCGAAGCTCTTCGCCAGCTCCACATAGCCCGCCACCGCCGCCCGGCAGCTCTCCGGCACCGGGGAGATGTTGGGCAGGCCCGACAGCGCCTCATCCGCCGCGCGGTGCAGCAGCACCGCGGCGCGCGGCCCGGCCTGCGCGATGGCGCGCGGGCTGTCATGCGGCTCCCCCTCCTCCAGCACGCAGCCAAGGACGAAGGCGGTCGCCTCCGGCGCCCCCGGCTGGCCGGCCGCCTGCCAGGCCTGCCGCATCTCCCCCAGCATCGCGACCGCCGCCGGCACGTCGGAGAAGAAGTTGATCCAGCCGGCGCCGAGCCGGGCCGTCAGCGCCCGCGCCCGTGGCCCGGCGGCGGCCAGGTGCAGACGCATCGGCGTGCGGATGTCGATCAGCCCCAGCTCCGGGTTCAGCAGCCGGATCTTTCGGAGTTGCCCCTCGATGCGTGTCTCGACGGTCTCCCCCGCCAGGAGCCCGAGCATGACGCGGATGTATTCCTCGAACTCGCCAAGCCTCATGGCGCCGAGACCCATGGCCCGCCGCCCCGTGAAGCCGGTGCCGAGGCCCATATCCACCCGGCCCGGCGCCAGCTTGTTCAGCGTGGCGAAGGCATTGGCGGTGACGGCCGCGATGCGGTTGGAGGGGATGAGCACCCCGGTGCCGAGCCGGATGCGGCTGGTCTTCATCGCCGCGGCGCCCATGGCGACGAAGCAGTCCGCGCTCAGCATCTGGGTGTCGTAGAACCAGGCGGAGCGGAAGCCGAGCGCCTCGGCCCGCTCGGCCAGCCGCCAGCTCTCGGCATCGGTCGGCATGGCGATCCCGAATTCCATGGCGCGTCCTCCCTTCCCTTTCCCCAAGCCAAGCGCGCCCGGCGGCCGGGGGCAAGCTGGCGCCGGCGGCGCCAGCCGCTATGGTGCCGCTCGTGCTCGGCTTCCTTTCCCTCTGCCTGCCGATCTTCGCCGTGGTCGGCCTGGGCTGGGCCGCCGTGCGGCGCGGCATGATCGCCCCCGCGGTTACCGATGCGGTGGGCATCTTCGCCTTCCACTTCGCCCTGCCGGCCATGCTGCTGCGGCTGATGGCGGCCCAGCCCCTGGCCCAGAGCTTCGAGCCACGCTTCTTCGCCGGCTACCTCGCCGCCTGCCTGGTGGTCTTCTTCGTCCTCATGGCCGGCGCCATGCTGCTGGCCCGGCGCCGGCGCGGCCAGGGCGCGGCGATCGGCGCCGCCGCGGCCATGGGCAATGTCGGCTATCTCGGCCCGCCCCTGCTGCTGCCCCTGATCGGGGAGCGCGGCGCCGGCCCGGTCGCCATGGCGATCATGAGCGAGGTGGCGATCGTCATCGCCCTCGGCAGCGTGCTGATGGCCCCGATGGGCGAGCGCGGGGTGCTGGTGCGCGTGCTGCGCTCCCTGATGTTCAACCCGGTGCTGCTCTCGATCGGCGGCGGGGCGGTGCTGGGGGCGCTGGGGGTGGCGATCCCCGGGCCGCTGGACCGCTTCCTCGGCTTCCTCGGCGCCGCGGCGGGGCCGACCGCGCTCTTCGCCCTCGGCGGCACGCTCGGCCGGCTGAGCCTCGACCGGCGGCTGGCGCTGGCGGCCAGCGCGGCGACGTTCGGCAAGCTGGTCGCCTACCCGCTGCTCGCCTGGCTCTTCCTCGGCCCGCTGCTGGGGCTGGAGGCCTTCTGGGTGCAGGCCGGCGTCCTGCTGGCGGCGATGCCGACCGCGACCAATGCCTTCGTCCTCGCCCAGCGCTTCCATACCGGGGCGGATGAGGTCTCGGCCGTGGTGCTGCTCTCGACCGTGATCGCCGCGGTGGCCTTCCCGGCGACGGCCTGGCTGCTGACGGGGCCGGCGCCCGGGCCGTAACATTCGGTCTCTCGACCGTCACTTGCGCCCCAGCCCTCGCGATCTGTAGGGCGGTCTGGCATGAGACGCGGCATCACGACCTTGGCGGCCCTGCTGGCCCTGATCCCGCTCCTCGGGGCCTGTTCGGCCGCCGGGCCCGGGCCGGCCGGGACGACCGCAGGCCCGGAGGACATGCTGCCGCCCTTCGGGCGGACCGCCCCCCGGGCGCGGGAGCCGTCCTCCGAGCGACCGCCCTGGCTGCCGACCCTGCCGCCCAACCTGCCGCGCTACCGGGTGCCGGATGACGGGCACCGCGACAACCTGGCCTGAAGCGCGCCGGCTTGCGGCGTGGCGGCGCCGGCCTCACCTCCGCCGCATGCGCCGCCACCTGCTGCTGCTGCCGCTGGCGCTGCTGGCCGCATCCGGCGCCGCCGCGCAGGCGCCCTTCCGGCTGCCGGAGGGCGAGCGGATGCGCCTGGCCACGCAGGGCCTCGGCTGGACCGTGCTGCGCGACCTGGCGGCGCCGCGCGGCGCGGCGGAGACCGGGATGCTGCTGATCCGCGCCCAGCGCCCGGTGCCGCCCGCGGCACGGCGGGGCCATCTGGCCCGCACGCTGCGCCACCTGCGCCCCTTCCACTTTGATGCCCTGCCCGCCGCGACGCGCACGGAGATGGCCGGCCTGCCGGCCGACCGGCTGGAGGCGCGCGGCATCGGCCAGCCGAGCGGCGTGCCGGTGGTGGTGCGGGCGACCTGCCTCTATGGCCCGGCGCGGAGCTGGCTGCTGATCGCCTCCGCCCCGGTTGCGGACTGGCCGGGGCTGGAGCCGGAGCTCACGCGCCTGCTGGACGGCTTCCGGCCGGGGTGAGGCGGCGCGCCCCTCAGCACGCCTCCGCCGGGAAGAGATGGCCCGGCGCCACGAACTCCTCCTGCGCCGCGACCGTCAGCAGCTCGCGCGAGCCCGCCTCTGCCGTCCGCCGCAGCAGGCCATGGATCGAGGCGGCCGCCCGTTCCAGCGCGACGCGCGCGCTGCCCGTGCTGAGCCGGTGGTAGAGGAACAGGGCCGCGATCGCATCGCCCGCGCCATTGACGGCAAGCGGCAGCAGCGGCGTGCGCACCCGCCAGACCTCCCCACCCTCCGCCACCAGCAGGTCGAGCGCATCCGCCGGCGTCTCCGCCACGCGCAGGGAGGTCACCAGCACGCAGCGCGGCCCGCCCGCCTGCAGCGCGGCGACCGCCGCCCTGGCCCCGGCGAGGGTCGCGACCTCCCGCCCGGTCAGCCATTCCAGTTCGAACTGGTTGGGGGTCGCGATATCGGCCAGGGCCAGCGCCTGGTCGCGGAAGAATTCCGGGATGCCCGGCCGGACGAAGACGCCGCGCCCGACATCGCCGATCACCGGGTCGCAGCACCAGAGCGCGGCGGGATTGGCCGCCTTCACCCGCGCGACGGCATCGAGGATCGCCTCCCCCGTCGCGGCATCCCCGACATAGCCGGTCAGCACCGCGTCGCAGCGCGGCAGCACGCCGCGCTCCGCGATGCCCTGCACGCAGTCGCCGATCAGCGCCGCGGGCAGGACCTGGCCGCGCCAGGCGCCATAGCCGGTGTGGTTGGAGAATTGCACGGTGTGGATCGCCCAGACCTCGGCGCCGAGCCGCTGCAGCGGGAAGACCGCGCTGGCATTGCCGACATGGCCATAGGCGACCCAGGACTGGATCGAGAGGATGTTCACGGCACCGGACGCTAGAGCAAACCGCGCCGGCGCGGAACCATGCCGACACGGGTTTTCGCGCCTGCCGGTACGAACCGGCGGGGCCGGGCGCGCGCAATGGTGCGGGGCGCGGTGGCCGGGGCGGCCACCCGCCCCCTTCACACCCCGGCGACGCACCGGCATGCTGTCCGGCAATCCGGCCCCGACACGGAAGAGGAAACGCCGCCATGCCCCACGCCGTCAGCCGCCGCGCCGCCCTGCTCGGCGCCGCCGCCACCTCCGGCAGCCTGCTCTTCGCCGGCGGCAATGCCGGGGCGCAGCAGAAGCCGAGCGAGCTGCGCGTCGGCATCACCACCTTCCTCTCCGGCCCCGCCTCGGTCTTCGGCGTCCCGGCCCGCCAGGCCGCCGATCTGCTGTTCGAGGAGATCAACCGCGCGGGCGGCATCGGCGGCATCCCGGTCCGCCCCTTCTATGTGGATGAGGGACCGGGGACCGACCACCTCGTCGGCGAGTACCGCCGCCTCGTGCAGAACGAGGGCGTGCACATCATCTTCGCCTCCATCTCCTCCGGCTCCTGCCTCGCCTGCACGCCGCTCTCGGACGAGATGCGCAAGACCACCCTGCTCTGGGACTGCGGCACCCAGCGCATCTTCGAGGAAGGCAAGCACCCCTACGCCTTCCGCACCCAGGGCTACGGCACGCCGGAAATCCTCGCGCCGCTGCTCTACCTGCTGAAGACCAAGCCGGACTTCCGGACGCTGGCCGTCATCAACCAGGACTATGCCTGGGGCCGCGATTCCTGGGAGCTGTGGAAGGCCGGCATGGACGCGCTGAAGCCCGGCGTCCGGGTGGTGGCGGAGCTCTTCCCGCGCTTCAACTCCACCGACTTCTCCACCGAGATCACCCGCATGCTGGCGCTGCGGCCCGATGTCATCCTCTCGACATCCTGGGGCGGGGAGCTGGTGACGCTGATCCGCCAGGCCTCCGAGCGGCGGCTGCTGGACCGCTCGACCTTCGTCCTGCCGGTGGCCGAGGCCTCGTTGCAGCAGCTCGGCCGCGCCATGCCGCAGGGCCATGTCATCGGCGCCCGCGGCGACCACTGGAACAACCACCCGAAGCCGAAGGACCCGGCGCGCTTCCAGCGCTTCGTGGACAGCTACCGGCAGCGCCACAACGAATACCCGATCTATCCCTGCCACCACATGGCCCAGGCCATCGCCGCCATGCAGGCCGGCTTCGCCCGCGCGATCGAGGCCAAGGGCGGCGGCTGGCCGAACGACCAGGAGCTGGCGAACGCCTTCCGCGGCCTGACCTTCGACAGCCCGACCTCCACCATCACCCTGCGCGAGGACGGCCAGGGGCTGGAGGACCAGATCGTCGGCCTCAGCAGCTTCACCGACCGCTTCCCCTTCGCGGTGCCGAAGGACATGGTGATCTTCCCGGCCGCCATGGTCTCGACGCCGGTCGGGCAGAAGAGCGTGGACTGGCTGAAGACGCTGAAGCCCGACATGCTGGCGCAGGTGCCGGCGCCGATCGCGGGCTGAGGCAAGAGATGCGGGGGAAGGCGCTTCCCCCGCACCCCCTTCGTTTTCTGTGAGTTTTGCCGCATGGGCCAATGGTTCGCTGAGAATGGGCTGCTGATCGGGCTGGCCCTGCTGGATGGGCTTGCCTATGCCGCGCTGGTCTTCATGGTCGCCGTCGGCCTGAACATGGTGTTCGGCGTGCTGCGCATCGTGAACGTGGCGCATGGCAGCCTCTTCGCCATCGGCGCCTATGCGGCGGCCTCGATCGGCCTCTTCCTCGCCTCGCTCGGCCTGCCGCCCATTGCCGGCTTCGCCGCGCTGCTGCTGGCCGCGGCGCTGGTCGGCGGCATCCTCGGCCCGCTGATCGAGCGGCTGGTGCTGCGCCGGATCTACGGGCAGGAGGAGGTGCTGCAATTGCTGGTCACCTTCGCCCTCTTCATGATCCTCGAGGATGTGCAGAAGCTGATCTGGGGCGTGCAGCCCATCTTCCAGGACGCGCCGATGAAGGCGCTCGGCACGGTGGACGTGCCCTTCGGCGAGGATGTCATCCCCTTCACCGCCTACCAGCTCTTCGTCCTGCCGGGCGTCGCGCTGGCGACGCTCGCCGGCCTCGCCTGGTTCCTGCGGCGGACCCTGACGGGCCGGGTGATCGTCGCCGTTACCACGGACAAGGAGGCGGCGATGGCCATGGGCATCGACGCCGCCAAGGTGACGCTGCTGACCTTCACCTTCGGCGCGGCGCTGGCCGCGCTCGGCGGGGCGCTGGCCTCCCCCACCACCTCGCTGGTGCCGGGGATCGGGGCGCAGACCATCGTGCTCTCCTTCGCCGTGGTGGCGACGGCCGGGCTCGGCCAGATCGAGGGCGCAGCGATCTCCGCCCTCATGATCGGCCTCGGCCGCTCCATCGCGGTCTACCTGGCCCCGGAATTCGAGGTGGTGGTGCCCTATCTCATCATGGTGGCGGTCCTGCTGATCCGGCCGCAGGGGCTGTTCGGCCGGCTGGAGACGCGGCGGGTATGAGCGCCTCCGACCGCGACGCGCCGGGCGTGGCCGCGCCACGCCCCTCCATGCGCCTGCCGGAGGCCGGCCTGGCGCTCGCCGGCGCCGCCGCCCTGGTCCTCGCCGCCTGGGCGGTGCCCTGGCTGAAATTCGTCCTCACCATCGCCCTCGCCAAGGGCGTCGCCGTGCTCGGCATCCTGCTGCTGCTGCGCGCCGGGCAGGTCAGCTTCGGCCACAGCATGTTCCTCGCCGTCGGGGCCTATACCGTCGCCTTCCTGGCGCCCGCCGTGCCGGAGGCGCTGCTGCTGCTGCCGCTCGGCGCGCTGCTCGGCGGCCTGCTCGGCCTCGTCATCGGCCTCTTCATCGTGCGCTACCGCGACATCTTCTTCAGCATGCTGAACCTGGCGCTCAGCATGGTGCTCTATTCGCTGCTGGAGAAGCTCTACGACCTCACCAAGGGCACGGACGGCATCCGCGTCTCGGCCCTCACCTTCGCCGGCGCGGTGCCGGACCGCGAGACCCAGGAATGGGTCATGTTCGGCCTCGCGCTGGCGCTCGCCCTCGGCTTCGGGCTGCTGGTGCGCGCCTATCTCGCCTCCCCCATGGGCCGGGCGCTGGCGGGCATCAAGACGCGGGAGACGCGGCTGGAATTCATGGGCGTCTCGGCCCGGCGCGTGCTGCTCTTCGCCTATGTCTTCTCGGCCGTCATGGGCGGCGCGGCCGGCACGCTGGTGGCGATGACGACTCGGCACGTGACGCCGCAGCTCGCCTACTGGACCTCCTCGGGCGAGCTGGTCTTCATCGCCATCCTCGGCGGTGCCGGCAGCGCGCTCGGGCCCTTCCTCGGCGCGACGGCCTTCGAGCTGGTGCGGGTCTATGCCGCGGCCGCGGTGGCCGATGCCTGGCAGATGATCCTTGGCGGCGTCCTGCTGCTCGTCATCCTCTTCGCGCCCGGGGGGCTCTGGGGCATGCTGACCAGCCGGCTGCGGGGGCGGGCATGAGCGCGTCCGATCATCGCAGGGCCGAAGCGGCCGGAGATCCGGATCGGCCGCGCGAGGCGACACGCGCGCCGCTCCTCTCCGCCCGCGGCTTGCGCCTGGCCTTCGGCGGCGTGAAGGCGGCGGACGGCATCGACCTCGATGTCATGCCGGGCGAGTTCCTCGCCATCATCGGCCCGAACGGCGCCGGCAAAACCACCTTCATCAACATGACGACGGGCTATCTGCGGCCGCAGGCCGGCAGCATCGACTATGACGGCCAGCCCATCCTCGGCCTCTCGCCGCGGGCCATCGTCAAGCGCGGCATCGGCCGCAGCTTCCAGCTGCCGCAGCTCTTCTCCGAGCATACGGTGCTGGAGAATGCGGCGCTCGCCATCGCTGCCCATGCCGGCCTCTGGTCGCCGCTGACCCCGTTGCTGCGCCCGCGCTACCGGGAGGAGGCGATGGCGCTGCTCGACCGCTTCGGCCTTGCCCCCCTGGCCGAGGCGCGCGCCGATGCGCTGAACGAGGGCGCCCGCAAGCTGGCCGACATCGCCATGGCGGCCGCCCTGCAGCCGCGGCTGCTGCTGATGGACGAGCCGACCAGCGGCGTCGCCGCCACCGAGAAGATGGGCATCGTCGAGACGCTGGTGCGCGTGCTGCGCGACACCGGCGTCACGGCCGTCTTCGTCGAGCACGACATGGAGGTGGTGGAGCGCTTCGCCGACCGGGTGGCGGTCTGGAGCCAGGGCCGCATCGCCGCCCTCGGCCCGCCGGAGCAGGTGCTGAACGACCCGGCCGTGCTGCGCGACGTCATCGGCATAGAGCCCGCCCACCATGCTTGAGCTGCACAATGCCTCGGTCGACATCGCCGGCGTGCCGGTGCTGCGCGACGTGCACCTGGTGGTGCCGCCCGGCGGGCGCGTGGCGCTGATCGGCCGCAACGGCGCCGGCAAGACCACCACGCTGCGCACCCTGATGGGCCTGCTGCCGATCCGCGCCGGCCGCGTGCTGATCGACGGGCAGGAGGTGACCGGCCTGCCCGCGCATCGCCGCGCCGCCCTCGGCATCGGCTATGCGCCGGAAGAGCGGCGGCTCTTCGGCAGCTTCTCGGTGCGGGAGAACATGCTGCTGCCGGCCGAGGTGCTGCGCCTGCCTTCGGCCGAGACGGCGCGGCGGCTGGACGGCGTCTTCACCCTGCTGCCGGAGCTGAAGGACCTCGCGCCGCGGCGCGCCGCCGGCCTCTCGGGCGGCCAGGGCAAGATGGTGGCGCTTGGCCGGGCGCTGATGGTCGGGACGCGGGCGGTGCTGCTGGACGAGCCCTTCCAGGGCCTCGCCCCGGCCCTGGCGCTGCGCTATGCCGAGGCGCTGAAGCGCCTGCACCAGGCGCTGCCCGACGTCGCCATCCTGATCACGGAGAGCAATCCGGAACTGCTCCGGCCCTTGGTGGAGCGCACCTTCGTGATCGAGCGCGGAGAGATCGCCCCGGCCTGAGGCCCGCACCCGGTGCCGCGCCGGTGCGCCAGGGCACGGAGGCCGGGCCGCGGCCCCCCTTTCCCGCGCGGCGGATTGCCGCCACCCTGGGCGAAATACCCATGGGGGGAATCGTCCGCCGATGCCGCATCGCATCCTGCTCTGCCGCAGCCTGCACCCGGCCGGGATGGCCGTGCTGCAGGCGCGCACCGATCTCGACATCGTCGCCCTGCATGATCCGCCCGTCGAGCAGTTCCACCAGCACCTCTCCTCCGCCGATGCCGTGCTCTGCTGGCTTGAGCGGGTGGATCGCGCCGCGCTCGCCGCCGCGCCGCGGCTGAAGGTCGTCTCCCGCTACGGTGTCGGCTTCGACACGGTGGACATCCCCGCCTGCACCGAACGCGACATCCCGGTGATGGTGACGAATGGCGCCAACGACCTCTCGGTCGCCGAGCATGCCATGATGCTGATGCTGGCGGTCGCCCGCCGCGCGGTGGAGCATGACCGGCACGTCAAGGGCGGCGGCTGGTGGTCCAGCATGAATCCGGGGATGGTGGACCTGGCCGGGCGCAGCGTGCTGGTCGTCGGCTATGGCCGCATCGGCAGCCGCGTGGCAAATTACTGCCGCGCCTTCCAGATGAAGGTCATGGTGATGGATCCGGGCTTCCACCCCGCCCGCATCGCCGCCGACGGCTTCATTCCCGCGCGCGACTTCCATGCGGCGCTGGCGCAGGCCGATGTGGTGACGCTGCACTGCCCGCTCTCGCCGGCCACGCACCACCTGATGGACGAGGCCGCCTTCGCCGCCCTGAAGCCCGGCGCCATCCTGGTGAACACGGCCCGCGGCCCGATCGTCTCCCAGCCCGCGCTGGTCGCGGCGCTCGGGGCCGGGCGGCTGCAGGGCGTGGGGCTGGATGTGCTGGAGGTGGAGCCCTCCGACGCCGCCAACCCGCTCTTCGCCCTGCCCAATGTCGTGGTCAGCCCGCACAACGCCGCCAGCACGGAGGAAGGCCTCGCCCGCATGGCACGGCAGGCGGCGCAGAACATCCTGGACGTGCTCGACGGCCGGCGCGATCCGGCCTTCATGGTCAATGCCGAACTCGCCAGGCAATAAGGAGTCCTCGCATGAAGATCTACTTCTCCCCCGCGTCCCCTTTCGTCCGGAAGGTCACCGTCGTCGCGGCGGAGCTCGGCATCACGCTGGAGCGCCTGCCGAGCGCGGTGCACCCGATCAACCGGGACCGCACGGTGGTCGCGGACAACCCGCTCGGCCAGGTGCCGACGCTCCTCGCCGATGACGGCACCGTCCTCTTCGACAGCCGGGTGATCTGCGAATACCTGGACAGCCTGAAGGGCGGCGGGCTCTTCCCGGCACCGGGCCCGGCGCGTTGGCGGGCGCTGACCGAGCAGAGCATGGGCGACGGCATCCTCGATGCCGGCATCCTGCTGCGCTACGAGGCGCTGACCCGGCCGGAGGAGAAGCAGTCGGCCGAGTGGAAAGCCGGGCAGATGGAGAAGATCACCGGCACGCTCGACGTGCTGGAGAAGCAGGCGGCGGGCTTCGGCGAGCGCGTGGATATCGGCACCATCACCATCGGCTGCGCGCTGGGCTGGGTGGATTTCCGCCTCGGCGACATGGGCTGGCGGACCAGCCGGCCGGCCCTGGCGGCGTGGTTCGAGCGCTTCGGGCAGCGGCCCTCCATGGCCGGGTCGAAGCCCTCGGCCTGAGCGGCGGCCCCCGCGGATGGGGAGGCTTCCCGCCTCCCCATCGGCCCGGTGCATGGGAATCATTCGCAGGCGGCGCTGCCCTGCTTCCCCTCCGCTGCGCTAGGCTTCCGCCAAAGGCGGAGACGACCTCATGCCCGCGAAGCAACTGCACCTGGGCGCCTTCATGCGCCCCATCAGCATCCATACCGGCGCCTGGCGCTACCCGGGCGCCTGGCCGGACGCCAATTTCAACCTGAACGCCTATGCCCGGCTGATCCGCAAGCTGGAGGAAGGCAAATTCGATGCCTTCTTCATGGCCGACCACTACGCTGTCCTGAACATGCCGGTGGAGGCGCTGAAGCGCAGCCACACCGTCACCTCCTTCGAGCCACTGACGCTGCTCTCGGCGCTCGCCATGGTGACGGAGCGCATCGGGCTGATCGCGACGGCCAGCACCACCTACAACGATGCCTGGCATGTCGCGCGGAAATTCGCCTCGCTGGACCATATCAGCGGCGGCCGCGCCGGTTGGAATCTGGTGACCACGGCGAATCCCGATGCCGCGCTGAATTTCGGCCAGGACGAGCACATGGCGCATGGCGAGCGCTACAAGCGCGCGCGGGAGTTCTTCGAGGTCGTCACCGGCCTCTGGGACAGCTTCGCCGACGATGCCTTCATCCGTGACGTCGAGAGCGGTCTCTTCTGGGACCCCGCGCGGATGCATGTGCTGGGGCACAAGGGCGAGGAGCTTTCGGTCCGCGGCCCGCTGAACATCGCCCGCCCCATCCAGGGCTGGCCCGTCATCGTGCAGGCCGGCGCCTCGGAGGCGGGGCGGCAGATCGCGGCCGAGACGGCGGAAGCGGTCTTCGGCGCCTCCGCCACCATCGAGGAAGCGCGCGCCTTCTATGCCGATGTCAAGGGCCGGATGGATCGGCTCGGGCGGAACCGCGAGCACCTGAAGATCCTGCCCGGCTGCTTCGTGGTGGTAGGCGAGACGCTGGAGGAGGCGCAGGCGATCCGCGCGAGGCTCGACAGCCTGGTGCATTATGAAAGCGCCATCGCCTCGCTCTCCGTCGCCCTCGGCGTGGATGCCTCGCGCTTCGACCCGGACGGACCGCTGCCCGAGGTGCCGGAGACCAACCAGAGCAAGAGCGGGCGCGAGCGCGCCATCCGCCTGGCGCGGCGGGAGGGGCTGACCGTGCGCCAGCTCGCGCAGCGGCTCGGCGGCTATGGCGGCCTCGCCATGGTGGGCACGCCGGCGATGATCGCCGACCAGATGCAGGAGTGGCTGGAGACGGAGGCCTGCGACGGCTTCAACGTCATGTTCCCCTACCTGCCCGGCGGGCTGGAGGCCTTCGTCGACCGCGTGGTGCCGGAGTTGCAGCGGCGCGGCCTCTTCCGGCGCGAGTATGAGGGCCGGACGCTGCGCGAGCATCTCGGCCTGCCGCGCCCGGCGAACCGCTTCTTCCCGGGCTGAGCCCGCGGGGCGGCGCCGCGCCGGAGGCCGGGCGGGCGCCTCCGGGGCTCAGGCCGTCCGCACGGATCCGACCCAGGGTCGGCGGCCGTGCGGCCGGCGTGACTCTTCTGTTGGGCGCGCAGCCGTCCCGCCAACCCTGCGCGCGATATTTGCCGCGGCAAGTCAGGACTTTCCGCGGCGGGTATCAGGCTGCCTCGGCGATCGCCTCCCGCCCGCGGATGAAGTCGGCCGCCTTCTCCGCGATCATCAGCGTCGTCGCATAGGTATTCGCCGAGGGCATGCTGGGCATGATGGAGGCATCCACCACCCGCAGCCCCTGCATGCCGTGCACCAGCAGCCGGTCGTTCACCACCGCGCTCGGGTCCGTCTCCGGCCCCATCCGGGCCGTGCCGATCAGGTGGTAGGTTGTGCTGCCGTTCCTCTTGGCGAAGTCCAGCAACTCGTCCTCGCTCTGCACCTGCGGCCCGGGCAGCGTCTCCGCCTCGACATAGCGCGCGAGTTCCGGGGTCCCCAGCATCCGCCGCAGCAACCGCATGCCGCCGAGATGGACGCGGATGTCCATCGGGTCGGAGAGGTAGTTCGGGTTGATCTCGGGATCCTCGAAGACGCTGGCGCTGCGCGCCCGCACCCAGCCATGGCTTTCCGGCCGGTGCTGCCAGGCGCCGGCGGTCACGCCGGGATAGTCGTCCAGCACATAGACCTTGCCCTCGGCATAGCTCCCCGGCGTGAAGACGCATTGCAGGTCGGGCTCGTCCAGCCCCTCGAAGCTCTTCCAGAAGACATGCACATGGCTCGGCGCGGTCGCCAGGATGCTCGGCTTGCCCATGGCCCAGCGGGCGATCTGCACGCCGAGCTTGAGGCCGCGCGCAAGCTCGTTCAGCGTCTCCACGCCCGGCTTCGCGCGCATGACGAAGCGGGAGGCGTAGTGGTCGCGGAAATTGGCACCGACGCCCCGCAGTTCGTGCACCACCGGCACGCCGATACGGCCCAGCAGATCGGCCGGGCCGACGCCCGAGACCTGCAGCAGCCGCGCCGTGTTCACCGTGCCGGCCGAGAGGATCACCTCCCGCCGCGCCCGCACCTCCTGCGGCGGCGCCTCGGGCGCGCTCAGGTAGCGGATGCCGACGGCGCGCCTGCCCTCGAACAGGATGCGGCTGGCGCGGGCATTGGTGCGCACCTCGAGATTCTTCCGCGCCAGCGCCGGCTTCAGGAAGGCGCGCGCGGCAGAGACGCGCCGGCCCTTGCGGATCGCCCGCTGGAAATAGCCGACGCCGGCCTGGTTGCCGCAATTATAGTCCTGGGCGCGGGGAATCCCGAGGCCGAGGCAGCCCTGGATGAAGGCTTCCGAGACCGGATGGATCCAGTCCATGTCGGTCACCGGGATGCCGTCCTCGTTGCGGCCGCGGCTGTCATCCGAGGCGCCGATGCGGTTCTCGCTGCGGCGGTAATAAGGCAGGCAATCGGCATAGCCCCAGCCGCGATTGCCGCGCTGCGCCCAGTTGTCGAGATCCGCCGGCTGGCCGCGGTTGTAGATCATGCCGTTGACCGAGGAGGAGCCGCCGAGGGTCCGCCCCTGCACCGTGCTGATCCGCCGCCCGCCGGTCATCTCCAGCGGCTCGGTCTTGAACTGCCAGGTGACGGAGGGGTCGGCCAGCGTCTTGATGAAGCCGGCCGGGATATGGATGTAGGGGTTGCGGTCGGGCGGCCCGGCCTCCAGCACGCAGACGGTGACGTTCGGGTCGGCGCTCAGCCGGTTGGCGAGGACCGAGCCGGCGGCGCCGGACCCCACGATGACATAGTCGAAGGTGTCGGCATCGGCGTGGGCATCGGTCATCGCGGCGGATCCTGGGCTTCCGCTGTCAGGATACGAAGCGGAGCGACAGGCTGCCAAGCCGGCCGAAATCGGCGGTCACCGCGTCGCCCGGCGCGAGTTCCAGCGGCACGGCGCATGTGCCGGTGGTGACGCACTGCCCCGCGCGCAGCGCGACCCCGTGGCGGGAGAGCTCGTTGGCCAGCCAGGTCAGCGCGATCCGCGGGTCGCCCAGCACATTGGCCCCGATCCCTTCCCGCTCATAGCGCGGGGCGACGGTGCAGTGGACGCGATGCGCCGCGAGGTCGATCTCGCGCCAGTCGGCCGGCGCCTCCGGCCCCAGCACGAAACGGTGGGCGCAGGCATTGTCGGCGATCAGCTGCGGCCCGCCGGCGGTGACGAAATCGGCGAAGCGGCTGTCCGGCACCTCGATGCCGAGATGCAGCGCGGCGACCGCCGCCATCACCTCCGCCTGGCCGTATTCCGCCGCGCGCGGCGGCAGGTCGCGGCCCATGCGGAAGACGAATTCCGGCTCGGCGACCCGCATGGCGTTGTCGGAGAGGCTCAGCGCGCTGCCTTCCGGCACCACCATCTCCGCCAGGATCCGCCCGGCCAGCGGCCCATCGACGCCGATATGCGTCTGGCCGGCCTTGCTGGTGGCGGCGATCTTCCAGCCAAAGAGCGGCCGCGCGCTGCGCGCCTCCAGCCTCGCCTGGATGGCATAGCCCTCGGCCCGGCTCGCGGGCCGCAGCGCCTCCGGCAAGGCCGGGATGCGCGCCCCGGCCTGCCAGGTTGACCAGATCAGGTCGGATGCGGCCTGCACCGCGCTGTCTCCGAGCATCATCCCTCCCCGGCGCGCCGGCCGCGCCACTTGTCGTCCCGAGGCGCCGCAGGCCCTGGCTCCGGGGCATCCTGGCGCCGGACCGGGCAGGTGCGGAAGCCCTGCATCGCCGTCCGGGCGCGCGGCGCCGCGCCCCCGGGCCTTCCGGCCCGTCCCGTGACCGGCTCTATCGCAGCAGGATCGGCGTCAGCCCGTTCCGCTCCGCGGCCCGCGCCAGCGTGCCGTCCTCCCGCGCGGCGGCCACGAAACCGTCCACCACCGCAAGCCAGGCCGGATCGCCCTTCGCCACCGCATGGGCGTAGCGGGTCTCGCCGAAGCCCTGCGGCGGCTCGATGATCCGCACCCATTCCTGGGTCATGACCATGCGCCGCGTATAGGGGAAGTCGGACATGAAGACGTCCACCCGCCCGCTCTGCAGCTCGGCCTCCCGCGTCTGCGGCGGCGCCAGGCTGACCAGCGTCGCGTGCCGCAGGGTCTGGCGCATCAGCGGTTCCATATAGGTGCCGGCGGCGACGGCCACGGAATTGCCGGGCTGGTCGATATCCTCCCAGCGCGTGATCACCGGGTTGTCCCGCGTCGTCACGGCATAGACGGCGCTGCTCAGATAGGGCCGGGCGAACTCGACCCGCGCCGCGCGCTGCGGCGTCATGCCGATGCCGAACATGGCGACGTCGCAGGTCCCCTGCTCCAGCCGGCCCATGAAGTCGCGGAAATTGGTCTCGACGAAGACCGGCCGCACGCCGAGCCGCCGCGCGAGGTCGCGCGCCAGGTCGATATCGATCCCGGCCAGCTCGTCATTGCGCGGGTTGCGCCAGGTGATGGCGAAGTAATCGGGCCAGATGCAGACCCGCAGCTCGCCACGCGCCCGCACCGCCTCCGCCCGACTCGTGGGCTGGGGCTGGGTCTGAGCCTGGGCCTCAACCGGCATCTCGCAACAGGCGAGTATTGCCGCTAACCATGCGCCCCAGATGGCTCCCCTGCGCCCCCGAACCCTGGCCACGTTCCGCTCTCCAACCTCTCGGCCCTGGCGCATCTGGCGTGGCCGGGCCGCCATCCTCGGACTCGCCATCGCGCTGTCCGCCGCGTTCCTCGCCCTCTATCTGATCCTCGCGGAACGTGGCCAGCGGGATTCCATCGTGGAGAGCCGCCGCGTGGTCGCGGCCGTGGCCGCGGGCCTGACCGACCAGTTGAGCCGCGCGCTGGAGACGACGGACCTCGTCCTGCTCGACATGGCCTCGGGCCCGGCGGAGGGCGGGGCGCCCTGGGATGCCGGCAGGATCGGCCTGCGCCTGCGCGAATTGCCGCATCTGCGCGCCCTGCTGGTCACCGACAGCCTCGGGCGGGTGCAATTCTCGAGCGTGCCGAGCCTGGTCGGCACGGAGCTGGCGGACCGGCCCTGGCTCCGGCGCATCACCGGGGGGGGAACGCGCCTCGTGGTCGGTGCGCCGGAGGCCGGGCGTTTCCTCGGCGAGCCCGGCCGCAGCGTGCAGGAGGCCCGGCGCTGGACGATCCCCCTGGCCCGTCCGCTCACGGGCCCTGAGGGGAGCATGCAGGGCGCGGTGCTGGCCCTGCTGAACCCGGGCTACCTCTCCGCCATCGGCCAGCGCATGGCGGAGGCCTTCGGGGTGACGGTGCGCTTCTTCGCGCTCGATGGCACCTTGCTGGCGACATCCGGCGGCGGGCCGGAGGGTGTCGGCCTGGCGCACCCGCGGGCCTGGCTGTTCCGGGACTTCCTGCCGCAGCTCGACAGCGGCACCCGGCAGGGCCCCGACAGCGCCGGCATCCCGGCGGTCGCCAGCTTCGGCGTGGCCGTGCCCGGCTTGGTCGCGGTCGAGATCTCGCAGCCGATGGAAGCCGTGCTGGCGCCGGCGCGCCGGCGCGCGCTGGAACTCGGCATCGGCATCGGCGGCGTGGCCGCCAGCACCCTGCTCACCCTGGCGCTGGTATTCGGCTTCAGCCAGGCGATCGGCCGGAAGCAGGAGGCGGTGCAGCAGGCCGAGCTGCTGCGCGAGGCGGCGGAGCGCGAGGCGCTGGCGCTGCGCGCCAGCCGGGCGGAGACGCAGCGGCTGCTCGGCGGCCTGCCCACGGTGACCTTCCAGGCCGAGATCGCGCCCGACCGGCCCGACCGCTACCGCTATATCGGCGGCAATATCGAGGCGGTCACCGGCTGGCCGGCCGCCGAGCTGCAGGAACTGGCCGCCTGGCGGGAGCGGCTGGCGCCGGAGGGGGGCGGGTTCGGCGGCTTCCTCCGCCGGGTCGCCGAGGAGGGCACCGCGACGCGGGAGGACCGCTTCCGCCAGCCGGACGGGTCCTGGCGATGGCTGCGCACCGTGGCCATGCTGCTGGAGCGGCGGCCCGACGGCGCCGCCGAGATCGTCGGCCATGTCTCCGACCTGACCGCCGAGCGGGAGGCGAATGCCCGGATGGCCGCGGCGGGGCGGCTCACCTCCCTGGGCGAGATGGCGACCGGCCTGGCGCATGAGCTGAAGCAGCCGCTGGCGATCCTCTCCATGGCCGCGGAGAACCTGGACCGGGCGCTGGAGAACGGCCGGCTGGACAGCGCGCGCCAGCGGGCCCGGCGCATCATCGACCAGGCCGGCCGCGCGGGGCAGATCATCGAGCATCTGCGGCATTTCGCGCGCGGCACGCCGGGTGGCCTGCCGCCCGAGCCGGTCGCGCTGGAGAGGGCGGTGCAGGGCGCGCTTGCCCTGGTCGGCGGGGCGCTGCGGCAGGCTGCCGTGGAGGTGACGCAGGCGCTTGGCGATCCGCCCCCGACCGCGATGGGGCAGTTGGTGGCGCTGGAGCAGGTGCTGGTGAACCTGCTGCTGAATGCCTGCCATGCCCTGGAACGCCTGCCGCCGGGCGCGCCGCGGCGGATCACGCTGGCAGCCGAGGCCCTGTCGGAGGACGGGCTGGTCCGGCTGCGGGTGGGGGATAGCGGCGGCGGCATCGCGCCGGAGGTGCTGGCACGGCTCTTCGAGCCCTTCGTCACCACCAAGGGGCCGGAGAAGGGCATGGGCCTCGGCCTCTCGATCTGCCACGGCCTCATCCGGTCCATGGGCGGCAGCATCACGGCACGGAATGCCGCGGAGGGGGCGGAGTTCACCATCACGCTGGCCTCCGCCCCGGCCGCGGCGATGGCCGGGTAGCCCGGGGTTCCGGCGGCCCCTATCCCCCGAACCCCGCCAGCACGATCTTGCCGACCGCCCGGCCGGATTCGATCGCCGCATGCGCGCGGCGCAGATTGGCCGCGTTGATCGGGCCGACATTCCGCGCGCTGGTCGGCCGCAGCCTGCCCGCATCGACCAGCGCCGCGACCTCGTCCAGGATCTCGTGCTGGCGGACCATGTCCTTCGTGCGGAACATCGGCCGGGTGAACATCGCCTCCCAGTGCACCGCCGCGCTCTTGAACTTCAGCAGCCGCAGGTCGAGCGGCTCCGGGTCGTCGATCAGGCCGATGCTGCCCTGCGGCGCCAGGATCATCGCCATCTCCGCCCAGCGGGCGGCATCCGTGTGGGTGGAGAAGATCCAGGGGCAGGGCCCGGCCTCCAGCGCCTCCATCTGCGGCGGCAGCGGCCGGCTGTGGTCCACCACGTGATGCGCGCCGCATTGCCGCACCCAGGCCGCGCTCTCGGGCCGCGACGCCGTCGCCACCACCGTCACCTGCGTCAGCACGCGGGCGAGCTGAATGGCGATGGAGGGCACGCCGCCCGCCCCGCCGATTACCAGCAGCACATGGCCGGCGCCCTCCGCATCGCGCGGGATGCGCAGGCGGTCGAACAGCATCTCCCAGGCGGTCAGCGCCGTCAGCGGCAGGGAGGCCGCGGCGGCGTGGTCGAGGCTCGCCGGCTTGCGGCCGACGATCCGCTCATCGACCAGCTGCAGCTCGGCATTCGAGCCCTGGCGGTCGAGCACGCCGGCATAGATCACCGCATCGCCCGGGCGGAACAGGGTGCAGTCCGGCCCCACCGCCGCCACCACGCCGCTCGCGTCATAGCCCAGCACCACCGGCTTCTCCGGCGCGGCCTCGAAGCTCATGCGGCTCTTCATGTCGCGCGGATTGACCGAGACGGCCTGGACCCGCACCAGCAGGTCGTGCCCTTGCGGCGGGCCGGGATCGGGCAGGACCAGATCCTCGAGCGCGTGGGGATCCTCGATCGGCAGCGCCTTCCGCGTGAAGCCGACGGCCCTCATGCCTTGTCCTCCCGCAGCGCGCGGAAGAAGGCGGCGACCTCCCCGGCCAGCGCCGCGGGCTGCTCCAGCGCCGCGAAATGCCCGCCCTTCCCCATCTCGGTCCAGCGCCGAATATCCGTGTAGGTCCGCGCCGCGAGGCTGCGCGGCGGCCGCAGGATCTCGCGCGGGAATTGCGCGTAGCCGGTCGGCACGTCCACCGTCTTCCCCTCCGGGATCGGCCAGGGCCCGTGCATCCGCGCATAGTAGGGCCAGAAGGAGGCGCCGATGCAGCCGGTGAACCAGTAGAGGGAGATGTTCGCCAGCATCCGGTCGCGGTCCACCGCACTCTCGATCCGGCCGTCATGGTCGGTCCAGGCGTGGAATTTCTCGGCGATCCAGGCGGCGAGGCCGGCCGGGCTGTCGGTCAGCGCGGCGGCCAGCGTCTGCGGCCGCGTGCCCTGGATCCACTGGTAGCCGGTATTCTCCTTGAGGAAATGCTCCAGCTCGGCGCGGTAGCGCGCCTCCGCCGGGTCGTCGCTCTGGGCCAGCGCCGGGTCGCGCCGGATGGCCAGCAGGTTGATGTGGATGCCGAGCAGCTTTTCGGGATGCGTGGCGCCGAGGCAGGAGGCGGTGAACCCGCCCCAGTCGCCGCCCTGCGCGGCGAAGCGCCGGTAGCCCAGCACCTCGGTCATCAGCGCGGCGAGGCAATCCGCGATGTCCTGGATGCCGAAGCGCTTCTGGCCGGGCGCGAAGGACAGCCCGTAGCCTGGCAGCGAGGGCGCGATGACGGTGAAGGCATCCGCCGGATCGCCACCGAAGGCGGCCGGGTCGGTCAGGCGCGGGATGATGTCGAGGAACTCGAAGACCGAGCCGGGCCAGCCATGCATCAGCAGCAGCGGCGTGGGGTTCGGCCCCTTGCCCGGCACATGCAGGAAATGCAGGTCGATGCCGTGCAGCGGCACCTTGTATTGGGGAAAGGCGTTCAGCGCCGCTTCCTGGCGCCGCCAGTCGAAGCCGTCCCACCAATAGGCGATGAGGTCGGCGAGATAGGCGGCATTGGTGCCATAGGCCCAGGGGTCGCCACCTGCGGGAATCGGCGCCTGGTCCGGCAAGCGGGTGCGCACCAGGCGCTCGGTCAGGTCGGCGAGCGCCGGGTCGGGCACGGCCAGCGTGAAGGGCTGCGGCTGCGCTGCCATGGGCGGGGTCCTCCTGGGTTGGCGGCAGGATGGCGCGGCTCCGTCCCGTCGGGAAGCCCGGCGCGGCGGCCCGTCCCTGCCGCTCAGGCGTCGCGCCGCGCCGCCTCCCGCCAGGCCTGCAGCAGCGTCGTCGCCACCGCCATCACCGCCGGGCCGATGAACAGCCCGAGGAAGCCGAAGGCCAGGAAGCCACCGAAGACGCCCAGGATGATCAACGACATCGGCATGCGGACGCCGAAGCCGATCAGCCAGGGCTTCAGGACATTGTCGATGGTGCCGACGAAGAGGCCGAGGCCGATGACGAAGGCGCCCCAGACCGGCTGGTCCTGCTGGAACAGCCGGAGGGCCGCCCCGCCCCAGATCAGGATCAGCAGCGGCGCGCCGATCTGGCTGATGGCGAGCAGCAGCGCGACGAAGCCCAGCATCGCCGCACCGGGCACGCCGGCGATGGCAAGGCCGAGGCCGAGCAGCACCGCCTGCACCACCGCCGTCCCCACCACGCCATAGCCGACCCCGCGCACCGCTCCGGCCGCGACCTCCAGCGCGCGTTCCGCGGCGGCACCGCCGAGATTGCGGAAGATCTCGCGCAGCGCCGCGGCCAGCGCCTCTCCCTGGCTCCAGAGCATGGTGGCGACGACCAGGGAGAGGATGACCTGCACGGCGCTGTCGGCCAGCGCCCCGGCAACGCCGAGGACGGCCTGGCGCAGCGTCGCGGAATAGGGCGCGAGCAGGATGCCGAGATCGCCGCCGGCGCGCACCGCCTCGTCCCAGAAGCTGCCGGCCCTTTCCCCGATGGCCGGCAGGCGCGCCAGCCAGGCCGGGCGCTCCGGCGCGGCGGCGAAATAGGCATGCAGCTGCGCCGCCCCGTGCCCGAGCTGATCCGCGAGGCCGGGTGCCAGGGCCAGGACGGGCAGCGCGACGAGGAGGATGGCGAGCAGCAACAGCAGCGTCGCCGCCAGGCCGCGGCGAAGGCCATGCCGCACCAGCGCCTGGCGCAGCGGCCAGGCGGCGATGGCCAGCGCCCCGCCGAACAGGATGGCGGTGGTGAAGGGCCGCAGGATCGCCAGCACGCCGAGGAGCAGGCCGAGGACCAGCAGCAGGGCGATGCTGCGCTCGATCAGCGCCACGGTCTGGCGCCCGTCCGACGTCCGATTCAGGTCATCCGGCATTCGCCGCTCTCCCCCCCCTTGCGCGCCAGGACCCGCTGGGCCGGGCGAGGGTCCGGCCTGGTGGCATGGTCCGAGAAAGCGGGCCAGCCGGCGCAACCGCCGCGATTCCATCCCGAGCCAGGCAGGCTGTCCAGCGCTGCCGCCAGGGGACGGCGCGCCGGGCGGTGTCACGGTACGGTCGCTGGACTTGGCCGGCGGCAGCCGCTTGAGTCGCGCCGCATCCAGGCCGCCAACCTCCGGGAACACCATGCAAGAGCGCGACCGCAGCAACCCGCCCGTCGAGATCGAGGATATCGGCAGCAACCCCGATCCGCGCCGGCCGATCGGGGCGCTGATCGCGGAGCGCCTCTCGCGCCGCGGCCTGCTCGGCGGCACGGCCGCGGCCCTGCTGCCGGCCCTGCCGGCCGCGGCGCAGGATACGGGCAACACCCCGAATGGCGGCCCCTCCAGCCTCACCTTCCCCGAGCTGCGCCACCAACTCGCCCAGCGCGACGCGGTCGCGGAAGGGCATGAGATCCAGCTGGTGATCCGCTGGGGCGACCCGATCCTGGCCGATGCGCCGGAGCACGACCCGCACCGCCAGACGCCGGAGGCCCAGGCCCGGCAATTCGGCTACAATAACGACTACCTCGACTTCTTCCCCCTGCCGCAAGGATCCCGCGCCTCGGATCGCGGCCTGCTGGTGGTGAACCACGAATATACCAACACCAACCTGATGTTTCCGGGCCTCGGCAGCGGGCGGGAGGCACGGGCGCGCGTCACCGCCGGACAGGCAGCGGTCGAGCGCGCGGCGCATGGCCTCTCGGTGGTCGAACTCAGGAAAGAAGGCGGCCGCTGGTCCTATGTGAGGGACAGCCGCTGGAACCGCCGCATCACAGCGGAGACGCCGATGCGCATCAGCGGCCCCGCCGCCGGACATCCGCGGCTGCGGACGGAGGAGGACCCGGCCGGCACGCGGGTGCGCGGCACCCTCAACAACTGCGCCGGCGGCAATACCCCCTGGGGCACCGTCCTGACCGCCGAGGAGAATTTCAACCTCTATTTCGGCGGGGAGGCGGCGACCGCCGGCCCGCAGGCCGCGGCCTACCGGCGCTACGGCATCCTGAAGGATCCGGTCTATGGCTGGGGCCGCCACGAGCCGCGTTTCGACCTCGACCGCACGCCGAACGAGCCGAACCGCTTCGGCTGGGTGGTGGAGTTCGACCCCTATGACCCGCAGAGCGTCCCGGTGAAGCGCACCGCCCTTGGCCGCTTCAAGCATGAGGGCGCGACGCATGCCATCAGCGCCGATGGCCGCGTCGTCTTCTATTCGGGTGACGATGAGCGCTTCGAATACGTCTATAAATTCGTCACCGCCCGGCCCTGGACCCCAGGCGACCCCGCGGCCAACCGCGACCTGCTGGATGCGGGCACGCTCCATGTCGCGCGGTTCGAGGCGAACGGGACCATGCGCTGGCTGCCGCTGGTGCATGGCCAGGGCCCGCTGACCGAGGCGAACGGCTTCGCCTCCCAGGCCGAGGTGCTGATCGAGGCGCGCCGCGCCGCCGACCTGCTGGGCGCGACGCCGATGGACCGGCCGGAGGATGTCGAGGCCAACCCGGTGACCGGCCGCGTCTATGTCATGCTGACCAACAACGGCAGCCGCAAGGCGGAGCAGGTGAACGCGGCCAATCCGCGCCCGGCGAACATCCACGGCCATATCGTCGAGATCATCCCGCCCGGCGCCGGGACCGGCCGCGTGGACCATGCCGCGGAGGAGGCGCGCTGGGGCATTTTCCTCGCCGCCGGCAAGCCGGGGATCGACCCGGGCACCCAGTACCACCGGGCGCTGAGCAACGAGGGCTGGCTCTCCTGCCCCGACAACTGCGCCTTCGACAGCAAGGGGCGCATCTGGATCGCGACCGATGGCGCCCCGATCACCTCCGGCGTTGCGGATGGCCTCTATGCCGCCGACACGGTGGGGCCGGGCCGCGCCCTGACCCGCCTCTTCTACCAGGCGCCGGCCGGGGCGGAGGTCTGCGGGCCGTGCTTCACGCCGGATGAGCGGACCCTCTTCCTCGCCATCCAGCATCCGGGGGAGGACACGGGCAGCACCTTCGACCGCCCGACCACCCGCTGGCCCGACTTTCGTGAGGGGGCGCCGCCCCGCCCCTCCATCATCGCGATCGTGCGGAAGGATGGCAGCGTGATCGGTTGATACCCCGGCGACCCTGGAAATTGCGCGTCCGCATCATCAATTCTCGCCACGGGAGCAACGTACAGGCAAGTTATCCGTAGATGTCCGACCTCACGCATGCGTAGCCTCGGTCAAACGATGTCGCGCCGAACCAGCACCGCCCGCCGCCGGCAATGCGCCGCCCTTCCCCTCTCCCGCCGGGGCGATGACCTGTTCGTGCTGCTGGTGACCAGCCGGGAGACCCGGCGCTGGGTCGTGCCGAAGGGCTGGGTGGAGAAGCGGCACAGCCCTGCCGACCAGGCCGCCCAGGAAGCCTATGAGGAGGCGGGGATCCGCGGCCGCGTCGCCTCGGCCCCGATCGGCCGCTACGCCTATGCCAAGCGCCTGCGCGACGGTGCCAGCGTGACCTGCGAGGTCGAGGTCTTCGCGCTCGAGGTCGAGCAACTGCTGGAGGACTGGCCCGAGAAAGGGCAACGCGAGCGCCGCTGGTTCAGCCTGCCCGACGCGGCCGCGGCGGTGCAGGAAGGCGGGCTCGGCAGCCTCATGCTGAGCCTGGCGGCACCGACCGCGGCGTGAGGATCGATGCGCTGCCGCTGCCGGGCGGCGGCCTGCTCGGCATCACCCATTGTCCCGGCCGCCGCGGCGGCACGCTGGCGGGGGACCTCGCCGCCATCCGCGTCTGGGGCGCCACCCACCTGCTGACCCTGCTGGAGGAAGCGGAACTCCCGCCCGGCCTGCCCGGGGCGGCGGCTGGCGCCGGGCTTGCCTGGCACCGCCTGCCGATCCCCGACATGCGGCCGCCGGGCGTGGCGGCACGGGCGGCCTGGCCCGGCATCGCCGCGGCCCTGCGGTCGGTATGGGCGGCGGGCGGCCATGTCGCGGTGCATTGCGCCGCCGGCCTCGGGCGCAGCGGGACAGTCGCGGCCTGCCTGCTGCTGGAGGCCGGCATCGCCCCCGGCCAGGCCATTGCGATGGTCCGTGCCGCGCGGCCGGGGGCAATCGAGACCCCGGAGCAGGAAGGCTTCGTGATGGCGGGGGGCTTCGCCCCCTGCCCTTCCACCGGGCCAGCACCGGGCCTGAACCGGCCCGGATCCCTTGCCGACCGGCGCAATTCCTGACCTGCAGGCGGCATGGGCGACGGCTCAGGCCGCGCCCGCGGCCCGCGGCGCAGGCCGCGCAGCCAGGCCGCCGCAGGTGGCGCCGGCGCCCAGGGCCGCATCACTGCGGCAGCATCAATGCGGGACGGCGTCAGTCCTCGCCTGCCGCATCCAGCACATGCAGCGCATAGGTGAAGGCGGCGCCGGCATTGAGCGCAATCGCCACGCCGAGCGCCTCGGCCATCTCCTCCTTCGTCGCGCCGGCATGCTTCGCCTTGCGCACATGCGCATCGATGCAGCCGTCGCAGCGCGTGGTGACGGCAACCGCGAGCGAGATGAGCTCCCGGGTCTTCGCATCCAGGTGCTTCGTGGTGGCGGCACCGCGGTTCAGGGCGCCGAAGCCCTTGACCAGTTCGGGGTGCAGCGCGTTCAGCGCCTTCCCCTGTTCCCGCGCCGCGGCGTTGTAGGCGTCCCATTCCTTGATCGCGCTCATGCGTCTCTCCCCTGAAACGGAACGGGCGCGGGGGATGCCCCCGCGCCCGCCCGCAACACCATGCCGGATGGCCGCTTACTCGGCCACCTCCGGCTCCTTCTCCGCCTCGCCATCGCCCTCCTCGGGCCTGGGCAGGGCGGGCGGCGCGGCCTCGACATACTCGAAGGCCAGCTCGCCATCCTTCAGGTTCACCTTCACCGCGCCGCCCTTCACCAGCTTGCCGAAGAGCAGCTCCTCGGCCAGCGGCTTCTTGACGTTCTCCTGGATCACGCGGGCCAGCGGCCGCGCGCCGTAGAGCGGGTCGAAGCCCTTCTCCGCCAGCCACTCCTTGGCGGCGGAGGAAAGCTCGATCGTCACGTTGCGGTCGGCGAGCTGCGCCTCGAGCTGCATGACGAATTTCTCGACCACCCGGCCGACGATCTCCGGCGTCAGGCCGGAGAAGGGCACCACCGCGTCCAGCCGGTTGCGGAATTCCGGCGTGAACATGCGCTGGATCGCCTCGGTATCCTCGCCGACGCGAACCGGGCTGCCGAAGCCGATCGCCGGCTTCGCCATGTCCGCCGCGCCCGCATTCGTCGTCATGATCAGGATGACGTTGCGGAAATCGACGGTCTTGCCGTTGTGGTCGGTCAGCTTCCCGTGGTCCATGACCTGCAGCAGGATGTTGTACAGGTCCTGGTGCGCCTTCTCGATCTCATCGAGCAGCAGCACCGCATGCGGGTGCTGGTCGATGGCGTCCGTCAGCAACCCGCCCTGGTCGAAGCCGACATAGCCCGGCGGCGCGCCGATCAGCCGGGAGACCGAGTGCCGCTCCATGTATTCCGACATGTCGAAGCGGATCAGCTCGATGCCGAGCGTCTTGGCGAGCTGCTTCGCCACCTCGGTCTTGCCGACGCCGGTCGGGCCGGAGAACAGGTAGTTGCCGATCGGCTTCTCCGGGTCGCGCAGCCCGGCGCGGGAGAGCTTGATCGCCGCCGAGAGCGCCTCGATCGCCCGGTCCTGCCCGAAGACCATGGCCTTCAGGTCGCGCTCGAGGGTCTTCAGCGTCTCCTTGTCGTCGTTGCTGACGGTCTTCGGGGGGATGCGGGCGATCTTCGCCACGATCTCCTCGACATCCTTCAGCGTGACGGTCTTCCGCCGCTTGTTCTCCGGCAGCAGCATGCGGGAGGCGCCGACCTCGTCGATCACGTCGATCGCCTTGTCCGGCAGCTTCCGGTCATGGATGTACTTGGCCGAGAGCTCGACGGCGGCGCGGATCGCTTCCGGCGTGTAGCGGACCTTGTGGTGCTTCTCGTAGTTGGTCTTCAGCCCCTGCAGGATCTTGACCGCGTCCTCGAGGTTGGGCTCGTTCACGTCGATCTTCTGGAAGCGCCGGACGAGCGCCCGGTCCTTCTCGAAGTAGTTGCGGTATTCCTTGTAGGTAGTGCTGCCGATGCAGCGCAGCGTGCCCTGGGCCAGCGCCGGCTTCAGCAGGTTGGAGGCGTCCATGGCGCCGCCGCTGGTCGCGCCCGCGCCGATCACCGTATGGATCTCGTCGATGAAGAGGATGGAGCCGGGCTGCTGCTCCAGCTCGTTCACCACGGCCTTCAGCCGCTCCTCGAAATCGCCGCGGTAGCGGGTGCCGGCGAGCAGGCTGCCCATGTCGAGCGCGAAGATGGTGGACTTGCCCAGCACCTCGGGCACGTCGCCCTCGATGATGCGCTTGGCCAGGCCCTCCGCGATGGCGGTCTTGCCGACGCCGGGATCGCCGACATAGAGCGGGTTGTTCTTGGTGCGGCGGCAGAGGATCTGGATGGTCCGCTCGATCTCGCTGTCGCGGCCGATGAGCGGGTCGATCTTGCCCTGCTGCGCCTTCTTGTTGAGGTTGACGCAGTAGTTGGAGAGGGCGTCCTGGCCGCGGCCGCGCGCCGGCTTCTCCTCCTTCTCCTGCTCCTCGTTCGGGGTGCTGGTGGGCGTGCCCTGGACGGGGCGGCTCTGCGCCCGGCCGGGGGCCTTGGCGATGCCGTGGGAGATGAAGTTGACGGCATCCAGCCGGGTCATGTCCTGCAGCTGCAGGAAGTAGACGGCATGGCTCTCGCGCTCGGAGAACAGGGCGACGAGGACATTGGCGCCCGTCACCTCGTCCCGGCCGGAGGACTGCACATGGATGGCGGCGCGCTGGACCACGCGCTGGAAGCCGGCGGTCGGCTTCGGGTCGCCCGCCCGCTCGGTGACGAGGCCAGCGAGGTCCTTGTCGAGGAACTCGGTCAGGTCGCGCTTGAGCTTGTCGTTGTCGACGCCGCAGGCCCTGAGGACCGTGGCCGCATCGGTGTCGTCGGTCAGGGCGAGGAGGAGGTGCTCCAGTGTCGCGTATTCGTGCCGGCGTTCATTCGCGAGGCCGAGGGCGCGATGGAGCGTCTGCTCGAGGTTGCGTGACAGCATGCTAGAGACGCTCCCAATGAGAACCGACGTCCCGGTCATCGCCCGGGGACGGCGGGGGTTCCCCCAGTTGAACATCTTGGCGCTCCGGCTCCCTCGGGCATCCCCGCCGTTCGGCGGGGTGGGCGGCGCGTGACGGCCTGACCTCGCCGGGATCATTCCAGGATCGTGCGCCGCGATGGTGTCATTCCTGCGTCACCGCAGCCGGAACGACCGGCCGGGCTACTCCTTCTCGATGGTGCACTGGAGAGGATGCTGGTTCTGCCGGGCCAAGTCCATCACTTGCGTGACCTTGGTCTCGGCGACCTCATAGGTGTAGACGCCGCAGACGCCGACCCCGCGACGATGCACGTGCAGCATGATTCGTGTCGCCTCCTCCCGGTTCTTCTGGAAGAAGCGTTCCAGCACATGCACGACGAACTCCATCGGGGTGTAGTCGTCGTTGAGCATCAGCACCTTGTACATCGCCGGCTTCTTGGTGCGCGGACGGGTCTTCACCACGACGCCGGTATTCGGCGTGGTGTCGCCGGGCGTGTTCCCTCCGTTCGGTCGCTTGTCTTGGTCGCTCATCGGTATTCCTGGTGGACAGGGGGCTCGCCTGGCTGAAGGGCATCCCGGGGCCGGCCGAAACCTGTCCCGGCGCGGAGGATACCGCCGCGCGCGTCGCAAGGTGAAGTGCCACGCGCAGGCTTGCCGCAGGATATGGGCGCCGGCAGCCACGAGCGGAAGAGCCGCCCGGGGAAACGAGAAGGGCCCGGCCGGGCCGCCCCGCCCCCGGAATGGGGGCCGGCGGCCCGGTCCGGGCCCGTCAACTCACGCCCCGGCCGCAGCGGCCGGGGCCTCCGCGACCGCCTGATCAGGCGGCGAGCGGCTTGCCGAACTTCTCGACCGCGAGCGTCATGCGGGCGGAGAGCGGCGCGAAGGACGCCTCGGCCAGCTTCAGCGCGGCTTCCTGCAGCTTCGCGGTCTCGGCGAAGGACTTCTCCAGCGCGGCGCGGGTGTAGGAGGTCTGGATCTCGGCGGCCTCCTTCAGGCTCTTGACCGTGGTCAGCGCCTTGGCGCCGGCGACCGTGTGGTCGGCCAGGCCCTGCACCATGGCGAAGGTCTGCTTGCTGAGGTCCTGCACGCCGGCGACATAGACCTGGGTCGCCTTCGCCATCGCCTCGAGATTGCCGCGGGAGAACTCCGCCGCCTCTTCCGCCGCCTTGAACAGCCCCTCGGTCGTCTTCGTCGCCTGGTCCATCGTTTTCTCCACGGTCACCTGCGCCTCGGCGGCGCTCGCCTCAAAGGTCTTGCGGGCCTTCGGGGCGGTCTCAGTCACCGCCTCGTTGACCAGCTTCTTCACGTCAGCCACTTTGGCCTCGGTTGCCGTCGCCATCGCCTTGCTCCTCCGCACCGCCATCTTCGCCTCACTTCCGTTTGGCGCTGGTCGGGTGATGCCCCACTGGGTGCGCCGCTTTGCTGCACTGCAACATCACCGCTTTTAGACGACTGCCCGATGCAGCGGCAAGAATTTTTTGCGCTGCACAAAAACGGCTCTCATCACACTATTGCGAGGCTTGAAACTCACGGCGCCCCGTTGCATCGCGCCAGCGGCGAAAGCCTGACAGGACACTGCACCTCTCGAACGCAAGTTATTGCTTCATAAAGGTTCCTCCTTCATTCCAGTGGACAGTCGCGGTGCTGGCACCGTATCGTGTCATGGATTCGCAGGCATGCCGGGGGGGCGGTGCCGCGCATCAGGGGGCTGCCTATGTCGGGGACCAGCGCGTTCTGGCGCTCAAGGGCCATCAGTGCCCTCACACTCGCCTGTGGATTGGGGATCGCAACACCAGCCATCGCACAGATAGGCAGCGACCGATACGCCGCCATCGTCGTCGATGCCCGGAACGGCAACACGCTCATCGCCGCCAACCCGGATGAGCGGCGCTACCCCGCCTCCCTCACCAAGATGATGACCGTCTACATGGCCTTCGAGGCCCTGCGCGACGGCCGGATCGAGCTCTCCTCGCCCATCCGCGTCTCCTATTCGGCGGCCTCCATGTCGCCTTCCAAGCTCGGCCTGGTGGCGGGGCAGACCATCACGGTCGAGGAAGCGATCCTCGCCCTGGTCACCAAATCCGCGAACGACGCCGCCGCCGCGCTGGGCGAGTTCCTGGGCGGCGGCTCCGAGGATCGCTTCGCCCAGATGATGACGCTGCGTGCCCGCTCGCTCGGCATGCGCAACACCACTTTCCGCAACGCCTCCGGCCTGCCGGATTTCGACCAGGTCTCGACGGCCCGCGACATGGCGCTGCTGGGCCAGCGGCTGATCCGCGACTTCCCCGAGCGCTATTCCTACTTCTCGACACCGCACTTCGTCTTCCGCGGCCGGACCTACTGGAACCACAACCGCCTGCTGCAGGAATATGACGGCACGGACGGCATCAAGACCGGCTATGTCAATGACAGCGGCTTCAACCTGGTCGCCAGCGTGCAGCGGGACGGCGTGCGGCTGATCGCCGCCGTCTTCGGCGGCCGCACGGGCCGGGAGCGCGACCGTCATATGATGGCGCTGCTCGATCAGGGCTTCGCCACCATGGGCGTCTCCCCGCGCGAGACGATGGTGGCCCGCCGCAGCATGCCGACCGTGGTCGCCGGCGCGCAGGCCGCCCGCCCCGTCACGCGCGTCGCCGCCCGTCCGGCCCGGGCCGCCGCAAAGCCGGCGGTCACCGCCAGCCGCGCCGCGCCGCAGACCCGCGCCGCACCGCAGACCCGGGCCACGCCACCGCGCGCCACCCTGCTGCGCGTGACCTCGGTGAAGCCCGCCCGGCAATCCGCCCGGATCGAGCAGGGCGATGGCGGCGGCCGTAGCGCCGCCCAGCCGGCCAGGCGCCCGGCCTCCGGCACTGCCAAACCCGCGGCCAAGCCGGTCGCCGCCGCGGCCAAGCGGCGCCCCAGCTGACACCGCCCGGCGCCCGCCCCGCGGGCGCCCTGGCCTCCCGACGCCCGCCGCGCGGGCGTGCCGGCCTCCCGGTGGGTGGGCATGGCCTAGCGCCGCCCCGGCCAGGGCGGCCGGTTTCGGACATCGCCGGCCGCGCCGCCGCGTCCCCCGCCAGGGAAGGACGCGGGCCGCGCCATCTCAGGCCATCGCCCCGCGCGCCGCGATCGGCCAGAGGCACTCCACCCGCCCCTGCCGCACGCCGACATACCAGTCGTAGCGATCCACCGTCGGGTCGCAATGCCCGGGCACCAGCCGCAGCTTGTCGCCCAGGGCCGGCGCCGCCCCGTCCTCCACCAGCAGCTTGCCATGCTCGTCCGAGGCGGAGACGTAGCGCAGCCCCGGCCGGCCATGCACCAGCGGCAGGCCGGAATCCACCGCCACCGCCTTGTGCCCGGCATCCAGCACGGCGACGCCCGGGATCGCCCGGCTCATCACCGTGCTCAGCACGAAGAGGCTCTGCCGGAAGGGCGGCGGCGCCTCGTTCCGCGCATAATCGGCATCCATGAAGGCATAGGACCCCGCCTGGATCTCGGTATAGACGCCGCTCGCGGCCTCCAGCGCGAAGGTGCCGGTGCCGCCGCCGCCGACGATCGGGCAATCGAGGCCCCGCTGGCGAAGCTGTTCCACCGTCCGGCGCGTGACCTCGGCGGCATGGGCGATCGCCGCCTCCCGCTCCCCGGGCGTCCGCTTGTGCTGGGCGCTGCCGTGGTAGCTCTGCAGCCCGCCGAAGCGCAGATGCGGGCTGGCCGCGATCCGCTCCGCCAGCGCCACGGCCTCCGGCCCCGGCTCCACCCCGCAGCGGGAGGCGCCGCAATCGATCTCCACCAGCACGGGGATGCGCACCCCGGCCGCCTCGGCCGCCGCGGCGATCTCCACCACCTGCAGCGGGTCGTCGGCGCAGACCGCGACCTCGGCGATGCGGGCCAGGGCGGCCAGGCGCGCGAGCTTGGCCGCCCCCACCACCTGGTTGCTCACCAGGATGTCCGGCACGCCACCCCAGGCCAGCGCCTCCGCCTCCGCCACCTTCTGCACGCATTGCCCGACCGCGCCGCGCGCCATCTGCAGCCGGGCGATCACCGCCGATTTGTGGGTCTTGGCATGGGCGCGCAGCTTCACGCCCGTCGGCGCCAGCAGCGCCGCCATGGCGTCCAGATTGGCCTCGAAGGCATCCAGGTCGAGGATCAGGGCGGGGGTGTCGACCTCCTCCTCCATCATGCCCGGCTCGGCGGGCGGCGGCTGCAGCATGGGCGTGCGACTCCGGATCTGCGACGTGGTGGCGGCAAAAGAGCCACATGCTGCCGCCGCCGGCGACCCGCCACGCATGATCTGGCGCAAAGGTCACCGCAGGCAGGCCCCTGCCCCTCCCCTCGGCGCCTGCCGCGCCTCACGCCGGCTCCAGCGAGGGGGAGATCCGGCTGCGGCCGCCCATGAAGCGGTGCATCGCCTGCAGCAACCGCAGCAGGGCCCGCGGTGGCCGCCAGTGCGGATGCGCCAGCATATATTTTGCCGCGCGCAGACAGACCGGCATGTAAATTTCGGACAAATCCGGGTCCGGCAGGTATTGCGAGGGCGCCGGCAGCGCGCTGTGCAGCCGCAGCCGCCGCGCCAGCACGATGGCCCGCAGCCCCATGATCCGCACGCCCCGGCGGAAGGCGCAGCAGATCCGGTGCAGCAGCCCGGCCAGCGCCGCCGGCGCGCCGGGCGCCGCCGCCTCCCGCAGCAGCCGCATCCAGAGCTCGGCCTTCGTCCAGCGGCGATAGGTGCGGGAGATGGTGTCGGCCTTCCCGAACCCCTCCGGCAGCGCGGACCAGGGCGCCCGCCCGCCGCCCCGGCTGTCCGGCCGCTTCAGGGTGACGGCGCGGAAGACCGCATCCAGCCGGGCGCGCACATCCGCCATCTTCCGCCCGGGCCGGGACGGCCCGCCGAGGCCGCAGCCCTGCGCCGCCAGGATGGGGGCGAGCACCGCCCATTCCGCATCGGTCAGCGGCGCCCAAGGCCGCGGCGGCGTCAGGCCGGTGAGCGGGTCCAGATACAGCCGGCGCACCAGGTCATGGCGCAGCAGGAAATCCGGCGGGAGGATCTCGGAGGGGATGGTCTCGGCGGGGCGGCGGCGACGGCGGGGCATGGGGGCGGTCCGGCTGGGGGAGCGGGACCCGGAACGAAACCAGAAGATAGGAAAAAATGCAAGGAGAACGGGGCTCCGCCCGTCGGCAGCCGTACCGCCGACCCCGCCAGGAGGGCCTTGCCCTCCCGGGCCACCCATCAAAGGCCGAAGGGCCTTTGGAAACCAGGAGTCTGCCCCTCCCGCGCGGGAGGGCGGGCGGTCAGCCCCGCCCCGCCCGTGCCTGGTTGAGCGCGAGCAAGCGGGAGAGCGCCTCCTCCTCCGCGATATCGGCCGGAAACCCATAGGCGGCGGCGACGGCGGCATCGAGGGCGGCACGCAGGTGATCGAGCGAGGCACCCTCCGGCCGGCCGCGGGTGTTGTAGAGGGCGGTCAGGGTGCGCTGCTCCAGCAGGGCGGCGGCGATGGCTTCCTGACGACGACCTGGCCCGACACCAAGAATCCGTAAGAAATGCACTCACTCCGGTTCGACAAGCAGACCCCGGGGTTCGAAGGGCCCTTCGGCCCTTGGCGGGGTGCCCGGAGGAGCAGCGCCCTTCTGGCGGGGTTGCGGGGCGGCGCCCCGCCCTCAGGCCCGGCGCGCCCGCCGCTGCGCCAGCCAGATGCCCGCCGCGATCAGCCCGATGCCGATGGCGTGGTAGGCCCGCGGCCGCTCGCCGAGCAGGAGGATGGCGAGGATGGTGCCGAAGACCGGGACGAGAGGCACCGCGAGGCCGGCGGTGTTCGCCCCCACCAGGGCGACCACGCGGTTGTAGCAGAGATAGGCGAGGACCGAGGCGAAGACCGCGACATAGAGGATCGCCAGCAGGGCGGGCGCGGTGAGCGGCAGCGGCCGGCCGGCCAGCGTCTCGGCGACATGGAAGGGCAGCAGCAGCGCCGCGCCGGTGACGAAGGTGGCGGCGACGAAGCTCAGCCCGTGCACGGCGGGACGCTGGCGCAGCAGGGCGGTATAGGCGGCGTAGCTGGCGATGCCCGCCAGCATCCAGACATCGCCGCGGTTCAGCGCGAGCCGCGCCAGCACCGCCGGGTCGCCATGGGTGATGAGCACGAGCGCGCCCGCCAGCGAGACGGCGATGCCGATGCCCTGCCGCGCGCTGACCCCTTCGCGGAACATCAGGAAGGAGGCGAGGACGATCAGCACCGGCATGGCCGTCTGCAGCATGACGATGTTGAGCGCGGTGGTGGTCTGCGCCGCGATGTAGAGGCAGGTGTTGAATACCGCGACGCCGAGCACCGAGAGCGCCAGCATCACCCGCCAGTGCCGCCGCATGGCCGGCAGGTCGGCCTGCAGGTGGCGCCAGGCGAAGGGCAGCACGATGGCGGCGCCGACCACCCAGCGCCAGAAGGCCAGCGCGATGGGCGGCACCTCCCCGGCCACGGCGCGGCCGACGATGGCGTTGCCCGACCAGAAGAGCGCGGGGAACATCATCAGCAGCCAGGCCCGGTCGAAGGGGCCGCGCCGGTCTGGTGCCTGGGGGGTGTTCTGCATGGCCTGGGGTTCCCGTGCGCCGCGGCCTCCGGCGGAGGGGCGGGGCTCGCCGCCGGGTGCCGCTCCGCCGTGGTGATCCTTCGGGTCGCGGGGTCGCGCCCGGGCATTCCTGCCTGCCCGCGGCCTGCTGTAGCAGCCGCGCGCCGGGCGCGCATCCCGACGGGGGCGGGGCATGCGTTGCCGGCGGCACAGGCCATGGCGCCGCGCCACCCCGGTGCGGTCCGGGCGGCATGGCCGCCGACGGGCGGTGGGCGGCGGACAGCGCCCTCCCCGCCCCGGGCATGGAACGAAACGCCCCGGCGGACGTAACCTTCGTCGTGCCGGGCCCTCCCCGTGGGCGGGGTGTTCCGGCGCGCCCATCCAGCCAGGGGAGGAGCAGCCGATGCCGCGGTTCACGGAGGACTGGGTCAGCGGGCATTTCCCGCAATGGGAGCAACTGTTCTTCCACCTGCTCGGCTGGGACCCCGCGGCACCGCGCCGGGTGGTGGAGATCGGCTGCTTCGAGGGGCGCTCCACCCTCTGGTTCCTGCAGAACCTTCTGCGCCACCCGGAAAGCCGCATCACCTGCATCGACACCTTCGCGGGCGGCGCCGAGCATTCGGAGGCGCAGACCGCCGGCCTGTTCGAGCGGTTCCGCGCCAATCTGGAGGAGAGCGGCCAGGCCGGGCAGGCCGAGGTGCTGCGGGGCGACAGCTTCTCCGGCCTCTCGGCGCTGATCGCCCGCGGCACGGCGGTGGACCTCGCCTATATCGATGGCTCGCATGAGGCGCCGGACGTGCTGGCGGACCTCGTGCTCGCCTTCCGCCTGCTGGTGCCGGGGGGCGTCATCCTCTGCGACGACTATCTCTGGTCACGCGAGCCGCCGGCGGAGGTGGATGCGCTGGGCTGCCCCAAGCTGGCGATCGACGCCTTCACCACCATCTACCGGCGCCGGCTCGAATTCGTGCCCTGGAACTGGCACTGGCAGGTCGCCTTCCGGAAGGCCGCGACCTGATCCGACCCGGTGCGCCCGGGCTGTCGCCGCCTGCCGGCGGATCGGCGCGCGCTGTCGGCCGGCCGCATCGGGACGGGGCGCGACGGATGGCGCGGCAGGCCGGCGGCCCGTCGCCGGGCCAGTCCCCTGGCATGACGCCCGGGTTGGGCGACCGACCGGCGCCGCGTCCGGTCGTGCCGGCGGGCGCCCCCCGGGGCGGCGACGGCGGCGGGAACGACCCGGCGCCACGGCTGTTCAACGGCCACTCGCCACGCGCAACGGAGGATCCGATGGCCGCCGCCCGGATCGCTGCCTTCCCCGCACCGCCATGCCGCAATGGTCCCGCCCCCCGTCCCGATGCGGGTCCGCGCGTCCCGGGCCGGCGCCGCGGCGGGCTCGGCCTGCAGCGGATTGCGTTCATGTCTGAACGCCCATCCGCTGGTGCTCCTCGTTTTCCGCGCAGAGTCTCGCTCCCGGGCGTTCATGCCCTCCCGCGATCTGCTCTGGCCCTCTGCCTGCTGGCCTGGGCGCCGGCCCTGCGGGCGCAGGAGACGCCGCGCGCCCCGTCGGCGCCGCCCGCGCAGGGCGAAGGGATCGCCCCGGACTCGGTGGTCCGCCTGCTCGGACGGGAGGTGAAGGACAAGACCGGGGAGGTGGTCGCCCAGGTCGTCAACCTGCTGGTGGATGCCGCGGGGGAGCCCCGCGCCGCCATCCTCGACTATGGCGGCTTCCTCGGCGTCGGCAAGCGGCGGATCGCCGTGGCCTGGCGCGCGCTGCGCTTCACGCCCGGCGCGACGACCGGCGCCGTCACGCTCGAGCTGGACCGGGAGCAGCTGAAGAACTTCCCCGAATACAAGCCGGACGCCCCCATCCTCGCTGCGGTCCCGCCACTTGAGGCCGAGGCGCCGCCCGCGGCGGGCGCGCCGCGCCAGGCCCCGGAGTAGCGCCGAGCATGGCGGACCGGCGGAGCGCGCGCGGGCTGGATTGGCTGAACTTCTTCATCGCCGATGTGCAGACCGGCTTCGGACCCTTCGTCGCGGTCTACCTGGCGGCGCAGGAATGGACGGAATTCGAGATCGGCCTCGCCCTCAGCGTCGGCGCCTTCACCGCCATGATCAGCCAGGTGCCCGCCGGCGCGGTGGTGGATGCAACGCCGCGCAAGCGCCTCGCGGCCCTCGCGGCGCTGGTCAGCCTCGCCCTCAGCGCCCTGCTGCTGGCGGCCTGGCCGGCGCCCCTGCCCGTCCTGTTCTCCCTGGTGCTGCACGGCTTCGCCAGTTGCGTGCTCGCCCCCGCCGTCGCCGCCATCAGCCTCGCCCTGGTCGGCCGGAACGGGCTCGGCGAGCGGCTGGGGCGCAATGCCCGCTACCGGGCGATCGGCAACGGCCTGTCGGCCGGCGTCATGGGGGCGGTCGGCGCCTATGTCTCGGGCGCCGCGGTCTTCTGGCTGACCGCGGCCCTGACCCTGCCGGCCATGGCGGCATTGTCCCGCATCCGCGCCGCCGAGCTGGCACCAAGGGAGGAGGCGGCGCAGGCGGCGGAAGCCGCCGGGCAGGGCGGCTTCCGGACCCTCCTCACCAATCGCGGGGTGCTGGTCTTCTCCGCCTGCTGCGCCCTGTTCGCGCTCTCGAACGCCGCCATGCTGCCGCTGGTGGGCACGGAGGTGACGGCGCGGGCGGGGTCCATGGCCAATCTGGTGATCGCCGCCTGCATCGTCGTGCCGCAGCTCGTCGTCGCCGTGATCTCGCCCTGGGTGGGCCGGCTGGCCGAGCGCCGCGGCCGCCGGCTGGTCCTGCTGATCGGCCTCGGTGCCCTGCCGGTGCGGGGGCTGCTGCTGTCGCAGGTCGAGGAGCCCGTCGCGCTCGTGCTCGTGCAGGCGCTGGATGGGCTCGGCGCCGCCACGCTCGGCGTGCTGCTGCCGCTGGTCGCGGCCGATCTGACGCGCGGCACCAACCGCTTCAACACCTGCATGGGGGTCTTCGGCCTGGCGAACGGCATCGGCGCCACCGTGAGCACCGCGGCGGCAGGCGCGGTGGCGGCGGGCTATGGCGTCGGCGCGGCCTTCCTCGCCCTGGCCGGGGCGGGGCTGCTGGCCGTCCTGCTCGCGCTGCTGGCCATGCCGGAGACCCGGCCGGCGCCGCCGGCCGCGCCGGAGCCAGTGGCACCGATCGCCCTCAGGCCCGAACGCAGCCCCTCATAGGCAGGGGCCGGGATGGGGTGGGGACTGCCGGCCCGCCGCTGCCCGAAGGACCGTGGCCCCGGCCACCGTCGTGGCGGGCCAGGAAGGCCGGCCCCCGCAGCCGCACGGCCAGGGCGTCTCCGCCGCCCGCCAGCGCGCCGCGACCCAGGCACGGGCGCGCCGCGGTCCCCTTTCCGTCTCCACCCGGACCGGCACCAGCCGGTAGGAGGCGCCCTCATAGGCGGCCAGCCGGGCGAGCGCCACCGGCCCGCAGCGCAGCAACGCGCCCGCGGTCGCCGCGCCGGGATCGCGCCGCAGCGTCGGATAGGGCGTGCCGCGCAGCATCACGCGCGCAAAGCCCGGCAGGTGGGCCGGGCGGAGCCGGCGCGCCAGGCCCCGCTCGCCCGCCATGCGGTCCAGCACCGCCGGCCGCAGTAGCGTGCCGTAGAGGAAGAGGGGCAGTGTCATGCCGTTTTCCGCGTGGAGGCCGGTGCATGGCCGCGGCGTCCGGCGCCGCCGGTGGCGCCTGCAAGCCGGGCACATGACGTCCCGACCTGCGGCCCGCGGCCCATGCCGCGACGCCAAGGCCCGGAGGGCCGCCGGCGTTCGAGGCATGACATGCGTCAGCATGTCATGCCCCAGGCGTCACTCCACCTGCATCTGCAATTCCGCAACCAGCGGCCGCACCTGGGCGAGCTGGGCGCGCACCGCGGCGCCGAACTCCTCGGCCGAATTGCCGCCCGGCTCGGCGCCGAGCTCCTGGATGCGGCGCACCACCTCCGGGTGCCGGGCCGCCGCCGCGATCTCCCGCTGCAGCCGCGCCAGCACCGCGGGCGGCGTGTTGGCGGGCGCGAAGAAGCCGTTCCAGCCCAGCAGTTCGATGCTGGGATAGCCCTGCTCGCGCGCCGTCGGCACCTCGGGCAGCGCCGTCGCCCGCTGCGCGGCCAGGGTCGCGATCGGCCGCAGCGCGCCGGCGCGGATGTTGGAGAGGGAGGAGGAGAGCTGGTCGCCGCCGAACTGGACGCGGCCCGCCAGCAGCTCCTGCACCAGCGGCGCGGCGCCGCGGAAGGGCACATGGTCCATGCGGATCCCGGCATCGCGCTTCAGGATCTCGCCGACCAGGTTGATGGTGCTGCCCGGCCCGGTGGAGCCGTAGAAGAGATCGGTGCGCTGCTTCGCGACGGCGACGAACTCCTTGAGGTCCTTCGCCGGCACCTGCGGGTTGACCAGCAGCATCATGGGCACGTTGGCGCCCATGGAAATCGGGGCGAAGTCGCGCTCGATGGCATGCGGCGCGCGGCCGGCGAATTCCAGCGCGGCGGTGGTGGTGCAGAAGGTCAGGTTGTGGAAGAGCAGGGTGTGGCCGTCCGTCGCCTTGGCGACGACATCGGCGCCGATCGAGCCGCCGCCGCCGCCGCGGTTCTCCACGACCACGGACTGGCCGAGCGTCTCGGTCAGGCGCTGGGCATAGAGCCGGACCAGCAGGTCGGTGGTGCCGCCCGCCGGAAAGGGCACGATGATGCGGACCGGCCGGGTCGGCCATTCCTGGGCCCGCGCCCTGCCCGCCATCGCCAGCGCCGCGCCCGCGCCGAGCAGCCCGCGCCTCGTCAGTCCCGTCATGCCTTTTCCCTCCCGACCGGGCAACAGGCTGCCCGGGGAGAGGATGCGGACAGGCCCGAGGACGGGTCAATCCGGCGCGGCGCCACCATGGCACGGGCCGGCGCCCGCGCCGCCCGGCCGCATGCCGGCCCGCCTGCCCAGGGACCGGCATGGTTCCGGATGCGGCGCGCAGCCACCCCAGCCGCGCCGCGCGCGTGCAGGGGGCAGGGGGCAGGCGCCAGGATGCCTGCCGCCCGGCCTCATGCCAGCGGCATGACTGTCCCGTTCATGCCGAGCGCCCGAACGGGCGCCGCCGCAAATGCGGCGCAGCCAAGGTTTGCGGAGCAAACCGCCCGGCGATTAAGGGGCCGTTGATGGGTCAACATCAACGGCCGCTGGTATCAGTGCCCGGCATTCTCCCCGGAGAAGTCGGGCGCCGCGAGGCCGCTGGCCGTGAGCTGCTGCACCAGCCCCTGCTTCAGCCGCTCCAGCCCCGCCTCGGAGGTCGCCTCGCAGCGCGCGACCAGCACCGCCTGGGTGTTGGAGGCCCGCAGCAGCCACCAGCCATCGGGTGTCAGCACGCGCACGCCGTCCACGTCCTGCACCTTGGCGCCCTCGGCGGCGAGCCGCTCCTTCACCTCCCGCACCACCTCGAACTTCCGGTCCTCCTCGCAGTCGAAGCGCAGCTCCGGCGTGTTGATCACCTGCGGCAGGCCGGAGCGCACCTGCGACAGCGTCGCGCCCATCCGGGCGACGATGCCGAGCAGGCGGACGGCGGAATAGGGCGCGTCGTCGAAGCCGTACCACTTGTCCGCGAAGAAGATGTGGCCGGACATCTCGCCCGCGAGCGGCGAGCCGGTCTCGGCCATCTTCGCCTTGATCAGGCTGTGGCCGGTCTTCCACATCAGCGGCTGGCCGCCGGCCTTGGCGACCTCGTCGAACAGCACCTGGCTCGCCTTGACGTCGGCGATGACGGTGGCGCCCGGCTTCGCCTTCAGCACGTCCCGCGCCAGCACGACGAGGAGCTGGTCGCCGAAGAGGATATGGCCTTCGTTGTCCACCACGCCGATGCGGTCGGCATCGCCGTCGAAGGCGATGCCGAGATCGGCGCCCTCGCGCGCCACCTCGGCGATCAGCTGCTCGAGGTTCTTGGCGACGGTCGGGTCGGGGTGGTGGTTCGGGAAGGTGCCGTCCACCTCGCCGTTGATGACGTAGTGCTCGCCCGGCAGCCGCGCCGCCAGCACCTTGGTGATGTTGGCGCCCGAGCCGTTGCCCGGATCCCAGACCACCTTCAGCTTGCGCTCGCCGCCGTCATAGTCCTGCAGCACGCGGGCGGCATAGGCCTCGGCCACGTCCACCTGCCGGTCGCTGCCCTCGGTCGAGACGGGGACGACATCCCCCTCCCGCGCCATGCGGCCGATCTCCTGGATCTGCGCGCCGAAGAAGGGCTTCTTGCCCAGCATCATCTTGAAGCCGTTGTAGTCCGGCGGGTTGTGGCTGCCGGTGACCATGACGGCGCCGTCGGTGCCGAAATGATAGGCGGCGAAGTAGAGCATCGGCGTGGCGACCAGGCCGATGCGGATCACCTCCAGCCCGCAGGCGCGCAGCCCGGCGACGAGCTGCGGCTCCAGGTCCGGGGAGGAGAGCCGGCCGTCATAGCCGACCGCGACCTTCGATCCGCCGGCGCGCGAGACGAGGCTGCCGAAGCAGCGCCCGATTGCGAAGGCATCCTCCGGCTGCAGCGTCTTCCCGACGATGCCGCGGATGTCGTACTCGCGCAGCACGGTCCGGTCGAAGCTGTGATGGAAGGCGGTCATGCAATCTCTCCGCATGGTTCTGCCGGGCGGGGGCCCGGCACGGCAGTCTCAGGGGCGGCCGATCGAGGCATACTGGAACCCCGCCGCCCGCATCGCTTCGGGATCATAGACGTTCCGCAGGTCCAGCAGAACATTCCCGCGCATCGCCTGCCGCAGCCGTTGCGGTGCCAGGGCGCGGAATTCGTTCCACTCGGTCAGCAGCACCAGCGCATCGGCGCCGGTCACGGCGTCCAGCGCGCCGGTCGCGTAATGGACGCCGCCGGGCAGCAGCGGCTTCGCATGC
This sequence comes from Roseicella aerolata, assembly GCF_020523605.1. GTDB lineage: Bacteria > Pseudomonadota > Alphaproteobacteria > Acetobacterales > Acetobacteraceae > Paracraurococcus > Paracraurococcus aerolatus. Next base: position 67,472 of record NZ_JAJAQI010000008.1, on the reverse strand, counting down.
GCCATGCCGGCCGGGTCGAAGGCGCGGATCCTGGCCCCCGCCTCGACCAGCCGCGGCACGACGACCAGCGAGGCGGCATCGCGCATGTCGTCGGTCTCCGGCTTGAAGGTCAGGCCGAGCACCGCGATGGTCCTGCCGGCGACGCTGCCCCCACAGGCGGCGATGACGCGCTCCGCCATCCCTGCCTTGCGGGCCTCGTTCACCGCGATGGTGGTCTCGACCAGCCGGATCGGCGCGCCGAAATCGGCGGCGGTGCGGGCCAGCGCGAGGGTGTCCTTGGGGAAGCAGGAGCCGCCATAGCCCGGCCCGGCATGCAGGAATTTGCGCCCGATCCGGCCATCCAGCCCCATGCCGCGCGCGACGTCATGCACATCGGCGCCGACCTTCTCGCAGAGATCCGCGATCTCGTTGATGAAGGTGATCTTGGTGGCGAGGAAGGCATTGGCGGCGTATTTGACCAGCTCCGCCGTCTCGATCCGGGTCGCCAGGATCGGCACCTCGATCAGGTTCAGCGGCCGGTAGAGCCGCTTCAGCACGGCGAGCGCGCGCTCGCCGCCCGCCCCCTCATTCACCCCGATCACCACGCGGTCGGGCCGCATGAAGTCGCCGATCGCGCTGCCCTCGCGCAGGAATTCCGGGTTGGAGGCGACCTCGATGGCGAGGTCGGGGCGTGCCTTGCGGACGATCTCCTGCACCTGCCGGCCGGTGCCGACCGGGACGGTGGATTTCGTCACCAGCACCAGCGGGCCCTTGGCGGCCCTGGCCACCTGCTCGGCGGCGGCGAAGACGAAGGAGAGGTCGGCATGGCCGTCGCCGCGGCGCGACGGCGTGCCGACCGCGAGGAAGACCGCATCCGCCCCCTCCACCGCCTGCGCCAGGTCGGTGGTGAAATGCAGCCGGCCGTCCCGGGCATTCTCCTGCACCAGCGTGTCGAGGCCGGGCTCGTAGATCGGGATGCGGCCGTCCCGCAGCGCCGCGATCTTCGCCGCATCGGTATCGAGGATGCAGACATCCACGCCGAACTCGGCAAAGCACGCGCCGGAGACCAGCCCGACATAGCCGCCCCCCACCATGGCAATGCGCATCAATCCACTCCTCGGGTCCCATGGCGGGTGCCGGCGCACCGCCCGGCCCCCCTCTACAGCGGAACGCGTTCAGATCCGAAGGCCAATCCGCCTGCAGGTCATTGGTTGCGTGAGAAGAGCCAGGCTCCGGCGCGAAGGGGTCGCCGCGAAGCAGGCCGTGCGGGGCGCTCCCTTACCGCCTGTCGGCGATCCGCGCCGGCCAGCGTCCCGCGGCCATGCCGCGGACCCGCCGGGCGGGCGGCACCTGCCCGGCACGGCAATGGCAGCGGACCACCTTCGCATCCGAACGGCAATCCGCCGCAGGTCCCTGCCTGCGTGCCGCGTCACGCCCCCGGCCCTTCATGGCCTTCGGCGATCCGCCCCGGCACGCCAGGATCAGGCGTAGCGCTTCAGGAATTCGCGCACCGCCGGGGCCATGTCCGGCCGCGCCAGGGCGAAGGCGATCTGCGCCTCCAGCCAGCCGGCCTTGTCGCCGCAATCGAAGCGCCGCCCCTCATAGCGCAGGCCATGGAAGGGCTGGGTGCCGATCAGCTTCGCCATGCCGTCGGTGAGCTGCACCTCGTTGCCCGCGCCGCGCTCCATCTTCGAGAGATGGCCGATCACCTCCGGCATCAGCACGTAGCGGCCGATGATGGTGAGGTTGGAGGGCGCCTTCTCGACCGGCGGCTTCTCCACCAGGCCCTTGACCGAGACCAGCCGGCCCTTGTCCTCGGCCACGTCGAGCACGCCGTAGCGGTTGACGCGGTCGCGCGGCACCTCCTCGATCGCCACCACATTGCCGCCGGTCTCGCGGTAGGCCTCGGCCAGCTGAGCGGTGCAGGAGGTCTCGCACATCATGAGGTCGTCGGGCAGCAGGATGGCGAAGGGGTCGTCGCCGATGAAGCTGCGGGCGCACCAGATGGCATGGCCAAGCCCCATCGGCACCTGCTGGCGGACCGTGACCATCGCGCCCGGCTCGATCGCCTGGGCGCGCAGATCGGCCAGCTCCTTCGCCTTGCCGCGCTCCTCCAGCGTCTTCTCCAGCTCATAGGCGACGTCGAAATGCTCGACGATGGAGGTCTTGCCGCGGCCGGTGATCAGGCAGAACTGCTCGATGCCCGCCGCCCGCGCCTCGTCGATGGCGTACTGGATCAGCGGCCGGTCCACCACCGGCAGCATCTCCTTCGCCAGGGCCTTGGTCGCCGGGAGGAAGCGGGTGCCGAGACCGGCAACCGGCAGAACGGCCTTCTTCAGGGGCTTCAGTGCAGACACATGCCTCTCCTGGCAATGGCGATGTGGGGCGGCGGGCAGCCGCCGGCCCGGCAACGGGGCGGGAGGAGTGCCACGCGCCCCACGGCCCGGCAAGGCGGGCCGGAGCTTCCACAACGCCGGTTACCGCGTGATGAAGGCAGGTCTGTGGCCGATATCCCGCCCGGTGTCGGGCACTTTACATGCCCATTCATTTTTATGGCAGCAGCACGTCGCGCGCCTGGTTGATCCGTGCCGCCAGCCAGTCGCTGCCGCCCTGGTCGGGATGTGCCGCCCGCATCAGCCGGCGATGCGCCGCGCGGATCGCCGCTTCATCCGCCCCCTCGGACAGGCCGAGCACCGCCAGCGCCTCCTCCCGCGTCATCCGCCCGCCCGCCCCGCTGCCGGGCGGCGGCGAGGCCGCCTCGGCCGCCCGCCAGTCGGGCTCCACCCGGTCCAGCCAGGCCTCCAGCAGCGGCACGCTCTCCGGATCCTGGCCGCGGCAATCCGCCAGCAGCGCGAGCAGCTCGGCGAGGGTCAGCGCCGCCAGGTCGCGGCCGGTCTGCCGGCCGCGGCGCACCTGGCCGCTCATCCGCCCGCTGGCATGGTCGAGCCGCATGATGAGGGTCGCGGTCTCGACCGCGGTCTCGCCCGGCGCGCTGCCCTCCCCCGCCCCCTCCCGCCGGCCGAAGCGGCGGGCCGAGAACCAGCCATGCCCCCAGCGCCAGAGCAGCGGCGCGAAAAGGCCGAGCGTCCAGAGCGCCTGGGCGCCGCGGCCGGTGGTCAGCACCAGCAGCAGCACCCCGGCCCCGAGCGCGGCGCCGCCCCAGATCGCGCCCTTGCGGATGGTCTCGACCCGGGCCCCGGCGAACAGGCGCATCAGCCACAGCAGCAGGAGCAGCAGGCCGGCACCGACGGCGAGCCAGACCATGGCGCGGCCCTCAGCTCTTCGGCGCCGGCAACTGGCCGGCGATCTTCTGCGCCGCGCCGCCCGCCAGCCGGGTCAGCGCCGAGCGGCCGCCCGCGGCATAGACGGCCACCGCGCGCAGCAGGTCGCGCAGCGCCGCGGCGCTCGCCGTGTCGAAGGGCGCATAGGCGCCGCCCGAGAGCCGGGCGATCTGCTTCAGGGCATTCGCCGCCTCCGGATGCCCGCCCTCATGGAAGGTGAAGACCGGCGTGCCGTGCAGGCCGAGCTGGCCGGCGGCGTGGCAGAGCGGATCCACCGCCTCCTCCACCGCGTCGCCGACGAAGACCAGCGCATTCACGCGGTCCCGCTTCGTCTCGGCCAGCACATGGTCCAGCACGCGCTGGATCTGGGTCTGGCCGCCGAGGCACTGCACGCCGGCCATGCGCCGCGTCAGCTCCTGCGAATCCGTCAGGAAGGGGGTCGCGGCGAATTCCATGAAGCCGCGGTAGTAGGCGAGCTGGATCGCCAGCCCGCCGAGATCCCGCGTCGCCTGGAACATCTCGCCCTGCAGCTGGCAGGCGCGGTCCCAGGTCGGCTGGCGGGAGGCGGTGGCATCGATGGCGAAGACCAGGCGGCCGCGCCTTCCGGAGGCCGGCCGCGCCTGCGGCATGCTCTCCACGCGCCTGAGGAAGGCCGCGACGGCGGCCGTGGCCGGCTTGTCGGGCAGGTTGCTCATGCAGGGGAATGTGGGCCGGCGGAGGCGGGATCGCCAGTACGACCTGCAGGGAGGAGCACCGCCGCGCGCGCTTGTCACATCCGCGGCCATGGCGCGGGGCGGCCTGCCTTCCCTATGGTTGCGCCCCGGATCGGGGCATCCTGGCGCCCGCAGGAGTCGGCGGGCCACGTGATCCGGCATTGCCGGCCGGCAGCCGGGGCATGGGCGTTCGGGCGGAGGGTGCGGGATGCGGTGGCTCTGGGGCGCGGCGCTGGCAATCGGCCTGACGGGGGGCATCGCCCTCGCGCAGCAGAAGCCGCCGCCGCTGGACCCGCCGCGGCCGGCGGCGCCGGGCGGGCCATCCGACGCGGCGCCGGGCTTCGACAAATTCGGCGAGCCGATCCCGCCCGCCCGGCCCCCCTCCTCCGCGGCGCCGGGCGCGCAGCCGCCGGGCGCCGCCCCGCCGCCGCTCGCCGCGGCGCCCGCCGATGCGCTGCCCGCCCTCGCCCGCTTCCGCGCGCTGCTCGGGTCCAACACCACCCTCGCCTATCGCGCCGCCGAGCCGATCGACCCGGCGACCGGCAGCGTCCGGCTGCTCGGCGCGCGGCTGACGCGGGAGGGCGCCCGGGCGGAGATCGAGGAACTGACCCTCGACGGGCTGGCCGAGGACCGCATCGGCGCCGCGAGTGCGCGGGAGGTGGTGCTGACCGGCAGCGACGGGCTGGTGACACGCATCGCCCGGCTGGAACTGCGCGGCCTGGCCGCGCCCGGCGGCGGGGCCCCGGATGCGCTGGCGCTCGATTCGCTGCGGCTGGAATCGGTGGTCGGCCTTGGCGACCCGCAGATGGCGATCGGCGAGGCCACGCTGGAGGAATACGGCCAGGGCCGGCCGGGGCGCCTCACCATCACGGGGCTCGACCTGCTGTCGCCGCAGGCCGGGTTGCTGGACCGGCTGCGGGTCGGGCGCATCACGCTGCGCGGCCTCGACCTCGCCGCCGCCGTCGCGGCCATGGCGGCGCAGGAGGCCCCGCCGCGCGCCGCGGGCGGCTATGCGCTGGAGGTGGAGGAGGTGGCGGCGACGCTCGCCGACCAGCCGGTCGCCTCGCTCGGCGCCCTCCGCATCCAGGGCGACCCGCCCGCCGGCGGCATCGAGGCGGGGCGCGTCGCGCTGCGCGAGTTGCGGCTGGAGCCCTTCCCGGGCCTCGCGGAATGGCTGCGGCGCTTCGGCTATGCGGCGCTCTCGGCCGACCTGACGGCCGAGAGCCGCTACGACCGCGCCGCCGGGCGGCTGGAGATCGGCTTGCTCTCGCTCGCGGGGCGGGAGATGGGCGTGCTCGGCCTCTCGATCACGCTGGATGGCGTGACGCCGGAGGCGGCGGAGGGGGCGGAGTGGGAGCAGCTGGCGCTGGTCGGCTTCGCGCTGCGCTATCTCGACCAGTCGCTCTATGGCCGGGCGGTGCGCGACCAGGCGCAGCGGCTGCGCCTGCCCGAGGCGCGGGTGCGCGAGCAATGGGCGAGCCAGGCGGCCGCGGCGCTCTCGGCCGGGCCGGGCGGCGGCTCCGCGCGTGGGCCGGCGGGCGCGCTGGCGCCGGTGCTCGGCGCGGTGCAGCGCTTCCTGCGCGGTGAGGCGCGGGAGGTGGAGATCACCGCCCGGCCGCCGCGGCCGGTCCCGCTTGGCGACGTTCCGGCGGCGCTGATGGGCGGGCCGGCGGAGACGCAGCGGGTGCTCGGCCTGGGCGGGACCGCACGGTAGCGCCGCGGGCTGCCCCACTCCCCGGCGCGGCGCCGTCCCGGACCGGGCATCGGTCCGGTCCGGCCGGCCCGCATCCCGCCGGAGCGCCGGGGCCTCCGCTCCGGCGCACGCCCCCCCCCATGCAGGGGACATTGCGGGGCTGGCGGCGCATGGGCGGCCGGCGGGGAAGACTGGTTACCCTCCGTTTACACTCATCTCGGAGAGTTGCGGCGCCGCCTGCGCCACCGCCCGGGCGCCGCGTTGCGGCCCCAGTCTCCGTCCGTGCTGCGCATGAATTCCGGCATTCCTCCCGCAGAACATGTAATTTTGATTAGTGTATCAACTTCTGGTTGCTAATCCCATACTTTACATTGTATCCGTTCCGGCGCCGTCGGCCGGCATGAAAGACACCCCCGCAGCCGCCGATCCAACCCTGCTGGAGCATCTCGATGGCGCAAGACAGTGGCTGGTTCATCCATTCCATCAATGCCAAGAACGACCGGACGGTCGGCAACACCACCCCCAACGCCACCATCGACACGGGCGCGACGGGCGCCGGCCCGTCGCTCCAGGCCGGCGAGACCTTCAAGGTCGGCGGCACGACCTTCACCTATGGCGGACATGCCAAGGTCGGCCAGGTGAACGGGTTCTGGGCGACCAGCGGCGAGGGGAAATACTTCTTCTCGAAGGCCGCCGCCGATAACCGGTCGGTCACCTACACGTCCGGCGAGACGGTGATCTGCTTCTATCCCGGCACCCTCATCCGCACCCCGGCGGGCGAAGTGGCGGTCGAGCGCCTCGCCATCGGCGACCTGGTACTGACCGCCGAAGGCCAGGCGAGGCCGGTGCGCTGGATCGGCCGGCAGACCGTCTCCACCCGCTTCGCCGATCCGCTGCGCGTGCTGCCGGTCCGCATCGCCGCCGGGGCGCTGGCGGAAGGACTGCCGGCGCGCGACCTGCTGGTCTCGCCCGACCATGCGATCCTGCTGGAGGGCGTGCTGGTGCAGGCCGGCGCGCTGGTGAACGGCACCACCATCCGGCGGGACGCGGATGTGCCGGAGACCTTCACCTATCTCCATGTCGAACTGGCCGATCACTCCCTGATCCTGGCCGAGGACGTGCCGGCCGAGACCTTCGTGGACCATGTCGAGCGCCTGGCCTTCGACAATTGGGAGGAGCACGAGGCGCTGTACGGCGCCGCGGCGCCGATCATGGAAATGCCGCTGCCGCGCGCCAAGGCGCAGCGCCAGGTGCCGCCGGCGCTGCGTAGCCGGCTCGGGCTGCGGGCGGCGCTGCTCGCCGGCCTGGCCGCCGCCGCCTGACGGGGGAGAACGGCGTGACCACCGGCCAGCCCCCGGCGCCGCAGGCGGCGACCAACCCGCTGCGGAGCCTGCTGGATCTCGGCCGCGCCGCGCGGGCGCGTGGGGATCACGAGGCTGCCTTGCGGCATTGCGCGGAGGCCGCGGCGGTGGCCGGGCCGGGCAATCCCTGGCCGCGCCTCGACGCGGCGGCCTCGCTGCGCGCCCTCGGCCGCGCCGCAGAGGCGGAGGCCACCTATCTGGCCGTCCTCGCCGACCATCCCGGCCAGGTCGAGGCGCTGCGCGGCCTCGGCCAGATCGCCCGGGCGCGGGGCGAGCATGAAGCGGCGCTTGCGCATCTCGCCGCGGCGGCGCGGGCGGCCGGGCCGGGCAATCCCTGGCCACGCCTGGATGCGGCGGCGCTGCTGCGCAGCCTCGGCCGCGCCGCGGAGGCGGAGGCCGCCTATGCCGCGCTGCTCGCCGACCATCCCGGGCAGGTCGAGGCGCTGCTCGGCCTCGGCCATCTCGCCCGGGCGCGCGGCGACCATGCCGCGGCGCTCGGCCACTACAGCGCCGCGGCGGCGGTGGCGTCGGCCGGCAATCCCTGGCCGCGCCTCGACCAGGCGGCGGCCCTGCGCGGCCTCGGCCGGGCGGAGGAGGCGGAGGCGCTCTGCGCCGCGGTGCTGCGGGACCATCCGGGAAACCTCCAGGCCCTGCTCGGCCTCGGCCTCGCGGCACGCGACCGCGGCGACCGCGCGGCGGCGGCGGCGCATTTCCGCCGGGCGACGGAAGTCGATCCGCGGGCGGGCGCCGCCTGGACAGAGCTGGCGGCCGAGTTGCGGGAGGCCGGCGACCACGACGGCGCGCGGGCGATCGCCTGCCGCCTGACGGCCGCCGATCCCGCCGACCTGCAGGCCTGGATGGGCCTCGGCCGGACCGAGCGCGCCGCCGGCCGGCGGGAGGCGGCGCTGGCCGCCTTCCGCCGCGCCCATGCCGCCCGGCCGGCCGACCCGCACCCGCTGGTCGAGATGGCCACCGAGCTGCGCGCGCTGGAACAGCCGGAGGCGGCGGAGCGGCACCTGCTGCTGGCGCTGGAGCGGGACGGCGCCTGCCTGCAGGCGCTGGAGCAGCTCGGCGAGCAGGCCCGGCTCATGGGCGACCATGCCGCGGCGCAGGCGCGCTTCCGGCAGGCCACGGCGATCCGTCCGGCGAGCCCCTGGGCCTGGCTCGGCCTGCTGCGCAGCCTGTCCGACCAGGGCCGCGGGGCGGAGGCAGCCGCGCTGCTGGCCGAGGCGGAGGGGCATTGCGGCCCCTTGCCGGAGCTGGAGGCCGGGCGGATCGAACTGCTGCGGCAGCAGGGGGAATGGCCCGCGGCGCTGGCCCGGGCGCGGGCGGCGAGCGCGGCGGCGCCGCGCCATATGGGCCTCTGGATCCAGCGCTTCCGGGTGGAACGGCTGCTCGGCACGCCGGCGGAGCTGGCGGCCTGCTTGGCGGCGGCGCCGGTCGCGACCCTGGCGGACCGGGCGCGGCTCGCGCAGTTCCGCGGCCAGGCGGCGGAGGAGGGCTGGGACATCGCCGGCGCGCTCGATGCGTATGAGCGGGCGCTGGCACTGCGCCCGGAGGATGCCTGGGCGCTGTCGGACCTGGCACGGTCGCGCATCCTGGCGCTCGATCCGGCCGGCGCGCGGCGGGACCTGGCGCGGCTGGCGCGGCTGACGGCGGGCGAGGCGCGGCTGCAGGGGCGCTCCAGCAACCTCTCCCAGACGCATCTCGGCCAGATCCTCGACGAATTCGCGCTGGACGGCGCGGCGCTGGCGCGACTCACGGCGCTGCGCGAGCTCGGCCCGGAGGCGCGGATCGCACCGCTCTGCGCGCTGGTGGGCGAGGCGCCGGACTACACCCCGGCGGCGATGCTGCTGCTGATCGCGCTGCGCCAGGCGGGGCGGCTGGCGGCGCCGGCGGCGGGGCCGGCGCCGGCGATCCCGGCGCGCCTCGCGCAGTACTGGGATTCCGGGGCGCCGCCGGCGGAGATCGCCGTGCTGGTGCAGGGCTGGCGGGCGGCGCATCCGGGGCATGCGCATGTGCTGTTCGATGATGCGACCGCGCGCGTCTTCCTGCAGGCCCATTGCGCGCCGGAGGTGCTGGCGGCCTACCGGAGGGCGCGGGAGCCGGCGCAGAAGGCCGATATCTTCCGCCTCGCCTGGCTCTTCGCGGAGGGCGGCTGGTATGCCGATGCCGATGACCGCTGCCTCGCGCCGCTCGACAGCCTGGCGCCTGCGGGCGCGGGGCTGGTGCTGTACCAGGAGGAATACGGCACCATCGGCAACAACCTGATCGGCGCGGCGCCGCAGCACCCGGTGATCGGGCTGGCGCTGGAACTGGCGGTCGCGGCGATCAACCGCGGCGATGCCGACATCCTGTGGTTCTCGACCGGGCCGGGGCTGCTGACGCGGGCCCTGGCGCGGGTGATCGCGGGCTCGCCGCTCGGCCTCTCCGCCTGGCTGCGGCGGCTGCGGGTGCTGACGCGCGTCGAGATGCAGCGCGCCGTCGGGATGCATTGCCAGGTGGCGTACAAGAATACCGAGCGGCACTGGAGCCGGACGGCCTTCGCGCATCGGCGCCGCCGGGCCGGCGCGGAGGCGGCCTGAATGGAGCATTCAGGCCGCCGGCATCACCCCGCCGCAGCCCGCATCGCGTTCGCCTGCTGCACCGCGACCGCCGTCAGGTTGACGATGCCGCGGGCGGTCACGCTCGGCACCAGGACATGGATCGGCTTCTTCATGCCGATCAGGATCGGGCCCACCTGCAGCCCGTCCGCCGCCGCCTTCAGCAGGTTGAAGCTGATATTGGCGGAATCGAGGTTGGGGAAGACCAGCAGGTTGGCGGTATCCGCCAGCGTGCTGTCCGGCACGGCGCGGGCGCGGATGGCCGGCACCAGCGCGGCATCCGCATGCATCTCGCCATCCACCTCGAGGCCCGGCGCCCGTTCCCGCAGCAGCTTCAGCGCCTGGCGCATGGTCCGCGCGGTGGGCGCGTTGGAGCCGCCGAAATTGGAATGCGAGAGCAACGCGACCTTGGGCGTCAGGCCGAAGGCCTCCACCTGCTCGGCCGCCAGCAGCGTCATCTCGGCGATCTGCTCGGCATTCGGCTCGACCAGCAGATGGGTGTCCACGAAGAAGAGCGTGCCGGTCGGGATGATGACCGCCGAGACAGCATAGACGCGGGAGGCGGCGTCGCTCTTGCCGATGACGTCAAAGGCGTAGTGCCACTGCCGCATCCAGTTGCCGGTGCCGCCGACCAGGGCGGCATCCACCAGCCCGGCCTCCAGCAGCAGGGAGGCGGCGACGGTCGCGCGGGTGGTGACGCGGCGCGCCGCGGCCTCGGGCGGGACGCCGCGGCGGCCCACGCGGTGCTGGTACAGCTCAATGAGCGGCGCGAATTTCGTGGTGTCGGCGACCGGGTCGAGGATCTCGACGGATTCGGAGAAATCCATGCGCAGGCCCATGGCGCGGGCGCGGGCCTCGATCGCTTCCCGCCGGCCCAGCAGCACCGGCTCGGCGATCCCCTCATCCAGCACCGTCTGCACCGCGCGCAGCGTGCGCTCATCCTCGCCCTCGGAATAGACCACGCGGCGCGGCGCCTTGCGGTCGGCCTCGAAGAGCGGGCGCATGAGGTAGCCGGAGCGGAAGACGAAGCGCTCCAGCTCCCGCCGGTAGGCGGCGAAATCGGCGATCGGGCGGCGGGCGACGCCGCTCTCCATCGCCGCGCGGGCGACCGCCGGGGCGATCTCCAGGATCAGCCGCGGGTCGAAGGGCTTCGGGATGATGTAGTCCGGGCCGAAGACCGGGGCATGGCCGCCATAGGCCGCGGCCACCACCTCGGAGGCCTCGACCCGCGCCAGCTTCGCGATCGCATCCGCGGCCGCGACCTTCATCGCCTCGTTGATCGCGGTCGCGCCGACATCGAGGGCACCGCGGAAGATGAAGGGGAAGCAGAGGACATTGTTGACCTGGTTCGGGTAGTCCGATCGGCCGGTGGCGACGATCGCATCGGGGCGCGTGGCGCGCACCGCCTCTGGCAGGATCTCCGGCTCCGGATTCGCCAGCGCCATGATCAGCGGCTTCGGCGCCAGCCTGCCGAGCCACTCCGCCTTCAGCACGCGCGGGGCGGAGAGGCCGAGGAAGACATCGGCACCGTCCAGCACCTCCTCCAGGGTCCGGGCCTTGGTGCGGCGGGCGTAGCGGGCCTTGTAGGGGTCCATCCCCTGCTCGCGCCCCTCATGCACCACGCCATGGATGTCGCAGACGGTCACGTTCTCCCGCCGCAGCCCCATCTCCACCAGCAGGTCGAGGCAGGCAAGCGCCGCCGCGCCGCCGCCGGTATTGACCAGCCTGATCTCCTCGATCCGCTTGCCCTGCAGCAGCAGCCCGTTGCGGATGGCCGCGGCGACGATGATGGCGGTGCCGTGCTGGTCGTCATGGAAGACCGGGATCTGCATCCGGGCGCGGAGCTGGCGCTCCACCTCGAAGCATTCCGGGGCCTTGATGTCCTCAAGGTTGATCGCGCCGAAGCTCGGCTCGAGCGCCGCCACCACCTCGATCAGCTTCTGCGGGTCACGCTCCTCCACCTCGATGTCGATGGAATCGATGCCGGCGAATTTCTTGAAGAGGACCGCCTTGCCCTCCATCACCGGCTTGGAAGCCAGCGCGCCGATGGCGCCGAGGCCGAGCACGGCGGTGCCGTTCGAGACTACCGCCACCATGTTGCCGCGGGCCGTGTAGTCCCAGGCGGCATCGGGATTGGCGGCGATCTCCTCGCAGGCCGCGGCGACGCCGGGGGAATAGGCGAGGCCCAGGTCGCGCTGGGTGGCCATGCGCTTGGTGGGCTCGACGCTGAGTTTCCCGGGGCGCGGCAGCCGGTGGTAGTCCAATGCCGCCTTGCGGAAATCCTCGTCCATGCCTCGCCCCTCGATTGAGGGTGGAAGATGCGGGCGAAGGACCGAAGCCGCAACCATTGGAACGGCAAAGAACCGGTTTGCCGCGCCACCGGGCCAGGGAGGCCGCTGGACACGCTCTGCGCCCAGGCGGGACCTGGGCCGCTTACCGGTGGGGGATCGTCCGGGGTCGTGGTGCTGTCCCGGTGCCGCCGGCCCTACAGGCGGCACGCCGCCTCGCCCAACCCGCAGCGGCGTGCTAGGCGCAGCCGGGCGGCACGACCATCAGGACAGGGCCGGCGAGTTCAGGAGCAGAGAGAGAGAGAGTGGTGCGGTCGAGAAGATTCGAACTTCCACGGGGTTTCCCCCACCAGCACCTCAAGCTGGCGCGTCTACCATTCCGCCACGACCGCAGAACCGGGCGAGGCCGGGGCTATAACCGATGAGCGCAGCGGGAGCAACGGTGGGCGCCACCGGAAAACACATCCCGCGGCCGGAATTCCGCATCACGGACGGACTGACCCCCTACCCCGCGGCGCTGGCCGCCATGGAAGCCCGGGTTGCCGCCATCCGCGCCGGGGAGGCGGGGGAGCTGGTCTGGTTCGTGGAGCACCCGCCCACCTACACCGCCGGCACCTCGGCCGGGCCCGGGGACCTGCTCGACCCGCGCTTCCCGGTCTTCCAGGCCGGGCGCGGCGGGCAGTGGACCTATCACGGGCCGGGCCAGCGGACCGCCTATGTGATGCTGGACCTGGCGCAGCGCGGCCGGGATGTCCGCGCCTATGTCCATGCCCTGGAGGAATGGGTGATCCGGGCGCTGTGGCGCTTCACCGTGAAGGGCGAGCGGCGGGAGGGCCGGGTCGGCATCTGGGTGGAGGACAAGGCGCGCGGCACGGAGGACAAGATCGGCGCCATCGGCGTGCGGGTGACCCGCTGGGTGACCTGGCACGGCATCGCGCTGAATGTCGATCCGGACCTTGGCCATTTCGGCGGCATCGTGCCCTGCGGCCTCAGCCAGTACGGCGTGACCAGCCTGCACCGCCTCGGCATCCCCGCCACCATGGAGGAGGCGGATGCGGCGCTGATGGCGGCCTGGGACGAGGTGTTCGGCTAGAGCGGATCGCGGAGGGGCGTGAACGCCCGGGAGCGTGAATCTGCTCTACAGACAACGGTCTACAGCGGATGGGCGTTCGGATGTGAACGCAATCCGCTGGTGCGGCGGCCCGGCCGGCGCTGCCGCGCGCCGGCCGGGCGCCTCCCTCCTCACCCGGCCAGGCGGAAGTCGCGCAGCACCTCCTCCCGGAAGGCGAGGCCATGGCCCGGGCGCTCCGGCGCGATGATATGGCCGCCCTCGAAGCGCGGCGGCTCCACCCAGACATCGTCGAGCAGCCCCATCTGCTCCGCCCAGAGCCCGTTCGGGATGCTGGCCAGCAGGTGCACGTTCAGCTCGGGGAAGAGGTGCGGCGCGATGGTCATGCCCCAGGTATCGGCGACCGTCGCGATCTTGCGCAGCTCGGTCAGCCCGCCGCGCATCGGGTCCGGCTGCAGGATGGGCAGGCGCGGGTTCTCCAGCACCGGCTTCAGGTCGGCGCGGCCGAAATGCGTCTCCCCGCCCACCACGCGCGTGGTCAGCGCCTCGGCGCAGCGGAGATAGCCCGCGAAATCATCGGGCAGCACCGGCTCCTCGATCCAGTAGGGGTCGTAGTCCTGGAAGGCGCGACCGGCGATGATCGCCTGGTCGGCGGTCCAGCCCATGTTGATGTCGATCATGATCTCGACATCGGGGCCCACCGCGTCGCGCACCATCCGCAGGTTCCGCACATCCTGCCGCCAGTCGCCGATATGCGCGGCCTGCATTTTGATGGCCCGGTAGCCCTGCGCGGCATAGTGCTTCGCCTTGGCCGCCATCCCCTCGCCGAGCGCGCCGCGGAAGCAGCCGCTGCCATAGGCCGGGATGCGGTTGCGATGATGGCCCCAGAGCCGGTGCAGCGGCAGCCCCGCCGCCTTCCCCACCACGTCCCAGAGCGCGATGTCGATGGCGGACTGCGCCATCATGGTGACGCCGCCGCGCCCGCCGGTCAGCGTCGCGCGCCAGAGATCCTGCCAGATCGCCTCCACCGCTGTCGCGTCGCGGCCGATGATGCGCGGCGCCATCGCCTCCTCCAGGCAGGCGCCGATGGTGCGCTGCAGCGGCAGGTTCAGCAGGTGCAGGTAGCCCATGCCGGTGAGGCCGGACTCCGTCACCACCTCCACCACCACCAGCTCCCGCTGCTTCCCCAGCGCATGGCCGGCCAGCCAGGGGTCGTTGGCCCAGGGCGGGCGGAGCAGGGTGGTGCGCAGCTCGCGGATCGTCAGGTCGGTCATGGCTTGGTGTCCTCCCCCTGGGTCAGGATGGCGCGCCAGAGCGGCCAGGTCAGTGCCAGCGCCAGCAGACCTGCGATGCCGGTCAGCGCGCAGGCCGCGGCGGCGCCCAGCGCATCGGCCGCGACGCCCAGCATCAGGAAGCCGACCGGCCCGATGCCGATGCAGACCGAGAGCAGGCCGAGCACGCGCATGCGGACCTCCGGCGGCGCCAGCAGATAGACCAGCGTCGCCTGCATGATGCTGAAGCCGGCCTGGCCGAAGCCGACCAGCAGCAGCGCCGCCCCCGCCGCCCAGGCGCCGGGCGCAAGGGCGAAGCCGGAGACCATCATCAGGTAGAGCACGAGCCCGCCGACATAGAGCCGCGCATACCAGGCCGGCCGCGCGAGGCCCGCCATCAGCAGCGCGCCGGCGAAGGCGCCGACCCCATCCATGCTGGCGAGCAGCCCGGTCGCCTCCGGCCCCAGGCCGAAGCGGTCCTGCGCCACCACCGGCACCAGGCTGGTGAAGGGCCAGCCGAAGATGTTGAAGAGGACGGTGACGAGCAGCGTGCCGCGCAGCCGCGGGGAGCGGCGGACCGCCGCCAGCCCCTCCCCCATCCGGGCCAGCACGCTCTCCCCGGTCGGGGCCATGCGGCCGCTGCGGGTGCGCAGCGTGACGGCCGCCAGCAGCGCCAGCAGATAAAGCGCGACGGCGACGAGGAAGGTGCCCTTGATGCCGAGCGCGGCGAAGAGCAGGCCGGAGACGGTCGGGCCCATCATGCGGCTGGCATTGTTGCTGCCGACATCGAAGGACATGGCCTGGCCCATGCGCTCCGGCCCGACCACCTGGCCGATCATCATCCGCCGCACCGGGTTGTCCGCCGCCCAGCCGATACCGTTGATGAAGCTCGCCAGCGCGAGGTGCCAGACCGCCAGCGCGCCGAGATGCGCCAGAAGCGCCAGCACGAGGGAGGTGAGCAGGCTCGCCAGGACGATGAGGATGAGGGCGCTGCGCGCCTCGATCCGCTCCGCCAGCACGCCGAGCGGCGCGCCGAACAGCCCCATGGGCAGGATGCGCAGCATGCCCATCATCGCGACCAGGAAGGCCGAGCCGGTCGCCTGCCAGACGAAGAGGGAGACCGCCAGCATCTCCAGCCAGCGGACCAGGAAGACGACGAGGCCGATGCCCCAGAGCCTCCGGAAATCCGCGAGCGCGAACAGCCGCGGCGGCGCTTCCGCGGCCGCGGCGAGACGGGTCGTTCCCTCCATCCCGCCATGGTGGCCCCGATCGGCGCGCGCCGCCAGGGCCGGCGTCGTCCCGGGCGGGCGCCCCCGCGACAAACCCGCCCCTCCCCGGCCATGATGCGGCGCGGCAGCCGGGGGACGAGACATGGCGGGCATCGAGAAGGGCCGGATCCTGATCCGTGGCGGGCGCGTGGCGGACCCCGCCTCACGCCGCGCCGAGCCCGCCGACATCCTGGTGGAGGACGGCGTCATCCGTGCGGTCGGCGCCTGGCTGCCCGCACCCACCGATGCCCGGGTCGAGGATGCCTCGGGGATGCTGCTGCATCCCGGCCTGGTCAATGCCCACACGCATGGCCATGGCGGGCTGGCGCGTGGCCTCGCGGACAAGTGGACGCTGGAGCTGCTGCTGGCCGCGGCGCCCTGGATGGGCGGCGGGCGGAGCCTCGCGGACAAGAAGCTCTCGGCCCAGCTCTGCGCCGCCGAGATGGCGCTGAAGGGCGTGACCGCGGCCTATGACCTCTATGCCGAGGCGCCGCTGCCGACACGGGAGGGCATGGATGCCGCTGCCGAGGCCTATGCCGAGGTGGGGCTCCGCGCCGTCATCGCCCCCATGGTCGCCGACCGCACGGTCTGGGAGGCCGTGCCCGGGCTGAGGGACGCGCTGCCCGATTCGCTGCGCGCCAGGGCCGAGGCGGCGCGTCCGGCGCCGGGCGAGGCGACGCTCGCCGCCATGGCCGACATCCTGAAGCACTGGCGCTGGGGCGCGGCCGATATCCGCCCGGCCCTCGCCCCCACCATCCCGCTGCACTGCGCCGACGACTTCCTCTGCGGCTGCGGCCGGCTCGCCACCGAATACGGCGCGCCGGTCCAGAGCCATGTGGCCGAGAGCAAGCTGCAGGCGCTGGCGGGGATGCAGCGCTACGGCAGGACGCTGGTCCAGCACCTGGACGCGCTCGGCCTCATCGGCCCGCGCTTCTCGGCGGCGCATGGCATCTGGCTGACGGATGACGACTTCCGCGTCATGGCGGAGCGAGGCGCGGCCATCGCGCACAACCCGGGCAGCAACATGCGGCTCGGCAACGGCATGTTCCGGCTGCGCCGGGCGCTCGACCTCGGCGTCACGGTCGGGATCGGGACGGATGGCGTCTCCTCCTCCGACACCTCCAACATGTATGAGGCGATGCGGGCCGCCTTCCAGCTCTCGGCCGTGCAGGGCCCGGACCCGGCGGGGTGGGTGAGCGCGGAGGAGGTATGGCGGGCCGGGACGCAGGGCTCCGCCCGCACCCTCGGCTTCGAGGATATCGGCGCCATCGCACCGGGGATGAAGGCGGATATCGTCTTCCTCGACCTCAGCCATCCCAACTGGATGCCGCTGAACGGCACCATGAACCAGCTCGTGCATACCGAGGACGCGAATGCGCTGCGCCATGTCATGGTCGGCGGGCGCTTCATCGTCCGCGACCGCCGGCTGCTGACGGTGGACCTGGCGAAACTCGCGCGCGAGGCGGAGGAGGCACGGGCGCGGCTGGAGGCGCTGAATGCCGGGAAGCGAGACCTCTTCGCGCTGCTCGAGCCGGTGGTGCGCAGCTTCTGCCCGGCCTTCGCACGGCAGCCCTATGCGGTGCGCCGCTATCTGTGTGACGCGCCGGCTTGAAGCCCGGAGCGCGTTCTTGATATGTTCCCTCCGGCGCCCGGTGCGCCGGAGGGACATCCGATGCACACTCTGGAAGTCGCCCAGGAATTCGTCGCCCTGTGCCAGGCCGGGAAATTCGAGGAGGCGGGCGAGCGCTTCTGGGCCGATGACGTCGTCAGCATCGAGCCGATGGAAGGCGAGATGGCCGTGCTGCGCGGCAAGCCTGCCCTGCGCGGCAAGGCGGAATGGTGGTACGCCAACCACGAGATCCACTCGGTCGTGACGCACGGCCCCTATGTCAACGGCGCGCAATTCGCGCTGCGCTTCGAGATCGACGTGACCGCGAAGGCGAGCGGCCAGCGGCTGCGGATGGAGGAGATCGCGCTCTACACGCTGCGCGAGGGGAAGATCGCGGAGGAGCGGTTCTTCGGTCACCCCGGCTGAGACGTGGCGGGGCGGCCTCCTGCCGGGGAGGCTGGCCCGACATGGCATCCTGCGCGGACGTGGCCTTCATTCCTCCTTGACGAAGAGTTGAGCGCGCCTGCGGCCCAAGAGGATTTATACATTCTCTTGCATGATTTCTTTGTAGAGAAGTCTTCCTGAACTCAGGATGAGGTGCTGTGGCCGACTATGTTTCCGGCCCCGGCGCGCCTTGTATTCCCAGGGCGCAAGGTAGATAAGATTGTGAAATTGCTTCTAATTTTCTTGATTGGCGTCGATCTAACCAAGTGAAAGCACGACCACGGAAAGCCCGGGCACCTTGCACGATTTGATTCATGTCTTCCATGCAGGAGGGCGTCATGGTTGCAGGAAATTTCGGCTGGGGAATTTTTGACCAGAAATACAAAGTTCCCGGATGGTTCGGAGCAGAAGACCAGGGGGCGGGCGTGGCCCTGGGCAGCATCAATGCCAACTCGCGGCCGGATATGGTTGTATTCCACATCGACAATCCGGCGGGCGAGAACCGCGCCTACTACCGGGTCGGCTGGGATCTGAGCGTCAGCGGCAGTGCGACGGGATGGAGCGAGATCAAGCCTGTCCCGGGCTGGTTCGGAGCGGAGAACCAGGGTGGCGGCATCACCCTTGCGGACATCAATCGCAACGGGCGACCCGATCTCGTCACCTTCCATATCGACAATCCGGCAGGCGAAAATCGCGGTTATTACCGGATCGGCTGGGACCTCGATACTAGCGGCAACGCGGCCGGCGGCTGGAGCAACATCAAGAGCGTCCCGGGCTGGTTCGGCGCGGAGAACCAGGGCGGGGATGTCGCCTCACTCGACGTGGACCGCAACGGGCTGATGGATCTCGTCGTCTTCCACATCGACAACCCGGCCGGCGAGAATCGCGGTTATTACCGGATCGGCTGGAATCTGGACAGCGCCGGCAACGCCGCTGGCTGGAGCGACGTCAAGGCCATCCCGGGCTGGTTCGGCGCGGAGAACCAGGGAGCAGGCATCGCCGCCTTCACCCGCTTTGGCGAGAATGCGCTGGTCGTCACCCATATGGACAACCCGGCCGGCGCGAACCAGCTCTGGCATCGGGTCTCTGCCATCGATCGCGCCGGCAACTCCATCGCCGGCTGGTCCGATCCAAAGCCTCTGCTGCCACCGGGCGGCGTTGGCTGGGAAACCCAGGACATCGGCGTCGCCACCGGCTATGTCAGCGGCCGCAGCACGCCGGACCTGCTGACCTTCTTCATCGACAACCCGCCAGGCGAGAACAGCGGCTGGACGTTCCTGAGCGAATACCTGCTCGGCGTGCCCTGAGACGTCACGCACGTCGCGCGTAAGGCGGGGCGGCGCGCAGGACCGACCGGGCGGGACCGGCCAGGCATCCGGCCGGTCCAGGCGAGCCTCGCAGAGGTCTGGGAGAGCCCTCTGCCCGGCAGCAGCGCCGGTGCGGCGCCTCCTGACCCGGCTGCTGGCCGCTGTGTCCAGCCCGGCGTAGCGTCTGCCAGGTTTCCGGCCGCTGCGCCAGGGCCCGCTCAGCCCGGCTCGATCCCCGCTTCCCGCGCGCGCTCGCCGAGGTCCCGGATCTGCCCCTGCAGGAAGGTCCGGAACCACTCCGGCTCGGTCGGGCGCGGAACATAGCCGAGCCTCGCCACGCGCTCCGTGAATTCCGGCTGGTTCAGCACCTTGTTCAGCGCCGCATTGGCGCGCGCGATCACCGGCGCCGGCGTTCCCGCCGGGACCGAGAGGCCGAACCAGAAGCGGAAGGCATAGCCCGGCAGCACGGTTGCGACCGGCGGGATCTCCGGCGCCAGCGGGAAGACCTCGGGCTGGGTGATGCCGATGGCCCGCAGCTTCCCTTCCTTCACCTGCGGCAGGCCCGCCGGGATGTCTGTGAAGGTGCTGTCGATGCGGCCGGCGATCACATCCGTCAGCGCCTCCGGCCCGCCGCGATAGGGGATGCCGGTCATCTCCACCCCCGCCATGCGCGCCAGCGTGGCGGAGGCGATATGGGCGCTCTGGTTGCCGTAGCTGAAGGTCAGCTCGCCCGGCTTCTTGCTCTTCGCCAGTTCGATCAGTCCGCGCAGGTCGCGCGCCGGGTGGTCGGCCCGCACCACCAGGATATAGGCGGTCTCGGCCAGGAAGCCGATCGGCGCGAAATCCTTGATGGGATCATAGGGCAGCCGCCGCACCACATAGGGCGCGAGGGCGCCGTTGGTGACCGACAGCACCACCCAGGTGAGGCCATCGGGCGCGGTGCGCGCCGCGCTCTCGGTGCCGATCACGCCATTGCCGCCCGGGCGGTTGTCGATGATGACGGGCTGCCCGAGCTCCTGCGCCAGCGGCTCCGAGAGGTGGCGCAGCAGCGTGTCCGTCACGCTGCCGGCCGGGAAGGCGACGACGATGCGCACCGGCCGGTCGGGCCAGCTGCCCTGGGCATGGGCGAGGCCGGGAAGGACCAGCGGGGCGGCGATTGGCGCGGCCAGGGCCGCGCGGCGCGTCAGGCGCATCATGCCTTCCCCCCGAGGAAGCGGTGGATTTCCGTGTTGTCCGCCTTGGGGCCGAGCGCCGCCACGGCATCGGTCCAGAGCGCGCGGCAAAGCGCGAGGGATTGCGCGTCGAACCCCGCCTCGGTGGCGATGGCGCCCGCCGTCTCCAGGTCCTTCCGCATCAGCCCGAGCTGGAAGCCGCCCTGGTAGCGGCCGGGCAGGATCTCCTGCTTCACCTTGGTCTCGGTGGCGATGTTGCGGCCGGAGGAGGCGTTCAGCACATCGGCGAAGATCGAGAGATCGAGCTCGAGCGCCTCCGCCATGCGCAGCGCCTCGGCGGTCGCCAGCAGGCCGGCGGCATAGACGTAGTTGTTGAGCGCTTTCATGGCATGCGCGCTGCCGACCGCGCCGGTGCGGATCAGCGTCTCCCCCATGTCGCGCAGCACCGGCTCGGCCTTCGCCCAGGCAGCATCATCGCCGCCCGCCATGATGGCGAGCGTGCCGGCCTTGGCCTTCACCACGCTGCCCGAGACCGGCGCATCCACGAGCATGGCCCCGCGCGCCGCGGCCAGCGCCGCCAGGCGCCGCGTCTCGGCCGGCACGGAGGAGCCCATGTCGATGACGAGCTGACCCCGCCGCAGCGCCGGCAGCAGGCCGCCCTCCCCTTCCATCACCTGCGCGACGATGCGGCTGTCCGGCAGCATCAGCACGATCACCTCGGCCGCATCGGCGACGCCCGCGGGGGTGTCGGCGAAGCGCACCGCGCCGGGGGCGGCGTCCTCGGCCAGCGCCGCGCGCGCGGCCTCGCTCATGTCGCAGGCGACCAGGCTGCGGCCGCGCCGCAACAGGCTGCGCGCCATGGGCAGGCCCATCATGCCGAGACCGATGAATCCGACCGGTGCGCCGGTGGCGGACATGCGTTTCCTCCGTTCTTGGTCGGCGCGACACTCCCCCGGCGGCGGCCGGCTGGCAAGACACCGGGCCACCGTCGGGAGGAGCGGCGCCCGGATGCCGCAGGGCCGGGCCGTCGCGCCCCACCGGCCCGGCGAAGCCAGACGCCCCGCTCTCGGTTGAATGAGAATGCCGCTCGCCGGGCGAGGCTATGCTGGGCAGCGCCGGGACCAACCCAGGAGGACGGCCGCGCCATCGACCGGGCGCGGCATTGGGGGTTCATGATGGCCGGACCCACCTTCCGCGAGGCTGAGCTTGCGGGCTGGGACCGCAAGGCGGCGAGCTACGACGGCACGCTCGGCACGATCACGCCGCAGGCCGTTGGGCCGCTGCTCGACGCCGCAGGCGCCGCGCCCGGCCGGCGGCTGCTCGACCTCGCCTGCGGCACCGGCGCGGTTGCAGCCGAGGCGGCCCGGCGTGGCGCCGAGGTCCTCGGCCTGGATTTCGCGCCGGCAATGACCGCCGAGGCCAGACGGCGCCATCCGGGCATCGACTTCCGCGTCGGCGATGCCGAGGCGATCCCGCTGCCGGATGCAGCGATGGATACCGTCATCTGTGCCTTCGGCATGCTGCACATGGACCGGCCCGAGCGGGTGCTGGCCGAGATCGCGCGGGTGCTGCGGCCTGGCGGGCGCTTCGCCATGACGGCCTGGACCCCGGCGGGCGACTTCTTCGCGCTGGTCGGCGCGGCCGTGAACGCGCATGCCGACACGACCGTGCCCCTGCCGCCGGCACCGCCGATCTTCCGGTTCGCCGACCCGGCGGAATGCCGTTCCGCCCTGCTGGGGGCCGGCTTCGGCGAACCATCCTTCCGGCAGCTCGACCTCCTCTGGACCGGCGACGGCCCCGAGGCGGTGCTGGCCCTGCTGCATGGCGGGACGGTGCGCACGCCGATGATCATCGAGGCCCAGGCGCCCGAGGCGCGGGCGCAGGTGGAGCAGGCGGTCCTGCGCGGCGCGGAGCGGTATGCGCGGGATGGCCGGACGGTCACGCTTCGCTGGCCCGCCCTGCTCACCATGGCCGGGCGGGCATAGTCCCAAAGGCCCGGATGCGTGACCGCGCCTGGGCAGGAGCGCCGCAGGCGCAGCGGGCAGCAGGAGCCGCCTCGGCATGGGCTGCCGACCGCGTTGCAGGCGTCACCGGTCACGGCCGCGGGCATGAGCCCGGGGCCGCCCCGGCGCGCCCCATGGACAGATCGTCTTGCAGGGCAGAGGGCCTTCCCTCCGCCTCCCTGGTCAGCCTGCCCAGTTCGGCTTGCGCTTCTGCCGGAAGGCGGCGATGCCCTCCGCCGCCTCGGCGGAGGAAGCGGTGCGCGCGAAGGCGGCCGCGCCGGCCTCGGCATAGCCCTTCGGCGAGACGGGTCCGAGCGCCGCCAGCAGCCCCTTGGTCTCGGCCAGCGCCCCCGGCGCGCCCTCCAGCACCGCGGCGATGGTCTTCTGCAACTGCGCCTCCAGCGCCGCCGCATCCGGCAGCACCTGGTGCACCAGCCCGATCCGCCCGGCCTCCGCCGCCTCGATCACGCCGGCCTCCAGCACCAGCCGCGTCGCCGCGGTGCGGCCGGTGCGGCGGGTCAGCCAGGGCAGGATCTGCGCCGGGACCAGGCCGCGCCGCACCTCGGGCGCCGCGAATCGGGCGCTGCCGGCGGCGAAGGCGATGTCGGCGGCGCAGCAGAAGCCGAGGCCGCCGGCATGGCAGGAACCCTCCACCACGGCGACCACCACCTGCGGCAGGGCCGAGATATCGGCGAAGCGCTGGCCGACGCGGCGGTTGCGCGCCTGCTGCTTCGCCAGGCGCTGCTCCGGCGTCTCGTCGCTGGCGACCTCGGTCAGGTCGAGCCCGGCGCAGAAATGGCCCCCGGCGCCGCCGATCACCAGCACGCGCGCGGTGCGGTCCGTGGCGAGGTCCGCCAGCAGCCGGTCCCAGGCCTCCCCCATGGCGGTGCTGAGGGCGTTGCGGCGCTCCGGCCGGTTCATGGTGGCGCGGACCACGGGGCCCTCGCGCGTCACCAGCAGCGGGGTGTCATCAGCCATGCGGCGTTCCTCCAAGGGGCGCGACAAGCGGGCGCGGTCGTCAGCGGCTGTGGCGGCCGCGGGCCCGCATCCCCGGCAGGATGGCGGATGCAGGCAGGATCGCAGCCGCTGCGGGCGGCGGAGGATGCTGCGGCTGCGGGGGACGGGCAAGACGGGCGCGCGGCGCGCATCCCGGCCGGGCACCCCCTCCCTCGGGGCTTTGCCACCCGGCGGCGATCTGCTGTAGGGGCGCCCACCCCGCGCAGGAGATTCGCCCATGCCCGCCCCCATCGCCCTCGGCATCATCGGCTTCGGCATCATGGGGGAGCGGCTGCTGCGCGCGGCGCTGGAGCATGCCGCGGCGCATGTCCGGCCCGTCGGCGTCTGGGATCCCTCCCCCGAAGCCGCGGCGCGGCTGGCCGCCATCGCGCCCGGCCTGCCGATGCTGGACAGCGCGGCGGCGGTGATCGAGGCCTGCGAGTGCCTCTATGTCGCCGCGCCGCCGGCCGCGCATATCCCGCTGGCCGAGGCCGCACTCGGCGCCGGGCGCGCGGTGTTCCTGGAGAAGCCGCTGGCGGTGAGCCTCGCCGAGGCGCGCGACTTCGTCGCCAAGGCCGAGGCGATCGGCGCGCGCGGGGCGGTGAACTTCCCCATGGCCTCCTCCCCCGCCGTCGCCCAGCTCTCCGCCTGGCGGGAGGAGGGCGCGACCGGCCCGGCGGAGAGCCTCGGCATCGAGGTGGCCTTCGCCAAGTGGCCGCGCGGCTGGCAGCAGGATGCCGCGCCCTGGCTCTCCCGCCGCGCCGAGGGCGGCTTCACGCGGGAGGTGGTCTCGCATTTCCTGTTCCTGACGCGCCGGCAGCTCGGCCCGCTGGCACTGCAGGAGGCGGGCGTGACCTGGCCGGGCGGGGATGCGTCGGAGACCGCGATCCGCGCGCGCCTGACCGCCGGCGGCCTGCCGGTGACGCTGGCGGGCGAGGTCGGGACCACGGAGAAGGACGACCACAACACCTGGACGCTGCGCGGCCCGGCCGGCGCGATCCGCCTGCGCGACTGGTCCTTTGCGGAGCGGCTGGGCGCGGATGGCGGCTGGCACCAGGCACCGGACGCGCTGCCGAACGAGAGGATGCGGCCGCTGGTGCTGAAGGGCCAGCTCGCCGGCCTTGCCGCCATGACACGGGGGCAGCCGCACCGCCTGGCGACGCTGCGGGAGGCGCTGGAGGTGCAGGAGGTGGTGGAGGCGATCCTCGCGGCCGGGTGCTGACCGGCACGGGCGCGGTGGCGCCGCGGCAGCCGGCCCGCCCCGCTTTCCACCCAGCGGCAGCGGCGCGACGATCAGGATTGCGCCCGGCGCGATCGGCAGCATCGGGGGCGACCCTGCCGGCCCCGGCCGTTCCGGGCGGAGGGTCCGCCCTGCAGCCCCTCCGAAGCGCAGGCGCCGCCACGGCGGATGGCGTTCCTATCCGGACGGCAGTCCGCCGCAGCCCATCGTTCATGAAGCGGCTTCACGCTCCCCGGCGTGCAGGCCCGTCCGCGATCCGCTCTACCCGATGACCGCCGCCAGCCTCTCCCGCACCTGGGCGACCGCGCCCTCCCGGAAGGCCGCCTCGGGCAGCGCGCGGTACATGCCGTAGCTCTCCCGCACCAGGCGCCCCAGGCCGATATAGAGCGCGTTGCCGAGCGGCCCCACGGGGTGGGAGAAGCGCTTGAACAGCATCCCGCCCGGCACGCCCAGGCCCTCCGCGATCTCCGGATAGACCGGCCAGATGGTGTCCGCCGCCAGGTGGTCGAAGGGCGGCAGCACGCGCGGCGCGGCGGCGCCCAGCAGCCCGGCGCGGATCGCCGCGGCGCGGATGACATCGGCCAGCACGATGCCGCGCGGGTGGTTGATGCTGTGCATGAAGGGCCCGCGCGCGTGCCAATCCTCGAACTCCGCCGAGAGGTCGAGGCCGTAGCGCCCCAGCATCTCCAGCAGCAGGGTGCGCGCCGCGCCGAAACCCTGGAGGTAGCCGAGCCGGCCATAGACCAGCCGGTTGAAGAGCTGCGGCACGTCCTCCTCGGCGACGCCCAGCGAGAAGGCGGCGGCGATGATGGCCGAGTGATAGGCGCCGATGGGCGAGCCCTGCACCGCCCCGCCCAGCGTCAGATAGACCATGTCCGGATGGTAGCCGGGGAAGGCGACGAGCGGCAGCCGGTGCACCGGCGGGCCGAGGGCGGGCAGCGCCTCGGTGCCGAGCGGGCCGAACTCCGCCCCGAATTCCTGGGTGAAGATGACGTCGAAGCCGCCCAGCGCCTCGGCCGCGGGCTCCAGCTTCCTGTGGTTGCGGCTGATCACCGCCTCGAAGGATTCGACCTCCGCCTCCGGCAGCAGATGCGCCAGCGCATGCGCATAGCCATGCGCCTGGCAGCAGCCCAGCACCGCGATGCGCATCAGATACCGCTCCCCCGCACGCCCACCGGCATGACGATCGCCTCCTCGTCGCAGATCACCCGTGTCAGCGCGCGGTAGCGGGCGCGCTCCTCCTCGCTCACCGCGGCGGGTGGCGGCGGCTCGCCGCGGGCCGGCATGGGTGGCGGCGCGGCCCCGGCCGGCGCGCCGGCCAGGCAATGGCGGCGGAACAGCGCCATGACCTGCGCGACGCCCTCCGGCGTCACCTCCCGCAGGTCCTCGCCGAAGAGGCGCCCGCCCGCCTGCGGGCCGGTGACGACCTCATAGGAGGGGAAATAGGCGATGCCGGGATCGCGCCGGCACAACTCATCCGCCACCGCGCGCAGGACCGACTTGCTGGCCACGGTCGAGACCAGCACATGCCGGTCCTCCCCCGTAGCCACCAGCGGCACGGGGGAGACGGTCAGCATCACCCGCGCCCGCGGGTTCACGCTGCGGAAGCCTTCCAGGAAGGCCTCCATATGGCCGAGCGTCTCGGCGAAGCCGGCATTGACGAAGCGCCACTCCCCCGGCGGGGTCTCCACGCCCAGCACGCCGGGATGCAGCGGCACCGCCGCGCCATCGGCGGCGGCGACCCAGCCTTCGGTCAGGCCGAGGGTGAAGACGAAGACCTCGCAGCCCTCGAACATCCGCCGCACCGCGCCGAGGTGGCGGCGGCGGTCCTCCTCCAGCGCCTCGATGCCCGGGAAGCCGCCCTGCTGGATGCGCGGCCGGAAGGGATCGGCGAAGCCGCCACCCGGCAGCGCCCAGGCGCGCGCCTGCGGCCGGAACAGGCCATAGGCGCGTTCCAGCAACTGCCGCAATTGCAGCGCGGTGTAGATATTGCCGAAGCGTGCCGGGAAGGTGCCATAGCCCTCATCCCGCGTGCCGGCGGCGCCGGTGAACCGCTCGGTGACGAGGGCGTGGAAACCCTGCGCCGCCAGATGGCGCGAGAGATGCTGCGCGAAGCAGCTGCCGGCCGTCGCCACAGCATCGCCGGGCGCGATGCTGAAGGGCATCGCCGTCACCGGATCGACGCCCTCGGCCACCCGCTCCGCCACCCCCTGGCGCCAGAAGCAGTGGTCGGGGCGGCCGCGATAGGGGTTGGTCACGCTGCGCCTCCTCTCCCGCCTAGCCCCTCTGTCGCCTCTGACGCGGAAAGGCAAGCATCATCGCAATCCGCGGTCGCGTGCCGCGGCCAGGAAGGCCTCGGCATCCGCCGGCAGCAGCAGCCGCTCCGCCGCCAGCACGGCGGCCGCGACCCGCACCGCCGCGGCATAGGCCGCCTGGCTCGGATAGCGTTCCGCGAGGCTCGGCCGCGGATCGCCGGCGGCCTGGCGGGCGGCGGCATCGGCGGCGAAGGGCAGGAAGCTGCCTTCCCGGTCGCAGGGCTCCTCCCGCAGCCCCTCCGCGGCATAGAGGTTCCAGCCGGCATGGGTGCCGCGCGGCACTGCGATATCCGGCAGCCGCACCCCGGCGCGCTCATTGCCGTCCGCATCCACCGCCGGCACCAGCGGGCGCCAGGCTTCCTCCGCCCCGCGGAGCCCCGCCACCCAGTCCGTCACCGGGGCGATGGGCGTGGCGAAGCGCGGCAGCAGCAGGCCGGGGATGGCGGGGAAGCGCCGCAGCACCTCCTCCGCCGGCACCAGCGTGCCGTCCGAGAGGCGCGGCACGCGGGAGGGCGGCGGGGCGATGCCGCGCTCCACCCATTCCTCCAGCGCCGCCAGCAGGGCGCGCAGCAGCGGGCCGGCGGAATGCGGGTTGTTGGGATTGTGGCAGCGGCCCCGCTCCGTCGTCGCACCGAAGCGGCCGGCATGCCTGGTGCCGGCCACCAGATAGTGCCGGACATTCGGCAGCGCCGGCATGTCCATGGTGCCGCCCGGGTCGGTGTGGATCAGGCTGGCGCCCTTCTGCCAGTACTCCGTGGAGCTGTTCACCTCCATCAGCAGCGGGTCGCTGCCATCGCCGCGCAGCAGCGCGCCGCGCCGGCCGGTGGCGGGATCGACCGTCTCCGCCGCGGCGAGCGGGAACCAGTGCTCGGGGTGGGCGAAATCCTCGTGCCAGGTCGCGGTGCGGTCGGGCTGGCCGAAGCGGGCATTGGCGAAGACCCGCCCGGCGCCGGCGATATGCGCGAGCATGCCGTCGAAGACCCGCCGCCCCTCGGCATCGGCATTCATCCCGAGATCGAGGTGATGCCGCAGGTAGCGCCCGGCCTGGGAGATGCCGATGGCGAGGCTCGTGCGGATGCCGATGCCGCCCAGCACCGCCGGGGCATCGTGGCGCAGATGGCTGACCAGGTCCCGCGTCGCGGCGAAGCCCATGCCGAGCGGCCGGGCGCCGGTCGCGGGATAGCGGAATTCATAGATGCTGCCGGGCTCGAAGCGCCGGCCCTCCGGCAGCAGGCGGATGGCCCGGGGGGACACCGCATCGCCGGCATAGGCGAAGGCGACGGGTTGCGGCGCATCCTCCCGCCGCCGCCGCACTGTCAGGCTCGCCCTGCCCGGATCCGGGTCCGCCACGGGATAGGAGAGCGGCGCGGTCGGGCGGTCCGCCGGGTGCACCCGCGTGCCGAAGACGAACTCGTCCCGCACCAGGCCGGTGACGCCCGGCAGCACGGGGATGTCGATCCGCATGCCGTCATCGGCCTGCGGCGCCTCCGGGTCCCAGCCGCTCCAGACCAGCGTGGTGCCGGCGCGCAACGGCAAGGCGAGCCCCACCGCGGCGGGCCTGCGCAGCGCGTTCAGCTCCGCCTGCCCGGCCGGGGCGTCATAGGCATAGGCAAAGAGCAGCTTCCGCCCGCGATTGGTCACGTCATAGAGCAGTCGGCCATCGGCGCGCGCCGGATCGGCGGGGCGGAGGATCACCACCTCCGTCGCATACTCGACCCGCCCGCGCGCGTTGCGCGGCGCGAGGGCGAGATCGGCGATCACCGCATCGCGCGGATCGTCCGGGTCCAGCTCCCCGCGCGCGATGCCGCTGATGCGCAGATAGGGCCCGGCCCCGAAATGCTGGCCGTCCGCGAAACGCTCCTGCGCCGTGACCTCGAAGGCGGTGACGCGGGCATCGGCGGGGGTTGCTGCGAGCAGCGCAACGAGGGCGGCCGTGACGGCGCGGTTCATGGCGGGTCCTCCCGCCGCCACGCTACGCCGGACACGCCACGAACAACAAAGGGGGGGGCTCTGCCCCCCTGCCCCCCACCAGGGATCAGGCGCCCCCTGGACCCGGCCCGGGTCAGCCGGTCTCCAGGGGCAGGCCCACGTAATTCTCGGCGAGCGTCAGCGAGGCGGCCGCGGAGCTGCAGACATAGTCCAGCTCCGCCAGCTGCACCTTGTGCTCGAAGGGATCGGCGCCGTCGAACCGATGCAGCAGGCTGGTCATCCACCAGGAGAAGCGCTGCGCCTTCCAGACGCGGCGCAGCGCCGTCGCCGAATAGGCGTCCAGCAGCGCCATGCCCCGGCCGCGATAGAAGGCTTCCAGCGCCCGGGCCAGCACGATGATATCGGCCACCGCCAGGTTCATCCCCTTGGCGCCGGTCGGCGGGACGATATGCGCCGCATCGCCCGCCAGGAACAGCCGGCCATGGCGCATCGGCTCCACCACGAAGCTGCGCATGGCCGTGACGCCCTTCTGCAGGATCGGCCCTTCCTTGATGGGGGAGTGGCCGTCGCGGTCCGCCATGCGCGCATGCAGCTCCGCCCAGATCCGGTCATCGGACCACGCCGCGACATCCTCCTCCGGCCGGCACTGGATGTAGTGGCGCGCGAGCGTGTTGCTGCGCATGGTGGCGAGGGCGAAGCCGCGCTCGTGCCGCGCATAGATCAGCTCATGCGAGGCCGGCGGCGCCGCCGCCAGGATGCCGAGCCAGGCGAAGGGATAGGCACGCTCATAGATCTTCAGCACGCCCGCCGGGATCGCCTCCCGGCAGATGCCATGGAAGCCGTCGCAGCCCGCGATCACGTCGCAATGCAGCATCGTCTCCGCGCCCCCGTGGCGGAAGGTGATGCGCGGGCAGTCGCTGTCGAGGTCGTGGAGCGCGACCTCCTCCACTTCGAAGAGCAGCGGCCGGCCCTGGGCGAGGCGGGCGGCGATGAGATCCTTCACCACCTCCTGCTGGCCATAGATCATCACCCGCCTGCCGGTGAGGCCATGCAGGTCGATGCGGTGGCCCTGGCCGTCGAAGCGGAGCTCGATGCCCTCATGCGGCAGGCCCTCCCGGTGCAGGCGGTCGCCGAGGCCTGTCTCTGTCAGGATGTCCACCGTCCCCTGCTCCAGCAGGCCGGCGCGGATGCGCTCCTCGACATGCTGGCGGGACTTTGCCTCGAGGATCACGCTCTCGATCCCGGCGCGGTGCAGCAGATGCGCCAGCAGCAGCCCCGCCGGCCCGGCCCCCACGATCCCCACCTGGGTGCGCATGGTTGCTTCTCCCTCTGTCGGCCGCGACTGTGCCGCCTTCCTTTCGCCCGGGCCATCCTCGCGCCGGCGGTGCGGCGGGGGGATGGCCCGGGCCGCCGGCCGGCCGCGCCAGGCCACGTCTCCGGGCCCTTCGGCGCCGGCAAGGGTTTGCGCCGCTGCCGCCGGCGCGCGAGACTGCGTGCCGGAGGAACGCCGCATGACCCGCCTGCTCTACGACCTGGCCGGGGCCGACCCCGCGCTGCGCTTCAGCCCCTATTGCTGGCGGACCAGGCTGGCGCTGGCGCATAAGGAGCTGGAGGTGGAGACCACGCCATGGCGCTTCACCGAGACGGACCGCCTCGCCTTCTCGGGCCAGAAGCTGGTGCCGGTGCTGGTGGATGGCGACAGGGTGGTCCATGATTCCTGGATGATCGCCGAATACCTGGAAGCGACCTATCCCGACCGGCCGAGCCTGTTCGGCGGGCCGGCGGCGCAGGCCCTGGCGCGTTTCGTCAATGGCTGGGCGGACAGCATCCTGCATCCCTGGATCGCGCGCATGGTGGTGCGGGACATCCTGGACTGCCTGCGGCCGGAGGATGCCGGCTATTTCCGCGAGAGCCGGGAGAAGCGCTTCGGGATGACGCTGGAGGCGCTGGTGGCGACGCGGGAGCAGGCGCGGGAGACCTTCCGGAAGGAGTTGCAGCCGGTGCGGCTCACGCTGCGGGCACAGCCCTTCCTCTCGGGCGCGGCGCCGGCCTATGCCGACCACATCGTCTTCGGCGCCTTCCTCTGGGCCCGCGCGGTCAGCGGCTTCCGCCTGCTGGAGGCCGACGACCCGGTGCATGCCTGGCGGGAGCGGATGCTCGACCTGTATGGCGGGCTTGCGCGCCGGTCGCCCGGACACGAGGTTTAGGGTGGGCGCGGGACCGGCGGGCATGCCCGGGAGCGTGCATCCGCTTCATGGACAAGGCGCTGCGACGGATCGGCGTTCAGGACCGGGCGCGATCCGCGACAGGGCGGACGGAAGGAGACGGGCGATGGCGGATCGGGTGGCCGAGGGCGCGGCCTGCGGCCCGGACGGGTGCGAGGTTCCGGGCGGCGAGGTGATGCCGTTGCCGCTGGGGCGGGCGCCCTCGCGGATTGATGTCGTCTCGGATGCCATCTGCCCCTGGTGCTGGGTGGGCAAGCGCAACCTGGAGGGCGCGCTGGCCCTGCTGGCCGAGGAGGGCGAGCATTTCGAGGTGCATTGGCGCCCCTTCCAGCTCAACCCCGACATGCCGAAGGAGGGGGTGGAGCGCGACGCCTATCGCGCCGCCAAATTTGGCAGCCTGGAGCGCAGCCGGGAACTGGATGCCCAGGTCGCCGCGGCCGGACGCGCCGCCGGGGTTGAGTTCCGCCATGCGCTGATGCGGCGCACGCCCAACACGGTGGATGCGCACCGGCTGATCCGCTGGGCCGGCGAGCATGGCGTGGCAGCGCAGGAAGCGGTGGTGGAGCGGCTGTTCCGCGCCTATTTCCAGGAAGGGCGCGACATCGGCGACCGGACGGTGCTGGCGGCGCTGGCGGGCGAGGCCGGCCTGCCTGCCCTGGACGCCGCCAACCTGCTGGCCACCGATATCGGCGAGGCGCAGGTGCTGCAGGAGGATATGGGCTTCCGCCGGGCGGGGCTTTCCGGCGTGCCGACCTTCGCGCTGCAGGGCCATGTGCTGTTCAGCGGCGCGATGCCCCCCGACCGCATGGCCGATGTCTTCCGCCGTGCCCTGGAGATCCTGCGCAAGGAAGACGCACGCGCCGCCGAGTGATGACCGGCGCATGACATGCTGGCGCATGTCATGGCTCGAATGCCGCCTCCCCCTCCGGCCCCCCGCTTCGCGGCGCGCCCGGCCCACTTCCATGCAGGACGCGCCGGACTCCGGGAAACGGATGGGGTCGGACGCCGGCGTCCAGCCGGGGAACCTGCCTTCCCCCGGCCTCTTTCAGTAGGTCGCCCGCCCGCCCGAGACGTCGAACACCCCGCCGGTCGAGAAGCTGCAATCCTCGGTCGCCAGCCAGCAGATCAGCGCCGCGATCTCCTCCACCTGCGCGAAGCGCCCGGCCGGGATCTTGGAGAGCATGTAGTCGATCTGCGCCTGGGTCATCTGCCTGAAGATGTCGGTCGCCGCCGCCGCCGGCGTCACGCAATTCACCCGGATGTCCGACTGCGCCAGTTCCTTCCCGAGCGACTTGGTGAAGCCGATGACGCCCGCCTTGGCCGCGGAATAGGCCGCCGCGTTCGGGTTGCCTTCCTTGCCGGCGATGGAGGCCACGTTGACGATGCGGCCGTAATTGCGCGCCTTCATCCCCGGCACCACGGCGCGGCAGGAGAGGAAGACGCCGGTCAGGTCGATCTCGATCACCTGGCGCCAGGCATCGATCGGATAGGCGTCCACCGTGGCGTTGGGGCCGGTGATGCCGGCATTGGCGACCAGGATGTCGAGCGGGCCGAGCGCCGATTCCGTCCGGGCCAGCGCGGATTCGATCGCGCCGTAGTCGGTGACGTCCACCTGGGCGGCGAAGCCGTTCAGGCGGGCGGCGACCTTCTCCGCCTCGGCCAGGTCCACGTCCCAGATGGCCGGGCGGCCGCCGCTGGCCGCCACGCGCTCGGCGACCGCGAGGCCGATGCCGCGCGCGCCGCCGGTGATGGCCGCGACGCGGCCCTTGAGATCGAGTGCGTTCATGGGGTCCTCCCGCCAGGCCGGATCGCGACCGTCCGCGCCAGCCGCGATCCGGCCTGGCTCTCTTCGGGCCGGCGATTCACGCCCCGGGTGGTCCCACCCGGGGCGATCGCAGGCCGGATGCGGGAGAATAGGCGGCGTGGGGCCGCCCGCCTATCCCGGCAGCCTCACCGCCGAGATGATGACGATGGCGCTGGCATAGGGGTATTCGTCGGTCATGGTGAGTTCCACATGCGCCGCATGGCCGGGCGGCGTCATCGCCGCCAGCCGCTTCGCCGCGCCGCCGGACAGCCGCAGCGTGGGCTTGCCGGAGGAGAGGTTGACCACGCCCAGGTCGCGCATGAAGACGCCCTGGTTGAAGCCGGTGCCGAGCGCCTTGGAGGCCGCCTCCTTCGCCGCGAAGCGCTTGGCATAGGTGCTGGCGCGGATCCTCTCCGTCCGCCGCTCCGCCTTCGCGCGCTCCACCGGGGTGAAGACCCGCTCCAGGAAGCGCTCGCCATGGCGTTCCAGCACCCGCTCGATCCGGCGGATATCCACCACGTCATTGCCGATTCCAAGGATCATCCGCGCATGCGCTCCACACGGAGGTTGTCGGCGGGGGCACGCAGGGCGGCCATGATGCGCTCGAGGTGGCGGAGGTCGGCGACCTCGACATCGAGCAGCACCTCGATCGCCTCGGCATCGCGGTGCTGGACCTTCAGCCCCGTCACCGCGCCGTCATTCTGCGCCACCGTCTCGGTCAGGGCGGCGAGCGCCGAATTGCGGTTCCGGGTCTCCACCACGACCCGGCCGACCCGGGCGGCGGAGGAGGTCTCGTCCCAGTCGATATCGAGGAAGCGTTCCGGCGTCGCGGCGAAATTCTCCAGCGTGTGGCAGTCCGCGGCGTGGATGGTCACGCCCTTGCCGGTGGTGACGATGCCGAGGATGCGCTCGCCCGGCAGCGGGTGGCAGCAGCCGGCGAAATGATAGGGCATGCCGGTGACGATGCCCGTCACCGGCAGGCCGGCGGAGGCGGCGCCGCGCGGCGAGCCCGCCCGCTCCGGCCGGCCGAGCAGCGGGCTGGCGCCGAGCCGCCCGCGCGGCCGGGTCAGCGGCAGCGGATCGGTGGCGCGCGGCGGGATGCGCAGTTCCGGCACCGCGGCGTGCAGCACCTCCCTCGGCGAGAGGGAGCCGGAGCCGACGGCGGTGTAGAGCTCCTCCAGCCCCGGCTGCTTGAGCGGCTTGAGCGCGCCTTCCAGCAGCTTCTCGGTCGCGTCCACGCCTTCCTGCCGGAAGGCCTTGACGATGGCGGCGCGGCCGCTCTCGCGATGCTCCTCCTTCTGCCGGGCATGCACGAAGCGGCGGATGCGGGCGCGGGCCTTGCCGGTGACGACGAAGCGTTCCCAGGCCGGGTTGGGCTGGCCGCCGCGGGCGGTGATGATCTCGACCTGGTCGCCGTTCTCGAGCTGGTGGCGGAGCGGGACGATCTTGCCGTTGACCTTGGCGCCGACGCAGCTGTCGCCGACCTGGCTGTGGACCTCATAGGCGAAGTCCACCGGCGTCGCGCCGCGCGGCAGCTCGATCAGGTCGCCCTTGGGGGAGAAGCAGAAGACCTGGTCGCGGTGCAGCTCGAGCTTGGTGTGGTCGAGGAAGTCCTGCGCGCCCTCGGCATTCTCCAGGATGTCGAGCAGGGCGCGCACCCAGGGATAGCGCTTGCGGTTGCCCGCGGCCGAGGTGTTGCCCTCCGGCCCCTGCTTGTAGATCCAGTGCGCGGCGACGCCGTTCTCGGCGACCTCGTGCATCTCGCGGGTGCGGATCTGCACCTCGATCTTGGCGTTCCGCCGCTCCGGCACCGTCACCCCGGTATGGAGGGACTGGTAGCCATTGGTCTTGGGGGTGGAGATGTAGTCCTTGAAGCGGCCCGGGACCACGCGATAGGCGTCGTGCACCGCACCGAGCGCGGCGTAGCAGGCGGCGCGGTCCTCGACGATGACGCGGAAGGCCATGACGTCCGAGAGCGCCTCGAAGGCCACGTTCTTCTTCTGCATCTTCAGCCAGATCGAATAGGGCGACTTCTCCCGCCCCATCACGTCCAGCGCGTGGACCCCGTGCCGCGCCAGCACGCGCTTCAGGTCGTGCTCGATCTCCTTGATCAGGTTGGCGCTCTGGCCCCGCAGATAGGTCAGGCGGGCGGCGATGGTCTGCCGCGCCTCCGGGTGGAGCTCCTGGAAGGAGAGCGTCTCCAGCTCGGCCTTCAGCGCATCCATGCCGATGCGCTCGGCGAGCGGCGCGAAGATCTCGATGGTCTCGCGCGCGGTCTTGCGGCGCCTCTCCGCCTTCGGGACGAAGTGGAGCGTGCGCATGTTGTGCAGCCGGTCGGCCAGCTTGACGAGCAGGACGCGGATGTCCTCGCTCATCGCCAGCACCAGCTTGCGGAGGTTCTCCGCCTGCTTGGTGCGCTCGGACTGCAGTTCCAGGCGGGTGAGCTTGGTGACGCCGTCCACCAGCCGGGCGACCTCGGCGCCGAAGCGGCGCTCGATCTCCTTCAGGCCGAAGGCGGTGTCCTCGGCGACGTCATGCAGCAGGGCGGTCGCGATGGTCGCGCTGTCCAGCCGGTAATCGGCCAGGATATTGGCGACGGCGATCGGGTGGGTGATGTAGGGATCGCCGTTCTCGCGCCGCTGGCTGGCATGCGCCTCGGCGGCGGTCCGCCCGGCGCGCTCGATCAGCGCGACATCGGCGCGGGGGTCGTAGCCGGCGACGCGGCGGGCCAGCGCCAGCGCCTCTTCCAACCCCGGGACCGGCTCGGCGGCGGGGGCCTCCGCCAGGCCCGTCACCGTCCCTTCCGGTGCGCGCGGCACCGGTGCCTGCAAGGGCCCGGCGTCGCGCGAGGTCAATGGCCGATCCTCAGCGGCGGCCGCCGCCCAGCTCGGCCGCGATGGCGGCCTCCAGGTCGTCCGGCGACATGTCCTCGAGGCCCTGGCCCTCGGCCGGCAGCTCCTCGTTCACGTCCATGACACCGAAGATGTTCTCGTCGGTGGCGATGAGGTCGAGGACCTCCTCCTCCGCCGGCTCCGGTTCGGGGGCGCGCTGCAGGGACTTGATCAGGTCGGCCTCGATGGCCTCGAGCGGGATGGTCTGCTCGGCGATCTCGCGGAGGGCGACCACCGGGTTCTTGTCGTTGTCGCGGTCGAGGGTCAGTTCCTCGCCCCGGCCGATATTGCGGGCGCGCTGCGCGGCCAGCAGAACCAGCTCGAACCGGTTGGGGATCTGGACGATGCAGTCTTCAACGGTGACGCGCGCCATGACGGCCTCGTGATCAATGGGGCGGCGGCGGGCGGGAAGGCCCGCGGCGCACTGCTGCAGAGGAACCTTCCAGATAGCCACCACGCCCGCCGGGTGCAAGCGCGAAGCCCGCATTTTCGCCGCAGCGCAGCATGGATCGACACAATCTGTAACCCATCCGCCACTGGCGTGGTATAGTCGTGCAACCCATTTCAGGAAAGGATTGGCTGCGGCGGCATCGTCTCAGGCGGCAGATCCGCGATCAGCGACGCCAGGGTCCGGCCAAGGCCAGGATGGACCCAGTGCGGAGCAACGTCCCGCAGCGGCTCGAGCACGAAGCGGCGGAGATGCGCGCGCGGATGTGGCAGGATCGGGTCGGGGCCGTCGCGGCAGAGGCCGTCGAGGTCGATGAGGTCAAGGTCGAGGCTCCGCGGGGCGTTGGGATAGGGCCGCTGCCGGCCCGCCCGGTCTTCGATGGCATGGAGCGCGGCGAGCAGGTGCGCGGGATCGTCCACGGCACCCTCCAGCCGCGCCACGCCATTGACGAAGTCGGGCGCGCCCGGCATGGCTGGAACCGGCGCGGTTCGGTACCAGCGCGAGAGCGCCCGCAGCCGGAGGCCGGGCAGGCGATCGAGCGCGGCAGCCGCGGCACGGCAGGTTTCGAGAGGCGATGACCCGCGGGAATCCGGGACATTCGCCCCCAAGGCGATAATGATCACGATTTTCTCGCTTCCGGATGGATGATCCTATACTAGGATGGAAAGGTGCCTTCCCGGCATGCGTCACATTTCGAGAGCCCACAGCTTGCAGCCCGAACGCATCGAACGCGTGGCCGTCTTCATCGATGGCGCCAACCTCTACGCGGCCTCGCGAACCCTCGGGTTCGACGTGGACTACAAGAACCTGCTGGCCTATTTCCGGCAGCGTTCCTACCTCATCCGCGCCTACTACTACACGGCGCTGCTGGAGACGGAGGAGTACTCCCCGCTCCGGCCGCTGGTGGATTGGCTGGGGTATAACGGCTACTCCGTGGTCACCAAGCCGGCCAAGGAGTTCACCGACGCGACCGGCCGCCGCCGCGTGAAGGGCAGCGTGGATATCGAGATGGCGGTCGATGTCCTCGACCTCACCCCGCATCTCGACCATGTCGTGATCTTCTCCGGGGATGGCGACCTGCGCCGGCTGGTGGAAGCCGTGCAGCGCCGCGGCGTGCGGGTGACGGTGATCTCCACCATCCGCACCCAGCCGGCGATGATCGCGGACGATCTCCGCCGTCAGGCGGATGCTTTCCTCGATCTCTCGGAACTGGCCGAGCACATCACCCGCCGCCAGGTCGAGCCGCGCCCCCGGACCGGCCCGCTCGGCCCCCGTCCGATGCCGGTCCGCGCCACGCCGGCCGAGCCCTTCCGCGAGACGCCCGACCTGCCGGAGTGATACCCGCCCGCATAAATCCTGACCTGCAGCCGCCGCAGGCGGCTGAGCGCCCGAACGGCCGGGCCCCCATGGAAGATGCCACCGGCATCTTCCATGGGCACCGGGGGCGCCGCGCCAAGTGGCGCGTAGCCAAGCCGCAGAGCGGCGCCGGCGACTGAGGCCGAATAAATGCGTCAGCATTTATGCGGGTTGGTATGAGAGGCCGGCGACGATCGCGGCCGCGGGGCGTTGCGGCCGGCGATGACGCCGGAGCCCGAACAGCCGCCGCGCGACTGCCCGCTCTGCCCGCGGCTCGCGGCGCTGCGCATGGCCAATCGCGCCGCCTTTCCGGACTGGCACAATGCCCCGGTTCCCTCCTGGGGGCCGCGCGAATCGCGCATCCTCGTGCTCGGCATGGCGCCCGGGCAGCGCGGGGCGAACCGCACCGGGCGCCCCTTCACCGGCGACCATGCGGGCAGGCTGCTCTATGCCACGCTGGTCGGATGCGGGCTTGCCAGCGGCGTCTACGAGGAACGGCCGGATGACGGGCTGGCGCTGACCGGCTGCCGCATCACCAATGCCGTGCGTTGCGTGCCCCCGGCCAACCTGCCGGAACCGGCCGAGGTCAGGGCCTGCAACGGCTTCCTCGCCGGCGAACTGGCGGCGATGCCGAATCTGCGGGTGGTTCTGGCGCTCGGCGTGCTGGCGCACAATGCGCTGCTGCGGGTCTTCAAGGTGCCGGCGGCGCGCCTGCCCTTCGGCCATGGCGCGGTGCAGACCCTGCCGGGCGGGCTGCTGGTGGCGGACAGCTACCATGTGAGCCGGTACAACACCTCCACACGCCGGCTGACGGCCGCAATGTTCGAGGCGGTGGTGCGGGAGGTGATCGCGCGGGTGGAAGGCTAGAGCGGATCGCGGAGGAGCATGAACGCCCCGCAGCGTGAATCTGCTCTACAAGCAATGGTCTACAGCGGATTGGCGTTCAGTTCTGAACGCAATCCGCTTTTGGGCGGATTGCGGACGGGCGTGAACACCCGGGCGCGCGAATCCGCTCTTTCGCGCAATGATCTAGACCGGCAGCCTCAGCCGCGCCCGCAACCCGCCCAGCGGGCTCTCCTCCAGCACGATCTCGCCGCCATGCGCCCGCACGATGTCCCGGGCGATGGCGAGGCCAAGGCCCGTGCCGTTCGGGGAGCCGCTGTGGAAGGGCTTGAAGGCCCCTTCCCGCTCGGCCGCCGGGATGCCCGGCCCGTCGTCATCCACCGTCACCTCGGCCCAGAGCGCGGCCGGCACGCCCCCCGGTCCGCCGAGCCCGGTGCGCGGCGATGTCCGCACCCCGACCGCGATGCGCCGGGCATGCCGCCGGGCATTGTCCACGAGGTTGCCGAGGCAGCGGCGTACCGCATCCGGCCGCAGCCGCATCGAGAGCGCCTCGGGCGCCGCCACCTCCACCACCGCGCCGGCGCGGCGGGCACTGGCCGCCACGTCCTGCACCAGCTCGACCAGATCGGCCGGGCGCGCCTGCTCCGTCCCCTCCCCCCGCGCGAAGGCGAGATAGGCGGCGGTCATCCGCTCCATCTCCTCGACATCCTGGCCGAGCGCCGCTAGGTCCTCCTCCATCTCGGGCGTGCGCGGCAGCATGGCGAGCGCGAGCCGCATGCGGGTCAGCGGCGTGCGGAGGTCGTGGCTGATGCCGGCCAGCATCTCCGTCCGCTGGCCGACGAAGCGGCGGATGCGCTCCTGCATGCGGTTGAAGGCCGCCGCCGCCTGGCGCACCTCGCTCGCCCCCTCCGGCTTCATCGGGCCGACATCGCGGCCGAGGCCGAAGGCCTCCGCCGCATCGGCCAGGCGCCGGATCGCCCGCACCTGGTTCTTCATGAAGAGCACGGCGATGCCGGACAGCAGCAGCGCCGAGCCGGCCAGCCAGATGACGAAGAGATAGAGCGTCGCGGTGAAGAGCCGCTTCCGCGGCGCCTCCACATGCAGCACGCCCTCGGGCAGCTGGACGCGGATGATCACGCTGCGCGAATCGCTCTGCCAGTCCGTGTCGAAGGGCAGCCGCACGCGCTCGCGCAGGGCGTTGTTCAGGTCCTCCTCCAGCGGCAGCAGCGGCAGGCTGGCCGGGCGGGCGACGGACTGGATGCGTGCCCCCTCCTCGAAGGCCAGGGCCAGGTCGAGCCGCCAGGCGGCCTCGCGGAAGATCCAGGCGCGCTCCTCCGGCGCCTCGCGCCGCACCAGCTCGACCAGCAGGGCGACATCGCCGGCGACGCCGCCGGCGAGGCGGCGCGAGATGACATCGAGATGGCCGCCATAGAAGAGCTGCAGCGCCACCGCCTGCAGCATCAGGATCGGCACCAGGATGATCAGCACCGAGCGGCCGAGCAGGCCGCGCGGCAGCAGGGCGCGCAGCGCGCGGCCCAGAGGTCTGCCGGCTTCCCGCGCGCTCATGCCAGGGGATGTCCGGGCTGGCGCAGCCGCACGGCCGCCGGCGGCGGCAGGCCGTGGACGCGGCCGCCCGCCCGGCGGCGCGCCCGCGGGTCCGGCGCCGCCCCGGACCATGGCCGGCGGGTTTGCGGGCGGGCCGGCATCATGGCCCGGGCCGCAGCACATAGCCGCGGTGGCGCACCGTATGCAGGAAGCGCGGCTCGCGCGGATCGGGCTCGATCTTCCGGCGCAGCCGCGTCACCTGCACGTCCACGGCACGCTCGCCCGCCTCGGGCGTGCCGAGGGCGGCGGCGATCTCCTCGCGGCTCAGCACCTCCCCGGCGCGGCGGGCGAGGGCCGCCAGCAGGGCCGCCTCCCCGCCCGTCAGGCGGATGGTGCCGTCCGGCCCGCGGAGCTCGGACCGCTCGGCATCGAACCAGCGCATGCCGAGCTGGACCGGCGCCTGCGGCAGCAGCGCCGGCATGGGCGGGGCGGCGCGGCGCAGGATGGTGCGGATCCGCAGCGCAAGCTCGCGCGGGTCGAAGGGTTTGGCGAGATAGTCGTCGGCGCCCATCTCGAAGCCCGCCACGCGGTCATCCGGCCCGCCGCGCGCGGTCAGCATCAGGACGGGCACGTCCTTGCCGCCGCGCCGCAGCGATTCGACCAGCTCCAGCCCGGTCTCGCCCGGCATCATCACGTCCAGCACCAGCAGGTCGAAGGCCATGGCGGACAGCGCGGCGCGCGCCGCGGCGGCATCGGCGGCGGCCGTCACCCGGAAACCCTGCTCGGCCAGGAAGCGCTGCAGCAGCGCGCGCAGCCTGGCATCGTCGTCCACCACCAGCAGATGGGCGTTCTCGGCGGCAAACTCGGCCGGCATGTCCTGCGTGGTCCCCCACCCTGGCGCACCGGGCCGTGCCCGCCCGTGATGCGCGACTCCATCGATAGACTCGCACAAGGCCCGGCGCCAGGGCGAGAGCCGATCGCCGCGGGGCGAGGCGCCCCCGCCCGCCCGACAGACCGGGCGCGGCGTCAGCCGGTCCGGGCGAGAGGGGGAGGGCCGGGCCGCGCCGGGGCGGGCTGCTCCAGCCGCTCGAGCTGCGCCCGCGCTTCCGGCCCCATCAGGCCGCGCATGACGCGGCGGAAACCCTCCACCGCGACCGGCCCGGCCTCCCGGTAGGCGCGCATGACCCATTCGCGCTGCCGCTCGAAGAGCCGGCGCTCCAGCGCCTCCCCCTTCGGGGTGAGCGAAAGCAGGCGCTGGCGGCGGTCGTTGCGGCCGGTCGCCTGCACGACATAGTCCTGCTCCACCAGCGGGTTGAGCACGCGGGCGAGCGACTGCTTGGTGATGCCGAGGATGCCGAGCAGCTCCCCCACCGTGATGCCCGGGCGGCGGCCGACGAAATGCAGCACGCGGTGATGGGCGCGCCCCATCCCGAGTTCGGCGAGGATCTGGTCGGCACCGGCGGTGAAGTCGCGGTAGCCGAAGAAGAGCAGGTCCTGGGCGAGGCGCAGCTCCTCCTCCCGCAGGAAGAGCAGGTTGCGGCCGGCGCCGACGGGGGCCCCCATCTGCGCCTCGGCCCCGCCCTTCTGGTCCGCCGGCTTCGGATCGGTCTGGTCCGGCATGGCTGGCATGCTGCCCCTTCGGGCCTCCTGTTTGGTCAGCAACGTTGACACATTTTTCCAACCTGGTCTAGTTTCGCCCGGCTGCAAGCAACGATATTGCGGAGAACGCTCTCATGGCGTTGGTTCCTTGCGAGGACCGGGCTGGCTGGATCCGGCGGACCGGACAGGTACGCCGTCCGCGAGGGGTACGGCCCAGCATCCTGTCGCATGGCCGGCCGGGTTGCGTCAGCCAGGCTGCCGAACCCGCCGGCCAGGGCTGACGGAGACATGCGGCCGGGACGTCCCGCGCGCGGCATCGCGCCGGCCGCTCTCCTGGCCGCGCCCCCTGGTCGCGCCCCCTGGTCGCGCCATGACCCGCCAGGCAGGCCGGCCGGCCTGACCGCCTGAACCCTGCAGGACTTGCCGCGGCGCCCGGGGATTATCCGGGCGATGCCGGCATGACCTGCCGCTCCACCCCTTGCGCGCCATCGGGCCGCAAGCACGAAACCGCAGAAGGACACGCAGGATGGGCCAGTTCCCGATCACCCGCACCACCACGCCGAAGCAGAAGCCCGCGGATGACGCGCTCGCCTTCGGCAAGGTGCTGACCGACCACATGTTCCTGATGGAGTACAATGAGGGCAAGGGCTGGCACTCGCCGCGCATCGTCCCTTACGGCCCGCTCAGCCTCGACCCCGCCACCTCCGTGCTGCATTACGGCCAGGCGATCTTCGACGGGCT
Organism: Roseicella aerolata; assembly: GCF_020523605.1. GTDB lineage: Bacteria > Pseudomonadota > Alphaproteobacteria > Acetobacterales > Acetobacteraceae > Paracraurococcus > Paracraurococcus aerolatus. The sequence continues at coordinate 25,479 of NZ_JAJAQI010000008.1, read as the reverse complement.
GAAGGCCTTCCGCAGCGAGGATGGCCGGATCCGCCTGTTCCGCGCCGACCGGCATGCCGAGCGCTTCAATCGCTCCGCGAAGATCATGTGCATGCCGGAACTGCCCGTCGACATCATCCGCCAGAGCTTCGACGCGCTGGTGGGCCTCGAGCATGACTGGGTGCCGCGCAAGCCGGGCACCGCGCTCTATATCCGCCCGACCATCATCGCCACCGACGTGATGCTGGGCGTGCATCCCGCGCACAGCTACCTCTATTTCCTGATCCTCTCGCCGGTCGGCACCTACTACAAGGAAGGCGTGAAGCCGGTGCGGATCCTGGCCTCCGACAGCCATGTCCGCGCCGTGAAGGGCGGCACCGGCGAGGCCAAGACGGCAGCCAACTATGCGGCCAGCCTCGCGGGACAGCGGGATGCCGAGGCGGCGGGCTACACCCAGGTGCTCTACCTGGACGGCGTGCAGCGCAAGTACCTGGATGAGGTCGGCACCATGAACATCATGGTCCGCATCGGCGACGAGGTGATCACCCCGCCGCTCGCCGGCACCATCCTGGACGGCGTCACCCGCAACAGTGCGCTGCAGCTCATGCGCGACTGGGGCCTCACGGTCAGCGAGCGCCCGATCACCATCGACGAGGTGATGCAGGCCGGCCGCGACGGCACGCTGCGCGAGATGTGGGGCACCGGCACCGCCGCCGTGGTCTCGCCGGTCGGCACGCTCGGCTACAAGGGCGAGGACATCACCATCAATGGCGGCCAGACCGGCGAGCTGACGCAGAAGCTCTACGACACCATCACCGGCATCCAGTACGGGCGCAGCAACGACCCGCATGGCTGGACCAGCCTGGTACCGGTGGAGCGGGGCTGATGCACCGGGGCGGCGCGTGACGGAGGGCGCCGCCTGGTTCGCCTCGGCGGCCGGCTTCGCGGTCGCGATGTCGGCGACGCCGGGGCCGAACAATGCGCTGGCCGCCGCGACGGCCGCGAATTTCGGCCTGCGGCGCAGCCTGCCGATGGTGCTCGGGGTCTCCATCGGCTTCCCCGTCATGCTGGTTCTGGTGGCCTTCGGCGCGGCCGAGCTGCTGCGCGGGGTGCCGGAGGTGATGCTGGTGCTGCGCTGGGTGGGCGCGGCCTGGATGCTCTGGCTTGCCTGGCAGATCGCCACCGCCGCCCCGGCGGCGACGGGCATGGCGGCCGGGCGACCGATGACCTTGCTGCAGGCGGCGCTGTTCCAGTGGGTGAACCCCAAGGCCTGGATCATCGCGGCGGGGGCTATCGCCACCTATACCGGCGGCACCGGCGGGCTGCGGCGCGAGGCGCTGGTGCTGGCGGCGATGTTCGCCGTCGCGGCCTTCGGCAGCCTGCTCGGCTGGGCGGCGCTCGGCGCCGGGACGGCGCGGCTGCTGCGCAGCCCGCAGGCGCTGCGCTGGTTCAACCGCGTGATGGCCGCGCTGCTGGTGTTGAGCCTGATCCCGGTCGTCACGGGCTGACTCAGGCCGGTCCAGGGGTCGCTGGCCCCTGGCAGGGGGTGCGGGGGACAGCGTCCCCCGCGTCTCACGGCGCCGGATCCAGCCCCGTGCTCCGGATCGCATCATGCGCCGCGGGCGACCGCAGGAAGGCGACGAGTTCTCGCGCCGCTTCCGGCTGCTCGGGCCTCACGGTGTATCCCGCCGAGAAAGCGGTGACGCGCTGCAACGCCTCCGGCAGCGGCCCGACATAATCGGCGCCGGGGATGCCGAGAATTTCGCTCACCTGCTGGAAGCCGATCTCGGCCTCCCCGCGCGCCACCACGGCGGCGACGCGCTCGCTCAGGATGCGGCGGGATTTCGGCAGCACCTCGTCGGCGATGCCGAGACGCTGGACCATCTCAGTGGCGAAGTAGACCCCGCTCGCGCTGGCGGAATAGGCGATGGACCTCGCCTCCAGCAGCATGCGCCGCACCGCCTCGGGCGTGCTGATATCCGGCTTCGGCGCGCCGGCTGGCACGGCGACCCCGATGCGGGAGAGGACGAGGTCGGTGCGGCTGCCCGGCAGCAGCCGCCCCTCGGCGATCAGCCGGTCGATCGCCTCCCCGGCGATGATGACGACATCCGCCGCCTCGCCCCGCGCCAGGCGGTTCGGGATGGCATCGGGCGCATTGCCCATGGAGGCGCCGAGGGCGAGCCGGATGCTGTGGCCGGTGGCCTTCTCGAATTCCGGGATCAGCAGGCGGAGCGCGGCGGTGAAGCCGCCGGAGCTCATGACCTTGAGCTCGGCCGCGCCCGCGGCGCCGGCGAGCAGCGGCAGGGCCGCGAGCGCGGCCAGCAGGGCGCGGCGGCCCGGTGCGATGAGGCGCATGGATCACGTCCCCAGGACAATGCTTGCCGGCCATTCGGCCCCACGGCCCGTGGGCCGGCAAGCCCCCGCGGATCAGCCGAAGGCGCGCCAGGCCAGCCAGAGCCCGACCAGCCCGAGCGCCACCTGGATGATGCTGCGGAAGCGCGCCTCCGGCATCGCCTTCCGCACCCGCGTGCCTATGCCCATCCCGAGGAAGGCCGGCGCCACGCCGATGAGCGAGGCGAGGCCGAGATCGGGCGGCAGCAGGCCATGCCCCGCCATGCCGAGCGCGAGGGTCAGTGTCGCCACCAGCGCGCCGAGGCCGAAGCCCTGTACGAAATGCTGCGGCGGCAGCTTCAGCGCTGCCAGATAGGGTGCCGGCGGCATCAGGAAGCTGCCGGTCATGCCGGTGAGGACGCCGCCCAGGCCCCCGATCAGGGGGGAGAGCCAGCGCTCCCGCCGTTCCCCCGGCTGCGGCAGGGGCAGGCCGGCCAGCGCGAGCGCGGCCGAGGCGATCAGCAGCAGCCCGAGCAGGCCGGAGAGCAGCAGCGCATCGGCGCGGGCGAGGATGCCGGCGCCGGCCAGCGTCCCGATGACCGCCGCCAGCAGGAAGGACCAGAGCCGCCGCAGCACCGGCCTGAGCGCCGGCCCGACCAGGGACTGCCAGATATTGGTGGCCAGCGTCGGCATCAGCATCAGCGCCATCGCCTCGGGCAGCGGGCGGGTCAGCGCGAGCAGGCCGAGGGTCACGGTCGGCAGGCCGAAGCCGGCCACGCCCTTGACGAAGCCGGCGATGGTGAAGGCGCCGAGGATGAAGGCCGCCTCGGCGAGGTCGAAGGACGTCATGCGGGCGCAAGACTAGCCGCCGCGCGGGGCGGACGAAACGGGCTGCGGCGAAGCGTCAGGACGCGGGCGCGGCCAGCGCGGCCTCGATCGCCTGGAGCATCTCCCGCGAGTCCGGCGCGGTCCGGGTCGGGAAGCCGCGCACCGTGCGGCCATCCCGCGCCACCAGGTATTTGTGGAAATTCCAGCGCGGCGGTCCGCCGCCCCGCTCCGCCAGGAAGGCATAGAGCGGCACGGCCTGCGGGCCGCGGATGCGCGAGACCGTCGTCATCGGGAATTCGACGTTGTAGTTGGCCTCGCAGAACTCCCTGATCGTCCGGTTGTCGGCGCTCTCCTGGTTGAAATCCTGCGAGGGCACGCCGAGTACGACCAGGCCGCGCGGGCCATAGGTCTCGTGCAGCGTCTGGAGACCGGCATATTGCGGGGTGTAGCCGCAGAAGCTGGCGGTGTTCACCACCAGCACCGGCCGGCCACGGAAGGCGCCGAGGTCGAGCGGCCCGCCCTCGATCGCCTCCATCCGGAAGTCGAAGATCGTCCCGCCGGCCGCCATGGCCCCGCCCGCCATCAGTACGCCGCCCAGGATGAGCGCCGCGCGCCGCCCCGCCTCAGCCATAGCGCTCCTCCCGCCAGGGATCGCCGTAATTGTGGTAGCCGCGCACCTCCCAGAAGCCCGGGCGGTCGTCCCGCAGCAGTTCGATCCGGGTGACCCATTTCGGGCTCTTCCAGAAATAGAGATGCGGGATGACGACGCGCACCGGCCCGCCATGCTGCCGGGTCAGGGGCTGGCCCTCCCAGGAATGCACCAGCAGCACCTCGTCCTGCGTGAAATCCTCCAGCGGGACATTGGTGGTGTAGCCGTCATAGGAGGTGAAGGAGACGAAGCGCGCCTCCTCCTTCGGCCGGGCCATCTCCACCAGGTCGCGGGCGCGCACGCCCTGCCAGCGGTTGTCGTAGCGGCTCCACTGCGTGACGCAGTGGATGTCGTTGGTGAGTTCCGTCTGCGGCAGGGCCATGAACTCGTCGAGGGTCAGGCGGAGCGGCGCCTGCACCAGTCCCTCGACGCGCAGCCGCCAGCGGTCGGGCGAGACATCCGGCTGCACGCCGAGATCGAGCACCGGCCAGTCCTTGACGAGTGTCTGGCCGGGCGGCAGGCGGTCGCGGGCCGGGTCGCCCCCAAGGGGATAGGCATTGCCGGTCAGCAGCCGGCCCTCGCGGGCCCAGGCCTGCTTGCTCTCGACCAGCTTCTCCCGGACCTTGCCGGTCACGGGCACGTCATCGTCTGGATTCTCTGCCTCGGCGGCCATGGCGCTCTCCTGCGGTCCTTAGGTGCCAGCGACGCCGGCGGATGCAAGGGGCCGCCGGAGGCGGGCGGCGGGATTGGGGGCTACCCCTTCTCCCGCATCAGCCGCGCCTTGTCGCGCGCCCAGTCCCGGGCCGCGATCGCCGCGCGCTTGTCGTGCTTCTTCCGTCCCTCGGCAAGGCCGAGCAGCACCTTGGCCCGGCCACGGTCGTTGAAGTGGATCTGCAAGGGGACCAGCGTGGTGCCTTCGCGGGTGATGCTGCCGATCAGTTCCCGCACCTGCCTCCGGTGCAGCAGCAGCTTGCGCGGCCGCCGCGGCTCGAATCGCGCCACCATGCTGCCGGCCTGCCATTCCGGGATGGTGCAGTTGAACAGCCACATCTCGCCATCGCGCTCGCCCGCCCAGGCCTCGGCCAGCGTGGCGCGGCCAGCGCGCAGCGACTTCACCTCCGGCCCCACCAGGGCGAGGCCGGCCTCGATCGTCTCGCCGATCGTGTAGTCGTGCCGCGCCTTGCGGTTCTGCGCGGCGATGCCGTGCGAGATGAGGGTCTTCTTTTTCTTCTCGGCCATGGTGTTATCCGGCGGCCCGGCTCACGCTGCGCGTCGCAGGCGACGCTCCGCGACCGGGCCGCATCAGTTCAAGAGGCCCACCGACACCATCGCGTCCCGCACCTTCTGCTTGGTCGCGGGCATCAGCGGGGCGAGCGGCAGGCGGCAATGCTCGCTGGTCTTGCCCAGCAGGCTGGCGGCGTATTTCACCGGGCCGGGCGAGGTCTCGGAGAACAGCGCGTCATGCAGCGGCACCAGGCGGTCCTGGATCGCCATCGCCTCCGAAAGCTGCCCCTGCCGCCAGGCCTTGTGCATCTCCGCGCAGAGCCGCGGCGCGACATTGGCCGTCACGCTGATGCAGCCATGGCCGCCGGCGGCGTTGAAGGACAGCGCGGTGTGGTCCTCGCCCGAGAGCTGGATGAACTCCTCCCCGCAGGCCCGCTTCGTGTGCAGCGGGCGGGTGAGGTTCGCCGTCGCGTCCTTCACGCCGACGATGTTCCGGTGCTTCGCCAGCCGCGCCATGGTCTCGACCGACATGTCGATCACGCTGCGGCCGGGGATGTTGTAGATGAAGAGCGGCAGGTCCACGGCATCGGCGATCGCCGTGAAATGCAGGAACAGCCCTTCCTGCGTCGGCTTGTTGTAATAGGGCGTCACCACCAGCGTGGCATCGGCGCCGGCCTTCCTGGCATGCCGCGCGAAGTCGATCGCCTCGGCCGTGCTGTTGCTGCCCGCGCCGGCGATGACCGGCACCCGGCCCTTCGCCGCCTCGACGCAAAGCTCGACGACGCGCTTGTGCTCCTCATGCGACAGGGTCGGGCTCTCGCCGGTGGTCCCGACCGGGATCAACCCCTCGGTGCCCTCGGCGATCTGCCACTCCACCAGCTCGACGAAGGCCTTGTCGTCCAAGGACCCGTCGCTGCGCATCGGCGTGATCAGCGCGACCATCGATCCCTTGAACATCTGGCGTTCCTCCGGAGGAGCTGTTCTGTGCCCGTTGCGACCGGGCGCGTGGCATGTGGCGCAGGACGCGCCCTGCGGTCGTGAACCTAGTCACCGGGCATCACAGGGGCAAGGGCGGGCTGGCCGCAGGCGCCGGATCGGTCACACACTGGCACCGGAATTGCCCTAGATAGCCGGCATGCCAGCGAAAATGCGCCGCCGTCCCCTGCTCGCCCTGTCCCTCCTCCCGGCCCTGGCCCCCGCCGCCGCCCCTGCCCAGCCTCCGGCGCTGGCGGGCGGAGAGGCGATGCGCGCCGCCGGCCGCCAGGCCGTCGCCCTGGCCAATGCCCAGCGCTGGGCGGAGGCCGAAGCGGCGGCGCAATCGGCCGACCCGCTGATCCGCCAATACGTCACTTGGCTCCGCCTGCAGCAGCGCGGCCAGGCCGCCGGCGCCGCCGAGATCATCGGCTTCGCCCTTGGCCATCCCGAATGGCCGGGGCAGGAGGTGCTCGGGCGACGGGTGGAGGAGATGCTGGCCCTCGACCCCGATGACGGCCTCGCCGCCCAGTGGTTCGCCGCCCGCGTGCCGCGGACGCTCGAGGGCTACCAGCGCCTGGCCGATGCCCTGCTCCGCGCCGGCCGGGGCGTGGAGGCAGCCACCCTGCTCGGCACCGGCTGGGCGGAGGCGCCGGCCGATCCGGTGGCCGAGCCCACCTACCTCGCCCGCAACGCTGCCCTGCTGACGCCGGAGCAGCATGCCCGGCGCTTCGACCGGCTGGCCCTGGCGCGCGAGAGCGCCGCCGCGGCCCGGGTGCTGCCCTATCTGGAGCAGGCCCGCCAGGGCGCCGCCGCCGCGCGCCTCGCCTATGCCGCCGACCGGCCGGAAGCCGACAGCCCCGGCCTGGCCGCCGCCGCCCCCGCCGATCCGGGCCTGACGCTGGAGCGCGCCCGCTGGCTCCGCCGCCGCGACCAGGACCAGGAGGCCGCCGCCGCCTTCGCCGCCGGCGAGCGCATGGTGCCCATCCCGCCGCCCGAGACCGCCCGCGCCGCCTGGGCGGAGCGGCAGATCCTCGCCCGCAAGCTGCTGCGCCTGGGCGATCCGCGCGCCGCCTATGCCGCCTGCGCCGGTCACGGCATCCGCGCCCCGGGCGAGCCGCGGCAGGATGCCGAGTTCCTGGCCGGCTTCATCGCGCTGCGCTTCCTGCGCGACGCGGCGGTGGCCGAACGGCATTTCGCCCGCCTCGGGGAGGACAGCCGCAGCGTCATCACCCGCGCCCGCAGCCTCTACTGGCAGGGCCGCGCCGCGGCGGCGCAGGGGGCGGGCGGGCGGGCGGCGGAACGCTACCGCGTCGCGGCCGATCTCCCCCTCGCCTTCTATGGCCAGCTCGCGGCCCTGACGCTGGGCGAGGATGGCGCCGCCCTCTCCGCCCGCATCGCCCGCGCCCCGGCGCCGCAGCCGAGCGCCGCGCAGGCACAGGCCTTCGCCGCGCGGGAGCCGGCGCGGGTGGTGCTGGCACTGGCCGAGATCGGCGAGAGCCGCCGCGCCCGCCCCTTCCTGCTGCGGCTGGAGGACCTGGCGGCCGAGCCGGCGGAGAAGATCCTGGCCGCCCGGCTGGCGCAGCGCATCGGCCGGCCGGACCATGCCGTCTGGGTGGTGCGCCGCGCCGGCGCCAGCGGGCTGATGGCGCTGGCCGAGGGCTGGCCCACCCCCTACCCCGCCCCGCCCGAGGGGCCGGAGCCGACCCTGATCCATGCCGTGACCCGGCAGGAGAGCAATTTCGACCCGGAGGCGGTCTCCCCGGCCAATGCGCGGGGCCTCATGCAGCTCCTCCCCGCCACGGCGGCGTCAGTGGCGAAACGGCTCGGCCTCAGGCATCAGGTGGGGATGCTGACCAGCGACACCGCCCACAACATGCGGCTCGGCGCCGCCTATCTCGACCAGCTCCTCGGCCGCTTCGGCGGGACGCTGCCCTATGCCATCGCCGGCTACAATGCCGGGCCGAACCGGGTGGAGGAATGGCTCGGCACCTATGGCGACCCTCGCGGCGGCGGCGTCGCCATGCTCGACTGGATGGAGCAGATCCCCTTCGCCGAGACCCGCAACTACGTCCAGCGGGTGATCGAGAACATGGCGATCTACCGCGCGCTCGATCCGCGCGCGGCCGGGCTGGAACACCCGATGGCACAGTGGCTGCGGGCGGCGGGCTGATGGCGCCGCGCCGCCGCGCCTTCAGCGCCCGGGACGGGCTGCGCCTCTCGGCGCTGGACTGGGACGGCCCGCAGGGCGCGACGCCCCTGCTCTGCCTCTCCGGCATCGCCCGCTCCTCCCTCGACTTCCTGCGGGTGGCCGAGCGCTACCGGGGCCGGCGGCGCATCGTGGCGCTGGACTATGCCGGGCATGGCGAGAGCGCGCGCGCCGCCGACCCGCGGCGTTACCTGCCGGAACGGGTGGCGGGCGATGTGCTGGACGCCATGGCGGCACTCGGCCTGCACCGCGTCGCGCTGCTCGGCACCAGCTTCGGCGGCATCCTCGGCATGGTGCTCGGGACCCTGCGGCCGGGCGCGCTGGCCGGGCTGGCGCTGAACGATATCGGGCCGGCCCTGGACTCCGCGGGGCTCGACCCGATCAGCGACCTCATCGGCCGCGATCCGGGCTTCGCCAGGCTGGAGGAGGCGATCCCCTTCCTCAAGGCGCGCCTGCCGCCACTCGGCATCCCCGAGGATGGCTGGGAGGACCTGGCCGCGCGCACCTATGCCCCTGGCGCGGACGGGCGCTGGCACCCGCGCTGGGACATCCGCATCGCCGGGCTGCTGCCGAAGCCGGGTGACCCGGCGCCGGATTTCTGGCCGCTCTTCCGCGCCATCCCGCCCGTCCCGTCGCTGCTGGTCTGGGGCGAGGCGAGCGCGCTGCTGGGCCTGGCGACGGTGCGCGCGATGCGGGCGGCGCGCCCCGGCATGGCGCTATGCGCCCTGCCCGGCATCGGCCATGCGCCGACCCTGAACGACCCGCCGGCCCTGGCCGCGCTGGACCGCTGGCTGGCGGCGATGCCGTGAGCCCGGGACAGCGCACGGCCTGGCTGGTCGCCACCATGGGCGGCGTCGGGCGGCTGCGGCCGGCGCCCGGCACCTGGGGCTCGGCGGTGGTGCTGCCGGCGGTCTTCCTCGGGCCGTTCGCCTGCCTGCTGCTCGGGCTGGTGCTGACCGTGCTCGGCTGGTGGGCGACGAGGCGCATGCTGGGCGAGGACACGAACGCCGATCCGAGCTGGGTGGTGGTGGATGAGGGCGCGGGGCAGTTGCTGGCGCTGGCCGCCCTGCCCGCGGAGGCCGGGGCGCGGGGCGTGATCCTGGCCTTCCTGCTCTTCCGGCTGTTCGATATCACCAAGCCCGGCCCGGTCGGCTGGGCAGACCGGCAGCATGGCGCGCGCGGCGTCATGCTGGACGATGTGGTGGCCGGCCTGCTGGCCGCGCTGCTGGTGCTGGTGCTGGCGGCCATGCTGCCGGAGGGGAGCTTGTGATGCTGCCGCAGGAGACGCTGGAGGAGGCCAGGGCGCTGCTGGCGCTGCTGGAATCGCGCGGGCTGCGGCTCGCCACCGCCGAGAGCTGCACCGGCGGGCTGATCGCCGCGGCGCTGACCGCCATCGCCGGCAGTTCCGCCGTCGTCACCCATGGCTTCGTCACCTATTCGAACGAGGCGAAGCGGGACGTGCTGGACGTGCCCTGGGGCGTGCTGGAGGGCTATGGCGCGGTCAGCGACAGCGTGGCGCGGCGCATGGCGGAAGGCGCGCTGGCCCGCAGCGGCGCGGATGTGGCGGTGAGCTGCACCGGCATCGCCGGGCCGGGCGGGGCGACCCCGGGCAAGCCGGTGGGCCTCGTCCATCTCGGCGTGGCGATGCGCGGCGAAACACGGGCGATCCGCCGGGTCTTCCCCGGCGACCGCGCGGCAGTGCGGGCAGCGACGGTGGCGGAGGGTTTCGCGCTGGTGCGGGCCATCGCCGGGTAGGGTTGCGGCTGCCGGCCAGGTGGCGGGAGGAGCCGCGGCCAGACATGCCGTGCGGCCCCGCGGCGGTCAGGCATCGCCGAGGCGGAAGGCATCCGCGATGCGCCGCACCGCGCCATCCGCCGCGACGAGCAGCACATCGAAGCGGATGCCCGCAGCACCCTGGCGGGGATTCTCCGCCAGCCAGCATTCCGCCGCGGCGATGAGCCGGGCGCGCTGCCGCGGCCCGAGGGCGTAGGCAGCCTCGGAAAGGCTGGGCCGCGCCTTCACCTCGATGAAGGCGAGCACCCCCTCCCGCTCCGCCACCAGGTCGAGTTCACCGGCCGGGGTGCGGACGCGGCGGGCCAGCACCGCCCAGCCCTCGCGCGACAGCGCCGCCGCCGCGGCCTCCTCGGCCGTGCGGCCCGTGCTGTCAGCGCGCGCCCCGCGACGCTGCCGGGCGAGGTTGGTGGCAGGCCCCATCGAGTCGGATAGTGCCGCAGGTCAAGCCCGGACCTGGAGAGAAAAGTGAGAGGGGGTGCGGGTCACCCGGCGACCGCCTCCCGGATCAGCCCGATTGCCTCCTCGATCATCGGCGCGGTGACGTCGAGATGCGTGCAGGCGCGCAGCCTGCCGCCGAGGCCGCTGACCGCGACGCCCTGCATCAGCAGCCGCTGCTGCACGGCCGCCGCATCCACGCCGGCCTCCTTGACGTCGAAGAAGACCAGGTTGGTGTCCGGCTCCTCCACCACCACGCCCGGGATCTGGGAGAGGCCGCGGGCCAGCGCCTTCGCATTGGCATGGTCCTCCGCCAGCCGGTCCACATGGTGGTCCAGCGCATGGAGGCAGGCGGCGGCGCAGATGCCGGCCTGGCGCATGGAACCGCCGAGCCGCTGCTTCCAGCGCCAGGCGGCGCCGATGAATTCGGCCGAGCCGCAGAGCACGGCGCCGAGCGGCGCGCCGAGGCCCTTGGTGAAGTCCAGCCAGACGCTGTCGTAGGAGGCCACCATGTCGCGCGGCGCGATGCCGGCGGCGATGCAGGCATTCATCAGCCGGGCGCCGTCCATATGCGTCGACCAGCCCTGCTCATGCGCGACCGCCGCGACGGCGTTGAGCTGCGCCAGCGGCCAGACCGCGCCGCCGCCGATATTGGCGGTCTGCTCCACCTCCAGCAGGCGCTGCGGCGGGGCGTAGCGGGTCTTCGGGCGGATGGCGGCGCGCACGTCATCCGCGCTGAACATGCCGCGCGCGCCCTTGAGCGGCATGATCTGCACGCCGGTGAAGGCGGCATGCGCGCCGCCCTCCGAATGCAGGATGTGGCTGGTCTCATGCGCCACCACCTCATCGCCCTTGCCGCAATGGGTCAGGATGGCGATGACGTTGCACATGGTGCCGGAGGGCAGGAACATCGCCGCCTCCTTCCCCATCAGCGCCGCCATGCGGTCGCAGAGCGCATGGACGGTCGGGTCGTCGCCATGCTGCTCGTCGCCGAGCTCGGCGCGCATCATCGCCTCCTTCATCGCCGCGGTCGGGCGGGTCTGGGTGTCCGAATAGAGGTTGATGCGGACGGGCGGGGCGCCGGCGAGCGGACGGGCGGGGGCATGGACCATGGCGATATTCCCTCAATCGCCGCCAAGCTGCGGCGGCTTGCGGGCGCTGGCAAGCGGGGGGCCGGGCGCCACCCCCTCCCCGAATCGCGCGCGGCATGGCATGGGGCGCGCCGCTTCCGAAACCTTGCAGGACATCCATGGCCGGGCACGCCCATGCCGACCACACTGGCGACAAGCGCATCGCGCTGCTGATCTCCATCCTCGCGCTGTTCCTGGCGCTGGCCGAGACCGGCGCGAAGAGCGCGCAGACCGAGGCCATCACGCGCAACGTGGAGGCCGCCAATCTCTGGTCCTTCTTCCAGGCCCGCACCATCCGCCAGACCACGCTGCGCGCGGCGGTGGAGGAGACGGAGCTGGACCGCGCCGCCGCCGCCGACCCGGCGCTGCGCCAGGCGATCGAGGCGCAGCAGAAGGCCTGGCGCGACACCGTCGCGCGCTGGGAGAGCGAGCCCGCGACCGGCGAGGGCCGCAAGGAGCTGAGCGAGCGCGCCAAGGCCGCCGAGGCGAAGCGCGACCGGAACATGGCCGCCTACCACCATTACGAGTACGGCGCGGCGGCCTTCCAGGTGGCGATCGTGCTGGCCTCCGCCTCCATCATCACCGCGGTCCCGGCGCTGGCGCTGGGCGCGGTGGCGCTCGGCGTGGCCGGCGTGGCGCTGACCGGCATCGGCTTCTTCGCACCCGAGGCGGTGCATTTCTGAACGGAAACCAGCGCCGCCAGGTAAAGGGGCGCGCCGGTTCGCATCGCCGGTAGGCCGGCCATCCCGGAGGGCAACCGATACCCCAGGCCGTCCGGGGCGCCATCGCGGTGGGCCCCGGCCGCATGGCCGGCCGGGAACGGATCAGGCCGGCACCGCGAAATGCCGCGCCCAGGCGGCGGCAAGGCGCGGCCGGGTGGCGACGGCCCGCGCCAGCGCCTGGATGCGCGGGCAATGGCCGGGCATCCAGGCCTCATTGCCCATCCAGCGCGACAGCACGGCCAGATACAGGTCGGCGAGCGAGAGACGGTCGCCCAGCACGAAGGGCGAAGGCTGCGCCCCCGCCTCGATCAGGTGCCAGATCTCGCGCGCCATCTCGCCCGCCCGGGCACGGATGGAGGCCGGTTCGGCGCCGAAGCGCTCGGGATAGTCGTAGCGGGTGACGCAGGGATAGATCTCGCTGGCCGCCAGCATCATCCAGCGCAGCGCGACGGCGCGGCCCGGATCCTCGCCTGCGGGCAGCAGCCCCGCTTCCGGGTGGCGGGCCTCCAGCGTCAGCAGGATGGCCGTGCTCTCCGTCACCACCGTGCCGTCCGGCAGCAGCAGCGTCGGCACGCGGCCCATCGGGTTGATGCGGCGGTACTCCGCCGCCAGCTGGGCATCCTGCTCCAGCGGCACGGGACGCAGCGCGGCCTCGGCGCCGATCTCGGCCAGGGCCAGTTCGACGATCGCGGAACCGGAGCGCCGGTCCCCATGGAGCACGTATCCCATGCGCCGAGCCTGGAATCCCGGCGCCGCACCGGTCCAATGCAAAGCGGTGATGGGGCGATCAGCCGGGCTGATGGGGCGCCCGGCCCACCGCCTGGTGGGGAGGGCGTCAGGCCGCGGCGTCGTGGACCCGGCCGCTCAGCCGGTGGGCAGCCCGCACCAGGGCCTTGAGGAAGAAAACCAGCAGGATCAACGCGGCGATGCCGCCGGTCATCAGCGCCAGGCTGTACCAGGGGTCCGGCAGGGCCCGGACCAGCCCGGCCGCCCGCGCAGCAGCGCCACCCCGTCCATCGGCATTCCCGGATCCATGACCGGCAGGCCGAGCACGGAGGAGACGAAGCGGCTCCCGGCCAGCAGCCATCCCTGCTGGATGGCGGCGCCGAGCAGGGCGATGACGAGGAGGATCCGGACCAGCGATGCCATGCCCCGCAGCCTGGCAGCGGCGGGGTAAAGAAAGGGTTCAGGCCTGCGGCGCCGGCCTGGCCGTGGGCGGCACGGCGGGCCGGCCATAGAGCTGCATCGCCCGCCTCTCGAAGGCCCGGACCATCAGCCGTACCGCCTCGTTGAAGACGGTGCCGATGACGGCCTGCAGCAGCCGGGAGCGGAACTCGAAATCGACGAAGAAGTCGACCTCCGTACCCAGCGCGTGCGGGTTGAAGCGCCAGTGGTTGTTCAGGTAGCGGAAGGGCCCGTTCAGGTAGCGCACATGCACATGGTGGGGCCGCTCCAGCGTCACCTGGCTGCGGAAGGTCTCCCGGAACATCTTGAAGCCGATGGTCAGGTCGGCGACCAGCTCATCCTCCTTGCGGGAGAGGACGCGGGCGCCGACGCACCAGGGCAGGAATTCCGGGTAGCGGCGCACATCCGCCACCATGTCGAAGAGCTGCTCCGGTGTGTAGCGGAGGATCCTCTTCTCGGCATGGGTCGGCATCAGGCGGCCGCCAGCCTCGCCTCGCGCGCCGCCTTGAGGGCGGCAAAGTCGCGGTCCGCATGGTAGCTGCTGCGGGTCAGCGGCGTCGCGGAGACCAGCAGGAATCCCTTGGAGCGGGCCATGCGGGCATAGTCCCCGAACTCGTCAGGGGTGACGAACCGGTCCACCGCGGCATGCTTCACCGTCGGCTGCAGGTACTGGCCGATGGTCAGGAAATCGACCTCCGCGCTCCGCATGTCGTCCATCACCTGCAGCACCTCGATCCGCTCCTCCCCCAGGCCCACCATCAGGCCAGACTTGGTGAAGATGGAGGGGTCGAGTTGCTTCACCCGGTCGAGCAGCCTGAGCGAGTGGTAGTAGCGCGCGCCGGGCCGGATGGTTGGGTAGAGCTTCGGCACCGTCTCCAGATTGTGGTTGAAGACGTCGGGCCGGGCCTCGACCACCACCTCCAGCGCGCCGTCCTTCCGCAGGAAGTCGGGGGTCAGGACCTCGATGGTGGTCTCCGGCGCCGCCGCCCGGATGGCGCGGATCGTCTGCGCGAAATGCCCGGCGCCGCCATCCCCCAGGTCGTCCCGGTCCACGCTGGTGACCACCACATGCCGCAGGCCCATCTTGGCCACCGCATCGGCCACCCGGCGCGGCTCATCCGCATCCAATGCCCTGGGCAGGCCGGTTGCCACGTTGCAGAAGCTGCAGGCGCGGGTGCAGGTCTCCCCCATGATCATCATGGTGGCATGGCGCTGCGACCAGCATTCCCCGATATTCGGGCAGGCTGCCTCCTCGCAGACCGTGGTCAGCTTGTTGTCGCGCATCAGCGCCCGGGTCTCGTGATAGACCGGGCTGGTCGGCGCCTTCACCCGGATCCAGGCGGGTTTCCGCTGGATGGGGTTGTCGGGGCGGTGGGCCTTCTCCGGATGGCGGGCCGCCGGATCGGGCCTGGCCGATGCGGGCTCCGCCGGGGGGCTGCCCCCCCCTGCCCGGTGGTCGATCTCGATGCGCGTGGCCATGCCGTGCCGGTTGCCTCTGCCGATGGCGGGCGCGGCCGCCACGGCCGGCCCGGGGCCGCCCGCGGTGGCCGCGCCGACGCCCTAGATGTGGATCACCCGGCCATAGGCATCAAGCACCGCCTCATGCATGGCCTCGGAGATGGTCGGGTGGGGGAAGACCGTGTGCATCAGCTCGGCCTCGGTCGTCTCCATGGTACGGGCGATGGTATAGCCCTGGATCATCTCCGTGACCTCCGGCCCGGCCATATGGGCGCCGAGCAGTTCGCCGGTCTTCGCGTCGAAGACGGTCTTGATCATCCCCTCCGGCTCACCCATGGCGATCGCCTTGCCATTGCCGATGAAGGGGAAGCGCCCGACCTTGACCTGGTGGCCGGCCTTCTTCGCCGCCTCCTCGGTCATCCCGACGCTCGCGACCTGGGGCCGGCAATAGGTGCAGCCCGGGATATTCCCGGTATCGAGCGGGTGGACATCGTTCAGCCCGGCGATCCTCTCGACGCAGATCACCCCTTCATGGGAGGCCTTGTGGGCCAGCCAGGGCGGGCCGGTGAGGTCGCCGATGGCATAGACCCCCGGCTCCCCGGTCCGGCAATATTCATCGACCACCACATGGGCGCGGTCCACCTTGACCCCGGTGCCCTCGAGGCCGATGCCCTCGACATTGCCGACGATCCCGACCGCGGAGATGACGCGGTCCGCGGTGATCTCCTGCACTTTCCCGCCGGCCTCGATCACCGCCGTGACCTCGGTGGCGTTCTTGCGCAGGCCCTGGACCTTGGCGCCGGTCAGGATCTTCATGCCCTGTTTCTGGAAGGATTTCTGGACGAAGCTGCTGATCTCCGCATCCTCGACCGGCAGGATCCGGTCCAGCACCTCCACCAGCGTCACCTCGGCGCCGAGGTTGAGGTAGAAGCTGGCGAACTCCGCCCCGATCGCCCCGCTGCCGATGACGATCAGCCGCTTCGGCATGGCATCCGGGACCATCGCCTCCTTGTAGGTCCAGACCAGCTTGCCGTCCGGCTCGATCCCCGGCAGCACCCGCGCCCGCGCGCCGGTCGCCAGGATGATGTGCTTCGCCGCAAGCTCGGCGACGCCCTTGCCGTCCTTGCTGACGGACAGCCTGCCCTTGCCGGCCAGCGTGCCGTGCCCGTCGAAGACCGTGACCTTGTTCTTGCGCAGCAGGTGCTTCACCCCGCCCGAGAGCTGGCCGGCGACGGCGCGGCTGCGCTTGACGATCTTGTTGATGTCGAAGCGGATGTTGTCGGCGGCGAAGCCATAGGCATCCAGCGTGTGCAGCAGGTGGTTGATCTCGGAGCTGCGCAGCAGCGCCTTGGTCGGGATGCAGCCCCAGTTCAGGCAGATGCCGCCCAGATGCTCGCGCTCCACCAGCGCCGTCTTCATGCCGAGCTGGGCGGCACGGATGGCGGCGACATAGCCGCCGGGACCGCCGCCGAGCACGATCAGGTCGAAATTCTGGTCGGCCATGATTTACCTCTCCTGATCCTGTTGCCCGGCCGGTTCACGCACCGCGGCAGCGCCGCTCCGTGATCGGGCGGGTCCGGCCAGCGCCCGGAGCGCGTCGCCGCCGAGGCGCTGCAGGGTCCAGCCCTCCCGCGGGAGGGCCCCGATGGAGCGGTAGAAGGCGATGGAGGGCGCGTTCCAGTCCAGCACGGACCACTCCATCCGGCTGCAACCCTGCGCCAGCGCGCGGCGGGCGAGCTCAGAGAAGATCGCCCGGCCGATGCCCCGCCCGCGTGCCTCGGGGTTCACGAAGACGTCCTCGACATAGAGCTTGGCCCGGCCGTCGAAGGTGGAGACGCTGTAGTACCAGAGGGCGAAGCCGGCCGGCGCGCCTTCCCATTCCGCGATCAGCGCCTCGGCCCGCGCCGGGGTGCCGAAGAGCAGGGCGCGGAAATCCTCCTCCGTCGCCGCCACCTCATGCAGCAGATTCTCGTATTCCGCGAGGGCGCGGACGAAATGCAGCACCAGCCCGACATCCCCGGGCGTGACATCGCGAAGCGTGAGGCGATTCATGCCTGGGCCTCGTGGCAGACGGCCTCGATCCGGTTGCCCGCGGGGTCGCGCAGGAAGGCCGCGTAGTAATGGGGGTGGTAGTGCGGGCGAAGGCCGGGCGCGCCGTCATCCGCCCCGCCGGCAGCGAGCCCCGCGCGCCAGAAGGCATCGACCGCCGCCCGGTCCGGCGCCTTGAAGCACCAGTGCCGCCGCGGCGCCTCCCCCGGCGCCGCATCCCGCAGCACCGAGAGATAGCTGCGCCCGGGCTGCGCCGCATCCGCGCGCCGCCCGTAGCCCAGCCAGTCCTCGCTGCGCCCGACCGCCGGCACGCCGAGCGCCACCATCACCGCATCGTAGAATCGCGCGGCGAGGGCGAGGTCCGGCGCCGTGATCGAGACGTGATCGATCACAGCATCAGGCTCAGCGGGTCCTCGATCACGCCCTTCAGCGCCTGCATGAACTCGGCCGCCAGCGCGCCATCGATGACGCGGTGATCGACCGAGAGTGTGCAGGTCATGACGGTCGCGACCGCAAGCTGCCCGCCCTTGACCACCGGCCGCTGCTCGCCGGCGGCGACCGCGAGGATGCCGGCCTGGGGCGGGTTGATGATCGCGGAGAAGTCGCGCACGCCATACATCCCCATATTGGAGATGCTGAAGCCGCCGCCCTGGAATTCCTCCGGCTTCAGCTTGTTCGCCTTGGCGCGGGAGGCGAGGTCCTTCATCTCGTTGCTGATGGCCGAGAGGCCCTTGCGGTCGGCCTGGCGGACGATCGGCGTGATGAGGCCTGTCGGCGTCGAGACGGCGACCGAGATGTCCACATCATGGAACTGCAGGATGGCGTCCTCGGTCCACATGGCATTGACCTGCGGGAAACGCCGGAGCGTCACCGCGACCGCCTTGATCACCAGGTCATTGACCGAGAGCTTGAAGGCCGCAGGATCATTGTCCCCCTTGGCCTTCGGCGACTTGGCGTTGAGGTCGGCGCGCAGCTTCAGCAGCGCGTCGATCTCGAAATCCATCGTCACGTAGAAATGCGGAATCGTCTGCTTCGATTCCGAGAGGCGCCGCGCGATCACCTTGCGGATGGTGCTGTTCGGCACCGGCGTGTGCGGCGCGGTGACGCTGGGCGGCGGCGCGGCCGGCTTCGGGGCCGGGGCGGGCTGTTGCGCCGGGGCGGCGGCCTGCGGCGCGGGGGCGGGCTTCGCGGCCGGGCCCTTAGCGAGCGCCGCCTCGATATCCGCCTTCACGATCCGCCCGCCCGGCCCGCTGCCGGTCACGCCCGACAGATCAAGGCCCGCCTGCTGCGCCATGCGGCGCGCCAGCGGCGAGGCGAAGACCCGCTCCCCATGGTCCGGCACCGCCTGGCCGTTCGGCTTCGGCCCGGAGGGCTGCGGCGCCGGCATCGCCACCGGCTGCTCCGCCGCGCCGGCCACCTTGCCGCCGGCCTCCTTCACCGCCTCGATCGCCGGGGCCTGGCTGGCCGACTGCGCCGGCTCGGACGCCTTGGCATCCTGGGATGCCGGCACCTTCCGGGCCAGGTCGCTCACCTTCTCGCCCGGCTCGACCAGCACGGCGATCGGGTCGTTCACCTTCACGCCCTGGGTGCCGTCCCCGACCAGGATCTTGCCCAGCACGCCCTCGTCGACCGCCTCGACCTCCATGGTCGCCTTGTCGGTCTCGATCTCGGCGATGATGTCGCCGGCCTTGACCTCGTCGCCTTCCTTCTTCAGCCAGCGCGCCAGCGTGCCCTCCGTCATGGTGGGCGACAGGGCGGGCATCAGGATGTTGGTGGCCATCGGACGTATCCCCCCGCCCCTATTTGTAGGTCACGCGCTTCACGGCCTCGATGATCTCGGGCTGCGTCGGCAGCGCCAGCTTCTCGAGATTCGCGGCATAGGGCATCGGCACGTCCTTGCCGCAAACGCGGACGGGCGGTGCGTCCAGCCAGTCGAAGGCGGCCTCGATCACCTGCATCGCCACCTCGGTGCCGATATTGGCGTAGGGCCAGCCTTCCTCCACCGTCACCAGCCGGTTGGTCTTCTTCACCGAATTGGCGATGGTCCCGGCATCCAGCGGGCGGATGGAGCGCAGGTTGATCACCTCCGCCTCGATCCCCTGCTTCGCCAGTTCCTCGGCCGCCTGCATCGCCCAGGTGACGGCGATGGAATAGGCGACGATAGTGACATCCTTGCCGGCGCGCTCGATCTTGGCCTTGCCGATCGGGACGATGAAATCCTCGGCCGTCGGGCATTCGAAGGTGTGACCGTAGAGAATCTCGTTCTCCAGCACGATCACCGGGTTGGGGTCGCGGATGGCCGCGCGCAGCAGGCCCTTGGCATCCGCCGCCGACCAGGGCGCCACCACCTTCAGCCCGGGCACATGCGCGTACCAGGAGGCATAGCACTGGCTGTGCTGCGCCGCGACGCGCGCCGCCGCGCCGTTCGGTCCGCGGAAGACGATCGGGCAGCCGAGCTGGCCGCCGGACATGTACAGCGTCTTGGCGGCGCTGTTGATGATCTGGTCGATCGCCTGCATGGAGAAGTTGAAGGTCATGAACTCCACGATGGGCTTCAGCCCATTCATGGCCGCCCCGACCGCCATGCCGGTGAAGCCGTGCTCGGTGATCGGGGTGTCGATCACCCGCCGCGCGCCGAACTCGTCCAGCAGGCCCTGGCTGATCTTGTAGGCGCCCTGGTACTGGGCGACTTCCTCGCCCATCAGGAAGACCTTGTCGTCGGCCCGCATCTCCGCAGCCATGGCGTCGCGCAGGGCTTCCCGCACCGTCATGGGCTTGGTCGGGCCCCAGTCCTTCTCCGGCGCCGCAGCGGCCTCGCCGGCCTTCGCCGCGCCCTCGCCACGCTCGGCCCCGCGCTGCGCGACCGCGCCGTAATCCTCGGCCTGCTTCGCGATCTGGCCGACCGACTGGCTCGCCGCCGCCGGCGGGGCCGGCTGCTGCGGCATGGCGGTGTCCTGGCCCGGCGCGGCGCCCTTCGAGGCCGCCTCGCCGCCGCCATCGAGCTCGGCGATCGGGGAGTTCACCGAGACGCCCTCGGTGCCCTCGGGCACCAGGATCCTCGTGATCGTGCCCTCATCCACGGCTTCCACTTCCATGGTCGCCTTGTCGGTCTCGATCTCGGCAATCACGTCGCCGGACCTGACCTCGTCGCCTTCCTTCTTCAGCCAGCGGGACAGCTTGCCCTCCGTCATGGTGGGCGACAGCGCCGGCATCAGGATCTGCACGCCCATCTCAGCGGGCCTCCTCGATGAGCACATCGGTCCAGAGCTCGCTCTCCGGCGGCTCGGGGCTTTCCTGGGCGAAATCGGCGGAATCCTGGACGATCGCCTTCACCTCGTCGTCGATCTTCTTCAGCTCCGCCTCGCTCGCGCCCTGCTCCAGCAGCAGCTTGCGCGCGGTCTCGATCGGGTCGGACTGCTCGCGCATCTTCTGCACCTCCTCCCGCGTGCGGTATTTCGCCGGGTCGGACATGGAGTGGCCGCGATAGCGGTAGGTCTTCATCTCCAGCAGGTAGGGGCCCTTGCCCTCACGGCAGTGGGCGGTGGCGCGCTCGCCGGCCTCCTTCACCGCCATCACATCCATGCCGTTCACCTGCTCGCCCGGGATGCCCCAGGGGGAGCCGTTCTTCGACAGGTCGCGGGAGGCGCTGGCACGCTCCACGCTGGTGCCCATGCCGTATTTGTTGTTCTCGATGATGTAGATGCAGGGCAGCTTCATCAGCGCCGCCAGGTTGAAGCTCTCATAGACCTGGCCCTGGTTCGAGGCGCCCTCGCCGAAATAGGTCAGGCAGACATTACGGTTCTCGCGGTACCAGTTGGAGAAGGCGAGCCCGGTGCCGAGCGAGACCTGCGCGCCGACGATGCCATGGCCGCCGAAGAAGCCCTTCTCGCGGCTGAACATGTGCATCGAGCCGCCCTTCCCCTTCGAATAGCCGCCGATGCGCCCCGTCAGCTCCGCCATGACGCCGCGCGCCTCCATGCCCGTGGCGAGCATGTGGCCGTGGTCGCGGTAGGAGGTGATGACCTGGTCGCCGGGCTCGAGGCACATCTGCATGCCGACGACGACCGCTTCCTGGCCGATATAGAGGTGGCAGAAGCCGCCGATCAGGCCCATGCCGTAGAGCTGGCCGGCCTTCTCCTCGAAACGCCGGATCAGCAGCATGTCGCGGTAGGCCTGCTGCAGCTGCTCCCGCGTCATCGGCGCTTCCTTCGCCGCCCGCGGCCTGCGCTTGGCGCCCGCGGTCTCCGCTGCCTGGGCCATTCGACGGCTCCCCTTCTCGTCTCCGGTCTGCGTGATCTACGCGGCACCCCGCGGCCCGACAAGCGACGGCGGCATGAAAAAAGCCCGATGTTGCAATGCAATACGCGAATTAACTCGATTCTGGTTAACGACTCGCGCGGGCGTTCCGGACGCTTGCGGGAACCATTGCGGCCAAGCCGGCAGCGGCGAAAGAAATCGCACGCCCGACGGCCACAGAACGCAGCTTTCGCATCCGACGGACAACCGCTCACCGGATTGCGATGCGAGATGCCGCTCGCGCGCGACCGGTTCCGCGCCGGCGGGACGGAGCACGGGTCCGGAAGCCGGGCATCAGCCTTGCGGCATCGTCGGCGGGACCTGCCCGGGGGGCATGCTGCCGGTCCGTCAGGCATGCCCCCCGGCACGGAGCCCGGGGCCTTGCCCCCGGGGCCCGGCCGTTTTATGCGCGGCCTACCCTGCTGACCCGGAGACCCGCATGTCCGCCATCGTCGACATCATCGCGCGCGAGGTTCTCGATTCGCGCGGCAACCCGACCGTGGAGGCCGAGGTCGTGCTGGACAGCGGCGCGGTCGGCGGTGCCATGGTCCCCTCCGGCGCCTCCACCGGTGCGCATGAGGCGGTCGAGCTGCGGGATGGCGACAAGTCCCGCTACGGCGGCAAGGGCGTGCTGAGGGCGGTCGCCAATATCGAGGGCGAGATCTTCGACGCCCTCTCCGGCATGGACCCGACCGAGCAGGTCAGGATCGACGAGACCATGCTCGACCTGGACGGCACGCCGAACAAGGCGCGCCTCGGCGCCAATGCCATCCTGGCGGTTTCGCTGGCGGTGGCGAAGGCCGCGGCCGAGGATCTCGGCCAGCCGCTCTACCGCTATGTCGGCGGTGTCTTCGCCCGCACCCTGCCGGTGCCGATGATGAACATCATCAATGGCGGCAAGCACGCGGATAACCCGATCGACATCCAGGAATTCATGATCATGCCGGTCTCCGCCGGCACCGGGGCGGATGCCGCCCGGATCGGCGCGGAGGTCTTCGCGGCGCTGAAGAAGCAGCTGCACGATGCCGGCCACAACACCAATGTCGGCGACGAGGGCGGCTTCGCCCCGAATATCGGCAGCGCGGATGAGGCGCTGTCCTTCATCGCCAAGGCCTGCGAGGCCGCCGGCCATCGCGTCGGGGAGGACATCATGTTCGCCCTCGACTGCGCCTCGACCGAGTTCTTCAAGGACGGCAACTACGTCATGGAGGGCGAGGGCAAGACGCTCGATGCCGGCGGGATGGTCGACTACCTCGCCGCGCTCTGCGCCAAGTGGCCGATCATCTCCATCGAGGACGGCATGTCCGAGGATGACTGGGCCGGCTGGAAGCTGCTGACGGAAAAGCTCGGCCAGAAGGTGCAGCTGGTCGGCGACGACCTGTTCGTGACCAACCCCGAGCGCCTGCGCCAGGGCATCGAGACCGGAACGGGCAATGCCATCCTGGTCAAGGTCAACCAGATCGGGACGCTCACCGAGACGCTCGAGGCGGTCGAGATGGCGCACCGCGCCGGCTACAAGGCGGTGATGAGCCACCGCTCCGGCGAGACCGAGGACGCGACGATCGCCGACCTCGCCGTGGCGACCAATTGCGGGCAGATCAAGACCGGCTCGCTCTCCCGCTCCGACCGGCTGGCCAAGTACAACCAGCTCATCCGGATCGAGCAGCAGCTCGGCCCGGCGGCGCGCTACGCCGGCCGGACCATCCTGCGGCGCTGACGCGGGGGCGGGGCGCCGGCGCCCCGCAGGTCACCCCGCCGGATCGAACCAGCAGCCCCCGCGCCGCGGCAGGGGCCTTTCCGTGTGGCAGCGACGACACGGGGCCGGCGGTCCGGCGGAACACGGTTGGGCCCGGTCGCGCTTTCGCATACGATCTTCCTTGCCAAAAGGCGCGGGCGCTGATTCTCTACGTCCGGTTGTGCCAGGGATTTGCCGCTGATGTCCTTTGTCCGCGCGCTGAAGCGCCGGGTGCGTGACGCGATGCTGCCGGTGGCCTTCGCGGCGCTCTGTGGCTATTTCGCCTGGCACTCCCAGCATGGCGATTTCGGCCTGGAGGCGCGTGAGCGGAAGCTGGGGGACATCGCCCTGGCCAGGGCCGCTCTGACGCGGGCGGAGGCGGAGCGCGATGCCATGGAGCGCCGCGTCGCCGGGTTGCGCGGCGACCGGATCGACCGTGACCAGCTGGATGAGCGGGCGCGGACCCTGCTGAACCTGGTCGGCAGGGACGAGCTGGTCATCCCCTACGAGCACGGCCGGCGCCTCTTCCAATAGCCGCGGCCAGAACAGGTCGCTGATCCCAACGGCCCCGATCGCCGCCCCCTGCGGCGCGGGTGCCGGCCCGCGCTGAGGCAGCTCCGGGCATTCGGCAAAGCATCGCTCCGCCGGCAACCCTGGCTGCGGCCCGCCGTCCATGCGGCGCTCCTGCCCTGGTGCCGTCACGCATCCGGGCCCTTGGGATCAGGCGGCCGGCCTTGCACCATGCCGGGCGCTGGCCGGGGCTGCGCCAAGGCTCCGGCGGCGGAACCCGGTGCCGTTGCCGCCATGGCTGCCGCCGCAGGGAGCCGCCTCCGGCGCGATGCCGGCTATTCGGACCCGTCGCCACCTCCATCGGCGTCACCGACCTCGCCAGGCAGGGGCCCCGCGTCGCCGGCGCCCGTCCCTCCCCCATCGGCCGCCGCGACAGCCTGCACGGGATCGCCCGTCCCGGCGGCCTCGTCGCCATGCTGCCGCAAGACGGCACCCGCCATGGCGGTGGCCGAGGCCAGGAAGGCCCAGAGGGGCTCGAAGGGCCGGAATCCGAGCAGCGCGACCATGGCGATGCCGAGGAGGGCCAGCAGCCCGCCGGCCAGCAGGAGCCAGCCCAGGAGCCGCCGCGCCCGGTGCCAGGTCATGTCATTCCCGGGGCGGAGCGGAGCCGCACCGCCTCAGCCGTGCCGGGCGGACTCGGCCAGCACGCCCAGCCGGGCCACCGCCGCCTCGAAGCCCGCCACCTTCTCCCCGGCCTCCGGCGCGCCGGCCGCCAGCGCGGCATGCGCCGTCTCCAGCCGGTCGAGCAGCTCGGCCAGCGCGGCGAGGCTGTCCTGGGCCGGGTCATCCTCGCGCAGCTCGGCCAGGCTGCGGAAGATCCCGTAGCGTTCCCCGGGGCCAAGCCGACGATCGGCCGCGACCGCGGCCAGGAAGCGGGACTGCATGGCGTCCAGCCCCTCCCGCCGGGCGCGGAGGGCGCCCCGCACCCCCTGCCCCGGCTGCGCCCCGATCACCATCCGCAGCAGGCCCGTGACGGCGGCGAGATGCGGCGCGGCCTCCGCCACCATGGCCGGCACCGTCGCGCCGCGGGTGGCGGCGATCCGGTCCGGCAGGCCGGACAGCGCGGCGATGCCGGCCAGCCCGGCGGCGCGCGCCGGCTCCGGCACCGCCGTGCCGCTGGCGGCCTCGACATCCCGCAGCCCGGCCGCCGCGGCCTCCGCCAGCAGCGCGCCCTCCGGGCCGGAGCGGGGCGCGATCCCCTCCCCGCCCGCCAGCTGCGCCAGGGCATCGCCATAGTCGCCGAGGGCGGTGAAGGCGGGCATCAGCACCTGGCCGGCCGCTTCCACCAGCCCGATCGGGGGTGGGCCGAGGCGCGGCGGCGCGGCCCGGCGGCCACCCGCGGCGAAGGCCATGGCGCCCCCTTCGCGCAGCGCGCGCTGCTCGAAGGCCGCCATGCGGAGGATCAGGGCATCGGCGCCCGGGTCGGCCGCCTCCAGCGCGGTGCCGAGGCGAAGGGCGAGCGGCGATGGCGGCTCACGGCCCGGGCGGGTACAGCCGATGGCGAGCAGGGGCAGAAGGAATGCGCTGCGACGCAGGAACATGCGGGGGCGGCCTTGAAACGTGCCGGCAGTGACGCCGCCGCGCGCCGGCACGTCAAGCCTAGGCCCCGTCAAACCCGGGGGCTCCGCCCCCCGGACCCGGCCTGCTCAGGCGCGCCCGCACCGGTCCCGACCTGCGGCCGCCCCAGGGGCCCAGACCGCGGATGCGGCCCGTGGCCCATGCGGCGCAGCCAGGACACCGAAGGCGACGCCGGCGCCCGAGGCCGCAGAGCTCATCGGCATGCCTGCGGGACGTTAGACCTTTATTGCCCTGACTGTGCATAGCCGCAGTGTTGGAAGTAGGCGGCGCACTCGCTCGGACTGAAGCGGTCGAGGAGACTGCCGATGGTATCCCAGAGGGTGCCGACGGTCCTG
>NZ_JAJAQI010000007.1 GCF_020523605.1 Roseicella aerolata | reverse complement strand
CGCGCCCGCACCTTCACCACATAGGACGGACTGACCAAGAGCCGCTCGGCCACCTCGCGTATCGGCTCGCCCTCGGCCGCCAGAACCCGATCCCGCAGGTCCTGCCCATAGGCCTGCCCGCGACGCCACGCCATCGAAGCCTCCAGCCCAAGCTGGACACCTACGAATCACACCACCTCGCGCCGCAGCCAATCACAAGCCGATTCCAGCCAGGGCTACTCGGGTCTAGGTCATGGATGGCAGGGCAGAATCTCGCTCCCGGGCGTTCACGCCCGTCCGCGACCCGCTCTGGCCAGGGCCGGAGTATTCTCCCGCCGCACGGCCGGCATGAGGATGCCTTGATGCCCCGGCCGGACGCGCCGGCGGAGCGAGGAGTGGCGCATGATCCAGGCCCTGCAACCCTCTCTCCGTCTCCTGCCCGGGATCGCCCTCTGCATCGGCATCGCGCTGGCCGCGCATCTGCTGGAGGCAGCGGAACGGCAGGCCTTCCGCCATCCCTGGCTGGATACGCTGGTGCTGGCCATCCTGCTCGGGGCCGCCCTCCGGACGGGGTGGGAGCCGGGGGAGCGATGGCGGCCCGGCCTCCGCTTCAGCGCCGGGCCGCTGCTGGAGACGGCCATCGTCCTGCTTGGCGCCTCGCTCGACCTGCGGCTGGTGCTTGCCGCCGGGCCGGCCCTGCCGCTCGGCATCGCCGCCGTCGTCCTGCTCTCCCTGCTGGCGAGCTACGGCGCGGGCCGGATCCTCGGCCTGCCGCATCGCATGGCCGTGCTGGTCGCGGCGGGCAACGCGATCTGCGGGAATTCGGCGATCGCGGCGGTCGCGCCCATCATCGGCGCGGGCGCGCGGGAGGTCGCCTCCGCCATCGCCTTCACCGCCGTGCTCGGCGTCGGGCTGGTGCTCGGCCTGCCGCTGCTGGCGCCGGCCCTCGGCCTCTCGGCACAGGGTTACGGCATGCTGGCGGGAATGACGGTCTATGCCGTCCCGCAGGTGCTGGCGGCCACCGCGCCCTTCGGCAGCCTCAGCATGCAGGCGGGCACGCTGGTGAAGCTGCTGCGCGTGCTGATGCTGGGGCCGCTCGTGCTGGCGCTCTCCCTCCTGGCGCGGCGCCTCCGGCCGCCAGCACCCGGGGAGGCGGCGGGGCGGCGCCCGGCCGGCTACATGCCGTGGTTCATCATCGGCTTCCTGCTGCTGGCCCTGCTCAACGCCCTCTCCCTGGTGCCGCAGGCCGCGCTGGCGCCGCTGCGCCTGGCGGCGGGGCTGCTGACGGGCATCGCCATGGCGGCGCTCGGGCTCGGCGTCGATCTGCGGGCGCTGGGGCGGGTGGGCGTGCGGGTGACCGCGGCGGCGGCGGCCTCGCTGCTGGTCCTCATCGGGCTCAGCCTTGGCGCGATCCGCCTGCTCGGCCTGGCATGAGAGGCATCCAACCCCCAGGCACCGGCGCGCCGTCCCGGCGGGAACGATGCCATGGGCCTCGCGCTTACCGGGCGAGACCGCAGGACGGCGACGGGAGCCGGAATTTCGTGCGCAGCCTTCACGACGCAACCGTCGTCCTCCAGCGGCACCGGCCCGGCGCCCGGCTGGCCCTCGCACGGCGGGCGGGACGCCACCGCTCTCACCACCCGGCCCCGCGCGCGTTGAACGGCCCCTGGTGATGGGCGGAGAGGAGGACAGCTGGCCATGGCGGCGACATCCGGTGGCATGGCGCGCCGCGCCGTGCTCGGCCGCGGATTTGCGGTGATGGCGGCCTCCCACGCCGGCGGGGCGGGCGTGCCGCCCGGCCATGTGGTCCTGCTGGGGGATTCGATCCTCGACAACAAGGCCTATGTCGGGGGCGGCCCGGATGTCGTTACTCAGCTCCGCTCCCGCCTGCCGGCGGGCTGGCAGGCCAGCCTGGCCGCGGTGAACGGCGCGGTGACGGTGGATGTCGCCCGCCAGCTCGCCGGCGCCCCGCGGGAGGCGACGCATCTCGTCGTCAGCATCGGCGGCAACGACGCCGCGCGGCAGGAGCCGGTGCTGGGCGAGCCGGCGCGCAGCGTGGGGGAGGGGCTGGCGCGGCTGGCCGGCGTGCAGGACCGGTTCCGGCAGGACTATCGCGCGATGCTCGCCACCGTGCTGGCGCAACGCCTGCCCACCGCCCTCTGCACCATCTACGACCCGCGCTTCCCGGATGCGCAGCGGCGGCGGCTGGCCATTGCGGGGCTGACGCTGTTCAACGACGTCATCGCGCGCGAGGCCTTCGCGCGCGGCCTGCCGCTGATCGACCTGCGGCTGGTCTGCAGCGAGGAGGCCGACTTCGCCAATCCCATCGAGCCCTCGGCACGGGGCGGCGCGAAGATCGCGGCCGCCATCGCCGGCTTCGCGGCGGCGCAGGAGGCCGGCGGGCGGCGCTCGATCGTCCATGGCGGTGGCTGATCCCCTGGCGCCGGGGCTGCGAGGCCCCGGGACGGAGGCCGGCACCGCTTGCGGCGCCCGGCCAGGGCCGGCAGAGGCCGCGACGCAGGCACGGCGTCCTTGTCCGGATGCGGTGACGCATTCGGGCCACTGGTATTGTATGGCAATGATGGCCAGGCGGATTCACGCCTGTCCGCGATCCGCCCCGGCGCGTTGATGGCGGGACGAGGCCCGCCCGGGACAGAGGTGCGAGGATGGGTGACGGCACGGCAATCAGCGGGGAGGAGCGGGCCGGGCCGGGCACGGCCCCGGTGCTCCGTGGCCGCGTGCCGCTGCTCGGCATGCTGCCGGCGCTCGCCCGCGACCCGCTCGCGGTGTTCGAGCAGGCGCGCGCGCTCGGCGACGTGGTGCAGATCGCCATGCCGGGGCGCCACCCGCTCTTCCTGCTCGCCCATCCCGCGCATATTCGCGCCGTGCTGCAGGAGAACCATGCGAATTACCGCCGCACCCCCTTCCATGACCGGCTGAAGGCGGTGCTCGGCGAGGGGCTGGTCACCAGCGAGGGCGCGCTCTGGCAGCGCCAGCGCCGCCTGCTGCAGCCGGCCTTCCGGGCCGAGCGGATCCGCCGCTTCGTCCCCGCCATGGCTGCCGCGGCGGCGGAACTGGCCGGGCGCTGGGAGGCAGCGGCCGCGGCCGGCCGGATCCTCGACATCTCGCAGGAGATGTCGGACCTCGCGCTCGACGTCGCGGTGCGCTGCATGTTCGGGCGGGAGCAGCGCGGCGGGGATGCCGCCATCAGCGCGGCGCTGCTGGTGGTGCAGGAGTGGATGTCCGGCCGCTTCTGGTCGCTCGCGCCGGACTGGACGGAACGGCTACCGACGCCCGCCAACCGCCGCTTCCGCCACGCGCTGGCGACGCTCGACGCGGCGGTCGAGGGCATCATCGCGGCCCGCCTCGCCGCCGGCGAGACCGGCGAGGACCTGCTGGGAATGCTGCTGGCGGCGCAGGGGGAGGACGGCACCGGCGTGGATGCCCACCAGGTCCGTGACGAGGCGATGACCATGCTGCTCGCCGGGCACGAGACCTCGGCCGCGGCGCTGACCTGGACCTGGCACCTGCTGGCGCAGCACCCGGAGGCGGCGGAGGCGGTGCGCGCGGAACTGGCCGGCGCCCTCGACGGGCGGGCGATGCCGGAGGCCGGCGATCTGGGAAGGCTGGAGTTGACGCGGGCGGTGCTGCAGGAGGCGATGCGGCTCTACCCGCCGGTCGGCTGGTTCGGCCGGCTGGCCGCCGGCCCGGACCGGATCGGCGGCTGCGCGATCCCGCGCGGCGCCATCCTGGCCCTCAGCCCCTGGCTGGTGCAGCGCGACCCGCGCCACTGGTCCGACCCGGCGCGCTTCGACCCGGGGCGCTTCGCCGGCGGGTCGCGGCCGGCGCCCTACACCTATTTCCCCTTCGGCGGCGGGCCGCGCACCTGCATCGGCAACCACTTCGCCATGACGGAGATGCTCGCCGCCCTGGCGGTGCTGGTGCCGCGGGTGCGGCTGCGCCATGCGACGGAGGCGCCGGTGCGCCCCGAGCTGATGATCACCCTGCGCCCCGCCGGCGGCCTGCCGATGCGCGCGGAGCGCCTGCCGCAGGCGCCCTGACCGCCGGGGCCCGAGGCCGGCGCGCCGCTCAGCCGCGGCGGATGTTCCAGAACAGCGGCAGCCCCTTCAGCATGCCCGTCAGATCCTCGCGGAAGGCCGTCGGCTGGTAGAACTGGCCGAGCGGCACATAGGGCACGTCGAGGAAGGCCTGGCGCTGCATCTCCCGCCCGATGCGGCGGCGGGCATCGTCCGAGTCCGATTGCAGCCATTCGTTCCGCAGCTCCTCCAGCCGCGGGCTGGTGGACCAGCCGAAGGTGGCGCTGAGGCCGCTGCCGCGGATGAAGTTGTGCGCCGCCGGGTTGAACTGGTTCACCCCCGCCGTGTAGGTGCAGAAGGCGTTGTAGCCGCCGCGCTCCGGCAGCTCGCGGTTCGCCTGGCGCCGCAGGGCGGAGCCCCAGTCCATCGCGGCGTAGTCGAGGTTGAGGCCGAGCTGGCGGAAGGTGTCCGCCACCACCTCGCTCATCGCATTGATGGCCGGGAAGTCGGTGGGCGCCATCAGCAGGACCTTCTCGCCCTTGTGGCCGGCCTGCTCCAGCGCGCGGCGGGAGGCGGCGATGTCGCGCGGGCGGGTCAGCGCCTCCATCCCCTCCTCGCTCGCCATCAGGGAGCCGGGCGTGAAGAAGCCGACGCCATCGCGCCAGAGCGCGCGATCGGTGCCGGCGACCGCCGTCATGACATCCGCCTGGTTGATGGCGCCGAGCAGGGCGCGGCGGATCGCCGGATTGTCGAAGGGCGGGTGCAGGTGGTTCGGGCGCAGCATCCCGATCGCGCCGGTCGGGTCCAGCACCTCCACCTTCAGGCCCCGCGCGCGGCGCAGCGTCGGCAGCAGGTCGGAGGTCGGCTGTTCCCACCAGTCCACCTCGTTGCGGCGCAGCGCCGCGGCGGCGGTGCTGGCATCCGGGATGGTCAGCCACTCCACCCGGTCGAACTGCGCCAGCTTGGGCCCGGCAAGCAGGCTGGCCGTGCCCCCCGGCCGCGGCACATAGCCATCGAACTTCGCATAGACGGCGCGGGAGCCGGGCACGCGTTCGGAGGCCAGGAAGCGGTACGGGCCGCTGCCGACCATCTCGCTGATCGGCAGGGCCGGGTCGGTGCTCGCCAGCCGCTCCGGCATGATGAAGGCGACATTGGCGCCCGGCTTGCCCAGCGCATCGGGCAGCATGGGGAAGGGGCGCCGGAGGCGCCAGCGGACCACACGGTCGGAGGGGGCCGCGATCTCCTCCACCACCGCCATGACGGCCAGGCCGAACTGGTCACGCGCGCCCCAGCGCTTCACGCTCGCCACCACGTCGCGCGCCCGCACCGGCTCGCCGTCATGGAAGCGCAGGCCCTCGCGCAGCGTCATCACCCAGGTCCGGCCGTCATCCTCGATGACATGGCCTTCCACCATCTGCGGCTGCGCGCGATAGGCATCATCCCAGCCATAGAGCGTGTCGAAGACCAGGAAGGCATGGTTGCGGGTGACGAAACCCGTGGTGGTGATCGGGTCGAGGATCGCCAGGTCGGCCTGCGGCACGAAGCGCAGCACGCGCTGTTCCTGCGCGGCGGGGAGGCGCGGCGCCGCGAGGAGTGCGGCACCGGCGGCGGAGGTCCTGAGGAGGTCGCGACGCTGCATCGGCTGGTCCCTTCCCGAAGGGGCGGCAACCCGGACAGGTGCCACCCGCCGGCGCGAGCGTGCAGAGGCCGCGCTGCACTGGCAAGGGTTCCGGGACCCGGGGCCAGGCACGGCAGCCTGCCCACTCCCCCGGATGCGCCTTGCGCTCGGCAAAGACGGCATGCCGGGGAAGGCCGCGGCCGGCGATCGGCCCGCACCCCGGCCCTTGCCGCCCCGGCCCTGCGGGGCTTGGATGGCCACCAGCCAGACGAGGAAACGAGCATGCGGAAACGCCAGATCCTGGCCGGGGCGGGGGCCGCCGCCCTGGCGATGCGCCTGCGTCCGGCCCTTGCGCAGTCCTCCTTCCCGAACGCGCCCATCCGCCTCGTCGTGCCCTTCCCGCCGGCGGGCACCACCGACATCTTCGCCCGCATCTTCGCCGAGCGCTTCGGCCGCGAGCTCGGCCAGGGCATCGTCGTGGAGAATCGCGGCGGCGCCGGCGGGCTGATCGGCGGCGCGGAGGTCGCCCGCGCCCGGCCGGACGGCCATACGCTGATCTTCCACAGCCCGACCTCCGGCGTGACCGGGCCGCTGACCCGCCGCGTGCCGCCCTATGACCCGGTCACGGGCTTCGCGCATGTCGCCATCCTCGGCATCACGCCGATCGTGCTGGCGGTCAGCCCGCGCCTCGGCGTGCGGACGCTGACCGAACTGGTGGCGATGATCCGCGCCAAGCCGGGGGAGCTCAGCTACGGCAGCTCCGGCATCGGCGGCGGTCCGCACCTCTCGGCGGAACTGCTGCGGGTGCGGGCCGGCGGGCTCGACATGGTGCATGTCCCCTATCGCGGCGCGGCGCCGGCGATCCAGGATGTGCTGGCGGGCAACCTGTCCTTCATGGTGGATACCTTCACGCCGCTGCTGCCGATGCACCGTGATGGGCAGCTCCGCATCATCTCCGTCTTCGGCACCGAGCGCGCGGCGGTGGCGCCGGACATCCCGACGGCGCGGGAGGAGGGCCTCGACCTCGTCACCCGCATCGCCAACTACCTCTCCGCCCCGCCAGGCACGCCGGCCGACCGGCTGGAACGGCTCGGCGCCGCGGCCCGCGCGGTGATGTCGAGCCCGGAGATGCGGCGGGAGCTCGAGGGCATCGCCTATGTGCCCATCACCGACTCCGGCCCCGAGCATGCGCGCCGCTTCATCGCGGAGGAAGCCGCGCTCTGGGCCCCGGTGATCCGGGCCGCGAATATCGAGATCGAATAGCGGCGCGGGGCGCCCAGGGAGGATCCATGCTGAAGCTGACGGACAAGGTGGTGTTCCTGACCGGCTGCGGCTCCGTCGGGCCCGGCTGGGGCAACGGCAAGTCCATCGCGGTGCTCTTCGCCCGGCAGGGCGCACGCATCTATGGCGTCGACATCAATGAGGCGGCGGCGCGCGAGACCCGGGCGATCATCGAGGGCGAGGGCGGCACCTGCGTCACTGCCGCCGGCGACGTCACCGATGAGAGGCAGGTGGAGGCGCTGGTGGCGGACTGCCTGGCGCGCTTCGGCCGGATCGACATCCTGGTGAACAATGTCGGCAAGTCCGAGCCCGCCATCGCCGGGGAGATGGAGGTGGCCCTCTGGGACCGCCAGATCGACATCAACCTGAAGAGCGCCTTTCTCTGCTGCCGGGCGGTGCTGCCGATCATGGAACGGCAGGGCAGGGGCGCGGTGGTCAGCATCGCCTCCACCGCCGGCATCCGCTACACCGGCAAGCCGCAGGCGGCCTATTGCGCCGCCAAGGCCGGGCTGATCCATTTCAGCAAGACCACCGCCATCAGCTACGCCCAGCGCGGCATCCGGCTGAACTGCGTGCTGCCGGGCCTGATGTACACGCCGCTGGTGCAGAAGCTGGCCGAGGAATTCGCGGGCGGCGACCTGGAGGGCTTCGTGGCGAAGCGCAACGGCCAGGTGCCGATGGGCCATATGGGCGAGGGATGGGACGTGGCCCATGCCGCGCTGTTCCTGGCCTCCGACGAGGCGAAGTACATCACCGGCACCGAGCTGGTGGTGGATGGCGGGCTGACCGCGGCGACACGCTGAGCCCGGATGCGAGAAGGCCCGGCCGCCGTGGCAGCCGGGCCATCCTGTTCTACTCCTCCAGCGCTTCCAGCACCTTCGGCGGCGACATCGGCAGGCTGTAGAAGCGCTTGCCGAGCGCGTCGTAGACCGCGTTGGCGATGGCCGCGAGCGGCGGGACGATCGGCGCCTCGCCCACGCCGCGCACGCCCTGCGGGTGCTTCGGGTTCGGGATCTCGAGCATCACCGGCTCGATCATCGGCACGTCGGAGCAGACCGGCATGCGGTAGTCGAGGAAGCCGGCATTGTCGAGGCGGCCCTGCCGGTCATACAGGTATTCCTCGCTCAGCGCCCAGCCGATGCCCTGCACCACGCCGCCCTGGATCTGCCCCTCGACATAGCTCGGGTGCAGGGCGCGGCCGACATCCTGCGCCGCGGTGTAGCGCAGCACCCGGACGATGCCGAGATCGACATCCACCTCGACATCCACCACATGGGTGGCGAAGCCCGGATCGGCGCCCTGGGTGTTGAGCTGCACGCCGGCGCCGATAGGCCCGCCCATCTCATTCGCCTTGGCCGCCAGCTCCTTCAACGTCAGCGGCGGGAACTGGCCGGCATTCGGGCCGGCCGGTCGCGCCTCGCCATTCTCCCAGGTCACCGCCTCCGGGTCGATCTTCCAGATCTTCGCGGCGCGCTCGCGGAGCTGGGTGATCACCTTCTCGGTCGATTGCGTGACCACCATCGCCGAGGCGAAGGTGACGCGGCTGCCGCCCGTGAGGTTGGAGAAGCCGATGGAGGAGGTGTCGCCGATCTGCACCGAGACACGGCCGTGCTCGATCCCCAGCAGCTCCGCCGTGACATTGGCGATGGAGGCGCGGGAGCCGCCGACATCCGGATGGCCGGTGGTCACCAGGACATTGCCGTCCTCGGTGATGTTCACCTGTGCCGAGGATTCACCGCCGGCATTGTACCAGAAGCCGGAGGCGACGCCGCGGCCGCGCCTGACGCCCGGGCGCGGGTTGCGCTCGAGCGGCGCCTTGTAGTGTTCGTGAGTCCTGATGGCCTCGACCGTCTCCTCGAAGGTGACCTTGCCGAAAGTGGCGCCATAGGCGGCCTTGCTGCCGGGCTTGGCGCTGTTCTTCAGCCGCAGCTCCAGCGGGTCCATCCCCAGCTTCTCGGCCACCTCGTCCAGCACGCATTCGGCGGCATAGGCGCCGAGCGGCGCGCCCGGCGCGCGATAGGCCGCGACCTTGGAGCGGTTGGAGACGACATCGAAGCCGACCGAGAGGACGTTCGGGATCTCATAGGGCGCGAAGGCGCAGCCGACCGGCCCGCGCAGGGGCCCGCCGGGCAGGCAGCCCGCCTGGATGTAGAAGGTGCCCTGGGCGGCGACGATGGTGCCATCCTTCTTCGCGCCGATCCTGACGGTGCTGAAGGAGCCGGAGGTCGGGCCGGTCGCCCGCATCACCTCCTCCCGCGTCATCACCATCTTCACGGGACGGCCGGACTTCTTCGACAGCAGCAGGGCCAGCGGCTCGAGATAGATGATGGTCTTGGCGCCGAAGCCGCCGCCGATCTCGGCCGGGATCGCCTTGATGTTGCTCTGCGGCACGCCCGTCAGCAGCGAGGTCATGGCCCGGACCATGAACTGCCCCTGGGAGGAGCTCCAGATCGTCGCGCGCCCATCGGCGGCATAGCTGACGGTGCAGGCCTGCGGCTCGATATAGCCCTGGTGGACGGGGCGGGTGCGGAAGGTCCGCTCCACGATCACATCCGCCTCGGCGAAGCCGGCCTCCACATCGCCGAGCTTCGCGGTCATCGTGCCGGCGATGTTGGAGGGCTTGCCCTCATGCTTCAGGAAGTCATGCAGGATCGGCGCGTCCGGCCTGATCGCGTCCTCGATCTCGATGACATGCGGCAGGACCTCGTAGTCCACCTCGATCAGCCGGCAGGCCTCGGCCGCTACCTCCTCGTTGATGGCGGCGACGGCGGCGATGGGGTGGCCGTGGAACAGCGCCTTCTCCCGCGCCATCACGTTGCGGCACATCCAGCGCATGTCCTGGATGCCGAGCATGACGGACTTGTCGACGGGGAAGTCCACGATGTCCCTGGCCGTCACCACCGCCTTCACGCCCGGCAGCGCCTCGGCCTTGGACGTATCGACCGAGCGGATGACCGCATGCGCATGCGGGCTGCGCAGCACCTTGCCCCAGATCATGCCGGGCATGGTGTTGTCGGCGGCATAGGCGGCGCGGCCCGTCACCTTGTCCGCCCCGTCCGGGCGGACGGTGCGGGTGCCGATCCACCTGTTGCCCTCGACCTGGAGCTTGTCGCTGATGACGTTCATTGGGCAGTCTCCCGCATCTCGGCGGCGGTCTCGAGCACCGCGCGGACGATCTTGTCATAGCCCGTGCAGCGGCAGAGATTGCCGGCCAGGCCGAAGCGCACCTCCGTCTCCGTCGGGTCCGGGTTCTTCTCCAGCAGCGACTTCGCCGCGATCAGCACGCCCGGCGTGCAGATGCCGCATTGCAGCGCCGCCATCTCCAGGAATTTCTGCTGCAGCGGGTGCAGCGCCTCGCCCCGGGCCATGCCCTCGATGGTGCCGATCTCATGGCCTTCGGCCTCGGCGGCCAGCATCAGGCAGGCGCAGACCAGGCGGCCATCCACGGTGATGGAGCAGGCGCCGCAATCGCCGGTGCCGCAGCCTTCCTTGGTGCCGGTCAGGCCCAGGGTGTTGCGCAGCACGTCCAGCATGCTCTTGTCCGGCTCGCAGAGGAACTCGGCCGGCTCGCCATTGATGGTGGTGGTGACATGGACCTTGGCCATGGCGATCAGTTCCCCCCTGCCCGCTGCGCGGCGATGGCGGCGGTGCGCTTCAGCAGCACCCCGGCGACCTTGATGCGGTAGGCGATGGTGCCCCGCTTGTCGTTGATGGGCCTGCAGGCGGCGCGGCAGGCGGCGGCGGCGGCCTCCAGCGCCTCCTCCTCCAGCCGGCTGCCGATCAGCGCCCTGGCGGCGTCCTCGACCAGCAGCACGGTGGGCGCCACGGCGCCCAGGCCGACGCGCGCCGCGGTGACGGTGCCGCCCTGCAGGGTCAGGCTGACGCCGCAGCCGACGACCGCGATGTCCATCTCGGTGCGCGGGATCATGCGCAGATAGGCGTCGCCCGAGCCTGCCGGCCGCGGCGGCAGGGTGAAGCTCACCACGATCTCGCCCGGCGCCAGATGGGTGCGGCCCGGCCCGGCCGGCACGGCTTCCACCGGCATCTGCCGGCGCCCGTTCGGGCCCTGCACGGTCACCACCGCGCCCGCCGCGATCATGGCCGGCACGCTGTCCCCGGCGGGCGAGCCGTTGCACAGGTTGCCGCCGGGCGAGGCGCGGCCCTGCACCTGCTTGGAGCCGATGAGGTTGATCGCCTCCAGCACGCCCGGCCAGGCCTTGCCGAAGCGCGGATGCTCGGCGAGCGTCGCGCCGGAGATGGCGGCACCGATGCGGAACCCGCCCTCCGGCGTCTCCGCGATCTCGGTCATCTCCGCGATCTTCTTGATGTCGACGATCAGGCCGGGCTTCACCACGCCGTTGCGCATCTGCACCAGAAGGTCGGTGCCGCCGGCCAGGATGCGCGCCGCCCCCTGGGCGGCGGCGAAGGCGCTGACCGCTTCCTCGAGCGATCGTGGCGCCAGGTATCGGATATCCGTCATGGTCGATCCCTTGGTCGTTTCCGGTCCCCGCTGCCTCCCGTTGGCTCGGGAAGACGCCCCAGGTCAGGCGCAAGGGGGTGGAACGAGGCTAGTCTGGCCGGCGGGACCGGCATAGCCCCCTCCGGGCCCCGGCGGGTACGGGGGCCCTTGGCCACATGCCGCCCGGCGGCGCATCATCGCGGTCCCTCCGCAAGAGATGACTGCGCCATGGCCCTCCACACGCTCCGCGCTGCGCCCGAGACCGTCCGGGCCGGCGCCTTCAGCGCTGGTTTTCCGCCCGTGCTCCACATCGCCTCCGGCGACAGGGTGGAGGTGCAATGCGTCTCCGGCCGGGCGGAGGTGCTGCCGCCACCGGGCAGCGGCATGGCGGTGCCGCCCGAGCTTTCGGCCATCATCGCCGCCAATCCCGGCGCCGCGACGGGGCACATCCTCACCGGCCCGATCGCGGTCGAGGGCGCCGAACCGGGCGATACGCTGGAGGTGCGGATCGAGCGCATCGAGCCCGGCGCGGACTGGGGCTACACCATGGTCGCGCCGCTGATGGGCACGCTGCCCGAGGATTTCCCCGAGTTCCACCTGTTCCACAGCGCGGTGGACCGGGCGCGCCGCACCTGCCGCCTGCCCTGGGGGACGGAACTGGCCCTCGCCCCTTTCTTCGGCGTGATGGGCGTGGCGCCGCCGCCCGCCTTCGGCCGGATCTCCTCCAAGGAGCCGCGGATCCATGGCGGCAACCTCGACAACAAGGAGCTTCAGGCGGGCAGCAC
This sequence comes from Roseicella aerolata, assembly GCF_020523605.1. Taxonomy (GTDB): domain Bacteria; phylum Pseudomonadota; class Alphaproteobacteria; order Acetobacterales; family Acetobacteraceae; genus Paracraurococcus; species Paracraurococcus aerolatus. The sequence goes on along the minus strand of NZ_JAJAQI010000007.1, from coordinate 148,182 downwards.
GCTCTTCCTGCCGGTGCATGTGCCGGGCGCGAATTTCTCGGTGGGCGACGGGCATGGCGTGCAGGGCGATGGCGAGGTCTGCGTCACCGCCCTCGAGATGTGCCTGACCGGTACCTTCACCTTCCTGTTGCACAAGGGGACCGGCCAGCGGATGCCGCGGGCGGAGACGCCGACGCACTACATCGCCATGGGTCTGAACGAGGATCTGGACCAGGCGATGAAGCAGGCGCTGCGGGAGATGATCGCCTTCATCTGCGGCCGGACGAACCTCTCGCGCGAGCAGGCCTATGCCTTCTGCTCGCTGGCCGTGGATTTCCGCGTGACGCAGACGGTGAACGGCGAGAAGGGCGTGCACGGGATGCTGCGGAAGGGCCTGCTGTTCTGATCCGGCGGGCGGCAGGCGCCGCTCAGCGCGGTTCCGCCGCCTCCTCGTCCTCCGCCTCCGCCGGCCGGTCCTGCGGGCAGGTGGCGGCGCGCCGCTGCCGGTAGGCGCTGCGCAGCACCGCATAGGCGTCGAGCGACTCCGCCTCCAGCCGCGCCAGCGCGTGGTGGATGCCGGCATAGCCGACCAGCGCATCCCCCGTGCCCCAGGCGAGGACGATATCCGGCCCCAGCGCCTGGGCGAGCGCGGCCGTGGTGGCGAACTGCGCCCCGGCATCGCGCAGCGTGGAGGGGCCGAGCAGCGGCAACACCAGGAAGGGGCCGCTCGGCACCCGCCAGGCGCAGAGCGCATCCGCGACACCGAAGGGACGCCGCGGATAGCCGAGCGCGGCGGCCCGGTCCTCCACCCCGCCCAGGCCGAGCGTGGAGTTGATGCCGAAACGCGTCGCCGCGTTCCAGGCAAGCCCGGCCTGCCCGGCGGCGAGGCCGCTCGCCGCCGTCACCGGCTCGTTCAGGTTGGCGAGCGCATTGGCCAGGCCGCGCCGCGCCTCCGGCGTAGTGGTGGCGTGGTAGATCTCCACCAGCGGGCCGAGCAGCCGGGCCTGGACGCCCTGGTTGAAGCCGTGGATGCGGCGGTTCACCGCCTCGAAGGGGTCCGGCGCGGCGCGGGCCGGGGCGGGCTGTGCCGCCAGCAGCGCCGCGCCGAGGAGCAGGAGGCGGATGCCTTGCCGCCAGGTCATTGCCATTCCGTTCTCCCGGCCATCGCCCTCGCTGCCATGCGCGTCACTCCAGCCGCGCCCGCCGCAGCCTGAGCGCATTGCCGACCACGCTGACCGAGGACAACGCCATTGCCGCCGCCGCGATCACCGGCGAGAGCAGGATACCGAAGGCCGGGTAGAGCACCCCGGCCGCCACCGGAACGCCTGCCGCGTTGTAGGCGAAGGCGAAGAAGAGGTTCTGCCGGATGTTGCGCATCACCGCGCGCGACAGCCGACGCGCCCGCAGGATGCCGGTGAGGTCGCCGCCCAGCAAGGTGACGCCCGCGCTCTCGATCGCCACATCCGTCCCGGTGCCCATGGCGATGCCCACCTCGGCCGCCGCCAGCGCCGGCGCGTCGTTCACCCCGTCGCCCGCCATGGCCACGCGCCGCCCATCCGCGCGGAGCCGGTCCACCACCTTCTGCTTGTCCTCCGGCAGCACCTCGGCCACCAGCTCGGCAATGCCGAGCCGGCGGGCGACCGCCTCGGCCGTGGTGCGGTTGTCGCCGGTCAGCATCACCACCCGCACGCCCTCCTCGGCCAGGCCGGCGAGGGCGGCCGGCGTCGTCTCCTTCACCGGGTCGGCGACCGCGACCAGCCCGGCGGGCCGGCCATCCACCGCGACGAAGAAGGCCGTCGCGCCCTCGCCGCGCAGCCGCTCCGCCTCGGCGGCGACCGGGGTCGCGTCGACGCCCTGCTCCTGCATCAGCCGGGCATTGCCGACCGCGACCTGCCGGCCCTCGACCCGCCCGGTGACGCCGCGGCCGGTCGGGGCGTCGAACGCCTCGACCGCCGGCAGGGGAAGGCCGCGGGCCTCGGCGGCGCGCACCACCGCCTCGGCCAGCGGGTGCTGGCTCGGCCGTTCCAGCCCCGCCGCCAGGCGCAGCACCTCCGCCTCCGCAAAGCCCGGCCCCGGCGCCACGGCGACCACCTCCGGCCGGCCGCGGGTCAGCGTGCCGGTCTTGTCCACCACCAGCGTGTCGATGCGCTCCATCCGCTCCAGCGCCTCGGCATTCTTGATCAGCACGCCGGCCTGCGCGCCGCGCCCGACCCCGACCATGATGGACATCGGCGTGGCCAGGCCGAGCGCGCAGGGGCAGGCGATGATCAGCACCGTGACCGCCGCGACGATGGCATAGGCGGCGCGGGGATCGGGGCCCCAGACCAGCCAGGCGACCGCGGCGAGGACGGCGATCGCCACGACGGCCGGGACGAACCAGGCGGAGACCTCATCCGCCAGCCGCTGGATCGGCGCGCGGGAGCGCTGGGCCGCAGCCACCATCTGCACGATCCGCGCCAGCACCGTGTCCTGGCCCACGCGGTCGGCGCGCATGACGAAGGCGCCCTGGCCGTTCAGCGTGCCGCCGATGACGCGCGCGCCCGGCGCCTTCGCCACGGGCACGGACTCACCGGTCACCAGGCTCTCGTCCACATGGCTGCCGCCCTCCAGCACCTCGCCATCGAGCGGCACCTTGTCACCGGGGCGGATGCGCAGCCGGTCCCCGACCGAGACCTCCTCCAGCGGCACCTCCTCCTCCGTCCCGTCCGCCCTGATCCGCCGGGCCATGGCCGGGGCGAGGTCGAGCAGGGCACGGATGGCGCCGCCGGTGCGCTCACGCGCGCGCAGTTCCAGCACCTGGCCGAGCAGCACCAGCACGATGATCACCGCGGCCGCCTCGAAATAGACCGCGACCGATCCGTCCGGGGCACGGAAGGCGGGCGGGAAGAGGCCGGGCGCGATGGTCGCCACCAGGCTGTAGACCCAGGCGACGCCGGTGCCGAGCGCGATGAGGGTGAACATGTTGAGGCTTCGGTTCACCACCGAGAACCAGCCGCGCTGGAAGAAGGGCCAGCCCGCCCAGAGCACGACCGGCGTGCCGAAGAGCAGTTGCAGCCAGTTCGAGGTGGAGCGGCCGACCAGATGCTCGAGCCCCAGCAGGTGCCCGCCCATCTCGAGCGCCAGCACCGGCAGGGTCAGGACGAGCCCGATCCAGAAGCGGCGGGTGAAGTCCACCAGCTCCGGATTCGGCGCGGCCTCCGCGGTCGCCAGTTCTGGCTCCAGCGCCATGCCGCAGATCGGGCAGCTGCCGGGGCCGATCTGGCGTATCTGCGGGTGCATGGGGCAGGTGTAGATCGTGCCGGGCGCGACCGGCTCGGCGCGCAGGTCCCGTGTCTCCGGGCCGCCGAGATAGCGGGCCGGGTCGGCCAGGAATTTGGCCCGGCAGCCCGCGGAACAGAAATGGAAGGGCTGCCCGGCATGGTCCGCGCGGTGCTGCGTCCGGTGCGGATCGACCTTCATGCCGCAGACCGGGTCCGTCACCAGCCCGGCGCTGGTGGCGGCGTCATGGTGGTGGCCGTGCGCGGGGCGGCGCGTGCCGGTGGGCTGCGGCTCCATGGACTCCACTCCTTCTGGCGGTGGCAAGGGCAGTACCGGGCGGCACCTGCGTGGCCCGCCATGGAGGGCGCGATCCACATCACGCCGCCCGCCTGGCGCGCCGCCGTTCCCAGGCCCGGATCGCCCGGACTGTGCCCGGGCGATCCGGGCCTGGCTTTCTCGAGCCAGCGATTCACGCCCTGGCGTGCCCGCCCGCGGCGCGCGCACTCAGGGCGATCGCGGGCTAATGCGTGCCGTGGGCGGCCGCGCCTTCCGCCACCCCCGGCATGCCATGCACCATCCCCGGTGGCACGGCGATGGCGTCGGCATCGCCGGGATAGGCGGCCATGGTCGCACGCATCAGCGCGATCTCCTGGCTCTGGTCGGTGATGATGTTGACGTTGAGGATCTTGAGGAAGCCGTTGCGCGCCTCCGGATCCGCGTTTTAGCCGCGCGCCATGTCGAGCGCCGCCGCGTGATGCTCGATCATGCCCTTGGCGAATTGCACGTCGCGTGCGCTGACCGGCCCGGCGGGGTCGAGCGGGCCCGGGATGGGCACCGGCAGCACGCGCCAGTGCTGGCCGAGATTCTCGGTGGCCATGGCGCGGATGGCGAGCCGGGTGATGCCGAGATCGAGGATGCGCACCGGCTCCTCCAGGCGGCGCGCGACGTCGTCCATCAGCGCGATCTCGTAGCGCTGGTTGGCGATGATGGCGCGCGCGAGCCGCCGCATCCGCGGGCTGGAGGAAGCCGGGTCGCGCAGATACGCCTCCGACATCGTCACCGCCCCCTCATGGTGGCGGCGCATGCCGTCGACATAGCGCCGGTCCGCGCGGATGGCGGCGTCGAAGGGCGCCTGCTCGCCGGGCGGGAGCAGCATGACGTCATGCCAGGTGCTGGGGCCGGCGGGCGCGTTCGGCTCATAGGTCCGGGTAGGATCGTAATTGCCTTCGAAATCCTCGGTCTGCTGGGCAAGGGACGGTGCCGCGAGCAGCGCCGTCGCGATGGCCAGCACGCCGAGCAGGTGCTGCCGCATATGAGGGCCTCCTGCGCTGGCACGAAGGGAGGAGGGCGGCGGGTCCGCCGCCGGGCGCAGGTCGGGATGGGCCGGTGCCTCCTCGTGCCGTCCTTGCGGCGGCAACGCCGCTGATGCGGCGCGGATGTATGCCGCAATGCTTTGTCGCACTGTGTCGGCCTGGATGCGTGATCCTTCGGCTTGCACCTGCCTGCTGTCAGGGGCTTGATTCTGCATGCCGAAAGGGGGACGGAGCCTGCGCCTGCCGCGCCCGGCTTCCGCATGGTCCGGCGATGCGGCACAGACCCGGCCTCCTGCGTTGATCCAGGACAAGGCCGACGCGCCGGGCGCAGGTGAGGCTGGCACGGCATCGCGGCCAGGCCGGCCGCCCGGCAGCAAGGCCGTTGGAGGGACGCCATGACAGGAGTTTCGGTGATGGGTATCCGCGGCGCCTTCGCCCTTGCCCTCGCGCTGGGGTTCGCCGGTCCCGCGGCGGCGCAGCAGGCGCAGGACGCGGACCATGCCGCGCATCATCCGGAGGGCCAGCAGGTGGCGCAGCAGCCGGCGCCGCCCGCGCCGCCGCCAGCCGCCCCGGCGCCAGCGCGGCCCGGGACACCCGGCATGGGCATGCCGGGGATGGGAATGCCCGCCCCGGGCGGCATGCCGGGGATGGGCATGCCAGGAATGGGCATGCAGGGCGAGATGGGCCAGATGATGCAGATGATGCAGCGCATGATGGCGATGCGCGGCGGCATGCAGCCCTTCCGGCGCATCGAGGGGCAGATCGCCTATCTCCGCACCGAGCTTCGCATCACCGACGCCCAGGCACCGCAATGGAATGCCTTCGCCGATGCGGTCCGCACCGCGGCCGGGCAACTGCGCCAGGCCCATGCCCAGCCGGGCCAGGCCGGCCAGACGCCGACCGCGCCGGAACAGCTCGAGCGGCGCGCCGCGATGCTTGCCACCGAGCTGGAGGCGACGCGCGCGGTGGCGGCGGCCGCCGGCTCGCTCTACGCCGTACTGTCCGAGGAGCAGAGGCGCACCGCCGACGAGTTGATGGCGGAGCATCTCCGCGGCATGCGGATGCGCGGGCTGTGACCGGCCGGCGCGGCGCGCTGCGCCTCGGGCTCCTCGCGCTCGGCGCGGCCGCGATGCCCGCCTGGGCGGCCGGCCCGCGGATCGAGGTGTGGAAGGACGCGAATTGCGGCTGCTGCGAGGGCTGGGTCCGCCATCTGCAGCGCGCCGGCTTCGCGGCGCAGGCGCGCGACGTCGCCGACATGGCGGCGGTCAAGCGCGCCCATGCCGTGCCGGAGCCGCTGTGGTCCTGCCACACCGCCCTGCTCGAGGGTTATGTCATCGAGGGCCATGTCCCGGCCGGCGACCTGCGCCGCCTGCTGGCCGAGCGGCCGGCGGCGCGCGGCCTCTCCGCCCCGGGCATGCCGGCCTCGGCCCCCGGCATGGACATCCCCGGCGAGCCCTATGACGTGATTCTGTTCGGCGCGCCGGAGGGGGAGCGCCTCTTCGCCCGGCACTGACCCGCCGGGCCCCATGACGAAGATCCCGCCCACCTGATATCCATCCGGCAAAAGGACAAGCCTGGGGGTGGGAAGCGCATGGCGGACGCGGCGGAGGAATTCGACTTCATCGTCACCGGGGCTGGCTCGGCCGGCGCCGTGGTGGCCGCCCGCCTGTCCGAGAGCGGACGGCACCGCGTGCTGCTGCTGGAGGCCGGGCCGCCCGACACCAATCCCTGGATCCATATCCCGCTCGGCTTCGCCCGGACCTATGTGGACGGACGGGTGAACTGGCGGTTCGAGAGCGAGCCGCAGCCGCGGCTGAACAACCGCCGCATCTATGCGCCGCGCGGCCGCACCCTGGGCGGCACCAGCTCGATCAACGGCATGGTCTATATGCGCGGCCATCCCCGCGACTATGACGAATGGCGCCAGCGCGGCTGCACCGGCTGGGACTGGGATTCGGTGCTGCCCTTCTTCCGGAAGGCGGAGAACCAGCAGCACGGCGCGAACGAGTTCCATGGCACCGGAGGGCCGCTCGAGGTCTCGGACCAGGCGGCGGGCTCGGCGCTGGCGGATGCCATGATCGCCGCGGCAGAGAGCCTCGGCATCCCGCGCAACCCGGATTTCAACGGCGCGCGCCAGGAGGGCACGGGCTATTACCAGACCACCACGGGCGGGCGCCGGCGCTGGAGCGCCGCGAGGGCCTATCTGAAGCCGGCGCGGGGACGCCCGAACCTCGTCATCCGCACCCTGTCCCAGGCGACGCGCGTGCTGATCGAAGGCGGCCGCGCCACCGGCATCGAATACCATTCACCGCAGGGCCGAAGGTCGGCACGGGCGAGGCGGGAGGTAATCGTCTCCGGCGGCGCCTACGGCTCCCCGCAACTGCTGCTGCTCTCCGGCCTCGGCCCCGCGGAGCATCTGCGCGGGATGGGGATCGAGGTGGTGCGGGACATGCCGGCGGTCGGCGCCAACCTGCACGACCATTTCGGCATCTACCTGATGTGGCGCTGCACCCGCGCCATCACCATGAACGACCTGGAGAACAGCTGGCCGCGCAAGATCCTGGCGGCGGCGCAGTACGGGCTGTTCCGCTCCGGCCCCATGGCGGTGAACGGCATCCGCGCCGGCGTCTTCACCCGCACCGACCAGCGTCTGGAGCGACCGGACCTGCAGATCAACCTGCTGGAATGGAGCACCCGGGAACGCTCGCGCGACCGCGTCATTCCGCACGACTTCCCGGGCTTCACCCTGGGGCCGGTGCATCTGGCGCCGGACGGCCGCGGCACGGTGCGGCTGGCGAGCCCCGATCCGCTGGCGCCGCCCGCCATCAGCTTCGGCTTCCTGCATTCCGACTACGACATGCGCGCCATGGTGGCCGGTGTGACGCTGGCGCGGGCCATCGCCGGCCAGCCGGCCATGCGGCCCTTCGTGGCGGAGGAGATCCTGCCCGGCCCGGCCTATGGGGACGGGGCCGATCTGGAGCGCTTCGTGCGGGAGAACGGCGTCTCCAACCACCACCCGACCAGCAGCTGCGCCATGGGGGCGGGGAGCAACACGGTGGTCGATCCGCGGCTGCGCGTGCACGGCATCGGCGGGCTGCGGGTCGCGGATGCCTCCATCATGCCATCCGTCCCGGCGGGCAATACCAACGCCCCCTCCATCATGGTCGGCGAGAAGGCGGCGGCGATGATCCTGGAGGATGCGGACTAGGTCCCGGGCCGGTCTGGGCAGGCCCGGGGAGCGGCGGCGGGTTCCGGCCCGGCTGCGCCGGCGATAGGCTGGCGGAAACGGAGGACCGCCGCATGCCCGACCCCACCCGCCTGCTGCTCTGGACCGATACGCCCGGCCCCTATCAGGAGGCGATCACCGCTGCGGGCCTCGCGCCGCGCCTGCGCATCGACACCCTGGCGCGCACCGCCACGCCGAGCGGGGAGCAACTCGCGGAGACCGAGGCGATGCTCGGCTGGGGCGTGCCGCCCGGCCTGCTGCCGCGGATGCCGAAGCTGCGCTGGGCGCAGTCCCTGACCGCGGGCGTGGAGGGCTGGCTGGCCCTGCCCGACCTGCCGCCGGACCTCATCCTCACCTGCGCCCGCGGCACGCATGGCGAGTCTATGCCGGAGAACATCCTCGGCGCGCTGTTCCACCTGACCAAGCCCTATGCCGCCATTGCCGAATCCCAGAAGGAGAGCCGCTGGGTCCGCCGCGTGTCGCAGCCGCTGAACGGCCGGACGCTCGGCATCCTTGGCCTCGGCGCCATCGGGCAGGAGGTGGCGCGGCTGGCGCATGCGCTGCGCATGACGGTCATCGGCACCCGCCGCAACCCGGCGCCGCTGCCGGGCGTGGAGGTGCTGCCGCCCGAGCGGACCGACGAGGTGCTGGGCCGCGCCGACTTCCTGCTGCTGCTGCTGCCGGCGACGCCGGCGACCGAGAATTTCATGAATGCCGAGCGCCTGGCGCGCATGAAGCCTGGCGCCTGGCTGCTGAATTTCGGCCGCGGCAACGCCATCGTCGATGCCGATCTGATCGAGGCGGTGGCGGCGAGGCGGATCGCCGGCGCGGTGCTGGACGTGTTCCGGGAGGAGCCGCTGCCGTCCAGCCACCCCTTCTGGACCACGCCGGGAATCATGGTGCTGCCGCATATCGGCGGCCTGCACCCGGAGCGTGACAGGGTGGTGGCGCGGCTGCTGGTGGAGAATCTCGGCCGGTTCCTGGATGGCCGCCCGCTGCTGCAGGTGGTGGACCGCGCCATCGGCTACTGATACCGACCCGCATAAATGCTGACGCATTTCTGCGGCCTCAGTCGCCGGCGCCGCCTCCGGCGGCTTGGCTACGCGCCATAGGGCGCGGCGCCCATCCGGGCGCTCAGCCGCCTGCGGCGGCTGCAGGTCAGCCATTATGCGGGACAGTATGATACCCGACCGCGGAAGATCCTGGCTTTCCGCGGCGGGTACCGCGTTGGGTTGGTGTGGCGGCTGCGCGCCCAACACGTCCAGCAAGAGAGTCATACCGGCCGCACGACCGCCAACCATCGGTCAGGAATTCGCGCGACCAGCATGACGCCCGGCGCCTCCGCCCTTCGGGGAGGGGAGGCGCCTGGGCATGTCGGCCGGCCGCAGGAAGGCCGGTCAGCCCCGCTCCTGCAGCCAGTCCAGCGCCCCGATGCCGGGCAGGAAGAAATATTCCCCGCCGGCGAAGCGGACGAAGGTCTTCACATCCACCTTCCAGCGCAGCGGCCGGTCCGGCACGGTGAAGGGGCCGGCCGGGCCGCAGAGCGGATCCGTCTCTCCCTGCAGCGTGGCGAAGGCCTTGTTCAGCACCCAGGTCTGCTGGATGAACTCGAACTGCCGGGTGATGTCCGTGTTCAGCGCCATGAACAGCAGCCCGCGTTCCCGCTCGCCATCCCTCTCGCCCTCCTCGAAGTCGGGGCCGAATTTCCGGCCGCGGCGCAACAGGCGGTGGTTGTTCGCGGACTCCAGCGCATCGGCGCAGGCCGCCGCATCCGGGGCCAGGCCGTCGCGCGGATTGGCGCGGCGCACATGCGAACCGATGGGACAGCCGAGGCCATGCCGGTCCGTCCCGAAAAAGCCGAAGGCATTGTCCGGCCCCTGCGCCGTGCGCGCCATCTGCCGGTTGCCCGGCAGCAGCAGGTCGCCATCCCTCTCGCGCCCGACCACCCGCTCCGCCAGCCAGACGGCATCCTTCCGGAGCTCCGCCGCGGCGGCCCGCATGGAATCCCAGAACGCCTCGACATACTGGTGCAGCTCGCGCACCACCAGGTAGCTGCCGTTGCGGCCGAGGTCGAAGAGGTCCGAGTTCTCCCGCTCGCCGACCGGGATCAGCGGGCCCGGCGCCGGCTCGTCATGCGCATTGCTATGGCCGAACAGGAACTCGCCGAGCGGCACGCCATGCCACGGGTCGCGCGCCTGCCCGGCATGGTGGCCCGCCACCCCTGGGCCGTAGGGAATGGGCTGGGAAATGCCGTCGGCGAAGCCGAAATGCTCCCGCGCCACATGGTCCGGATCGAAGCGCAGCGAGAGCGGCAGGCGGCAGGCGACCTGCACGCCCACATCCTGCAGGGCCTCGGTCACCTGCCTGGCCCAGTCCTGCGCGTCCTGGTCGTCGCGGGCATAGAGCACCAGCAGCGCATGCACCGTCAGCGTCGTCGCGTCCGCGCCGGGGGGATTGCAGCTCCAGCGCGGCGCCTCCCCGTGCAGCAGCCCGTGATCCGAGAGGTCACCCAGCCGGCGACGGCGGTCGGGGTGGTGCATGCCTTCCCAGAAGGGGCGCTCGAAGCTCGCCTGCACGGTCCGGCGATCGAGCCCGAGCCGCTCGAGCCCGGTCGCGGTGAAGGCGATGGCGGCGGATCTGGTGCGGTTCGCCTCCTTGTCCGCCGCGGTGGTGACCGGTGCCACCTGGCGCAGCGCCCGGAGCCAGCCGCGCTCCGACCCGCTGGCATCGAGAAAGAGCGCGACCGCGACGGGCAGGTGGGCAAAGGCGCTGACCACGAAGCCTTGGGTATCCCGGGCAATCCCGGGCGCCAGCGCCCAGTGCTGCTTCGGCGCCCTGCCTAGAGCCGTGCCGTCCATGCCTCTGCCTCCTCCGCTTCCATCCCGGCCTTGCGCAGGCCCTCCGCGATCGCGTGCTGGCGCTCGATCTGTTCCACCGTCAGCGTCGGATAGGCGCTGAACCAAAGGTTGCTGGCCGCCATGGAGGAGCGCGCCCAGGCCTTGAAGCGGCGGCCATGCGTCGCGCCCTCGAACCAGAGGAAGCGGGTGGGCGGGAAGCCGACGCCACTGCTCCAGGCGAGCGTCAGGCCGTTATGTGCCTTCTCGATGAAGTCATCGAGATAGCTCTCCCAGGTGCCGTCGAAATTGCTGAAGAACATCAGCCGGCCGCCATTCGAGATCAGCGCCCAGTGCGCGAAGTGGATGGTGCGCATGCTGGCGAGGTAGCCGGCGCGGGCGCGGGGGCGCACGCGCAGCAGCAGGCCGAGGCCGCGCAGCCCGGCGCGGATGACGATGGCGCGCAGCACGCCGGGCTTCACCAGCACCACGCTGCCCATGTGGTTCTGCGTCAGCCTGTCCTCGCGCGCGGACATGCGCGCCACCTCTGCCTCATCCACCGGCGGCGCGTCCTGCGGCGGGTCGCAGCGTTCCAGCCGGCGGATGCGGGCAAGCAGGGCGAGCAGGACGGGCAGGATGCCGAGGACGAGGAGCACCGCCGCCGCGCCGAGGATGGCCGGCGAGCGTGGGACCTGCACGGTTGGCCCGGCCTCCCGCAACTCCCGCCGCAGGAGGACGAGGCTCGGCAGGCAGGCGAGCAGCGAGAGGACCGGCACCGACCACCAGGGCAGCAGCGCCCAGGCAAGGATGGCGGGCAGGCCGAGCCCCAGCAGCACGAGGCCGGCGAAGCCGAGGAGACGCGCCCAGTCGCCATAGTGCTCGGCATCCGCAATGCGCGGCGGCCCGGCGCTGTCCAGCCAGGGGAACTCCCGCCGCATCTCGGCGCGCAGCCAGGCATGGATCTGCTGCGCCGTCATGCCGGCGAATGTCGCGCGCGGTTCCCGCCGCAGCCTCTCCTGCACCGCATCGAACAGCACCGTCTCCTGCTCGATCCGCGCGCGGCTGAGGCCGCGATTGCCCTGGTGGCTGATCGCCGGGAGGGTGGCGCGTTTCGCGAGGTAGGGCGCGAGCGGGGCGGTCGCGCCGTCCCGGGTGATGGCCTGGAACAGCGCCGCATCGGCATCGCGCGGCGGCTTGCAGCAGCGGAGCATGTCGCGCAGATGCGGGCCGATATGCGTCTCCAGCATCTCCCAGAAGGGGGCGGGCGGGCCGTCGAAATTGGCTTCGATCACCAGGACCGGGTCGTGATGATCATCCGGGAAGATCGTCACGGACAGGAAGTGCAGCACCGGCACCTCCCGGCAGAGCTCGTTGAAGGGCGGGTGCGTCCCGCTCTCCTCCTCCCGCAGCGCGTCCAGCTTCCGGCGCAGGATCTCCGCCCGCTTCGGCTCCACCTCCAGCACGACGGAGAGGATGGTCTGCCGCGTCGCGTGGCGGGCCGCCTCGTCCCGGGCCCTGGCGGCGGTGGGGGCGGCCCGCGCGGGGGCGGTCCCCGGGCGGAAGGCGGCGATGCTGCCAGGGGCGGCCTCCGCGCCCCTGGCCAGGGAAGGCGTCAGCTCCGCGCTCTGGCTCGACATCCTGTGGCCTCCGGTCCGACGCGAAATCCTAGGCGCCGGGTGAGGGATGTCACCACCGGAATGGCGGGCGCCCTGCCTGCGGTGTGACCGGGCGCACAGCGAAACCGGTGTGCCGTTCAGCTCTGCGTGGGCCTGCGGAACAGCGCGTCCGCCAGCAGCACGACGACGCCGCAGACGATGGCGGCATCGGCGATGTTGAAGACGTACCAGTTCCAGCCCCAGGCATGGGCACGGATGAAATCGACCACCGCGCCGAAGCGCAGCCGGTCGATGACATTGCCGATCGCGCCGCCGATGATGGCGCCGAGCGCGACCGCGACCAGCCGCGTCTCGGCCTTGGCCAGCCAGCGCAGCAGGAAGCCGGCGATGACGGCGGCCAGCAGGGCGAGCATCAGGTGGTTCAGCGGCCCGTCGCCGGAGAGCAGGCCGAAGGTGACGCCGCGGTTCCAGACCATGGTGAAGTCGAGCCCGAAGGGCCCGGCTTCCAGCAGCGGCAGGTTGCGCAGTTCCGGCAGGCGGAGGCCTTCCAGGATCCACCACTTGCTCGCCTGGTCGGCCAGGAGCAGCAGGGCGGCGACGACGAGTCCGAGGCGCAGGCCGGCGCGGGCCGGCAGCACCGCGGCCCCCTGCGTCCCGGCCGGGGCGGCGTCGCTCACTGCGCCTCCACCACCGCCTCGCAGCGGCGGCAGAGGGTGGGGTGGGCGCCGGACTGGCCGACCTCGGGCAGGACGCGCCAGCAGCGGTCGCATTTCGTGCCAAGTGCAGGCTCAACCCTAGCAGCGAGTGGGCTTGTTGGCTTTGGACCCGAAGCGCCTTGAATGATACCTACGGCGGAGACGATCAGAACCTCTTGCCAGTCTTCTTCCAACAACAACTCGGCATCGGCCTCGGTCAAAGAAGTCTCCTCACCCTCTTCGACCTCTTCGCCGACCCCGAAGAACACGGCAGCTTGCAAAGATGAACCAATCTTCCCAGCGCGCCGCATGCCTTCAAGCGAAGGATAAACAAATCGGCGCACTTCGCGCACTTTCCGCCATTTCTCGGCAAGCGCCGCATCCTTCCACCCCTCCGGCACCAGCGGGAAGTCGGTCAGGTGCACGCTGCCAGTCTCGTCCGGGAAGCGGGCCAGCCAGGCTTCCTCGGCGGTGAAGACCAGCACCGGCGCCAGCCAGGCGCAGAGGCAGCGGTGCAGCACGTCCAGCACCGTCCGCGCGCTGCGGCGGCGGTGGCTGTCCGGCGCGTCGCAGTACAGCGCGTCCTTGCGGATGTCGAAATAGAAGGCCGAGAGATCGGTCGCGCAGAAATTGTGGATCTCGGGATAGATCCCGGTCCAATCGTAGTCCTCGGCCGCCTTGCGCACCCGCGCATCCAGCTCCGTCAGCCGGTGCAGCACCCAGCGCTCCAGCTCCGGCAGCTCGGCATAGGAGACGGTCTCGTTCTCCTCGAAGCCCGCGAGGTTGCCGAGCAGCCAGCGCAGCGAGTTGCGGATGCGCCGGTACAGCTCCGCCTGCTGCTTCAGGATCTCCGGCCCGATGCGGAGGTCCTCCGCGGTGTCCGAGTTCATCACCCACAGCCGGAGGATGTCGGCGCCGTACTGCTTCATCACCTCCTGCGGGGCGGTGACGTTGCCGAGCGACTTCGACATCTTGCGGCCCTGCTCGTCCAGCACGAAGCCATGCGTCAGGATCGCCTTGAAGGGGGCGACGCCATTGGTGCCGACGGATTCCAGCAGGGAGGAGTGGAACCAGCCGCGATGCTGGTCGGAGCCTTCCAGGTAGAGATCGGCCGGGAAGGGCAGCTTGTGGTCGGGCAGGACGAAGGCGTGGGTCGAGCCGGACTCGAACCACACATCGACGATGTCCATCACCTGCTCATAGGCCGCCGGGTCGCGTCCCTCGCCGAGGAAACGCGCCGCCGCACCCGGCCTGTACCAGGCATCCGCCCCTTCCGTGCGGAAGGCCTCGACGATGCGCTCCATCACCGCCGGGTCGCGCAGCGGCTCGCCACTCGCCTTGTCCACGAAGACGGCGATGGGCACGCCCCAGGCGCGCTGGCGGCTGATGCACCAGTCCGGCCGCGCCGCCACCATGCTGCCGATGCGGTTGCGGCCCTGGTCGGGGACGAAATGCGTGGCGTCGATCGCCGCGAGCGACTTCTCCCGGATGCGGTTGGCATCGTCCATGGCGATGAACCACTGCGGCGTCGCCCGGAATATCACTGGCTTCTTGGACCGCCAGCTATGCGGGTAGCTGTGCGTCAGCCGCGACTTCGCCACCAGCGTCCCGGCGGCCTCGCAGGCGGCATAGACCGCGTCATGCGCCTTGAAGACATGCAGGCCGGTGAAGCCGGGCGCCTGCACCGTGAAGGTGCCGTCGTCATGCACCGTCTCCGGCACCGGCAGGCCGAACTGGCGCCCGAGGTTGAAGTCATCCTCGCCATGGCCGGGGGCGATATGGACGAAGCCGGTGCCGGCCTCGGTCGTGACGAACTCGCCGGGCAGCAGGGGGACGTCGAAGTCATAGCCGCCATGGCCCGCTGGGCCGCGCAGCGGATGCGCGGCGATCGCGCCGGCCAGCTCCGCGCCCTTCAGCACGCGCCGGATGGTATGCGCGCCGAGCTTCGCATCCTTCTCGAATTGCGGCAGCAGCGGCAGGGCGATCAGCAGCGTCTCGCCGACCTTCAGGTGGCTGCCCTCGCCCACGCCTTCCACATGCACCAGGGCGTAGTCGATCTCCTCGCCATAGGCGACGGCGCGGTTGCCGGGAATGGTCCAGGGCGTCGTGGTCCAGATCACCACGCTGGCGCCGGCCAGGTCCCCGGCCGCCGCCCGCTCCAGGCGGAAGCGCGCCCAGAGCGTGGGGGAGACATGATCGTGGTACTCGATCTCGGCCTCGGCCAGCGCCGTCTTCTCGACCGGGCTCCACATCACCGGGCGCAGACCGCGATAGAGCGAACCGTTCATCAGGAACTTGCCGATCTCCCGCACGATGGCGGCCTCGCTCGGCAGGTCCATGGTCGCGTAGCGCCCGGCCCAGTCGCCGAGGACGCCGAGGCGCTTGAACTCCTCCCGCTGCACGCCCAGCCAGTGCTCGGCATAGGCGCGGCACTCCGCGCGGAATTCCAGGACGGGCACGGCGTCCTTGTTCTTGCCCCGGGCGCGGTACTCCTCCTCGACCTTCCACTCGATCGGCAGGCCGTGGCAGTCCCAGCCCGGGACGTAATCGGCATCCCTGCCGGCCATCTGGGCGGCGCGGTTGATCACGTCCTTCAGGATCTTGTTGAGGGCGTGGCCGATATGCAGCGGACCATTCGCATAGGGCGGGCCGTCATGCAGGACGAAGGTCTCGCGGCCCCTGGACTGCGCCCGCAGGCGGTCCCGCAGGCCCAGGCGCTCCCAGCGCTCCAGCCATTGCGGCTCCCGCTTCGGCAGGTCGCCGCGCATGGGGAAGGGGGTCTCGGGCAGGAAGACGGTGCCGCGGTAGTCGCGGGCGGGGGCTTCGGTCGGGCTGTCGGTCATGGTCTGGTTCCTGGCCGCCGGCAGCGGGCGCCGCGGCGGAGCGGTGGATGCGCGCGGAAGATCCCGGCCCTTGTCTGACGGGCGGGCCGATTCAGACCGCCGGGGCCGGGCGCGGCCATGCCGCGACCCCTTCGGTCATCGGACCGCCTCAGGCGAGGACCGGGCCAGGAATTCGGCCGGTGCCGGCGTGACGCGCCCAACGCTGCATGAAGCGGTTATGCGGAGCGGAGCGGGGCCGGGTCAAGCGCCCGCGGCACCGGGGGGAGCTGAGGGAGGGGCGGCGCTCAGGGCTCCCATGCCGCCAACAGGGGGGCGGGCGGGGCGAGCAGCACCTCCTCGCAGCGGCGCCGCGCCTCCGCCCCGCCCTCCAGCCCCGCCAGCAGGGTGCAGAATAGCCGGGCCCGCAGCGGCCATTGCTCCGCGGCCGGGGGCGCGGCACCGGCCTGGAACCGCGCCGGCCCGAAGCCGCCCAGCGCCGCGGCAGCCGACAGGAGGGGCGGCAGCACCCCTTCCGCGCTGTCCTCCGCCGCCCGCAGCGCGACCTCCCCCGCCGGGCCGAGGCCGATGGCGACCATCAGGCCGGCCCCGGCATCCCGCCGCAGGGCGAGGAACGCGGCCGCCAGGACGGGGCGCAGCACGGCGGGCACGACCGCCGGCAGGCCGGGCATGGCGCCGCGCGCCGCCTCCGGGTTCAGTTCCAGCACCGCCGCATCCGCGGCCAGCATCGCCTCGACCACCCGGTGGTGGAACGGGCCGGGCTCCGGGCCTTCGGGCAGCACCAGCACCGCGGCATCGCCGAGCAGCCAGCCGGGGGGCAGGGTCAGCAGGGCGGGGAAAGGCGCATCGGCGCCGGGCGGGTAGAGCCAGAGCGGCTCCCGCCACAGCGGATCGGCCGCGACCGGGCCGGGCGCCAGGGCGAGGAGGACGAGGAAGACCAGGGCGGAACGCCGGCGCGGTGCGGACACGGGCAGGTCTCCCTTGGCCGGAACGGCCGGGCCGGCAGAATGGGAAAGGCCCGAAGCGGGAGCTGTGCTGCGCGGCACACTCCTTTGTCAGGGAGCCCCGATAGCGACCGGCGCAAGTCGGCGGGTGGTCCGGCAGGCGGCCGCAGGGGCGGCCCGCCATCAGCCCAGGGCGGCCCTCGCATCCTCCGCGTCCTGCGCGATCGCCGCCTTCAGCTCCTCGAGTCCGGCGAATTTCGCATCCGCCCGCAGGAATTTCACCAGCCGCACCCCGATCTCCTGGCCGTAGAGGTCGCCCGACCAGTCGAAGATGTAGGTCTCCAGCCGGGTCTCCGGATCGCCGCCGAGGGTCGGCCGGCGGCCGATATTCGCCACGCCCTTCGCCTCCGTCCCGTCCGGCAGGGCGACGGTCACGGCATAGACCCCGCGCGCCGGCTCCAGGTGCCGGCCCATCCACATATTGGCGGTCGGCCAGCCCAGCACGCGGCCGAGCTTGTCGCCATGCACCACCGCGCCGCGGATCTCCCAGGGCCGGCCGAGCATCGCCGTCGCCCGTTCCGGATAGCCGTCCTGCAACACGCGGCGGATCCGGGTGGAGGAGATGGGCCCCTGCGCATCCACGACCGGCGGCACGATGGTGGTGCCGATCCCGGCCGCCTCGGCCAGGCGGGCCAGCACCGTGGCATCCCCGCCGCGGCGGTGGCCGAAGGCGAAATCCTGGCCGCAGGAGAGGTGGACGGCGCCCAGGCCCTCGCGCAGCACCTCCGCGAAGAAGGTCTCGGCCGGCATGCCGGCCAGTGCGGCGTCGAAGCGCAGCGCGAAGACCACCGCGGCGCCGGCCGCCCCCAGCGCCGCCGCCTTGGCCGGCAGCAGGGTCAGGCGGAAGGGCGGGTCGTCGGGGCGGAAATGCTCGCGCGGATGCGGCTCGAAGGTCACGACGCCGAGCTTCGCGCCGGGCCTGGCCGCATGCGCCGCCTGCAGCACCGCGTGATGGCCGCGATGCACGCCATCCATGTTGCCCAGCGCGATGGTGGCGCCGCGCAGCTCGGGCGGTACCTCGCGCCAGTCCTGGATGATGACGGGCGGCGCCGATCCGGACCTCCGGGGCTCCGCCCTCCGGTCATCGGAGCCGTTCGAGGGCGGCGCCGATTCAGACCTCCGGGCCTTCGCCCTCCGGTCATCGGAGCCGTTCGATGGCGGCGCCGATTCAGACCTCCGGGCCTTCGCCCTCCGGTCATCGGGACCGTTGGCGGGCGTCATTCCGCCGCCTTGGCCCGCGCCGCGCGGGAGGGGACGGAGACGAAGGCCTCGCCCTCCAGCACCGGCTCGCCCCGCACGGTGCAGAGGGTGCGCAGCGTGGCGCGGTGCTTCTCCGGATGCAGCGCCAGGACCTCCACGGTCGCCGTCACCGTCTCCCCGATCCGGACCGGCGCGCGGAATTTGAGGCTCTGCGACATGTAGATGGTGCCGGGGCCGGGAAGCTGGGTGCCGAGCACCTTGGTGATCAGCCCGGCGGCCAGCATGCCATGCGCGATGCGCTCGCCGAAGATGCTGTCCTTCGCATAGTCGGCGTTCAGGTGCATCGGGTTGGTATCGCCGGTGACCGCGGCGAAGAGGACGATGTCGGCCTCGGTGATGGTCTTGCCGAAGCTGGCGGTCTGGCCGACCGAGAGATCCTCGAAGAAGAGACCGTCGGACATGAGGGATCCTGCCTGATGCGCCGGCCGGTCTAGCCCTCGGGGCTGCGAGCGACAAGGATGGCGCCCCCAGCCCCGAAAGGATTCGCCGCATGCCCGTGACCGAGATCGGCCCCTCCGACCGCCTGCTCGCCGAACTCAGGACCTGGGTGGAGCACGAGACGCCGACCACCGATGCGCGGGCGGTGAACGGGCTGCTCGACCGGGCGGAGCGGGATCTGCGCGGCCTGGGCGCGGCGATCGAGCGGCTGCCGGGCCGGGACGGCTTCGGCGACACGCTGATCGCCCGCACGCCGGGGGAGGGGGCGCCGGTGGTGGTGGCCGGGCATCTCGACACGGTCTGGGACCACGGCACGCTGGCCGGCCCCATGCCCTTCCGGGTGGAGGGCGAGCGCGCCCATGGTCCCGGGATCTACGACATGAAGGCCGGCAGCTTCATGGCCTTCCACAGCGTGCGGGAGATCCTGCGCCAGGGGACGAAGACGCGGCGCCCGATCACCCTGCTGCTGACCCCGGATGAGGAGGTGGGCAGCCCGACCTCCCGCGCCCCCATCGAGGACGCGGCCCGCGGGGCCTGCGCCGTGCTGATCCCGGAGCCCGCCGGCGGCCCGCAGGGCGCCTGCGTCACGGCCCGCAAGGGCACCGGCGGCTTCACCCTGCGCGTCGAGGGCCGCAGCGCACATGCCGGCGGCAATTGGTCGGAGGGGCGGAGCGCCGTCGTCGCCCTCTCCCAGGCGATCCTGAAGATCCATGCGCTGACCGATCTGGAGCGGGGCGTGACCACCAATGTCGCCCCGGTCTGGGGCGGCACCCGGCCGAATGTCGTCCCGCCCGAGGCCGGCTGCCGGATCGATTTCCGCGTGCCCAGCCTGGCCGAGGCGGAGCGGGTGGTCGCCGCCATCCAGGGCCTCGCCCTGGAGGAGGACGGCATCCGCATCACCCTGGAAGGCGGGCTGAACCGCCCGCCGCTGGAGGAGAGCCCGGCCAACCTCGCATTGTATGAAACCGCGCGGGCGATCGCGGCGCGGCAGGGCTTCGACCTGCCGAAGCAGCATCGCGGCGGCGGCTCGGACGGCAATTTCACCGCCGCCATGGGCATCCCGACCCTGGACGGGCTCGGCTGCACCGGCGCCGGGGCGCATGCGCCGGAGGAGCATATCCGCTGGCCGGACCTGGCGCCCCGCTGCGCCGTGCTGTGCGAGTTGC
The DNA here is from genome assembly GCF_020523605.1 of Roseicella aerolata. Lineage (GTDB taxonomy): Bacteria > Pseudomonadota > Alphaproteobacteria > Acetobacterales > Acetobacteraceae > Paracraurococcus > Paracraurococcus aerolatus. Next base: position 128,553 of record NZ_JAJAQI010000007.1, on the reverse strand, counting down.
TGGAGACCCTGGGATAGGGCGGCCCGGGGGAGGAAGGTGGACCGCCCGGGAGCCTGCGCCGGCCTGACGCGCCGGAGCGGATCGGCCTCGGGCGGCCTTCCGGACCTTCCGCCAGGGCCGGCGCTGGCCGGGCGGCGGCGCGACCCGCCTGCCCCCCGGCCCGGCGATCAGAAGAAGTTCGCGCGGTCATCCGCCAGCAGCACGGGATAGGCGCGGCTGGCACGATCCCCGCCATCCAGCCGATCCGCCAGCGCGTCCAGCCAGCCGGCGAACCAGGCGCGGCCGTAATGCCCGCTATTGGCCAGCGGGTTCTCGACCACCGAGGCGCCGGCCTCGAAGGCGGCGCGGCCGGCGGCATAGAGATCATCCGTCACCCGGCGGTTCTCGGGATCGACATGGGTCGGCATTGGCTGTTCCCCGGCTGTGCCGGGCAAGGATAGCCTGCCGCGCGGCGGATGGCGCGGGTGCCGCATGCTCGCTCCGCGCCCGGAGGTGACGCATGCCACAGGCCCTGATCATCGGCGCGGGGGATGGCCTCTCGGCCTCGCTCGCCCGGCGGCTGGCGCGGGAGGGCTACGAAGTGGCCCTCGCCGCGCGGAACACCGCCAAGCTCGCCGCGCTGGCGGCGGAGACCGGCGCTGCCACCCATGCCTGCGGCGCCGCCGATGCCGCGCAGGTCGGCGCGCTCTTCGCGGCGGCGGGGGAGGCGGAGGTGGTGGTCTACAACCCCAGCTACCGCACCCGCGGGCCGGTTGCCGAGCTCGAGCCGGAGGAGGTTCAGAAGAGCCTGCAGGTCTGCGCCTTCGGCGCCTTCCTCGCGCTGCGGGAGGCGGCGCGGCGCATGCTGCCCCGGGGGCAAGGCACCATCCTGCTGACCGGCGCCTCGGCCGGGGTGAAGGGCTATCCGCAGAGCGCGGCCTTTGCGATGGGGAAATTCGCCCTGCGCGGCCTGGCCCAGTCCGCGGCGCGGGAGCTGCACCCCAAGGGCGTGCATGTGGCGCATGTCGTCATCGATGGCGGCATCCGCAGCGCGCGCCGGCCGGAGACGGGGGAGGATACGCTGCTCGATCCCGATGCGATCGCCGAGACCTATTGGCAGCTGATCCGCCAGCCCCGCAGCGCCTGGAGCTGGGAGATCGAGCTGCGGCCCTGGATGGAGCGGTTCTGATACGCGCCGCGGCAAGTTCTGCCTTGCCGCGGCGCGTATCGCGCGCAGGGTTGGTGTGGCGGCTGCGCGCCCAACGGGAGAGTGATGCCGGCCGCACGACCGCCGACCATGGGTCAGGAATCCGTGCGGCCGGTATGAGGCCGCCGGGACGGCCCGGATCCCGGCCGGGCTTCAGCCTCTTGCCGGGTTGCAGCCGGGCCGCTGGCAGGCAAGGGCAGTGTTCTGTGTATTCTCAGTAGAAAACGCGAGATCATTAATCTCGTTTTTTACAATTGGGCGGAAAATCCAGCAATCCGGCCGTGCCTGGCGCCGCCGGCAACGACTTCCGCCTTGCTGCGTTACCTCGTCACTAGTATGTGTGGGCTGCAAGTTCACAATAACCGGAGCCGCTCGATGCGCGCTGCGCCTCAGACCGTGGAAGCTGAGTCCGATACAACCGACCATTCCGCTCTGCGGCTGATGCTGTCCTATGTCGAGGCCGAGTGCCTGCGCATGGGCGCGACCGACGCGGCGCGGCATGCGGCGCTGGCGGCATCCCTGATGCCGGAGGCCCCGAAGGGCGGGGCGGCAGGCGCCGTCCGCCGCCCCCGGGGTGCCCGGCTGCACTGAGGGCCGCTGCGCGCTCCCGCCGCGCCGCTGGCGGCAGGCCCCGGCCGCCAGGCATGGCGCACCCCGCGCCTCCCTGCTTCGCACGGCGCCGGGGTGCCCCGGGGGGGTGAATCCGCCGCCGAGCGCCTTGCCGAGGCCGTGGAGCGCGCCGCGCGCTAGCCTCGCCGCAGCAGGAACAGCGCCTGCTCCCCGAACAGATTGGCCAGCCAGGGGGAGCGGGTCCAGGGCGCCTTCAGCCCGCGGTCATCCACCGCCAGCCAGCGCTCCACCACATAGCCATCCAGCGCGCAGAGGTCGAAGAAGTCCCTGATCGTGCAGGGATGGATGTTCGGCGTCTCGTACCACTCGCGGTGCCAGGTCTCGGTCATCGGCATCCGCCCCGTGCTGACGAGCTGCCAGCGCAGCAGCCAGTGGCCGAAATTCGGGAAGGACACGATCGCATGCCGGCCGATGCGCAGCATCTGCCGCAGCACCTCCCGCGGCCGCTCGACCGCCTGCAGCGTGCGGGAGAGCACCACGTAATCGAAGGCGCCATCCGGATAGAAGGCCAGGTCGTGGTCGGCATCGCCCTGGATCACGGCCAGCCCGGCCGCGACCGCCTGGGTGGCCTGGGCCATGTCGATCTCGATCCCCCGGGCATCGGCGCCCTTCTCGGCGGTCAGGTGCGCGAGCAGCGCGCCGTCGCCGCAGCCGATATCGAGCACGGTCGCGCCGCGGGGGATCATCTCCGCGATCAGCCGCAGGTCGAGCCGCATGTTCTTCGCGACATAACGGATGGCGCCGCGGCGCTCGGTCGGGCGGATGTCGTCGGGCATGGTCAGACCCCCAGCCGGTCGGCGCAGCCCGCGAGGAAGCCGCCCAGCGCGCGGTGGAAATCCGGCTCCTCCAGCAGGAAGGCGTCGTGCCCCTTGTCGGACTCGATCTCGACGAAGCTGACATTCGCCGCCGCGGCGTTCAGCGCGCGGACCAGGGCGCGGCTCTCGGCTGTCGGGAAGAGCCAGTCGGAGGAGAAGGAGGAGACGAAGAAGCGCGTCTTCGTCCCCCGGAAGGCCGCCGCCAGGTCGCCGCCATGCTCCGCCGCCAGGTCGAAATAGTCCATCGCCCGGGTGATGGTCAGGTAGGAATTGGCGTCGAAGCGACGGACGAAGGTGCTGCCCTGGTAGCGGAGATAGCTCTCCACCTCGAACACGTCCTCGAGGAAGGTGAGCGCCGCCGCGCCACGCAGCCGTCGGCCGAATTTCCGGGTCAGCGCCTGTTCGCTCAGATAGGTGATGTGCGCCACCATGCGGGCCACCGAGAGGCCCTTGGCCGGCACCCGTCCATCCTCCCAGTAGCGGCCGCCCCGCCAGTCGGGGTCGGAGTGGATGGCGGCGCGGCCGACCTCATGGAAGGCGATGTTCTGCGCGCTGTGATGGGCGGCGGTGGCGATCGGGGCGGCGGCGAAGACCGCATCCGGATAGGTCGCCGCCCATTCCAGCACCTGCATCCCGCCCATGGAGCCGCCGACCACGCCGAGCAGCCGCTCGATCCCCAGATGCTCGGCCAGCCGCTTCTGGGCGCGGACCATGTCGCGGATCGTGACATTGGGGAAATCCGTGCCCCAGGGGCGGCCGAGGCCGCGCCCCGCGGCATCCGTCTTCTCCTCCCGCGGGCCGGTGCTGCCCATGCAGCCGCCCAGCACATTGGCGCAGATCAGGAAGTAGCGGTCGGTGTCGAGCGGCCTGCCGGGTCCGACGATGTTCTCCCACCAGCCGGCGCGGCCGGTCAGCGGGTGGGTCTCCGCCACATACTGGTCGCCGGTCAGGGCATGGCAGATCAGCACGGCATTGCTGCGCGCCGCATTCAGCCGGCCATAGGTCCGGTAGGCCACCGCCAGCGGCGCGATCGTCATGCCGCAATCGAGCGCCAGGCCATCGGGGAAGACGGCACGCTGGTGGTCGACCTGCGGGAAGGGGGCGATGGGGGCTGACATGACAGGGGCGATCCTTGCAGCGGCCTGCATAGAGCAAGCCCGCCCGGGGTGGAAACACCAAGGCCGGGAGAGGTGCCGGCCCGCGCCGCGCCGCGGGATCGGCTTGGCGGGCGGGCCGGCCGCGTCTAAAGCACTCCGGAAAGATGTTGAGGACGATGACCGCAGCCTCCGACACCGACATCGCGCCCGCCCCGCCACCGGAGGCCGCGCCCCAGGGCAGCTCCGCGGATGCGCTCGGCGCGCTGCGGACCGAGATCGACCGGCTGGACGACCAGATCCACGACCTGGTGATGCGCCGGGCCGCGGTGGTGGCGGAACTCGCCAACAGCCGGGTGAAGGGCGGCGCCAGCCCGCTGCGCCCGGGGCGGGAGGCGATGATCCTGCGCCGGCTGCTCGGCCGCCATGCGGGCGCGCTGCCCGGCGGCGCCGTGGTGCGGCTGTGGCGGGAGATCTTCGGCGCGAGCAGCGCCATGCAGGGCGGCTTCACCGTCGCGCTGCATGCCCGCCGGCCGGAGGAGGCGCGGCTGGCGCGCGACCATTTCGGCGGCGCCATCCCGATCCGCCCCCTGCCGAGCGCGGCGCGGGCGCTGGCCGCCGTCGCGGCCGGGGAGGCGCAGGTGGCGGTGCTGCCCCTGCCGGAGGAAGGCGAGCCGGACGAGCAGGCCTGGTGGACGAGCCTCGATGCCCCGCGGCTGCAGGTGGCGGCGCGGCTGCCCTTCTGGGCCGCGAAGGGCGAGAGCCCGCCCGAGGCGCTGGCGGTGAGCCTCGGCGCGCCGGACCCGAGCGGCGCCGACCGCTCGCTGCTCAGGATCGAGATGGCGGAGGATCGCGGCCGCGCCCAGCTGGTGGCGGCGCTGACCGCCGCCGGCCTGCCGCCGCGCAGCCTGCTGCTGCGCCGAGATGGCGGCGTGGTGCGGGCGCTGGCGGAGCTGGACGGGGTGGTGGCGGAGGGCGATCCGCGCCTTTCTGCCCTGCCGGTCGCGCGCGCCCTGCCGCTCGGCTTCTACGCCGTGCCCGAGAGAGGAGTCCTAGGCTGATGCCTGCCCCCTTGCCCCGCCCCTCCATCCTCTCGATCGAGCCCTATGTCGGCGGCGAGTCGAAGATCCCGGGCGTTAACCGGATCGTGAAGCTGTCCTCCAATGAGGGGGCCTTCGGCGTGCCGCCCGGCGCCCAGGCGGCCTATGCGAAGCTGGCCACCGAACTGCACCGCTACCCCGATGGCGGCGCGACCGCCCTGCGGGAGGCGATCGGGGCGCGCTTCGGGCTCGATCCCGCGCGGATCGTCTGCGGCAACGGCTCGGACGAGCTGATCGGCGCGCTGATCATGTCCTATGGCGGCGAGGGCACCGAGCTGGTGATGAGCGCGCATGGCTTCGTCATGTACGACATCGCCGGGCGCTATGCCGGCAGCCAGGTGATCAAGGTGCCGGAGAAGAACTTCACGGCCGATGTGGATGCCATGCTGGCGGCCGTCGGCCCGCGCACGAAGCTGGTCTTCCTGGCGAACCCCAACAACCCGACCGGCGCCTTCCTGCCAGCCGCCGAGGTGGCGCGGCTGCGCGCCGGCCTGCGGGAGGACGTGCTGCTGGTGCTGGACGCGGCCTATGCCGAATATGTCACACGGCCGGACTACGACCCGGGCACCGGGCTGATCGAGGCCGGCACCAACACGGTGATGACCCGCACCTTCAGCAAGGTCTTCGGCCTGGGCGGCATCCGGCTGGGCTGGTGCTACGCCCCGGCCCCCGTGGTCGACATCCTCAACCGCGTGCGCGGACCCTTCAACGTGAACGCGCCCGCCATGGCGGCCGGCATCGCGGCGCTGGCCGAGCCAGGCTGGGTGGAGAAGTCCGTCGCGCACAATGACGAGTGGCGGGCGAAGGTCTCGGACGGGCTGCGCACCGCGGGCATCACCGTCCATCCCAGCGAGGGCAATTTCATCCTGGCCGATTTCGGCACGCCGGCGCGGGCGAAGGCCGCGGATGCGGCGCTGAAGGCGCGCGGGCTGATCGTGCGGGCCATGGGGTCCTATTCGCTGCCGCATTGCCTGCGCATCACCATCGGCACCGCCGAGGAATGCGGCATGGTGCTGGACGCGCTGACCGGCTTCCTGCGCAGCGCGCCCGCGGATGCCTGAGCCGATAGTCAGTCGTGCGGAGAGCGCGCCCATCTTTGAGCGTCTCTGCCTCATCGGCGTCGGGCTGATCGGCAGTTCCATCGCGCGCGCCGCGAAGGAGAAGGGCGGGATCGCCCGGACCATCGTCGCGCATACCCGCCGGCCGGAGACGCTGGCGCGGGTGCGGGAACTCGGCTTCGCCGATGTGGTCGAGGAGGATGCGGCGCGCGCCGTGGAGGGCTGCGACGGCGTCATCCTCTGCGTCCCCGTCGGCGCCTATGCCGGCGTGATGCGGCAGATCGCGCCGCATCTGGCGCCGGGCTGCGTCCTGTCCGATGTCGGCTCGACCAAGGGCAGCGTCATCCGCGACCTCGCGCCGCTGCTGCCGCCGGGCGTCCACCTGGTGCCGGCGCATCCCATGGCGGGCACCGAGCACAGCGGGCCGGATGCCGGCTTCGCCAGCCTGTTCGAGGGGCGCTACTGCATCCTGACGCCGCTGCCGAATTCCGACCCGGCGGCGGTGGAGAAGGTGGCGGAGCTCTGGCGCCGCTGCGGCTCCATGGTGGAGCGGATGGATGCCGAGACGCATGACAAGGTCGTCGCCATCGTCTCCCACCTGCCGCACCTGATCGCCTTCACCATCTGCGGCACGGCCGACGACCTGGCGGAGGAGACGCGCGAGGCGGTGCTGAAATTCGCGGCCAGCGGCTTCCGCGACTTCACCCGCATCGCGGCCAGCGACGTGGACATGTGGCGCGACATCTTCCTGAACAACCGCGACGCGCTGCTGGAGATGCTGGCCCGCTTCACCGAGGACAGCCATGCGCTGGCGCGTGCCGTGCGCTGGGGCCAGGCGGAGTTCATCGAGGACCGCATCCGCCGCGGGCGGCGCATCCGCCGCGGGCTGATCGAGCGGAAGCAGGCCTGATACCTGGCCGCATAATGGCTGACCTGCAGCCGCCGCAGGCGGCTGAGCGCCCGGATGGGCGCCGCGCCCTGTGGCGCGTAGCCAAGCCGCCGGAGGCGGCGCCGGCGATTGAGGCTGCACAGATGCGTCAGCATTTGTGCGAGTCGGTATGAGACCTGGCTCAGGACATGCTGACGCATGTCCTGCCTCGAACGCCGGCGGCCCTCCGGGCCTTGGCTTCGCGGCATGGGCCGCGGCGCGCCCTCGCGCGCCCGGCCCGCTCCGCAGGCCGCAGGTCGGGACGTCATGCGCCAGGCATGAGGCGAGACCCCGGCCTGGTGCCGGAGGCGGCGCCGCGGGTCCTGCGACCGGCGGCCTGACGCTTCAGGCCCGCCGCCGCAGCCACAGATAGCCCAGGCTGCACACCACCAGCGCCACCGCGAAGGTCGCCAGCGCCGCCCCCAGCCCGCCCCAGCCGGCCGCAAGGCCCGAGAGCGCCTGCAGCACCGCCGCGCCGCCGAAGAAGGCGATGTTGTTGGCCGACAGCGCCCGCCCGGTCTGTTCCGGCGGCACCGCCGCCCGCACCTGGGCGAAGACCAGGATCTGGAAGGAGATGACGAGGCCGAAGGCCACCATCAGCGCCGCATCGAACCAGGCCGGCAGGGCCGGGACCCCGATGAGGGCGGAAAGCCAGCCGCCGGGCCCGCCCGCCACCAGCAGCAGGACCAGCCCCGCCACCGCCAAGTGGCTGCCGGCCATCAGCAGGATCGGCCGCCCGACCCAGCGCTGCACGATGCCGGCGATCGCCGGCCCGGCGACCAGCGCCATCGCCACCAGCAGCATGACATGGCCGGCCTCGACCCGGGTCAGCCCCTTCACCTCCATCAGCCAGGGCCCGCCCCAGAGGCCGCGCACCCCCAGCACCACGCCGAAACTGGCGAAGGCGAAGACCATCAGCGCCCGCAGCCGCGGGGAGGCGGCGATCGCCAGGATCTCCCGCGTATCCTGCCAGAGCGAGCGGTGGCCCTGCCGCGCCGGCGGCGGTTGCCGCACCGTCGCCGCGACGGCGAGGAAGGCGAGCGCCGCCAACCCCCCGCTGGCCCAGAAGCCGGCCCGCCAGCCCTGCCATTCCACCAGCAGCGCCAGCGGGCTGGCCGAGAGCAGCATGCCGGAGTTGCCGACCGCCTGGATGATGCCGGACCAGAGCGCAAAGCGGTGCGCATCCATGGCGCGCGCCGCATAGGTCATCGGGCACATCAGCGCGCCGGCGCAGCCCATCCCCAGCACGCATTGCGCCACCAGCATGCCGGCCGCCCCCCCGGCCAGCGCCGCCAGGGCGGAGCCCAGCATGCCGATCGCCAGCAGGACGAGGGCGGTGCGCCGCACCCCCCAGCGGTCCAGCCCGACGCCGACCGGGACCATGGCGAGGGCGAAGGCGGCCGGGAAGGCGCCGGTCAGCGCCGCCAGCCCCTCCGGCGTCAGGCCGAGGTCGCGGGAGAGGACATCCGCGGCGATCGCCGGCAGGGTGCGCACGGCGTTCGAGAAGACATGGCCCAGCGTGAGCGCCAGGATCGGCAGCTCTGGGCCGCGCAGTGGCGGCACGTTTCCCCCTTCATCCTTCTTGCCGGACCGGGCCGCGGGTGCCCGGCCGGCTCGGCCAACGGCCCCCATGCGCGCGCCGGCGTTGCAGCGGGTTGCGGTGTGCGCGGCATTCCGGCCGGAGCGCCCCGCGCCGGTGCCGGCCTGCGGCGCGGGGCGAGGGCGGCGCGCCGGACCGGCGGCGGCTGCCGCGCCCGGCCCCGGCCGTGCCGGGACGGCAGGCTCAGTTCCGGAACATCTTGCCCGGGTTGAGGATCCCCTTCGGGTCGAGGCTGTTCTTGATGCCGCGCATCACCGCCAGCGCCTCGGCGCCGTGCTCGGCTTCCAGGAATTCCCGCTTGCCCAGGCCCACGCCATGCTCGCCCGAGCAGGTGCCGCCCAGCGCCAGGCCGCGCGCGACGATCATCCGGTCCAGCTCCCAGGCGCGCTCCAGCCCCTGCGGGTCGTTCGGATCGAAGAGGATGATCTGGTGGAAATTGCCGTCGCCGACATGGCCGACGATGCAGGTGGTGTGGCCGGAGGCGACGGCATCCGCCTTGGCGCCGAGGATCGCATCCGCGAGCTTCGAGATGGGCACGCAGACATCGGTGGTGATGCCGCGGAAGCCCGGCTTCAGCGCCATCCCCGCCCAGTAGGCATCGTGCCGCGCCTGCCAGAGCCGGGTGCGCGTCTCCGTGTCCGTCGCCCAGGAGAAGCCCTCCCCGCCATAGTCGGCGGCGATCGCCTCCACCGCCTCGGCCTGCTCGGCCACCGCGGCATGGGTGCCGTGGAATTCCAGGAACAGGGTCGGCACCGGGCGGTAGCCCTCGAGCTTCGAATACCGGATGCAGGCCTCCATCTGGTCGGCATCCAGCAACTCGATGCGCGCGACCGGGATGCCGGACTGCATGGTGGCGATGGTGGTGTTCACCGCCGCTTCGAGGTCGGGGAACTGGCAGACGGCGGCGGACATCGCCTCCGGGATGCCGTGCAGGCGCAGCCGGATCCGGGTGATGATGCCGAGCGTGCCTTCGCTGCCGATGAAGAGCCGCGTCAGGTCGTAGCCATTGGCGCCCTTGCGCGCCCGCCCGCCGGTCTGGATGACGCGGCCATCGGCCAGCACCACCTCCAGCGCCAGCACATTCTCCCGGATGGTGCCGTAGCGCACCGCATTGGTGCCGGAGGCCCGGGTGGCGCACATGCCGCCGATGGTGCAGACGCTGCCCGGATCCACGGGGAAGAACATGCCCTGGTCGCGCAGGAAGTCGTTGAGCTGCTGGCGCGTCACGCCCGGCTCGATCAGGCAATCCATGTCCTCGGCATTGACCTCGAGGATCGCGGTCATGCGCGAGAGATCGACCGAGATGCCGCGCCGCACCGGGTTGACATGCCCTTCCAGGCTGGTCCCGGCGCCGAAGGGCACCACCGGCACCTCATGCCGGTGGCAGAGGGCGAGCAGGCGGCTCACCTCCTCCGTCGTCTCCACGAAGGCGACGGCGTCCGGCAGGGTCGGCGGGGTCTGGTCCTCGCCGCGGCTGTGCTGCTCCCGCACCGCCTGGGCGGTGGAGAGGCGGTCGCCGAGGAATTCCCGCGCGGCGGCAATGACGGCGTCGACCGGGCGCGGGGCGATGGTGTTCATGGGGTCTCCTCCACCCTGGTGGGAGGGCAGGTCAGGCGTCCCGCGCAAGCGGGCAGGTCAGACAATGCGGGCCGCCGCCGCCGGCGGTGAAGAGGCCGAGAGCGGGGTCGAGCACCGTCAGCCCCTCCGCCCGCAGGGCGGCATTGAGGCCGCGGCTTTCGGCCGCCGATATAACGCGCCCGCCGCCGAGGGACAGTATGTTGCAGCCGAGCCGCATCGCTTCCCGGTAGGGCACGGGGAGGCAGCGGATGCCATGCCCGGCCAGCCAGGTGGTGAAGCCTTCCTCCAGCACGTCCAGGCAGGCAACGGCGAGGCCGGGCGCGGCCAGGCAGAACAGCACGTCGAGATGCAGGAAATGCTCGTCGAACTCCTCGATCCGCACCTCCCAGCCCTCTTCCCGCAGCCAGCCCGCCAGTTGCCCGGCGCCGTCCAGGTCGGTGCGGCCCCCTGAGGCGCCGATCACGGCGAGGCCGGGGCGGAGGATATGGACATCGCCGCCCTCGAGCGTCCCGGCCGAGGATTTCCGCCAGAAGCGGGACCCCTGCGCCTCGTGCCAGTCGAGCAGATGGGCGTATTCGCCGCGGCGCTGTGGCCGCTCCAGCTGGCAGAGCACCGGCCCGCGATGGGTCACCACCACGCTGTCCCGGGTATAGGCCATGTAGGGCAGGTGGGGCTGGGGCGGCAGGTGATGCACCCGAACGCTGGCCTGCTCCAGCGCCGCCACCAGTTCCCGGTGCTGGGCCTGCAGCCCCTGCAGGTCGGGCTGGCCCCCGGCCGCGAGGGTCCGCCGCGCGATCGCATTGGTCGGGATCCAGCGGTAGTGGTCGGGGGCGCAGACCAGGACATCGGCCAGGCGCCCGGTCTCGGAAGCGACGGTCCAGGGGGGCATCGCCCCAGAGTGGCGGGGCCGCCGCCCCGCGTCCAGGCGGTCAGCCGGCCTCCTCCCCGAAGAAGGCCAGCAATTCGGCGAGCACCCAGTCCGGCCGTTCCTCCGGGATCCAGTGGCCGCAGCCCTCGGCGATGCCGCCGCGGACATCCATGGCCACCCGCCGCCAGGAATCCAGGGCGGCGGGGCCGCGGCCCCGGCCGGTCGCCCCGCCATAGCAGAGGATGGGCATCGGCAGCTTGCCGTCCCGGGCCAGGAAGCCCTCGTTGTCCCGCTCATCCTGCGGCGTGGCGCGGTAGAATTCGAAGCCCGCGCGCATGGCGCCCGGCTGGCGGTAGGCGCGGAGATATTCCTGCTGCGCCGCCTCCTCGATCGCATCCGGGCGGGCGCCCCAGCTCCGGTAGAAGAAGCGGAGATAGACCTCCTCCTTTCCCGCCAGCAGCTCCTCGGCCAGGCCCGGCTCGCGGTGCAGGCCGTGGTGCCAGCGGTTGAGGTGGAAGACCGGCGTGCCATCCCCGGGAACCGGCACGTCGAAGATCGCCATGCGCCGCACGGCATCCCGGTGCTGCGCCGCCAGGGCGAAGGCGGTGGGCCCGCCCCAGTCATGGCCCGCCACGAAGAAGCGCCGCTCGCCCAGCACCTCGGTCATCAGGCGCCAGGCATCCTGCGCGACCGTCTTCTTGTCGTAGCCGCCGGCGGGGCGGGAACTGTCCCCCAGCCCCCGCAGGTCCGGCGCCACCACGCGGTAGCGGGCCGCGAGGCCGGGCATCACGTGCCGCCACATATGCCAGGTCTGCGGCCAGCCATGCAGCAGGAGGACGGCCGGACCCTCCCCGGCCGTCACGTAGTGCAGGCGGACCTCGCCGAGATCGGCCTGCGCATGGTGCAGGGTGGGTGCCATGGCTCAGCGGTCCGCCAGCACGAAGCCTTCGTAGCCCTTCGCCGCCACCTCCTCGCATCTCCGGCGATAGGCGGCGACGCCGCCGACATAGGGCATGAAGACCCGCGGCTTGCCCGGGATGTTGGCGCCGACATACCAGGAATTGGCGCGCGGATAGAGCGTGCGGTCGGCCACCTCGTTGACATGCGCGACCCAGGCCGCCTGGGCCTCCGGCCTCGGCTCGATGCGCGACAGGCCGCGCGACCGCAGATGCGCCAGGCACTCCACGATCCAGTCCACATGCTGCTCGATGGAGTGGATCATCTGGCTCTTCACGCCCGGGCTGCCCGGCCCGGTGATCATGAACAGGTTCGGGAAGCCCGCGACCATCAGGCCGAGATAGGTCAGGGGCCCGCCCGCCCAGGCATCGGCCAGCGCCTCCCCGTCCGGCCCGCGGATGTCGATCTCGCGCAGCGCGCCGGTCATGGCATCGAAGCCGGTGGCGAAGGCGATGGAATCGAGCGCGTATTCCCGGCCGCCCGCGAGGCGCAGGCCGGCCGGCGTGATCTCCGCGATCAGGTCGCTGCGGACATCCACCAGGGTGACGTTGTCCCGGTTGAAGGTCTCGTAGTAGCCGCTGTCGAGGCAGAGGCGCTTGGAGCCGATCGGGTGGCCCTTCGGCGCCAGCAGCTCGGCGGTCTCCGGGTCCTTGACGATGCCGCGGATCTTCTCCCGCACGAATTCGGCGGCGGTCTCGTTGGCCTCCTCGCTGGTGAGGAAGTCGTTGTAGCAGTTGAGCAGCGGGATGGTGCCGCCCCGCTCCCACATCGCCTCGTAGTTCCGCCGCCGCTCCTCCGGCGGCACGGCCAGCGCCGATTGGGTCGGGATCGGGATGCCGGAGACACCGAAGGCGGTTTGCCGCGCATCGAGCAGGCGTTCCGCATAGCGCGCCCGATGGTCGCGCTCCCTCTCCGGGTCCATCGGCGCGTTGCGCGCGGGCAGGCTGAAATTGGCGGTGCGCTGGAAGACGGTGAGATGGCTGGCCTGCTCGGCGATGAGCGGGATCATCTGGATGGCGGTGGAGCCCGTGCCGATCACCCCGACGCGCTGGCCGGTGAAGTCCACGCCCTCATGCGGCCAGAGGCCGGTGTGGTACCACTTGCCCCTGAAGTCCTGGATGCCCTTGAAGTCCGGCACCCGCGGGGTCGAGAGGTTGCCGGTCGCCATGATGCAGTACCGCGCCCGGATCACCTCGCCCTCCGTCGTGCGCAGCGTCCAGAGGCCGTCGGCCGCGCCGTGATGCGCGGAGGCAATGCGGGTGTTGAGCTGGATGTCGCGCCGGAGGTCGAACCGGTCGGCGACATGGTTGATGTAGTCGAGGATCACCGGCTGGGTCGCGTAGCGCTCCGGCCAGTGCCACTCGTTCTGCAGCGCCTCGGAAAAGGAGTAGGAATACTCCAGGCTCTCGATGTCGCAGCGCGCGCCGGGATAGCGGTTCCAGAACCAGGTACCGCCGATGCCGCTGCCCGCCTCGTAGCCGCGCGCGGTGAGGCCGAGCCGGCGCAGCCGGTAAAGCGCGTAGAGCCCGCCGAGGCCGACGCCGACCACCGCCACATCGAGCGGCGCCGCGGCCATGGGGGTTTCCTGGGCTGCGCTGGATGCCATGCTCGGTTTCCTCCATTCTTGTTCCGGCCGTCCCGGAAGGTCCGGCAGGGGCCGGTCCGGCCGCGGTGGCCGGGCAAGCTGACCACGGGACGCCCGTGCCGTCACGCGGCACCGTCCGGGCTGCGTTGACGCCCCGGCACCCCCCGCCTAGCGTCGCAAGGGAGCGACACCCGAGGGGGAAGCGAGATGCCCAACAAGGTCAAGGAAGCGTGGAAGGCCGGCAAGGCCGTGGTGAACGGGTGGCTCGCCATCCCCAATGCCTTCAGCGCCGAGATGTACAGCCAGTGCGGCTGGGACAGCGTGACGGTGGACATGCAGCACGGCGTGCAGGACTACCTCTCCTGCGTCGCCTGCTTCCAGGGCATCCAGCCCTCCGGCGTCACCCCGATGGTGCGGGTGCCGTGGAACGAGCCCGGGATCATCGGCAAGGTGCTGGATGCCGGCGCCTATGGCGTGATCTGCCCGATGGTGAACACGCCGCAGGAAGCCGCCGCCCTGGTGCAGTACTGCAAGTACCCGCCGCAGGGGACGCGCTCCAACGGCCCGATCCGCGCCGGCGTGTACGGGGAGGCCGGCGGCTACCAGACCACCGCCAATGACAACATCCTCGTCATCCCGATGATCGAGACGAAGACCGCGATCGAGAACATCGAGGCGATCCTCGACGTCCCCGGGATCGACGCGATCTATGTCGGCCCCTCCGACCTCTGCTTCTCCTACGGGCTGACGCCGAAGCTGGACGTGGAGGACCCCTTCGTCCTCGGCATCTACGAGAAGCTGCTGAAGGAGACGGGCAAGCGCGGCATCGCCGCCGGCCTGCACAACGGTACCCCGGCCTATGCCAACCGCATGATCCAGATGGGCTTCAAGCTGGTGACGATCAGCAACGAGGTCGGGCTGATGGTCAATGCCGCCAAGGCGGCGGTGAAGGAAGCCCGCGGCGGCTGAAGGCCCCGGCCCGCGCGCCGGGGATCGCCCCGGCGCGGCGGCCGACCCTGCGGGGGCGGGGTTCGGGCGATGACCCATGCCGGGGAGCGGCGGGCCGGGGCTTTCCGGCCCGGCGGCCGGTAACCTTCTGGCAAGAAATGTGACGCCGAAGGGCGGTCCGATCCGTGCCAGTTTGGTATTCTGATGATCGCCGGATACCTGCCGCGGGCCCGTCCGGCCTGTGGCGGTCCTGCCGGCCTGGACCGACCGGAAGCGCGCCGCTGGCCCGCTCGGCCCGTGGCGGTCCGGTCATCCCTGGGGCCGCCGGATCCATGCCGCGGGCCGTTCCGGCCTTCGGCGATCCGGTCACTCAGGGATCGACCGGCTTCACGCCTTCGGTCGTTCCGGCCTTCGGCGATCCGGTCACTCAGGGATCGACCGGCTTCACGCCTTCGGTCGTTCCGGCCTTCGGCGATCCGGTCACTCAGGGATCGACCGGCTTCACGCCTTCGGTCGTTCCGGCCTTCGGCGATCCGGTCACTCAGGGATCGACCGGCTTCACGCCTTCGGTCGTTCCGGCCTTCGGCGATCCGGTCATTCATGGATCGACCGGATTCACGCCTTCGGCCGTTCCGGCCTTCGGCGATCTGGTCTAAGGACACGCCATGCGCACGCGCCACCGCCCTCTGCCCCTCGCCTTTGCCATGCTCGCGCTCGGCCTGCTCTCGGGCTGCGGTCCGGAGACGCAGCGGACCTTCGGCTTCACCCGTGACGCGCCGGACGAATTCCAGGTGACCACCCGCGCGCCGCTGTCCATGCCGCCCGCGCTCGGCGAGTTGCCGACGCCGCGCCCCGGCGCCGCCCGGCCGCAGGAACTCTCCTCGCGCCTCGCCGCCGAATCCACCCTGGTGCCGGGCGCCGCCCTCGGCACCGCCGCCGCCGCGCCCGCCCGGCCGAGCTCGGGCGAGAGCGCCTTCCTCTCCCAGGCCGGCCGGCCGGTCGGCTCCGACATCCGGCGCCGGGTGGATGAGGAGAGCCTGAGGCTCGATCAGACGGATCGTGGCCTGGCCGACCGGCTGATCTTCTGGCGGGCGCCGGAGCCGCCGGGCACCCCGCTCGATGCCCGCCGGGAATCCCAGCGGCTGCGGGAGAATGCCGCGCTCGGCCGCGAGGTGACGGAAGGCGAGACGCCGATCATCCAGCGCAGCCAGAGCGGCAACCCGATCACCCGGCTGTTCGAGAGCATCTTCTGACCCGGCGGTGGCGGTCGCGCGCGTCCTGGCCCGGAACCCCACATGGGGCGGGGGCGGCGGTGGCGTCGGCGGCGGCCTGACCGAAGCCCGGACCGGGCCCGCCGGACCGCGCCGGCCCGGCCATGGCGGCAACAGCCGGCCGGCGCTGCCCGGCGGCGGCGCCGGAGCGCCAGGCCCCTTCCGGCCACGTCCCGGATCTTCGGGCCATGGCATGGCCTTCCGCCGCATGGCGCATTTGCGCTCCCCCCGCTCCGCCCCACATGCTGAGGCATGCCCGACGTGACCCGCCGCACCGCCATCGCCTCAGCCGCCGCCCTGCCGGTCGCCCTGTCGCTGAGCCCGACCGAGGGGCTCGCCACCCCCGCCGTCCAGCCCTCGCCGGAGGACAAGGCCAAGCTGGCCGGTGACCGCCCGCTCTTCGGCGCCACAAGCTGGACCCTGCCGAACGGCCTGCGCGTGGTGCTGGCCGAGACGCGCCGGGTGCCGGTGGTCGGCCACTACCTTTTCTATGCCGCAGGCTCGGGCGAGGACCCGGCCGGCCGCTCCGGCGCCGCGCATTTCCTCGAGCACATGATGTTCAAGGGCAGCCGGAACGTCCCGCCCGGCCAGCTCTCGCTCGTGGTGGCGCGGGAGGGCGGGCAGGACAACGCCTTCACCTCGCGCGACGTCACCGCCTATCACCAGACCGTCGAGGCCTCCCGCCTGCCCCTCGTCATGCGGATGGAGGCGGACCGCTTCGCGCATCCGCTGCTGCCGCCGGACACGCTGGAGGCCGAGCGGCAGGTGATCCTGGAGGAGCGCCGCCAGCGCACCGACAGCAACCCGCGCGCCCGCTTCTGGGAAGCCTTCGAGGCCGGGCTCTGGGGCCCGCAGCACTGGCGCGGCCGGCCGATCATCGGCTGGGAGGAGGAGATCCGGGCGATCACGCTGCAGGATCTCCGCGACTTCTACGATTACCGCTACGCCCCCGGGAATGCCGTGCTGGTCGTCACCGGCGATGCGCGGGAGGCGGAGGTGCGGCGCCTGGCCGAGGAGCTCTATGGCGGCGTGCCGAGCCGGCCCGTCGCCACGCGGGACCGCGCCGCCCCGGCGCCGCAGGCGGCCGAGGCGCGGGTGATCCGCCACGATGCGGCGGTGCGGGAGGCGAGCTTCCTGCGCGCCGCCATGGCGCCGTCCCTGACCTTCGGCGACCGGAACCAGGCCTGGGCGCTGGAAGTGCTGGCGCATCTGCTCGGCGGTGGCCAGGGCAGCCGGCTGCACAAGGCGCTGGTCGAGACCGGCCTCGCCGTCGCCGCCAATGCCTCCTATGACGGCGAATCGGTGGGGGCGACCGCCTTCACCCTCTCCGCCACCCCCCGGCCGGGCGTCGAGCCGGCGAGGCTGGAGGCGGCGGTGGACGAGGTGGTGGCCCGGCTGCTGCAGGATGGGCCGAGCGAGGCCGAGCTGGCCCGCTCCACCCGCCAGATCACCGCCGGCGCGGTGCTGGCGCTGGACGGCATCGGCGCGGCGCCGCGCATGCTGGGCTCGGCGCTCGCCTCGGGCCTGCCGCTCGAGCTGGTGGAGTTCTGGCCGCGGCACCTCCGCGCCGTGACCCTGCCGCAGGTGACGGAGGCGGCGCGCGCCGTGCTGGCCGAGGCGCCTGCCACCACCGGCTGGCTGCTGCCCGAAGGCACCCCGGCGCCGGAGCGCCGGACGTGAGCGGCTCCCAGGGTTTCTCCCTCCCGATCCAGGTCGTGGAGGCGCATGGCATCACCGCCTGGCTGGTCGAGGACCATGCCGTCCCGGTCGTCTCCCTCTCCTGGTCCTGGCGCGGCGGCGCCGCGCTCGACCCGCAGGGGGAGGAGGGGGCGGCCGCCATGGCCGCCGCCCTGCTGACCGAGGGCGCCGGGCCGCTGCGCGCGCCCGAATTCGCCGATGCGCTGCGCAACGAGGCGATCAGCCTCTCCTTCGGGGCGGATCGCGACAATTTCGAGGGCGGCTTCCGGGCCCTGGCCGATGCCCTGCCGGAGGCGCTGCGCCTCGCCCGCCTCGCCATGGTGGAGCCGCGGCTCGACCCGGAGGCGGTGGAGCGGGTGCGGGCACGCGCCGTCGCCACCGCGCGGCGGGCGCTGGAGACCCCGCGCGGCCAGGCCGGCCGCGCCTTCTGGGCCCAGGCTTTCCCCGACCACCCGGCCGGCCGCCCCTCGACCGGCACGGCGGAGAGCCTGTCGGCGCTGCCGCCGGCGGCGATCCGCGCCGCGATCGAGCGGCAGATCCGGCGGGAGGGGCTGCTGGTCGCCGCCGCCGGCGCCATCACGCCCGAGGCGCTGCGCACCCTGCTGGGCGAGGTCTTCACCGGGCTCCCGGCCGGCGCGCCGCCCAAGGCCCCGCCGCTGCCGCCCTTCCGCGCCTTCGGCCAGCAGGTGGTCCCCTTCGCCTCCCCGCAATCCGCGGTGGTCTTCGGGCAGGAGGGGCTTTCGGCCGAGGACCCGGACTGGGAGGCGACGCAGGTGGTGCTGCGCATCCTGGCCGGCGGCGGCTTCGCCTCCCGCCTCATGCAGTCGGTGCGGGAGCAGCGCGGCCTGGCCTATGGCATCGGCGCCGGGCTGGATGTGATGTTCCGCCGGGGGATCGTGGTGGGATCGGTGGCGACCGAGAATGCCCGTGTCGCCGAGACCCTCTCGGTCACCCGCGAGGAGTGGCGGCGCATGGCGGCCGAGGGGCCGACCGAGGCGGAGCGCGAGGATGCCGTTGCCTTCCTCACCGGCTCCCTGCCCCTGCAATTCACCGATAGCCGGCGGGTCGCGGATTCCCTGCTGACGCTGCGGCAGAACGACCGGCCGGTGGACTGGCTGGCCGGCCGGGCGGCGCGGCTCCGCGCGATCCCGACCGAGCGGCTGGCGCGGGTCGCGGCGCGGGTGCTGGCGCCGGAGGCGCTCTCGGTGGTGGTGGCGGGCCAGCCAGTCGGGCTGTAGCCGGCCCGCCCGGGCTGCCACGCCTGTGATCCCGGCGGGCGATGCCGGTCCGCGCGCCCGGTTTCCGCCCCCCGCCGATCCGGTCTATTCCTGGCGCAGGCAGGCGGAGACAGGGCGATGGCAGAGGCATCGGGGCGCGACCTCGCAGCCGCCTGGGCGGCAGTGGAACGGCTGGCGCGGTCGCCGCGCGCCGACGGCAGCGCGCCGGCCTCCATCCGCCCGCTCTTCGCCGCCGATCCCGACCGCTTCGCCCGCTTCTCCTGGTCGGCCGACGGGCTGCTGCTCGACCTCTCGAAGACCGCGCTGGACGCGGAGGCGCTGGCCGCCCTGCTGGCGCTCGCCCGGGCGGCCGACCTCGCCGGCCGGCGCGACGCCATGGCGCGCGGCGAGGCGATCAACGCGACCGAGCGCCGCGCCGTGCTGCACCTGGCGCTGCGCGCCCCGCCTGAGGCCGGCTTCCGGGCCGGGGCGGAGGATGCCGCCGCCGAGGTCGCGGAGGTGCTGGCCCGCATGCGGGAATTCTGCGCCGGGGTGCATGGCGGCGCGATCCGGGGCGCGACCGGCGAGCGCTTCACCGATGTGGTGAATATCGGCATCGGCGGCTCCGATCTCGGCCCGGCCATGGTGACGCGGGCGCTCTGGACGCCGGGCTGCCCGCTCCGCGCCCATTACCTCGGCAATGTCGATGCGCATGCCTGGGAGGCGCTGCGGCCGAAGCTCGACCCCGCGCGGACCCTGGTGCTGGTGGCATCCAAGACCTTCACCACCCAGGAGACCATGACCAATGCCGCCCTGGTCCGCGGCTGGCTGCGGGAGGCGCTGGGCCAAGGGGGGGAGGAGGGGGCGGGGCGGCACCTCGCCGCGCTCTCGACCAACCTCAAGGCCACGGCGGAATTCGGCATCGCGCCGGAGCGGGTCTTCCCCTTCCGCGACTGGGTGGGCGGGCGATTCTCGCTCTGGTCGGCGATCGGCCTTTCCATCGCCCTCGCCCTGGGCTGGGAGGCCTTCACCCGGCTGCTGGCCGGGGCGCGGGCCATGGACGAGCATTTCCTCGCCATGCCGCTCGAGCGCAACCTGCCGGTGCTGCTGGCGCTGGCGGAGGTGTGGCACGTGAACGGCCTCGGCTATCCCGCCCGCGCCGTGCTGCCCTATGACCAGCGTCTGGCGCGGCTGCCGGCGCATCTCCAGCAGGTGGAGATGGAGAGCCTCGGCAAGCGGGTGACGCTGGACGGGGCGCCGGTCGGCCGGGCGACCGGGCCGGTGGTTTTCGGCGAGCCGGGGACGGATGCGCAGCACAGCTTCATGCAGCTGATCCACCAGGGCACCACCCCGGTGCCCTGCGACATCATCCTGGTGGCCCGGCCGGACCACGGCCATGCCGACAGCCATCGCAAGCTGCTGGCCAATGGCCTCGCCCAGGCCGAGGCGCTGATGCGCGGCAAGGATGCCGCGGCGGTCGAGGCGGAGATGCAGGCCGCCGGCACCGACCCGGCCGGGATCGCCCGCCTGCTGCCGCACCGCGTCTTCCCCGGCGACCGGCCGAGCGCGGCGATCCTGCTGCCGCATCTGGACCCCTTCACCCTCGGCCAGCTCGTCGCCCTGTATGAGCACAAGGTGTTCAGCCTCGGCGCGCTCTGGGGCATCAATGCCTTCGACCAGTGGGGGGTGGAACTCGGCAAGCAGCTCGCCGGGCCGATCCTGCGGGCGCTGGAGGCAGGGGCGCCGAAGCAGGGCACGCATGACGGCTCGACCGAAGGGCTGCTGCGCGCCATATGCAGGGCATGGAGCGCCGCCTGAGCCTGCCGCCGCCTGCCCGGTCCTGTCCGGGGGCCTGAGCATGCCCATCCGCCTCCTCTCCGAGACCACCGCCAACCGCATCGCCGCCGGCGAGGTGGTGGAGCGGCCGGCTGCCGTGGTGAAGGAGCTGGTCGAGAATGCCCTCGATGCCGGCGCCACCCGCATCGCCGTCACGCTCGAGGGCGGCGGGATCGAGCGGGTGGTGGTGGAGGATGACGGCGCCGGCATGGGGCCGGCGGATCTCGAACTGGCGGTCGAGCGCCACGCCACCTCCAAGCTGCCCGAGGAGGCGATGCTCTTCCGCATCGCGACCCTCGGCTTCCGCGGCGAGGCGCTGCCCTCGATCGGCGCCGTCGCGCGCCTGACCCTCACCACCCGGCCGCGGGAGGGCGACGCCCATGCGCTGACCGTCGAGGGCGGCCGCAAGGGGCCGGTTGCGCCGGCCGCCGGCGCGCCCGGCACGCGGGTCGAGATGCGCGACCTCTTCTATGCCGTGCCGGCCCGCCGCAAATTCCTCAAGAGCCCGCGCGCCGAGGCCGATGCGGCGGTGGAGGCGGTGCGCCGCCTGGCGCTCGCCTGGCCGGAAGTGGGGTTCCGCGTCACCGTCGAGGGGCGGGAGGTGCTGGCCCTGCCGCCGCAGGAGCGGGAGGCGCGGCTGCAGGCCCTGCTCGGCCCGGATTTCGCCGCCGCCGCCCTGCCGGTCGGGGCCGAGGCGGGCGGGCTCTCGCTCGCGGGCCTTGCCGCCCAGCCGGCCTATACCCGCGCCACGGGGACCGAGCAGCATCTGGTGGTGAACCGCCGCCCCGTCCGCGACCCGATCCTGCGCACCGCGCTCCGCGTCGCCTATCGCGACCTGATCGCCGCCGGGCGGCACCCGGTGGCGGCGCTGTTCCTGGACCTGCCGCCCGAGGCGGTGGACGTGAATGTCCATCCGATGAAGACGGAGCTGCGCTTCCGCGAGGAGGCATCGGTGCGCGGCCTGCTGATCAGCGCGCTGCGCCGTGCCCTCTCGGCCGGGGCGGGGGAGGCGGTGCCGGCACCCGCCCTGACGCAGTACCGCCCGAGTCCCGGCGGCTGGTCCGGCTGGCGGCCGCGCGCGCCGGCACCGCTGCCGCCGGGGGCCGCCGCCCTCGGCCTGGCCGATGCCCAGCTCGCCCTGGCCCCCACCGCCCCGCCGCAGGCCGCGCCGGCGGCGCTGCCGCTCGGCTTCGCCCCGCCGAGACCCCTGGTGGCGCCCGCGCCGCCGGGCGGATCGGGCGAGGCAATCCCCGCTTCCCCGCCAGGGCCGGGCGGCGGACCCGATGCGGACTACCCGCTGGGTCGCGCCCTTGCGCAGCTGCTCGACACCTACATCCTGGCCGAGGCGCCGGATGGCGCGCTGATCCTGGTGGACCAGCATGCCGCGCATGAACGCCTGACGCATGAGGCGCTGCGCGCCCAGCTGGTCGAGGGCGGGGTGCGGGCGCAGCCGCTGCTGCTGCCGGCGGTGGTGGACCTCTCCCCCGCCGATGCCGCCCGGCTGCTCGGCTTCGCCGCGCCGCTCGCCCGGCTCGGGCTGGAGATCGAGGGATTCGGCCCGGGCGCGGTGCTGGTGCGGGCCCTGCCGGCGCTGCTCGGCCCGGCCGACCCGGCGCCGCTGCTGCGCGACCTCGCGGAGGAACTGGCCGAATGCGACGAGGCCCTGGCGCTGGAGCGGCGGCTGGACGCGGCGGTGGCGCGGCTGGCCTGCCATGGCTCGGTGCGGGCGGGGCGGCGGCTCACGCCGCCCGAGATGGATGCGCTGCTGCGGCAGATGGAGGCCACGCCGCGCGCCGCGACCTGCAGCCATGGCCGGCCGACCTTCCTCCGGCTCGACGCGGCGGCGCTGGAACGGCTTTTCGGCCGGCGCTGAGCGAGACCTGCGGCCCGGCCTGTCCGCCAGGCCTGGCAGGGGCGGCTGAGTGGCACGGAGGGCCGAAGCCGCGCCGCCATCGGGCTGGCCGGGGCCATCCCCCCTCGGGCAGTCGGACGGCTGGGCCAGCGGGCGCGCCCGCCGCCAGCCTCTCCGCCCTGGCCAGCTTCCACCCGGCCGGGCATGCGGGCAGGCTGTGGCCATGATACCAGGCCGCATAATCGCTGACCTGCAGCCGCCGCAGGCGGCGCCGGCGACTGAGGCCGCAGAAATGCGTCAGCATTTCTGCGGGTCGGTATGACTGGTGCCATGATCGCCCGCCCGGACGCCGCCCGCACCGAAGGACCGAGGGGGCCGGTCCGCCATGGCGCGCAGGGGGGCGGCGCCGAGGCCCTCTCCACCCGGGACGCGCTGCGGCAGGCGACGGAGGCGATCCATGCCCGGCTGCATGCCCTGCCGGCCTTGCAGGCCCTGGCCGAGGGGTGGATCAGCCGGGAGGGCTATGTCGACCTGCTGCGGCGCAAGCTCGGCTTCCACCTTGCGGTGGAGGCGGCGCTGGCGGCCGCCCCCTCCCTCGCACCCTGGGGCATCGCGCTGGCGGAGCGCCGGCGCGCCCCGCTGATCGAGGCCGATCTCGCGGCGCTGGGTGCCGCGCCGGTGCCGCTCGCCGCGGCGCCGCTGCCGGTGCTCGACACGGCCGCCCGGGCGCTCGGCTGCCTCTATGTGACCGAGGGCTCGACGCTCGGCGGCCGGCAGCTCGCCCGGGCGCTGGATGGGCTTCTGCCGCCCGGGGAGGCAGGCAGGCGCTTCCTGCTGGGCCATGGGCCGCGGCATGGCGCGATGTGGCGCGACTGCTGCGCGGCGCTGGAGCGCTGCGGGGCGGAGCCGGCGCGGCGGGCGGAGATGCTGGCGGCGGCGGCGGCGACCTTCTGCGCCTTCGAAGCTTCGTTCTCGCGGCCAGGCGCGGACCGGACGGCAGGGGTGGCCCTTCCGCCCGCCGGCGGGTAGAGAGCGAGGCCATGCCGCGCTTCCCGCTCCGCGCCCGCCTCCTCGTCCTGCCGCTGTCCACGCTGCTGGCCGGCCCGCTCCTCGCACCGCCCGCCGCGGCGCAGCGGGCGCCGCAATCCCAGGCGGCCGCCCAGGGGGCGACGCAGACCAACCGCATCGTCGCCGTGGTGAACGGGGAGGTGGTGAGCCGCGCCGATGTGGTCGGCCGCGCCCGGCTCTTCGCCCTCAATGCCGGCATCGCCGTGGCGCCGGAGGCGCTGGACCGCCTGGCGCCCCAGGTCACCCGCCTGCTGGTGGATGAGCGGCTGCGGATGCAGGAGGTGCAGCGGCGGCGCATCCCGGTGACCGATGCCGATATCGCCGAGGCCATCGCCGAGCTGGAGAAGCGCAACAACCTGCCTGCCGGCGCGCTCCGGGCGCAGCTTGCGCAGACCGGCGTCGCGCCGCGGGTGCTCTATGACCAGATCCGCACCCAGCTTGGCTGGGGCCGGCTGCTGCGCCAGCAGCTCGGCCCGAATGCCGAACCGTCGGAGGCGGAGGTGCAGGAGGTGCTGCGCAGCCACCAGGCGCGGACCGGCCAGCCGGAATACCTGGTCTCCGAGATCTTCGTCCCGGTGGACGACCCGGTGGCCGAGCCGGAGGTGCGCCGCTTCGTCGAGGATGTGATCGGCCAGCTCCGGCGCGGGACGCCCTTCCCGATCGCCGCCACCCAGTTCAGCCAGGCGCAATCGGCGCTGCAGGGCGGCGACATGGGCTGGGTGCGGAAGGATGAGATGGACCCCGAGGTCGCCTCGGTGGTCGAGCGCATGCCGCCCGGCGCCATCAGCAACCCGATCCGGGTGCCCGGCGGCTTCCAGATCGTGGCGCTGCGGCAGAAGCGGGAGAGCGGGCGCGACATCGCCACCCTCCTCACCCTGCGGCAGGTCTTCTTTCCCTTTGCCGGCGCGCTCGACCCCAATGCCCCGACCCAGCAGCAGCGCGACCAGGTGGACAAGGCGCAGCGCCTCTCGACCACGGCGCGGAGCTGCCAGGCGATGGAGGCGGCAGGGCGGGGCGGCGACCGGGTGAGCGATCCGGGCCAGATCCGGCTGGAGACGGTGAACCCGCCGGAATTGCGGAGCCTGCTGGCCAGCCTCTCGCCCGGCCGGGCCTCCCAGCCCATCCTGACGCCCGACGGCGTGCTGGTGATGATGGTCTGCTCGCGCGAGCAGCAGAACCTGGCGGAGCTGACGCCGGACCAGGCGCGGCAGCAGATCCTGCGCGACCGGGTGGAGAACCTCTCCCGCCAGCTTCAGCGCGACCTGCGCCGGCGCGCCCAGATCGAGATGCGCAGCTGAGCGAGCCGGCCCTTCCCAGCCTGCGGGAGACCATCGCCCGGCACGGGCTGGATGCGCGCAAGTCGCTCGGCCAGCATTTCCTGCTGGACGAGGTGCTGTGCCGGCGCATCGCGGCCCTGGCCGGCGACCTCGCGGGGCGGCAGGTGCTGGAGGTGGGGCCGGGCCCGGGCGGCCTGACCCGCGCGCTGCTGGCCTCGCCCGCCGCCGCGGTGACGGCGGTGGAGCTCGACCGGCGGGCGGTCGCCGCGCTGGCGGAGCTGGAGGCAGCCTTCCCCGGGCGGCTCCGGGTGATCGAGGCCGACGCGCTGACCATCGACCCGGCAAGCCTGCTGCCCGCGCCGCGGAAAATCATCGCCAACCTGCCCTACAACGTGGCGACCCCCCTGCTGGTCGGCTGGCTGCGCCGCGCCGCGGCGCTGGAGGGCATGGCGCTCATGTTCCAGCAGGAGGTGGCCGAGCGGATCTGCGCCGCGCCGGATACCGAGGCCTATGGGCGGCTCGCGGTGCTGTCCCAGTGGCGCTGCCGCTGCACCCTGCTGCTGCGCCTGCCGCCCGGCGCCTTCAGCCCGCCCCCCAAGGTCTGGTCCGCCGTGGTCGGCTTCGTGCCGCACCCCGAGGACCCGGGCGAGGCGCTGTTCCGGGCGATGGAACGCCTGACGGCCGCGGCCTTCGGCCAGCGGCGGAAGATGCTGCGCGGAGCGCTGAAATCGCTCGGCGATGCCGAGGGGCTGCTGGCGGCGGCCGGGATCGAGGGGCAGCGCCGGGCGGAGACGCTGACGGTGGCGGAGTTCGACCGGATGGCCCGGGTGCTGCTGGGGCGGGGCGGCGGCGGGGGATAACGCGGGGCCGCACCCGCCAGGCCGTCAGGCCGGCGGAGGCGGGCATCCGCCGTGTCGCGCAATCCGGCCGGGTTCGGGGGCGCCGGCGCGGCCCTTGTCCCAAGCAACGCTTTGACTTGGCCGCCCGCTGCCTTATCTCCCCCTCAGCGAAAGGCCGGGCGCCCCCCAGGCCCCCCAATACGGCCCCGGAATCCCCATGCCCGACACTCCGCTCGACCGCATCCGCAACTTCTCCATCATCGCCCATATCGACCACGGGAAATCCACCCTGGCCGACCGGCTCATCCAGAACACCGGCACCGTCGCGGCGCGGGAGATGAAGGAGCAGCTGCTCGACAACATGGAGATCGAGCGGGAGCGCGGCATCACCATCAAGGCCCAGACCGTGCGCCTGGCCTACAAGGCCAAGGATGGGGAGACCTACATCCTCAACCTGATGGACACGCCCGGCCATGTGGATTTTGCCTATGAGGTGAGCCGGAGCCTGGCAGCCTGCGAGGGCAGCCTGCTGGTGGTGGACGCCTCCCAGGGGGTCGAGGCGCAGACCCTGGCGAATGTCTACCAGGCGCTGGACGCCAACCACGAGATCGTCCCGGTCCTCAACAAGATCGACCTGCCGGCCGCCGAGCCGGAGCGGGTGAAGCAGCAGATCGAGGACGTGATCGGCCTCGACGCCTCCGACGCGGTCGAGATCAGCGCCAAGACCGGGCTGAACATCGAGGGCGTGCTGGAGGCGATCGTGACCCGCCTGCCGCCGCCGAAGGGCAATGCCTCCGCCACCACCAAGGCGCTGCTGGTCGATAGCTGGTACGACGCCTATCTCGGCGTGGTCGTGCTGGTGCGCGTCAAGGACGGCCATCTGCGGAAGGGCCAGAAGATCCGCATGATGTCGAACGGCGCCGTCCACACCATCGAGCAGGTGGGCGTCTTCACCCCGAAGATGGTGGCGGTCGAGAGCCTCGGGCCGGGCGAGATGGGCTATGTCACCGCCGCCATCAAGACGGTGGCGGACACCAATGTCGGCGACACCATCACCGACGACCGCAACCCCGCGGCCGAGCCGCTGCCGGGCTTCAAGCCCAGCATCCCCGTGGTCTGGTGCGGCCTCTATCCCGTCGATGCCGATGATTTCGAGAAGCTGCGCGAGTCGCTCGGCAAGCTTCGCCTGAACGACAGCAGCTTCCACTACGAGGCGGAGACCTCCGCCGCGCTCGGCTTCGGCTATCGCTGCGGCTTCCTCGGCCTGCTGCACCTCGAGATCGTGCAGGAGCGCCTCTCCCGCGAGTTCGACCTCGACCTGATCGCGACCGCGCCCTCCGTCGTCTACAAGATCACCAAGACGAACGGCGAGACGATGGACCTGCACAACCCGGCCGACATGCCGGATGGCAGCATCATCGAGGAGATCCAGGAGCCCTGGATCAAGGCCACCATCATGGTGCCGGACGACTATCTCGGCGCCGTGCTGACGCTGTGCAACGAGCGCCGCGGCCAGCAGGTGGAGCTGACCTATGTCGGCAGCCGCGCCATGGCCGTGTATCGCCTGCCGCTGAATGAGGTGGTCTTCGACTTCTACGACCGGCTCAAGTCCGTCTCCCGCGGCTATGCCAGCTTCGACTACCAGATGGATGGCTACGAGCCGGGCGACCTGGTGAAGATCGGCATCCTGGTGAATGCCGAGCCGGTGGATGCGCTGAGCTTCATGGCCCATCGCAGCCAGGCGGAGCGGCGCGGCCGCTCCATCTGCGAGAAGCTGAAGGAGCTGATCCCCCGCCAGCTCTTCAAGATCCCGATCCAGGCGGCGATCGGCGGCCGGGTCATCGCGCGCGAGACCATCAGCGCCCTGTCCAAGGACGTCACCGCCAAATGCTATGGCGGCGACATCACGCGCAAAAGGAAGCTTCTGGAGAAGCAGAAGGAGGGCAAGAAGCGCATGCGGCAGTTCGGCAAGGTCGAGATCCCGCAGAGCGCCTTCATCGCCGCCCTCAAGATGGACGCCTGAGGGCCACCAGCCGTGGCGCGGCCCGGTGCAGCGGGCCGCCTCCCGCGCGGCAGGTTGTTCCTCGCAGAGCCGATCCACGCGTCGGGGTGTTCACGCCCCGGCGCGATCTGCTCCAGACCCGGATTGCCCGGGCTGTTGTCCGGGCAATCCGGACCTGGTTTTCCTGAGCCAGCGATTCACGCCCTGGCGTGCCCGCCTGCGGCGTGCACACTCAGGGCGATCGCGGGCTATTCCTTCGCCATCCCCGCTTCCGTCGCGATGCGCGCCCAGCGCGCCAATTCCTGCCGGTTGAACGCCCCGAGCGCCTCCGGCGTGCTGGTGGTGGAACTGATGCCCATGGCGGCCATGAAGCGCTTCGCCTCGGCCGACCCGCCGATCGCCACGATCTCCCGGTTCAGCCGCGCGATGGCCGGCGCCGGGCTGCGCGCCGGCATCCAGACCGCGTTCCAGGAGGCGAAGTCGAAGCCTGCAAGGCCCTGCTCCTGCATCGTCGGCACCTCCGGCAGCAGCTCGATGCGTCGGGCGGTGGTGACGGCCAGCGCGCGCAGCGTGCCGGCGCGCAGATGCTCCACCGCCGGGCCCAGATCGACCACCATGAACTGGATGCGCCCGCCGAGCAGGTCCGTGATGGCCGCCGGCGTGCCGCGATAGGCGACCTGCTCCGCCCGGATGCCGGTGGCGGCGGAGAGCAGATGCGCCCCGGCGATGCCGCCGGCATTGCCGACGCCGTGGTTGAGCTGCCCCGGCCGCGCCCGGGCATGGGCGACGAATTCCTGCAGGTCGCGCGCCGGGAAATCCGCCCGCACCAGCAGGGCCAGGGCGTTGATCGAGATCAGCGAGACCGGTGCGAAATCCTCGATCGGGTCGTAGCCCGGCTCCCGCAGCAGGTTCGGGTTGGCGGCATGGGTTGAGACGGTGCCGAAGAACATCGTGGTGCCGTCCGGCGCCGCGCGGGCGGCGGCACGGGCGGCGATGGCGCCGTTGGCGCCGCCCAGATTCTCGATGGTCACGGGCTGGCCGAGCGCGCGGCCGAGCCGATCGCCATAGAAGCGCGCCAGCGTGTCCGTGCCGCTGCCGGCGGGGAAGGCGACGATGGCGCGCAGCGGCCGGCCGGGCCAGGCATCCTCCTGCGCGGCGACGCGGCGCGGCAGGGCAGGGGCGGCGAGCAGCGCGGCGCCCAGCGGCGCGAGGCCGCGGCGGGACAGGGGCATGGCAGGCGTTCCTCCCGGTTTTTTCTTTCCCGGGGCCGATCCTGGCAGCGCCCTGGCCGGCCGGCCAAGGCCCCCTTGCCTCCGCTTCCTTCGCAAGCTTACCGTATGCAGGCTCATAATAAGCGTGGGAGGAAGGCCGATGCGCGACCGGCGGAGGTCCGTCCGCAGGGCAGGGGGCGCAGGCGCATGACGGAGCGTACCCTGCGCGGCAAGGTGGCGATCGCCGGCATCGGCGAGACCACCTACTACAGGCACGGCCAGTCCCCCGATGCCGAGTTCAAGCTGGCGCTGATCGCCATCCTGGAAGCCTGCCGCGACGCCGGGATCGACCCGCGCGAGGTGGACGGCTTCGCCTCCTACGGCAATGACCGGTCGGACGCGCCGCGGCTGGCGGCGGCGCTGGGCATCCGGGATCTGCGCTTCTCCAACATGCACTGGGGCGGCGGCGGGGGCGGCGTGGCGGCTGCGGTCGCCAATGCCGCGGCGGCGGTGCAGTCCGGCATGGCGAATTGCGTCATCGCCTTCCGGTCGCTCGCCCAGGGGCAGTTCGCCCGCTACGGCCGCGGCGCCCAGGCCGCGGCGGCGGCGGGGGACGACGCCTTCCTCGCGCCCTATGGGCTGATGTCGCCGGCGCAGCGCTTCGCCATGAAGATCACCCGCTTCATGACGGATCACGGCATAAGGCACGAGGCGCTGCGGGCCATCGCCATGGCCTCCTACCACCACGCCCAGACCAACCCGCGCGCGGTGATGCATGGCCGGCCGCTGACCGCGGAGAAGTACGACGCCTCCCGCTGGATCATCGAGCCCTTCCACCGGCTGTTCGATTGCTGCCAGGAGAATGACGGCGCCGGCGCGGTGCTGGTGGTGCCGGCGGAGCGCGCGAAGGACCTGCCGCACAGGCCGACCTATCTGCTGGGCGCGGCGCAGGGCGGGCACCACCGCAGCGCCGCGCCGGTCCACAACGCGCCCGACTACGCCTCGGCCCATTTCAAGACCGTGGCGCGCAACATGTGGGCCATGGCGAAGCTCGGCCCGCAGGATTGCGACGTGGTCCAGGCCTATGAGAATTTCACCGGTGGCGTGCTGCTGAGCCTCGTCGAGCACGGCTTCGTGGACCCGGGGCGGGCGAACGAGCAACTCGTGCTGGAGAACCTGCTGGCGCCGTCGGGGAAGATGCCGATGAACACCAGCGGCGGGAACCTGGCCGAATGCTACATGCACGGCCTGGAGATGGTGAACGAGGCGGTGCGCCAGCTCCGCGGCACCGCCTGCAACCAGGTGCCGGAGGCGAATGTCGTGGCCGTCCTCGGCGGCCCGATGGTGACGCCCGTCAGCAGCCTGGTCCTCGGCACGGAGGCAACCCTGTGAGCATCAGCACCACTCCCCGCGCGCTCCCGGCCGGCCTGCCTGCCCCGGCCGTCGAGCCGCTGACCATGCCCTATTGGGACGGCACCCGCGCCGGGAAGCTGGTGATCCAGCGCTGCCGTGGCTGCGGCAAGTTCCAATGGGGGCCGGAATGGGTCTGCCACCGCTGCCATTCCTTCGAACTGGGCTGGGAGGAGGTGGCACCGCGCGGCCGCATCTGGTCCTGGCAGCGCCCGCATCACCCGGTGCATCCCGCGCTGGGCGGCTTCGGCCCCTACACCATCGTGCTGGTCGAACTGCCGCATGCGGACGATGTCCGCATGGTCGGCAACCTGCTCTGCCCACCCGATGCGCCGGTGACGATCGGCGCCGAGGTCGAGGCGGTCTTCGAACCGCATGACGAGGTCCACCCGCCCTACACGCTGGTGCAGTGGCGCGTCGTCACCTGAAGGAGCCGCAGCATGCCCGGTCTCTGGTTCGAGGAGTTCGAGGTCGGCCAGGTCTTCCGCCACGGCATCCGGCGGACGATCACCGAGGCCGACAATGTCTGGTTCTCCGCCCTCACGCACAATCCGGCGGCGCTGCATCTGGATGAGGAATACTGCCGCACCCAGACGGAATTCGGCCAGCGCATCGTCAACAGCGCCTTCACGCTCGGCCTCATGGTCGGCATCTCGGTCGGCGACACCACGCTCGGCACCACGGTCGCCAATCTCGGCTGGGACGAGGTGCGCTTCCCGAAGCCGCTCTTCCACGGCGATACCATCCGGGTGGAGTCGGAAGTGATCGCCAGGCGCGAGAGCCGATCGCGCCCCGGCCAGGGGATCGTGGAGTTCATCCACCGCGCCTACAACCAGAAGGAGGAGCTGGTGGCACATTGCCGCCGTTCCGCCCTGATGAAGGGGAGGCCGGCGTGAGAGCGCCGCCGCGCTCCTGGCTCTTCGTCCCCGGCGACAGCGAGCGGAAGCTCGCCAAGGCCGGGGAGAGCGGCGCCGATGCGCTGATCCTCGACCTCGAGGACTCGGTCGCCGCCGGGCGGCGCCTGCTGGCGCGCGGGATGATCGCCGAATACCTCGCCGCGCAGGCGGGCGCGGCGCGGCGCCCGCGCCTCTGGGTCCGCATCAACCCGCTGGAGGGCGAGGGGCTCACGGACACCGCCGCGGTGGTGCGCGCCGCGCCGGAGGGGCTGGTGGTGCCGAAGGTCGCGGGACCGGCCGAGCTGCTGCGCCTCTCCCACTGGCTCGACGCGCTGGAGGCCCGCGACGGCCTGCCGGCCGGCAGCATCCGGCTGCTGGCCGTGGCGACGGAGACGCCGGCGGCGGTGCTGCAGCTCGGCGACTATGCGCGCCTGCCGGTGCCGCGCCTCGCCGGCCTGACCTGGGGGGCGGAGGACCTGCCTGCCGCGCTGGGCGCCACCGGCAACCGCGACGCGGCGGGCGCCATGGCGCTGACCTACCGGCTGGCCCGATCGCACTGCCTGCTGGCCGCCGTCGCCGCCGGCGTGCAGCCGATCGACACGCTGGAGCCGGATTTCCGCGACGAGGCCGCGCTGCGCGCCGCCTGCGCCGCGGCACGGCGGGAGGGCTTCACGGGCAAGATCGCCATCCACCCGGCGCAGGTCGGGCCGATCAACGAGGGCTTCCGCCCGACGCCGGAGGAGGTGGCCTTCGCCCGGCGCGTGGTGGAGGTCTTCGCCGCCCATCCCGGCCTCGGCACGGTCGGGCTGGACGGGAAGATGCTCGACATGCCGCATCTGCGCCAGGCCGAGCGCGTGCTGGCGGCGGATGCCGCCTTCGGCGGGCGCTGATCCTCGGCGCAGGACGTCCCGACCCGCGGCCCGCGGAGCGGGCCGGGCGCGCGCATGCGCGCCGTGGCCGTAGCCGCGAAGCCGGCGCCCCGCAGGGCCGCCGGCTTCCGAGGCAGGACATGCGCCAGCCATGAGGCATCCGGCCGGTGGAGGGCCCTGCCCGAAGCCGTGGCCCGGCCGCCAGGACACGGGGCGGCGAGGCTCACGCCTCGCCGTAATGCACCCGGCGATAGGGGCGGGAGACCACGGCATCGTCCGTGTGGATGTCCCACAGGCTGGCGCCGTTGGCTGACTGGTGCGCCTGGAACAGGCCGCCCATGGCGCCGAGGCCGGTGACGGTGCTGCCGCGGATGCCGAAGCCGGTCGCGATGCCGGCCAGGTCGCCCCGGCCATGGATGACCAGCGCAGGGTCCAGGCCGGTTGCGCGGAATTTGTGGATCTCCGCGCCATAGCCGCCGTCATTGATGATGGCCATGACCATGCGATGGCCTTCCCGGCGCACCGTCTCCAGCTCCTGGATATGCATCAGCAGGCTGCCGTCGCCCTCGATCAGCAGCACCTTGCCGTCCTTGCGCGCGGCGGCCACGCCGATGGCGGCTGGCAGCCCGTTGCCGATGGCGCCGAAATCGCTGACCACGTGGTAGCGCTCCGGCGCGCGGCCACGCAGATGGGTCATGGCAATGCCGAAGTAGTGCCCGCCGCCGATCACCACGTCCCAGTCCTTCGGGATGAGGGCGTCAAGCTCAAGGATCGCCTTGCGCGGATCAACCAGGCCGGGCGCCACCGCGAATTCCTTGCGGTCCGGCGCGTCGCCGGCGATCTGCCGCGCGAGTTCGGCGCTGCGGAAGCCCGGCTTCGAGACACCGCGCTGGCGTAGCGCGGCGGTGACCGCCTCCGCCCCGCCCGCGGCATCGGCATGGATGTGCAGGTCGGCGGTGCGCAGCCCCTGCCACAACCCGCGCGGGTTGATGTCGATCTGCACCGTGCGGGCGTTGGGGTAGAGATAGCCGCTCTCGGTGGTATAGGCGCCGAGGCCCACGCCGATGCCGATGACCAGGTCGGCCTCCGCGAAGCATTCCCGCGCGAAGTCGGAGGCGAAGGCACCGGCGATGTCGAGCGCATAGGGGTTGCCGTCGAACATGCCCTTGGCCTGCAGCGAGGTCGCCAGCAGCGCGCCGGATTGCTCGGCCAGCGCCTCGATGGCGCTCCGCGCCTTCGCCAGCTTGGCGCCACGGCCGGCGATGATGATCGGCCTCTCGGCTTCGGCGATCATCGCCACCAGCCGGTCCGTCATGGCCGGATCGGGCATCGGGCGCTGCGGCAGGGGCAGGGTGTCGGCGGAGGGGATGTAATCCGCCATGAAGGGATAGGGCTGCTTCTGCAGGTCCATCGGCACGCTGAGCACGACGGGGCGGCGCTCCAGCGCGGCGATGTGGAAGGCTTCCCGCACATTGTCCAGCGCCCGGTCCATGGACCGGACCGGGATGTAATGGGCGCCGGTCGCCTGGGCCAGCGGCGCCATGTCGATCTGCTGGATGTAGTAGGAGGCGAGCATGGGTGAATCGCCGGCGAAGACCACCAGCGGCACGTTGGCCCGCGCGGCGATGGCGAGCGCGGTCATGATCTGGGTGAAGCCCGGGCCGCAGGTGGTGGAGGCGACGCCGACCTTGCCGGTGGCCCGTGCATAGCCGTCCGCCATCGCCACCGCGCAGTGCTCGTGCCGGGCATTCACCACGGTCATGCCCGGCTGGCGCGACATCGCCTCGGACCAGTACATGTTGGCGTCACCCATCAGGGTGAACAGCACCTCGCAGCCTTCGGCCGCGAAGGCCTGGGCGAGGACATCCTGCAGTTTGGCGGCCATTCCTATGCTTTCCCTTGGACGAAGAGGCTGCGCAGCCAGGAGAGGAAGGCGCGCCAGAGGAGCCGCGCGCCGCTGAGTTCCGCCGCGGGCGCGGGCGGCGGTGGCGCGGCTGCCGGCGCCGGCCTCGCTGCCGGCGTGGCTGCCTCCGCCGCGGGCTCCGGCGCCGCGGGCTCCGGCGCCGCGGCGGGGGCGCGCTCCGCCACCAGCTTCGCCATGTTGGCGGAGAACTCGGCCAGCAGGGCGCGCGCCACATGCACGCCGCCGGCATTGGCGAAGGTCTCCAGCGGGCCGGTGACGGTGAAGCTGCCCTGCACCTCCAGCAGTGTTGCCTCGCCCTCCGCGCTCGCCTGCACGGTGCCGGAGGCGAGGGCGCGGGAGGCGCCGCGCTGGTCGATCCCGCGCCCCTCGATGCTGCAGCGATGCGCGGCATGGTCGAAATCCAGCTTCGCCTCGCCGCGGAAGGTGGCGGTGGTCGGGCCGAAGCGCACCTTCACCGCCCCGCGCCAGAGGCCGTCGCCCTGGTCCGGCGCCAGCGTCGCGCCCGGGATGCAGCCGGCCACCAGGGCGGGATCGCTCAGCAGGGGCCAGACCGCGGCAAGCGGCGCCGCGATGCGGGTCTGTTCGGCAAGTTCGGGCATGGACGTTTCCGGTGCCGGGTCTTGTTCTGCCCGCAGCCTGCGGAAGCCCGCGCGAATGCGCAAGCCGTGGTGCCGCCCGGGTCGCCTCGTCCATCTGCGATATTGAGTCCCCGGGCGCGGGGGGCCAGCATGGCCGGGCATCGGACGCTGATGCGATCGGGAGGAACCAAGAATGGATTTCAACGGCAAGGTGGCCGTCGTCACCGGCGGCGCGCATGGCATCGGCCGGGCGGTGTCGCTCGGCTTCGCGCGGCACGGCGCCAGGGTGGTGGTGGTGGACCGCGATGCGGAAGCCGGCGAGGCCGTCGCCGCCGAGATCGGCAAGTCCGCCATCTTCCGCCAGGCCGATGTGACGCGCGCCGCCGATGTCGAGGCCTTCGTGCAGGCCGCGCTCGACAATTTCGGTGCCATCGACTGCTTCCACAACAATGCCGGCATCGAGGGCAAGGTCGCCCCGACCGCGGAGTATGAGGAGGCGGTCTTCGACGCGGTGATGGGCGTCAACGTGAAGGGCGTCTTCCTCGGCCTGCGCCATGTGCTGCCGGTGATGATCCGGCAGGGGCGCGGCGCGGTGGTGAACACCGCCTCCATCGCCGGCTTGGTCGGCACTGTGGGCATGCCGGCCTATGTCGCCTCCAAGCACGCGGTCATCGGCCTGACCAAGGTGGCGGCGGGCGAGGTGGGACCGCAGGGCATCCGCGTGAATGCCATCTGCCCGGGCCCGATCGCGACCCGCATGGTGCAGGACATCGCGAAGCAGGTCTCGCCCAACAACCCGGAAGGCGTGGAGGAACGCTATGCCGCCTCCCTCCCGCTCCGCCGCTACGGCACGCCGGAGGAGGTGGCGAACCTGGTGCTCTTCCTCTGCAGCGACCTCGCGGGCAACATCACCGGCGCGCAATATGTCGTGGATGGCGGCCGCACCGCGGTGCCGGCGGGCATCTCGCAGAGCAGCGTGCGGTAGGGCTTGCCGCGACGCTTCCCTCCGCCGCAGCATGGTGGGAAACCAGGGGAGACGTCGCGGATGGCCGGGATCTTCGCCGGGCTGCGCGTGATCGATGCCGCCAGCTATGTCGCCGGGCCTTCGGCGGCCACCATCCTCGGCGATTTCGGTGCCGAGGTGATCAAGCTCGAACCGCCCGGCGGGGATGCCTATCGCGCCCTCGCCGGCGCCCCGGGCCAGCCGCGCGGCGATACCGACTACCCCTGGGTGCTGGACAATCGCGGCAAGCGCGGCCTGGTGCTGGACCTGAAGCGGCCGGAGGGGCAGGCGGTGCTGCACCGGCTGATCGCGACCACCGATGTCTTCGTCACCAATGCCGTGCCGCGGCTGCGCGCGGGCCTCGGCATCGCGCCGGAGGTGCTGGCGGCGCTGAACCCGCGGCTGATCTATGCCGCGCTGACCGCCTATGGCGAGACCGGGCCGGAGGCCGACAAGACTGGCTTCGACGCGACGGCCTATTGGGCGCGCAGCGGGCTGATGGATCTGGTGCGCGCGCATGCCGGCGCCGCGCCGGGCCGTTCGGTGGCGGGCCTGGGGGACCACCCGACCGGCCTCGCGCTCTATGGTGCCATCGTCACCGCGCTCTACCGGCGGGAGAGGACGGGGCAGGGGGGCCTCGTGCATGTCTCGCTGCTGGAGGCCGGGCTCTGGGCCAATGGCTTCATGGTGCAGGCGGCGCTGGACGGCGCGCGCTTCATCCCCCGGCCGCCGCGGGAGCAGGCGCCGAACGCGCTCGGCAATCTCTACCAGGCCGGCTGCGGCCGCTGGTTCCTGCTGGCCCTGCTGAACGAGGCGCGGCAATGGCCGGCGCTGCTGCAGGTGCTCGGCCAGCCCGCCTGGGGCGAGGACCCGCGCTTCGCCAGCCAGGTGCTGCGGCGGGAGAATGCGGCGGCGCTCATCCCGCTGCTGGATGCCGCCTTCGCCGCGCGCAGCCTTGCCGAATGGCGGCCGCTGCTGGATGCGGCGGGGCTGACCTTCGATGCGGTGGCGACCACGCAGGAGGCGGCGGAGGCCGCCCAGCCGCGCGCGACGGGCGCGATCCGCGAAACCACCACGGGCGGCCGGACGGTGGACAGCCCGCTGCACATCGCGGGGGAGACCAAGGTGCCGCCCGGGCCGCCCCCCGCGCTCGGCGCCGAGAGCGAGGCGATCCTGGCCGAACACGGCTACACCCCGGCCGAGATCCGCGCCTTGCGGGCGATGGGGGCGCTGGGCGGCTGAGCCCCTTGCAGGACGGCGTGGCGCGGCGGCGGCCCGCTGCCTTGACGCGCCTGGCATGAGACATGCTTTCGCGCCACGCCCTTTCACGGGCGGGCAGGACCCGCAGGAGAGGTTGATGGGCGCCGCGCCGCCGCGCCCGGATCAGGAGGAAACGCCCATGCTCAGGCTCATCAGCGCCACGCCGAGCCCCTATGCCCGCAAGGTGCGCATCGCGCTCGCCGAGAAGAGCATTCCTTTCGAACTGGTGACGGAGGTGCCCTGGAACAGCACCACCCAGACGCCGAAACACAACCCGCTGGAGAAGCTGCCGGTCCTGATCTTCGAGGACGGGACCAGCGCCTATGAGAGCCGCTACATCCTGGAGGTGATCGAGGCGAAATGGCCCGAGCCCGCCCTGGTGCCGACCGATACCTGGGAAAGGCTGGCGGCGCGCAAGGTGGAGGTCATCGCCGACGGCGTCTGCGACGCCTGCGTGCTGCTGTTCTGGGAACGCCACCGCAGCCCGGAGCAGCAGAGCCAGGAATGGATCGCCCGGCAGCGCCGCAAGGTGGATGGCGGGTTGCGGGCGCTGGCCGAGATCGCCGGCGACCGCGAATGGGTGGTGGGCGACCGCTTCGGCCTGGCCGATATCGCGACCGGGACGGTGCTGCGCTATCTCGATGTCCGCTTCCCCGAGCATCCCTGGCGCAGCCAGTACCCGAATCTCGTCGCGCTCTCGGCGCGGCTGGAGGCACGGCCCTCCTTCGCCGGCTCGGTTCCCGTGCCGCAGGTCATCAGCGACAAGGTGGTCTGATACCGCCCGGCCGGTTCCCGCCGCGCCGGATGCATGGCCCGGGTGGCGGCGCCACGCGCCGGGGGGCTCGGTCCGGACATGTTGCATTGCGATACCGGCAGTGACTTTGCCTCCGGCCGCCCCGGCGCTAAGCCCTCATCGCTGGTAACAGGCCCAGGACGCGCATGACCACCTCCACCCGCCCCATCGCCTTCTTCGACATGAAGGCCCAGCAGGCCCTGATCCGTGCCGAGATCGATGCCGGCATCGCCCGCATCCTCGACCATGGCCGCTTCATCCAGGGGCCGGAGGTGGATGCGATCGAGGCGAAGCTGGCCGAATTCACCGGCGCGGCGCATGCCGTCGGCGTTTCCTCCGGCACCGATGCGCTGCAGATCGCCATGATGGCGGAGGGTATCGGGCCGGGCGATGCGGTCTTCCTGCCCGCCTTCACCTATACCGCGACGGCCGAGGTGCCGCTGGTGCTTGGCGCCACGCCGGTCTTCGTGGATGTGGACCCGGCCAGCTTCAACATCGACCTGGAGGACCTCGCCCGCCGCGTCGCGCTGGTGGAGAAGGAGGGGCGGCTGCGCCCGCGCGCCGTCATCGGCGTCGATCTCTACGGCCAGCCCGCCAATTGGCCGGCGATCGAGGGGCTGTGCGAGAAGCATGGCATGTTCGCCCTCGACGATGCCGCGCAGGCCTTCGGCGGCGCGCTGCATGGCCGGCGGCTCGGCACCTGGGCCCATGCCACGGCCTGCAGCTTCTACCCGACCAAGACGCTAGGCTGCTACGGCGATGGCGGCGCCATCCTGACCGATGATCCGGAGAGGGCGGAGCTCTACCGTTCGCTCCGCACCCATGGCGAGGGCAAGAGCCGCTACGAGGTGCTGCGGACGGGCATGAACGGCCGGCTGGACAGCATCCAGGCGGCCATCCTGCTGGCCAAGATGCCGCTGCTGGAGGGCGAGCTGGTCGCCCGCCGCCAGGCCGCCGCCTGGTACGAGGCCGCGCTCGGCGGCCGGGTGGCGACACCGCAGGTGACGGCGGGCGCCGAGAGCGCCTGGGGCATCTACACCATCCTGCTGCCGGATGCGGCGGTGCGGGCCCGGGTGCAGGCGGCGATGCAGGCGGCCGGGGTGCCCTCCGCCATCTACTACCCCAAGCCGCTGCACCATCAGCCCGCCTATGCGGCGGCGCATGCCGCCGGCATCACGGCCGGCGCGCCGCCCCTGCCGGTCAGCGAGGATCTCTGCAACCGCTGCCTTTCCCTGCCCATGCACCCCTATCTGGCGGAGGGCGATATCGCGCGGGTGGCGGAGGCTGTCCTCTCATCTCTGTAATCCGCGACAATTCTGCGGAACCGGTTGAACCGGGGGCGGCTGCCGGGTTTCCATGCTGCAAAGGCATCATGGAACGGAGGCTGCGGAGATGCACCGGCGCTCCCTGCTGGCGGCCGGTGCGGCCGCGCTCTCGGCCAGCGCCCCGCTCGCCCTTGCACCGCGCCGGGCCCGGGCGGTGGGCGAGCCGGTGGATGTGCTGCTGGTCCTCGCGGTCGATGTCTCCCGCTCGATCGACGACGACGAAGCCCGGTTGCAGCGCGAAGGCTACCGCGCCGCCGTCTCCGACCCGCAGGTGGTGGAGGCGATCCGCGGCGGCATGATCGGCGCCATCGGCGTCGCCTATGTCGAATGGGCGGGCGCCGAGTACCAGCGCCTGGTGCTGCCCTGGATGCGCATCTCCGGCCCGGCGGAGGCGCAGCTCTGGTCCGAGCGCCTGGCGGAGGCGCCGCGGGCCTCGCTCTCCTGGACCTCGATCTCGGGTGGGCTCGACTTCTCCCGCACCGTGCTGGCGCAGGCGCCCTTCGACGCGACGCGGCGGGTCATCGACGTCTCGGGCGATGGCGTGAACAACAGCGGCGGCCCGGTGGAAATGGCCCGTGACCGGCTGGTGGCGGAGGGCGTCACCATCAACGGCCTGCCGATCGTGAACGACCGTCCAACCTTCGGCCGCATGCCGCCCGTCCCGCTCGACGAGTACTACCGGGAGAGCGTGATCGGCGGGCCCGGTGCCTTCGTCATCGTCGCCGAGGATTTCCAGAGCTTCGGGAATGCGGTGAAGCGCAAGCTGATCCGCGAGATCGCGGCGCTGCCGGGGCCGGTAGCCGGCTGATCAGCCGGGGGGGGCAGGCGGCGGGCATTCCGGTATCCGCCGCCTGCCGGAACTCAGCGCTCGATTTCCTCGATCGACAGCCCGAAAGCCGCGACACCCTCGGCCAGCAGGTCGCCCACCATGTCCATGCCGAGCAGGTAGCTGCCGGCATCGCCGTTCTCATTGCGCTCGGCGGCGAGGCGCAGGGCCTCCTCCCACTCCTCCGGGCCGTAATCGCCACGCCCGACCCAGGCGAGGGCGATGAGCGCCGCCTGCTCGTCCTCGTTCAGCTCGTCGATGAACTCGCGCAGCGAGCCCTCGGTCAGGTCGTCCGGGTTTTCCTGCAGCAGCGCCGCCTCGCTGTTCTCGTCCTCCGAGAGCTGGGCGGGGTCGGTCTCCTCGGTCGCCTGGATGGCGCGGACGTGGTCCACCACGGTCGCGACCGTCTCCAGGCTGATGCCGAGATCCACGTCATCATCATCGTCGGCCGGTCGTGCCATCGGTCCTCATCCCCCAGGGAATGCCGGGTAAGGCCGCAAAGGCCGCGCCGGTTGCATGGCGGTTCCCGCACGGTCCAAGAATCTTTGCAGGGAACAGCTGGCCGCAACCCCGCGTTGGCAGGGTAGCCG
The DNA here is from genome assembly GCF_020523605.1 of Roseicella aerolata. Taxonomy (GTDB): domain Bacteria; phylum Pseudomonadota; class Alphaproteobacteria; order Acetobacterales; family Acetobacteraceae; genus Paracraurococcus; species Paracraurococcus aerolatus. Next base: position 88,461 of record NZ_JAJAQI010000007.1, on the reverse strand, counting down.
AACCGCGTTCAGACGAACGCATAGAACAGGCACGTAACCCATGGAAAAGCTTTGCGCAAGCGCGGCGCCTTGGTGGCGCCTCGCCGCCATCGGGCTTGTGACCGCGGGGCTCTCCCTGCCCACCACGGCGCGTGCCGCATCGCCGGAAGATGCGGCACCGGGCCCCGGGCTAGGCTGCGTGACGCCGGAGGGCGCCTCCACCGCGATACGGCCCCACCAGGCACGGGCGGATCGCGCGAAGCGGGCCGCACCGCCCGGCCAGGGGCAGGAACCGGCGGGGCAACAGGCCGTGGCGGAGCCGCCTGCCGTGCTGCTGCGCGCCTTCTACACCTGCGTGATGCCCGTCCGGGTGCCTGTGCCGCAGCGGGGCGGCTGGCTGTCGGTCGGGCCGGTGCGGCGGGCCTGAAGGCTTCGCGCCATGCCGGGCGGCGTGGCTGCAAGGCGGTCCTGCCAACCGGGGGCACGGGCCCGCGCCGAGACCGCGCCTGCGGCCCCGCCAGCGCGGCGCCCCTGCCCGGATGCGGTCAGGCATCCCGGCCGTTGGCAGAAGGGGGCGCGGAGGGTCCGCAGGATGGGCCGGTGTCCGGCCATCGCCGTGTGCAGCCTTTCCCTTGCAGGCAGGCTGATCGTGGCCGCTGCTACCGGCGGGAGAGGTCCACCAGCCCGGCGAAACCGGTTTCCGTCCCGAAGGCCAGATGCGTCCCGCTGGCATTCCAGCCGAGCGCCGAGACCGAGCCATGCCCGGGTGCCGCGACCGGCACGACCTTGCCCGAGGCGATCTCCGCCAGCAGCACCAGCCCGTCGGCGAAGCCGGCCGCCACGATCTCGTGCTGCGGATGGCAGGCGACCGCGCTGCACAGCACGCCATCGCCGCCCGCAAGCTCGGTCGGTGCCTTGCCCATCGGGCCGCCGCCGAAGAAGGGCCAGACCACCACCGCATCGGCGCCGCTGGTCGCCAGCCACTTGCCGCGCGCGGTGAAGGACAGGAAATGGGTCTTGGACGGGTAGCCGGACATGCGCATGTGCTGGCCATCGGCCAGCCGCCAGCCATGCAGGGCGTTCTCCTGCATCGCGGTCACCACATGCGTGCCGTCCGGGCTGATGGCGATGGCCGCATGGCTGCCCTTCCATTCCAGCACGCGCGGCTTGTCCTCCTTCGAGGCGACGAACCAGAGCGAGGCGCCGTTGTAGTGGCTGGCCGCCACGCGCTTGCCCTTGGCATCGAAGGCGATGCCGCCGACGGAGGAAGGATGCGTCAGCGTCTTGAGCTTCGCGCCCTTGCCGTCGAACAGATGAAGCTGCTTGCCGACCGAGGCGGCGCGGAGGCCGGACTCGTGCGCGGCGACATGCTCGACCCATTTCATGGCGCCGAGCCGGGCGACCTCCCCGACCGTGCCGTCGGGCGCGATGTGCACCAGGCGGCCGTCGTCGCCGCCGGAGAGGAAGCCGGCCTTCGCATCGGCGCAGAGATCGAGCACGGCGCCGTCATGCGCCGTGACGGTCTGCCATTCGGCCTGCAGGTCGCGCGGCTGCGCGATGCGCAGGGTGCCGTCCCCGAGGCCGAGGCCGAGGCTGCCGTCCCGCCCGAAGGCGAGGCCGACCACCCAGGCGCCGAGGTCTCGGCTGGTCCCGCGCGCCTCCAGCAGGAAATCCGCGCCGCTCGCCTCGCTCATGCGTCCACCTGGCAGCTCTCGAAGCCGCGGCGGAGCTGCGGCCGGTTCAGGTCGCGGCCGATGAAGACGATCTTCGAGCGCCGCGGGTCGCCTTCCCGCACCGGGCCGATGAAGTCGCCATCGGCGATCATGTGCACGGCCTGGAAGGCGAAGCGCCGGTCGTCATTGGCGTAGTAGAGGATGCCCTTGGTGCGCAGCAGGTCCTGGCCCTTGCTGGCGAGCAGCTGCGTCATCCAGGCATTGAAGCGCTCCGGGTCGATCGGCTTCGAGACCTCGAAGGAGACGCTCATCACCTCCGAATCGTGCTCGTGCTCATCCTCGCCCGAGAGGAATTCCGGCTCGCGCTCCAGGATGCGCTTCAGGTCGAAGGCCTCGCGGCCGATCACGGCATCGATCGGCACGTCGGACTTGGTGCTGCGGCGGATCTCGGCCCAGGGATTGATGGTGCGGATCTTCCGCTCGACCTCGGCCGCCTCGGCCTCCGTCACCAGGTCCATCTTGTTCAGCACGATGATGTCGGCGAAGGCGATCTGCTCCTCCGCCTCCTTGCTGTCCTTGAGGCGGGCGGGCAGGTTCTTGGCGTCCACGACCGTGACGATGGCGTCCAGCCGCGTGGCGCGCTTGACGTCCTCATCGGCGAAGAAGGTCTGGGCGACCGGGGCAGGGTCGGCGAGGCCGGTGGTCTCGACGATGATGCCGTCGAACCTGCCGCGGCGCTTCATCAGGCCGCCGATGATGCGGATCAGGTCGCCGCGCACGGTGCAGCAGATGCAGCCGTTGTTCATCTCGAAGACCTCTTCGTCGGCATCGACGACGAGGTCGTTGTCCACGCCGAGCTCGCCGAACTCGTTGATCACCACGGCGAATTTCTTGCCGTGATTCTCGCTGAGGATGCGGTTCAGCAGCGTGGTCTTGCCGGCGCCGAGATAGCCGGTGAGGACGGTGACGGGGACGGGAGAGGTTTCGCTCATGGGGGCTCCGCGAGGGGCGAGGGGGCTGTTGCCGGGGAATATGGGGCGAGGCGGGCCGGTGGGCAAAGGGCCGGCCTCCGTCTGCGGTCCGGGCGGCCTTGCCATCGGCGAGGGCCGCCTGCGCTACCGGCAGGCAGAAAGTCCGGTTTGCAGCCGCCATCGGCGGCCGGGGCCGCGATGCGGTCCCTGGCCTATCCGCCTAGCCAGGGCGAAGGCGGCGTCAGCGCCCGAGGCCGCATCAATGTGTCTGCCTTGATCGGCCCCCCTGCAACCCCTCTTGCGCCTCCACCAGCCGTGGCCCCTTGCTCACCTTCCGGCAGCGTTGCCGGCGGCCAGGCGCCCGAGCAAGGCGGCCCGGTCGTCGGCAATGACGAGTTTGGGCGCAGGCAGCAGGGGGCACCTCCGGGGTGCCCCATGCCGATCAGGGCGTCCGGCTCAGGCCGCCTCGGCCCTGATCGCCTCCGCCAGCGTGCCGATCAGCCGGTCGACATGCGGCTTCTCCACGATCAGCGGCGGGGAGAGGGCGACGATATCCCCGGTGACGCGGATCAGCACCCCCTCGTCGAAGCAGCGGCGGAAGATGTCGAGCGCGCGCTGGGTCGGCTTGCCCGGGCGCGGCGCCAGCTCGATGCCCGCGATCAGGCCGCAGTCGCGGATGTCGATGACGTTGGGCAAGGACCGCAGGCTGTGCGCCGCCTCCTGCCAATAGGGCTCGATGGCGCGCGCCCGGCCCGGCAGGTCCTCCGCCCGGTGCAGCTCCATGGTGGCGATCGCCGCCGCCGCGGCCAGCGGGTGGCCGGAATAGGTGTAGCCATGGAAGAGCTCGATGCCCGAGGGCGCCGCATCCACCACCGCGTCATAGACCGAGTTCTTCACCGCGACGGCGCCCATCGGCACGGCGGCGTTGGTCAGCCCCTTCGCCATGGTCATGATGTCGGGTGTGACGCCCAGCCGCTCGGCGCCGAAATTCGTACCGATTCGCCCGAAGCCGGTGATGACCTCGTCGAAGATCAGCAGGATGCCATACTTGTCGCAGATGGCCCGCAGCCGCTCCAGATAGCCCTTGGGCGGCACCAGCACGCCGGTGGAGCCCGCGACCGGCTCGACCATCACCGCCGCGATGGTCTCGGCGCCGTGCAGCGCGACCAGGTTCTCCAGCGCATCGGCCAGGTGCGCCCCATGCTCCGGCTGGCCACGAGCAAAAACGTTCTCCGGGAGGCCATGGGTGTGCGGCAGGTGGTCCACATAGGGGAGCAGGGCGCCGAACTGCTTGCGGTTGCCGCCGATGCCGCCCACCGACATGCCGCCGAAGCCGACGCCATGATAGCCCCGCTCCCGCCCGATCAGCCGGACCCGGGAGCTCTCGCCACGGGCCTTGTGGTAGGCGAGGGCGATCTTGAGGGCGGTGTCGGCGCTCTCGGAGCCGCTGTTGGTGAAAAAGACCTTGTCCATTCCCTCCGGCGTCATCTCGGCGATGCGCGCCGCGGCCTCGAAGGCGATGGGATGGCCGAGCTGGAAGGTCGGCGCGTAGTCCAGGATGGCGGCCTGCTTCTGGATCGCCTCCTTGATCTCCACGCGGCCATGGCCGGCATTGCAGCACCAGAGGCCGGCGGTGCCGTCCAGGATCTCCTTACCCTCGGGGGTGTAGTAGTGCATGCCCTCCGCCCGGGCGAGCATCCGCGGGTTGGACTTGAAGTACTTGTTGTCCGAATAGGGCATCCAGTAGGCGTCCAGGTTGTTCGGACGCGACACGCTCATCTCGTTCATGCGAGGGGCTCCGGCAGTCGGCGCCAGGGAACACCCGCGCGGGCGGGGTGGCAAGCCGGCGCTGCCAGGATGGGCCCTGCCATGCTAGGAACGATGCCGGAGGAGCCCGCCGCCATGGATGGCAGCCTGCACGACCGCGACTTCTATGCCTGGACCCGGGAACAGGCCGCCGCCCTGCGCCGGCTGGCGGAGACGCGGCCGAACCTGGCCGAAGGACTCGATCTGCCCAACCTGATCGAGGAGGTGGAGGATTTGGGCAGCGAGCAACGCTTCCGGGTGGAGAGCAATTTGCGGCGGCTGCTCGAACACCTCATCTACCTGGCCGTCGAACCCGGTGCCCCGTCCGTCCGGCACTGGCAGCGGGAGGTCATCGTCTTCCGCGACAACGCCGTGCGGCGGTACCTTCCCTCCATGCGGCGGGAGGTCGAGCCGCGCCTCGGCCGCGTCTGGCGGACCGCCGGCAAGGCCGCCGCGGCGAAGCTCGGCCGCGACCTGCGCCACCTGCCCGAACCCTGCCCCTTCACCCTGGACGAGCTGCTGGACGAGGACGCCCCCCTCGACGCCCTGCTCGCCCGCCTGACCCCGGATGCCAAAGACCATGCCTGACGGCCGCCTCCTCATCGGCAACAAGCGCTACTCCTCCTGGTCCATGCGCGGCTGGCTGGCCGTGCATCTGGCGGGGCTCGACGTGGAGGAGGAGCTGATCCCCTTCGTCCGCTCCGAGGGCGGCGGCAGCACCCCGGCCATCGCCGCCCGGACGCCGGCGGGCCTTGTCCCCTTTCTGGAGCACAAGGGGGCGAAGGTCTGGGAGAGCCTGGCCATCTGCGAATACTGCGCCGAAGCCGCGCCCGGCCTCTGGCCGCAGGACCGGGCGGCCCGCGCCTCCGCGCGCTCCATTGCCGCCGAGATGCATGCCGGCTTCCGCGGCCTGCGCCAGGCCATGTGGTTCAATGCCGGCCGGGATTTCTCCGGCTTGGGCCGCACGCCGGCCGCCTTGGCCGACATCGCGCGGATTGAGGCGATCTGGGCGGAATGCCTGGCCGCGCATGGCGGGCCCTTCCTCTTCGGCCCGCGCTTCGGCTTGGCGGATGCCATGTACGCGCCCGTGGTCGGCCGCTTCCTCACCTGGCAGCCGGAGCTCTCGGCCACCACCCGCCGCTACATGGAAGCCGTGCGCGCCCAGCCGCTGGTCGACCGCTGGTACCGGGAGGCGCTGGCCGAGCCCGAGTCCTGGCTGCTGGCCAGCTACGAAACCCCGCCGGCCGCGTGAGCCATCGGGCGTGACGACGGCGCGCGCCATCGGGCGCAGCCTCCGCCTCTACTACCCGCCCGGCCGGGCGGAGCGGCTGGACGCCTTCCACCGCCGCTTCCTTGGCCCCGGGGAACTCGCCTTCGATATCGGCGCGCATGTCGGCGACCGGACGGCGAGCTTCCGCCGGATCGGCGCCCGCGTCGTCGCGGTGGAGCCGCAGCCGCGCCTCGCCCGGCTGCTGCGGCTGCTCTTCGGGCGCGATCCGGGCGTCGCACGGGTCGCGGCGCTGGTCGGCGCCGAGGCGGGGGAGGCGGTGCTGCGCCTCAACACCGCCAACCCGACGGTCGCCACCGCCAGCCCCGACTTCATTGCCGCCGCCGATGGCGCGCCGGGTTGGGAAGGCCAGCGCTGGGATGCCGAGATCGCGCTGTCCGTCACCACGCTGGACGCGCTGGCGGCGGCGCATGGCCGGCCGGACTTCGTGAAGATCGATGTCGAAGGCTATGAGGCGGCGGCGCTCGCCGGGCTTTCCTTCGCGCCGCGCACGCTCTCCTTTGAATTCACCACCATCCAGCGCGGCGTGGCGCGCGAATGCCTGGAGCGCCTCGCCGCGCTCGGCCCCCTTGCCTTCAATGCCTGCCTCGGCGAGAGCATGGAATTCGCCCATGCCGCGCCGCTGGATGCGGCCGGCATGGCCAGCTGGATCGCCGCCCTGCCGGCCGAGGCCAATAGCGGCGATGTCTATGCCAGCCTGGAGCCGGCGCGCATCACGCCTCAGCCGGCATAGAGCGCCGTCACCGCCGGCCCGTAGCCCGTCAGCACCCGCGGCGCCCGCGCCCGCACCGGCCGTGGCAGCCCGGCCAGCGCCGAGGCCAGCCGCACCGCCGCCGCCGTGCCGTCCACCAGCGGCACCGGCACAAGCGGCTGCAGCACCGGCGCGAGGCCCGCCAGCGGCCCGCCGGCCAGGATCACCGCCTCCGCCCCGTCCTGCTCGATGGAGGCGCGGACCAGGGCAAGGAGCCGCTCCTGCTCCGCCGCCCCCAGCACCGCGGGATAGGAGGCATCGGGCGGGCCCATGCGGAAGCCGGCGCAGCGGGCGCGGAGGCCATGGTGGTCGAGGCAGTCCTCGAACATCGGCCTGAGCGCCGCGGTGAAGGAGACGATGCCGAAGCGCCGCCCGAGCATGGAGGCCGCATGGAAGGCGGCCTCCGAGATGCCGAGGACCGGCACGTCCAGCAATTGCTTCGCCGCCTCCAGCGCCGGGTCGCCGAAGACGGCGATGACCGCGGCGTCATAGGTGCCGCGCCGCTCGGCCAGCGCTGCCAGGATGGGCGGGCCGGAGAGCAGCCAGTCGGAGCGGGTGACGATCAGCGGCAGGCCATAGGGGGCGGTCACCGCCTCGATCTCCGTGCCTTCGGGCGCCGCGGCGCGGGAGGCCTCGGCGATGCGGCCGGTGATCGCCTCCGTGGTGTTGCCGTTGACGACGAGGATGCGGGCCATGGGGGCGACTCCGGCGCGGGGTGGGCCGGCAGTTTGCCCGGCCCGGCGCCGAGGGGAAGGCGGGGCGGCGCCCGCCCCGGCGCGCGGCGGCTCGGCCCTACAGGTCCTTCAGCACCGCCCAGAGGCTGGACTTCGCCTCGAAGCCGATGCCCGGCACGTCCGGCATGCGGATCCGGCTGTCCTCGACCGGCGTGGCATCGGCGAAGCCGCCGAAGGGCGCGAAGACCTCCGGATAGCTCTCATTGCCGCCGAGGCCGAGCCCGACCGCGATGTTCAGCGCGAATTGGTGCCCGCCATGCGGCACGCAGCGCCGCGGCGACCAGCCATGCTCCTGCAGCATGTTCAGCGTGCGGATGTATTCGACCAGTCCGTAGGAGAGGGCGGGGTCGAATTGCAGGATGTCCCGGTCCGGCCTGAGTCCGCCATGGCGGATCAGGTTGCGGCAGTCCTGCATGGAGAACAGGTTCTCGCCGGTGGCGATCGGCGCGCTGTAATGCTCGGCCAGCGTCGCATGGGTCGCGTAGTCCAGCGGGTCCAGCGGCTCCTCGTACCAGCGCAGCCTGTAGGGAGCGAGGGCGGCGCCATAGGCGAGCGCCGCATGCAGGCCGAAGCGGCCGTTGACGTCCACGCAGAGGCGCGAGCCGTCCCCGCCGAGCAGCTTGAGGACGGCCTCGATCCGCGCGATGTCGAGCTTGAGGGCATCCTTGATCGGCGTGCCTGGCGCGCCGCCGATCTTCATCTTCACCACGCTGTAGCCGAGATCAAGGTAGCGCTGCATCTCGGCCACCAGCTCATCGAGGCCCTTGCCCGGGTAGTAGTAGCCGCCCGCCGCGTAGATCCAGGCCGTCTCGTCGGCCTCGCCCCCACGGTACCGGTTGGCCAGCAGCTTCCAGAGCGGCAACCCCGACAACTTCGCGGCCGCATCCCACAGCGCCATGTCGAGCACGCCGACCGCGACGCTGCGGTCGCCATGGCCGCCCGGCTTCTCGTTGCGCATCATGCTGGCCCAGGCGCCGGCCGGCTCCAGCCCGCCATCCTCATGCGCCAGGGACGCCTCCGGCGTCTCCAGCAGGCGGGGGATGAAGCGTTCGCGCAGCAGGCCGGGCTGGGCGTAGCGGCCGTTGCTGTTGAAGCCGTAGCCGGTGGCGCTGCGGCCCTGGCCGTCCTCGACCGTCACCGCGACGACCGATGCGGTCATCTTGGAGAAATCGATATAGGCATTGGCGATGGCGGAGGCGATCGGCACGACGCCGTCGCGGACCGAGGCGATGCGCATGGGCGTCGCGTCCCTCCCGAGTGGAGGCGCCCTGCTGACGCAGCCGGGCGCCCCGGTCAAGGACCGTCAGACGGCACCTTTCGCCTTCAGCGCCGCCACTTCCTCGGCCGGGACGCCGAACTCCGCCAGCACCTCGGCGGTGTGCTCGCCCCGCTCCGGCGTCGGCCGGCGCGGCGGCTCCACCCCTTCCAGGTTCATCGGCGCCCGCACCAGCTTCACCGTGCCGAGCGCCGGATGCTCCACCGGCCATTCGATGCCGAGATGCTGCACCTGGGGGTCGGCGAAGACCTGGTCCATGGAATAGACCGGGCCGGAGGGCACGCCGGCCTTGTTCAGCCTGGCGATCCAGTTCTCGGAGGTATCGGTCTCCAGCACCGATTGCAGCAGGGCATTGGTCTTCTCCCGGTTCTCGGCGCGGGACTTGTCGGTGGCGAAGGCCGGGTTCTTGGCCTGCTCCTCGATCCCGAGGGTCGCGACGATCCGGTTCCACATCTCCTGCCCGCCGCCGGCCAGGTTCATCAGCCCGTCCTTGGTGCGGAACAGGCCGGTCGGCACGGTGGTCGGGTGGTCGTTGCCGGCCTGCTTCGGCACCTCTCCCTTCATCGTCCAGCGGGTGGCCTGGAAGTCCATCATCGCCACCATGGCCTCCAGCAGGCTGGTATGGACCCAGCGGCCCTTGCCGGTCTGCTCCCGCTCCAGCAGCGCGACCAGGATGCCGATGGCTGTGTAGAGCCCGGCCGTCAGGTCGGCGACCGGTATGCCGACCCGCACCGGGCCCTGGCCGGGCAGGCCGGTCACGCTCATCAGCCCGCCCATCCCCTGAGCGATCTGGTCGAAGCCCGGCCGCTTCGCGTAAGGCCCGGTCTGGCCGAAGCCGCTGATGGAGCCGAGCACGATGCGCGGGTTGATGGCCGACAGCGACTCGAAATTGATCCCGAGCCGGTCCTTCACGTCGGGGCGGTAGTTCTCCACCACCACATCGGCCTTCTCGACCATCTTCCGGAACAGCGCGAGGCCGTCCGGGTGCTTCAGGTTCAGCGTGATGCCGCGCTTGTTGCGGTGCACATGCTGGAAGTCCGGCCCGTGCCGCTCGCCCCCCATGCCGCTGCCGGTGTCGATCTCCTCCGGCGCCTCGATCTTGATGACATTGGCGCCCCAGTCGGCGAGCTGCCGGACGCAGGTGGGGCCGGAACGGACCCGGGTGAGGTCGAGCACGGTGAAGCGGGACAGCGGCAGCATTCGTCGTTCCTCCTGGCGTCCTGACCCTGCCTTCTGCGGACGAAGGCGGGGACCAGCAGGCCGCCCCATTTGCGGTCCATGGCTTGATAACCGGCCCGGGCCCCGGCACCAATGGGTCCAACCCCGGGAGGAACCCCATGGACGAGCTGCTCTACGAAACGCGCGACGGCATCGGCTTCATCACGCTGAACCGTCCCCAGGCGCGCAACGCGATGACCTTCCCGATGTATGAGAAGCTGCGGGAGATCGCCCTTGCGGCCGGGGAGGACCGGTCGCTCCGCGCCCTGGTCATCACCGGCGCCGGCGAGAAGGCCTTCGCCGCCGGCACCGACATCTCGCAATTCACCGAATTCCGCACGCCCGAGGATGCCTTGCAGTACGAGGAGCGGATCGACCGCGTCCTCTCCGCGCTCGAGGCCTGCCCGAAGCCGACCATCGCCGCCATCGCCGGCGCCTGCACCGGCGGCGGCGCCGGCATCGCCGCGGTCTGCGACATGCGCATCGCCGCAGCCAATGCCCGCATCGGCTTCCCGATCGCGAAGACGCTCGGCAACTGCCTTTCCATGGCGAATTACGCGCGCCTCGCCGCGCTGATCGGCCCGGCGCGGGTCATCGACCTGGTCTACACCGCGCGGCTGATCGAGGCGGAGGAGGCCAGGGCGATCGGCCTGGTCTCGGAAGTGCTGCCCGACCACGCCGCGCTGCAGGCCCGGGCCGAGGCGCTGGCGCGCACCATCGCCGGCCATGCGCCGCTGACGCTGCGCGCAACCAAGGAGGCGATGCGGCGCCTCCGCCTCGCCGCCCGCCAGGTGGAGGGCGACGACCTGGTGACCATGTGCTTCACCAGCAACGACTTCCGCGAGGGCGTGGCGAATTTCCTCGCCAAGAAGCCGGCGAGCTGGACCGGGACGTGAGCCCGGCGCCGGGCCGCTGCCCCGCCTGCCGGGCCGATCTGGACGGCGGCCCGGTCCCCGCCGATCTGCGCCATCTGTTCGAGCCGCCCTGGCGCTGGTCGCGGGCGCTCGGCATCGCGGAGGGCGGCAGCACGGTGGCCTGGGAATGCCCGGATTGCGGCCATCGCTGGGACCGGCGGGCGACGCTGCGCGGCATCCGCCGCGTCCGGCGGGACGAGACGACGCATTGAGGCCGCCGCGCCTGCGTGGCGGCACGCGCGGGCGCCCACCAGGCCCGTGCTGACAGGACACAAGGGAGGATTAGGAAGAATGACCACACGTCGCCGGCTGCTGGGCACGGCCCTGGCCGCGCCCGTCCTGGCCCCGCTGGCCGCCCCCGCCCTCGCCCAGGCGCGCTGGGAGCCGACGCGGCCCGTCACCATCCTGGTCGGCTTCGCCCCCGGCGGCGGCACCGACATCATCACCCGCTTCCTCGCCCCCATCCTGCAGGCGGAGCTCGGCCAGCCGGTGGCGGTCGAGAACCGCCCCGGCGCCAGCGGCACCGTCGCCGCGCTGGCCGGCAGCCGGGCCGCGCCGGACGGGCACACCATGTTCATGACAACGGTCAGCGCCTCGGCCGTGGTGCCGCCGCAGATGAGCCCGCCGCCCTTCGACATCCACAAGGACCAGACGCCGGTGGTGCTGGCGGCGACCGTGCCGCTGGTGGTCGTGGTGCCGCTCTCCTCCCCGGCGCGCGACCTGGCCGGGCTGATCGCGCATGCCAGGGCCAATCCGGGGGCGCTCAACTACTCCTCCTCCGGCGTCGTCACGCAGCAGCACCTGGCGGCGGAACTGCTGGCCGCGGCGGCGGGCGTGAAGATGACCCATGTGCCCTTCCGCGGCACCGGCCAGGCGGTGAACGAGATCCTGGCCGGGCGCATCGACCTGGCGATCGACACCTTCCCCACCTACCTGCCGCATATCCGCGGCGAGCGGGTGCGGGCGCTGGCCACCACCATGCCGGACCGGATCGAATGGCTGCCCGACCTGCCGACGGTGGCGGAAAGCGGCTTCCCCGGCTTCGACGCCAATGTCTGGTACATGCTGATGGGCCCGGCCAACCTGCCGGAGCCGATCCGCGAGCGCTGGGCGGCGGCGGTGAACAAGGCGCTGCAGGACCCCGCGCTGCGCCCCCGCATCCGGGAGGCCGGCTTCATTCCCGGCGGCGGGACCAGCGCCGAGGCCGCGGCGCTGCTGCGCCAGGATGCCGAGCGCTACGCGGCGTTGATCAAGAGCGCGGGCATCAGGATCGAGTAGCCCGGCCGGGCTGATGATCGACAGCCAGGCCCTGCTGGCGCCGCGGGCGAAGGACGGGACAGTGCGGATGCTGGCGGTGGCCACCGCCCGCCGGTCCCGCCTGCTGCCGGAACTGCCGACGCTGCAGGAGGCGGGGGTGGCGGGCTATGCCGCGTCTTCCTGGCAGTCGCTGCAGGCGCGCCATGCGGAGGCGGGGATCGAGCCGCTGGCGGGCGGCCCGGCCGCGGCGGCGCGGTTCATCCGGGCGGAGGCGGAGCGGTGGGAGCCGATCCTGGGCGAGCGGCGCGCGGGCGGGGTAGGGCGCGGGCGGACAGCGCCAGGTTCGACCCGGAGCAGACTCTGGCTCGCCAAAGTCGCGCCGGGGCCGGCCCATCCGCTCGGAGCTCGCCCGTCACGGCGTGACGATGTTGAACCAGAACGGGAAGGTGTCGAACAGGCCGATGAATTCCGTCAGCGCTTCCCTGCGGCCGTCGATCTCGAGATCGCCGGACGCGATGGCCTGGTCCATCGACAACTCGCCTGTCTGCACCTGATCGAAGGTCGCCTTGGTGAGCGTCAGCTTGGCATCCGTCGTGGTCGGCTTCTTCGAGTAGTTGAGCACGCTGTTCTCGATAAGCAGCGCATAGGCCTGGTTCAGGTCGCTGAACTCCACCGTCAACGACAGCTTCTTGCCCATCGCCTTCTCGGCGTTGAGCTTCACCGCGAGATAGTCGAACGTCATCTCCGGCGGCATCGCCCGGATCGTATCCGGACCGGACGTGTTGAGTTCGCCGGCACTCGGCACCCCGTGCCGCAGTTCCAGCGCGCCCTGCAGATAGATCGAGCGCCAGGGCCCGGACTCGGCCTGATAGCCCATCTGCTCATAGGCATCCGCGAGCAGTTCCTTCGCCTCCCGGTTGTTCGCATCTGCGAAGACGATGTGCTTCAGCGCCTCCGCCACCCAGCGGTACTCGCCCTTGTCGAAATCGGCTTTCGCCTTCTGCAGGACCGCCGTCGCACCGCCCATGTACTCCGCGTATTTCCTGGCGGCCTCCTCCGGCGGCAACTGATCGAGCGTTGATGGATTGCCGTCGTAGAATCCCATGTAGCGCTGATAGACCGCGCGCGAGTTGTGCTTCAGGGAGCCATAGTATCCGCGGTTGAACCACGCCTTGTCGAGCTCCGGCGGCAGCCTGATCATGTTGGAGATCTCGACCCCGGTGTAGCCCTTGTTCATCAGGTTCACCGATTGGTCGTGGATGTATTTGTAGAGATCTCGCTGCTTCTTCCAGTAGTCGATGATCTTGGCATTGCCCCACATCGGCCAATGGTGCGCCTGGAACTTCACCTCCGTGTTGTCGCCGTAGAGCTCGATCGTCTCGTTGATGAACTTCGCCCATGCCAGCCCGTCACGGACCTGCGCCCCGCGCAGGGTGAGAAGGTTATGCATGGTGTTGGTCGTGTTCTCCGCCATCCACATGGCGCGGAACTGCGGGAGATGGGTGTTCATCTCCGCCGGGGCCTCGGTGCCCGGCGTCATCTGGAACACCATGCGGACGCCGTCGATGGTAACGTCCTCGCCGGTCTGCCTGATCTCGCGCGTCGGCAGCAGCAGGCCGCTGTTGCCATGACCAACCGTCTGGCCAAGGCCGGCATTGACGCCGCCCTGCGGATTGCGCGACAGGAGAGGCCCGTACATGTAGATGCCGCGCCGTGCCATGGCGTTACCTGCGATCACGAACTCGCTGATCGCGTGTTCGGTGAAACCCGCCGGCGCAATGATCTGCACCTTGCCGGCGCGCACATCCGCCTCATCAACCAGGCCCCGGACGCCGCCGAAGTGGTCACCATGGCTGTGGCTGTAGACGACGGCGAGGACGGGCCGCTGGCCGAGGTGCTGGCTGACCAGTTCGTAGGCCGCCTTCCCGGTTTCGAGGTTGCTGCCAGTGTCGAGAATGATCCAGCCGGTGTCGCCCTGGACGAAGGTGACGTTGGCGAGGTCGTAGCCCCGCACCTGGACGATGCGGTCGTGCACCCGGAACAGGCCGTACTGCATGTTGAGCTGGGCATTGCGCCACAGGCTCGGATTCACCGTGTCCGGCGCAGGCTTATCGACATCGATGAACGACTTGTACGCCTCCAGGTCCCAGACGATGCCACCTTTCGCGTCTCGGATCGTCAGCGTGTCGGGCCGCGCGATCAGGCCACGCGTGGCGTTCTCGAAGTCATCGCGGTCGTTGAAGTTCAAGTAACTCCGGACCGCCTCGTTTGCCGCGCGGGTTGCCGCGGTGGCCGGCTTGGATTGCGTGCCGCTCGCTACAGACTGCGCCTGGGCGGTTCCGACAAGGCGCGAGGGCAGACCGAGAAGAGCAAGTGCCGGGCCCGCCGTCATGATGTCGCGTCGGTTGAGGTCGGTGCGCGGAGAAGCGCCGAGAGCGGGGTGACTTTTGGTCATACGTCCTCCCTACCGCTGATCATGCGGCTCCAAGCGGATTGCCCGGGCATTCCCGGAAATACGGGGCAGGGTCCATCGATCGAAATGTGCATCTCAAGCCAATTCAGGAGCGGGCGCCGCGGAAAGTTCGGATTCCGCCCTTTCCGGCTGTTTGGCGACTGCGCCGCCCGGCCTGCAATCGCGCGCCCCTCCGGCGGTCCTCCTTGACTATTTTCCTATTTTCTGCTTTCGTTCCAGGTCCTGGTGCCGCCGCCGAGGACCCCGCCCATGCCCCGCCGCCCCCGCCACCCCGATCCCCCCATGCCTCCCGGCCTCATCCCGGCGGACTTCATGCGGCGCCACGACCTCTGGCGGCGGCTCTACCTCGACCCCTTCACCTGCCTCACGCCGCGCCACGCCTGGGCGCCGCTCACCGATGCGGAATGGGCCGCCCTCGTCCCGCTGCTGGAGGAAACCGGCTGCGGCCTCGCCTGCCCCGGCCGGCCGGGGGAACGCATGGCCGATGTCCGCGGCAGGCTGGATGCCATCTTCCGCGCCGTCATGCTGAAGCGCCCGGCGCGGGAGGGCGGCGGGCGGGCGGCCTGGTCGGCCCTGCCGCCCGAATTCGGCAAGGCCGACACGGTCGCGCGCACCTACCGGCGCTGGGCGCATCGCGGGCTCTGGCTGCGGCTACTGGCCGCCGTCGCCACGCCGGGGGCGGCGCCGGCGCTGCGGGCGCTCGCCTACCGGGCCTGCTGCGCGGTGCGGCGCGGCATCCGGATCATGGGGCTGAAGGCCATCATGCTGGCGCGCAAGCTCCGGCTGTTCAGCGCCCTGCCGGCGCCTTCCCCCTGGCTGCCCGATCCCGAACTGTCCGAGATCTACATGCCCGTCTGCCTTCGCATCGCGCAGCATGCCTTCGACCATCCCGGCTGGTGGCCGCCGCGCCCGCTGCTGCGGCTGATGCACTCCCTGCACGCCATCGCCGGCGGCCGCACCCGCATCCGGCGGGACTGGGAGCCGGCGTGACCGCCCGCCGCGCCGCACCCCCGGCAGGCCGCGGCGGGTCCCGCGCCGCCTCGCGCGGCGCCCTCCGCCCCGGCTCAGGCCGGGCGCCGCGCCACCCGCTTCGCCGGCACCGCATCCGGCTCCGGCTCCGGCCCCGCCATGCTCCGCACCACCAGCACCACCGCCGCCTTCTGCGGCATCTCCAGCCGGCGATAGGCGCGCAGCAGCGCCTCCTCATCGCCCGCCAGCAGGCCGAGCGAGCCCTGCTCCTCCTCCAGCACCTCCGGCGGCGGCGGCGTATCGGGGTCGAGCCCGACCAGGTAGGAGACGCTGGTCGCCAGCACCTCCGCCAGCTTGACCAGCTTCTGGCCGCGGGGCGGCGGCACCCGGCCGGCCGCCAGGCGCTCCAGGAAATCGGCCGGCAGCCCGGCCTGCCGGCTCGCCTCCTCGGGCGAGAGGCCGAGCCGGTCCAGCCTTCCCTCGATCAGCGCGGCCATGGGCGGGGCTTCATCCGGCATCACCGCTTCCACGCGCCGGCTGCGTGCCGGTTCCGCGCGGAGCGCGCCGGGCAGGGAGGAACCGTGCCCGGCCGCGGCATGGAGGCGCTGGCCCGCGATGCGCTGCCCGGCTCCACCGGCCTGCCGCGGCCGATTCCGGCGCGGTGGCGGGGCCCGGCCGGCCAGGTGGCGGCGGCACCGGGTGGTGCGGAGCGGCCGGTCCCGCCCCGCCGCCATCGGGGCCTGTCGCGGCGGATGCGGCGGCCGGCGGGATCCCCGGCGTGCAGGCGGCGCAGCCACTTTCCGTGGGCCGGCCTGCATGCCGGGTGGCCTGCCTTGCGCTGCTCGGGAACGGCTTCTTGTAGTGCCAGTCATCCCGGGGGGTGTCATCGATCTGTCATGTCATGGTTGGACCCGATCGACCGACTCGGCTTTGATGCGGCGGTCACGCTGCAGGGCGATGGCCCTGGAGCACAGCTCTTCATGCGGATCGCCGACCAGTTCGTTGGCAACCACATGGTCAAGATGGCCCCGCTTGTCCTGCTGTTGCTCTATGTCTGGCTGCGAAGCCCGGGAAAGACGCAGCAGGGCGGCGTTCTCGCCTCGGCGGAGCTGGTGGTGCGCGGCACGCTCGCCATCGGCGCGGCGCTCGCCTTCGGCCGCATGCTGCAACTGCTCCTGCCGATGCGCCAGCGGCCGCGCTTCGCCTTTCCGGAGATTCCCTTCCCGCCGACCGACTACTTCGCGAACCTGGATGACTGGAGCTCGATGCCCTCCGACCACGCCATGCTGGTCGCGGCCATCGCTGCCGTGATCTGGGCCAGGTCGCGTCCGCTCGCCATGCTCGCGGTTGCCTGGGGCCTCCTCTTTGTCAGCTTCGCCAGGGTCTATGTCGGCCTGCACTACGCATCCGATGTCCTGATCGGCTATGTCCTCGGCCTCGCGCTTGCCACCGCCCTCCTACGCATTCCGCTGCCCGCCATCGCCTGGCAGTGGCTGGAATGGCTGGAGGCGCGGAGGCCGGCGCTGGTGTTCCTCGGCCTGTTCATCCTCGGCTGGGCGATCGGCGAGAATTTCACCTCCATCCGCGGCATGCTGTCCATCCTGCGCCAGGCCCTCATGGCCGGCGGGACGACCGCGATCCTGGTGGTTGCCGGCTCCTGCCTCCTGCTGGCGATGATTCTGGCCGGCGGGCTCTTCCGCCGCCGGGGGCAGGCGGTCAGGCTGCAATCCCCTCAGGCCGAATGAGAGACCGGGCGGCCGGTCGTGCTGGCCTGAGCGGATCGCCGGCCCGGAGGCCACGAGGCATGGGGCGCCCGGCACACGGTCCCCGGAGATGCGCGCGCCGCCGCAGGCCGCACGGGGGCGGGAGCGGCGCGCTTGCTCCGGGCGGCTCCCCCGCGGCTCAGCCCCGCCGGTACCCGCCCAGCAGCGCGTGCAGCAGGATCGCGCCGAAGGTCGCGGTGCCGATGCCGCCCAGCGCGAAGTCGCCGAAGCGCAGCGTGAACTCGCCGGTGCCGAGGATGAGGGTGACGCCGGCCACGATCAGGTTGCGCGGCTCGGCGAAGTCCACCCGGTTCTCCACCCAGATGCGCGCGCCCGCGACCGCGATCAGGCCGAAGACCACGATGGAGACGCCGCCCATGACCGCCAGCGGGATGGCCTGGATCAGCGCGCCGAATTTCGGCGAGAAGCCGAGCACGATCGCGGCCAGCGCCGCCACCACGAAAAGCGCGGTGGAATACACGCGCGTCGCCGCCATGACGCCGATATTCTCGGCATAGGTGGTGACGCCCGTGCCGCCGACCCCGCCCGCCACCATGGTGGCGACGCCGTCGCCAAGGAAGGCGCGGCCCATATAGGGGTCGAGGTTGCGCCCCGTCATCGCCGTCACCGCCTTGATATGCCCGAGATTCTCGGCGACCAGCACGATGGCGACCGGGGCGATCAGCAGCATCGCGCCGGCCTCGAAGCGCGGGGCGGCGAAGCCCGGCAGGCCGAACCAGGGCGCGGCGGCAACCGCCGAGAGGTCGATCGGCTTGCCGAAGCCCATGCCGTTGGTCAGCAGGGCATAGAGCAGGCTCGCCAGCAGCAGGCCGGCCAGGATCAACAGCCGCTGCACCATGCCGCGGGTGAAGACCGCGACGCCAGCGACGCAGAGGATGGTCAGCGCCTGCATCCAGGCATCGAAGCCCGTGGGCGCCATGTTCTTGATCGGCACGGCCGCGAGGTTGAGGCCGATGACCGCGACCACCGCGCCGGTGACGACGGGCGGCATCAGCCGCTCGATCCAGCCCGTGCCGGTGGCCATGACCAGCAGCCCGATCACGGCATAGAGCGCGCCGCAGGCGATGATGCCGCCGAGGGCGAGGCCGAGATTCGGGTTGGGCCCGCCGCCCGCATGGCCGGTCGCGGCCAGCACCACGGCGATGAAGGCGAAGGAGGAGCCGAGATAGCTCGGGACCTTGCCGCCGACAGCGACATAGAAGATCAGGGTGCCGACGCCGCTCATCAGGATGGCGACATTGGGGTCGAAGCCCATCAGCAGCGGCGCCAGCACCGTTGCCCCGAACATCGCCACCACATGCTGCAGGCCGAGCAGGATGGTCTGCGGCCAGGGCAGCCGCTCATCCGGCGCGATGACGATCCCGTCCTGCGGCGGCTTTTCGCGCCAGTCGAACATGCCCACTTTTCCCCTGTGTCATGGTGGCGGCACCATGATGGGGCGTGAACCCGGCGGCAAGCCGGCCTGCCGGCCCCGCCGGTGGAGCGGGAGGCGCCACGGCAGCCGCCCTCTCCCTCGGCATCCACCTCGGTGTGCCGCTTGCAGGGACCGGGCGGCGGCGGGGCCTTGCCACGCGCGGCGGCCGCCCCGGCCGACCGGTGCGCGAGGCCGGGCGCCAGCGGCCGGGCATGCCGTCCGGCGCATCGGCGTCCACCGCACCGGCAGGCGGCCCGGGGGCGCGGCCCCGCCCGGCCGCTTGCCTCAGCCCGGCAGGGTCGCCAGCGCCGCCAGGCCGCCTTCGGGCCGGTTGCGCAGCACCACGTCGCCGCCATGCGCGCGGAAGATGTTGCGCGCGATCGGCAGGCCGAGGCCGGTGCCGCCCGTCTCCCGGTTCCGGCTGCCCTCCAGCCGGCGGAAGGGCTGGAACACCGATTCCAGCTCCTCGGGCGGGATGCCGGGGCCGTCATCCTCGATGGTCAGGCGCAGCGGTCGCCCCGGCGCCTCCGGCGGTGCCAGGGTGAGGCGCGCCGCCCCGCCATAGGCCAGGGCATTGCCGACCAGGTTGGCGATGGCCCGCTTCAGCGCGACGGGCCGCACCGGCGCGGTCAGCCGCTCCGGCCCCTGATAGGCGATGGCCTCCGCGAGGTCCGGATGCGCGTCCGCCGCCTCGTCCAGCACGGTGCGGCAGAGCGCGGCGATATCGACCGCTGTGGTCGGCTCCGCCGCCGCATCGTCCCGCGCGAAGGCCAGCGTCGCGGCCACCATCGCCTCCATCTCGTCGAGGTCGGCGAGCATCTTCCGGCGCTGCTCGTCATCCTCCATGAACTCGGCGCGCAGGCGCAGGCGGGTGATGGGCGTGCGCAGGTCATGGCCGATGGCGGCCAGCATCTGGGTGCGGTCGCCGACGAAGCGGCGGATGCGCTCGGCCATGGTGTTGAAGGCATGCGCGGCGGTGGCGACCTCGCTCGGCCCCACCTCCGGCAGGGGGGGCGCGTTCACGTCGCGGCCCAGCCGCTCGGCCGCCGCCGCCAGCGCCCGCACCGGCCGGGTCAGCCGCCGCACCGCCCAGAGGATGAGCAGGCCGGCCGCCAGCGTCATGGCCAGGAAGGCGATCAGGAAGGTCTCGGAATGCCAGGGCCGGGGCGGCGGCAGGTGGATGCGCAGGTTCAGCCACTCGCCGCTCGGCAGCCGGAGGCTGGCGATGAAGATGGGGCCGTTGGGCACCCAGGCGGTCAGGATCTCCCGCGGGCGGAAGCGCGGCGGGCCGCCGCCGAAGAGATCGAGCCGCAGCAGCCGCGCGACCGGCAGGGGCATGGGCGGGTGGTGCGGCTGCGCCAGCGGCAGCTCGTCCAGCGTGGCGGAGAGGCCGCTCGGCAGTTCCAGCTCCGCCAGCATCTGCGCCCGCCGGTCCGGCGGGGCGAGCATGACGGTGCGCCAGGCGCTGATGGCGCGCTGGGAGATTTCCCGTGCCTGGGCGAAGCGCTGCAGGTCCACGCGGTCGAGCGCATGGATGGTGAGACCGGCCGCCTGCACCGCGGCCAGCGCCAGCAGCAGGACCAGGGCGGTGCGGCCGGCGAGGCTCTGCGGCCAGAACCGCCAGGGGCGGCGCGCCGGCGCCTCGGCCGGCGGGGGAGGGGAGAGCTGGTTCACCCCTTCTCCACCGTCGCGGCCAGGACATAGCCGCCGCCGCGGACGGTCTTGATCAGGTTCGGGTTGCGCCCGTCATCCTCCAGCTTGCGCCGCAGCCGGGAGACGGCGACGTCGATCGCCCGGTCGAAGGGCCCGGCCTGGCGGCCGCGCAGCAGGTCCATCAGCATGTCGCGGGTCAGCACGCGGTTCGGCCGCTCGACCAGCACCTGCAGCAGCTCGTACTCCCCGCCGGTCAGCGGCACTTCGGCGCCGTCCGGGTTCAGCAGGCGGCGGCGGGCGGGCTCCAGCGTCCAGCCGGCGAAGCGGATGGCCTTGGCCGGCGGCTCCTTGGCCGCGCCCGGCTCGCCATTCGCCCGGCGCAGCACGGCGCGGATGCGCGCCAGCAGCTCCCGCGGGTTGAAGGGCTTCCCGAGATAGTCATCGGCCCCCAGTTCCAGGCCGACGATCCGGTCGGTCTCCTCGCTCATCGCCGTCAGCATGACGATCGGCACCTCTCCCTGGGTCCGCAGCCATTTGGCGAAGTCGAGCCCGCTCTCGCCCGGCAGCATCAGGTCCAGCACCACCAGGTGGTAGCGGCCGAGCGGCCAGAGCTTCCGGGCCTCCTTCGCGTCCCGGGCGGCGGAGACGCGCATGCCCTGGCGCTCGAGGAATTTCGAGAGAAGGTCGCGGATCTCGCGGTCGTCATCGACGACCAGGATGTGGGGTTGCGGCTCCATGGTGGCTGTTACATAGCGCGCCTGCGGGGTGATTGCGCGGGCGGCTGTTGCGCCATGTTGCTGAAGCCACGCCGGTTGCAGGCTGTTGCAATTCGGCACCCGCCGGGGCTTCGCGCAGCAACATCGCGGGCGCAGTTTCCACGGTGCGGTCGGCGCCGCTCTCCATCCCCCTCCCGGCGCCGATCTGCTAACGGCGGCGGGGATGGTCCCCTCCTTCCCCGCCACCCCGCCGCCGTCCCCCCCTTGCCCCGAGGCGCCCGGAACCACGCCCCCCTGGGCCCGCGCCGGCATCACGGCGCTGGTCGCGGCGGACCCGCGGCTGGCAGTGATCGAGCGAACGGCCGGGCCGCTGGCCTGGCGGGTGCGGCAGAGGGGCTTCCCCGGGCTGCTGCGGGCGATCTGCGGCCAGCAGATCAGCAACCAGGCGGCGGCGGCGATCTGGAAGCGGCTTTCCGCCCTGCCCGGTGCGCTGGACCCCGCCGGACTGCTGGCGATGGATGACGCGACGCTCTGCGGCGTCGCCGGCCTGTCGCGCCCCAAGGCGGCGCATGCGCGATCCCTGGCCGCGGCCTGCCTGGAGGGACGCCTGGATCTCGCGGCGCTGCCGGCGATGGGTGACGAGGAGGCCGTCGCGCATATCGCCGCGGTGAAGGGGCTGGGGCCCTGGACGGCGGAGGTCCACTTGCTGTTCGCCGAAGCGCGGCCGGATGTGTTCCCCCGGGGCGACCTGGCGCTGGCGGCAAGCGCGGCGCATCTGCTGCGCCTTCCGGCGCGGCCGGCGCCGAAGGCGCTGGCGGAGATCGCGCGTGGTTGGGCGCCCTGGCGGTCGCTGGCGGCGCGTCTCCTCTGGCACCACTGGCGCTTCGTGACCGGGCGGCCGGTGGTGGAGGATGGCTAGAGCAGATCGCGGACGGGCGTGAACGACCGAAGGCGTGACTCTGCTCGGAAAACAAGGAGCACAAGCGGATGAGCGTTCAGTTCTGAACGCAATCCGCTGGTGGGGCCAGGCAGGCCACCGCAGCGGCCGCTTCGGAGGTCGGGTGACGCAGCCAAACCGGTGGGCCGCGCATGGCACATCCCTGGCCGGGAAGGTGCCGCCGCCAGAGCCCGTCATAGCCCGGATGAACCATCCGGCAGGTTCTCAGCCGGAGGCGGCATGACGTTGGGGCGCGTCCCTGCGTGCCCGCATGGCCCCGATGGTATTCTGGCCGACCGCCAGCAACACCGCCGCGGCGCGCTCGGCCTCGCCCGGCCTCATGGGGCCGTTCTCGGCCGCCTCGCCGCAGGCCTCTTCGGCGCGCCGCGCCGCCTGCTCGAGCCGCAGGGCCCCGAACACGCCGGCCGAGCCCACCAGGCCATGTGCAAGGCGGCCGAGCCTCGCCCAGTCCCGGGCCTCCACGAGGCCGATTGCCTGGCCCAGCGCCTTCTCGGTGCCGGAAAGCCAGGAGGAGAGGAGATCGGGGAAGTCCTGCGGCAGGAGGGTGGCCCGCAGGGCATCGAGCCGCCTCTCCTCGACGAGCGGCGGCTCCGCCGCCCCAGGCCCATCCGGGCCTTCTGCCGGCGTCGCGCCGGAATCGCCGCCCCCAGGACCGGCGAGCAGCCGCTCGACAGTGGCAAGAAAGACCTCCGGATCGATCGGCTTGGAGACGTAGTCATCCATGCCTGCGGCGATACACCTGTCCCGGTCACCCTGCATCGCGTGCGCCGTCATCGCCATGATGGGAACACGGCCGGCCGCGCCGGGAAGGGCACGGATGCTCCTCGTCGCCTCCAGGCCATCCAGGACCGGCATCTGCACATCCATCAGCACCAGCCCGTACCGGCCGCGCGCCGCGGCCCTCACCGCCTCCTCGCCGTTCTCCGCGACCTCGACCTCGATCCCGCCCTTGCGCAGGAGCGAGACAACAAGCGTCTGGTTCACCTTGTTGTCCTCCGCGAGAAGGACACGGCGCGTCCCCACCCCGGGCGCCTGCCGCAAGGGTGGGGGCGGCAGCATTGGCGTGGCCACCGGGCCGCGCTGCGTCGCCCGGTCGAAGAGGCGCGCCAGCGCCTCCATGAGCGTCTGGGGCCGCGTCGGCTTGGTAAGCATGGCGTCGAAGCCCGCCCGGCCGGCCCTGTCGTCCCGCGACGGCGCGCCGAGCGAGGACAGGAGCACGAGCCGCGTCTCGCCCAGGCGCTCATCCCGGCGGATCCGCTCGGCGAGGGCCTCGCCAGGCATGCCGGGCATCATCTGATCCAGGATGGCGAGGTCGAAGGGCTCGCCGCGGTGCCAGGCTCGCTCCAGGGCCGCGAAGCCGGCGAAGGCATCCTCCGCCTCGGTGACGGCGACGCCCGCGCGTTCCAACTGCCGGCGGAGGAGCCGCCGGTTCATCTCGGCATCGTCCACGACGAGGACCCGCAGGCCCTTCAGCGCCGCGCGCACCCCTTCGGAGGACATCGCTTCGGTCGTGGCGGGTTGGAGCGCGACGGTGAACCAGAAGGTGCAGCCCTTCCCGGCTTCGCCCTCGGCCCCGATCTGGCCGCCCATCAGCGTCACCAGCCCGCGGGCGATCGCAAGCCCGAGCCCGGTGCCGCCGAAGCGGCGGGTGATGGAACTGTCCGCCTGGGTGAACTTCTCGAACAACCGCTCCCGGTCCCCGGCACGCAGGCCGATGCCGGTGTCCCTCACCTCGAACGGCAGGCCGATCCGGTCCGGGGGGGCGGGTCCGGTGGAGACCGTCACCTCGACGGAGCCGCGCTCGGTGAACTTCACCGCATTGCCGACGAGGTTCATCAGCACCTGGCGCAGCCGCATGGCGTCGCCGCAGAGCCGGGCCGGGAGCCCGGGGTGGATGAAGGCACCGATCTCGATGCTCTTCTCCGCCGCACGCGGCGCGAGGATCTCGAGCACCCCGTGCACGAGTTCCTCCAGGTCGAAATCCGCCTGCACCAGCTCGATCTTCCCGGCTTCCAGCCTGGCCTCGTCGAGGATGTCGTTGATCACGGCCAGCAGGATTTCGGCGCTGTCGCGCATCGCCGTCGCGTAGTGCCGCTGCTCCTCGCTCAGTGACGTGTCGAGCAACAGCGCGTTCATGCCGATGATGCCGTTCATCGGCGTCCTGATCTCGTGGCTCATATTGGCGAGGAACTCGCTCTTGGTCTGGTTCGCCGCCACCGCCTCCTCCCTGGCGGCCACCAGCTCCCGCTCGCGCTCCCGCGCCTCGGTGACGTCGATCAGCACCATGGCCGCGCTTCCGTCGCCAAGCGGCCGGCCCCGGCTCTCCAGCCGGCGGCCGTCGGCCAGGACGGTCTCGATATGCAGCGCCTGTTTCTGCCGGATGGGATCGAGATAGGCCGCGATCGTCGCCTCGACGTCATCGGGGCCGGAGGCGCTTCGCTCGGCCAGGAGGCGCAGGAAGGACTCGAGTGGTGCCCCGGAGGCGAGGCGGGCGGGCGGCAGGCCGAGGAGCCGCCCGAGGCAGGCTGCGTTCGAGGCGGCGACGGTGAGGTCGGGATTGGTCAGGACGACGCCGACCGGCAGGTGCTCGATGAGTTCCTGCAGCCGGTACCGCGCCCGCTCGGCCTCGGCGCTGGCAGCTGCGAGTTCGGCCGCCTGCCGCTCGAGCCGCCCGCGCTTCTCCCTGAGGCGCACACGTGCCTTCCGCAATTCGAACTCGTCCATCACCAGTGCGGCGAGGCGCTCGAGGATGGCGCGCCCGACCTCGCCGAAATCGTCGCGTGGCCTGGTATCGATGATGCAAAGCGTGCCGATCCTGTGGCCTTCGGCGGTCCTGAGCGGCGCGCCAGCGTAGAAGCGGATCCTCGGCCCCTGCCCGACGAACGGGTTCGCGCGGAAGCGTTCGTCGTGCAGTGCATCGGGCACGAGGCAAACGCCGTCGGTCAGGATGGCATGCGCGCAGAAGGCGACGTCGCGGGCCGTCTCCTCGATGTCCCAGCCGCGCTTCGCCTTGAACCATTGCCGACCGGAGTCGACGAGCGAGATCAGGGCGACCGGCACGTGGAAGATGTCCACGGCGAGATCGACGATGCGGTCGAAGGCGCTCTCCGGCGGCGTATCCAGGATGTCGAGTTCGTGCAGGGCGGCGAGCCGCTCGGCCTCGCCTCCGGGGATCGGCGCGGGGCCAGGGTGCCGGGGCGGGTCTGAGAGTGGCACGATGTCACCAGGTGCAGGTTCGGAGCGGGAGATGGTCAACGCCCGACTGCGTCACCGGATTGCACGCTGCGCCAGGGAAGGCCGGGGGCGGATGCCCGGGGACGGCAGGCTGGCAAGACCCGGCGCGTTTCCCCGGCGGATGAGGGGAGGGGCTGGCCGGGATGCCTGACCAGCCAGGGCCGGAGCGGGGCCGTCCGCCTCGCCTGGCCTGCTAGGCGTCCCGCCCCGGCGCGACGCCCGGCCCTGCCGCGGCGATCAGGTACCCGGTGCCGCGCCGTGTCTCGATCCTCGCGGTCACGCCTGCCGCAGCCAGCCGCTTCCGCAGGTGGTGGATGTGCACCTCGACGGCGTTCGAGGCCACTTCCTCCCCGAAGGCGTAGAGTCTCTCTTCCAGTATGGGCTTGCTGACGGGGCGCCCGGCATTGCGCATCAGGATCTCCAGGACCGATGCTTCCCGACGTGGCAGCGGGATGGAATTTCCGCCGACCCGCATGGTGTGCTCGGCAGGGATGTAAGTCAGGTTGGCACAGGTCAGCTCGGCGCCGATGAGGGTTCTTGGCCGTCGTGCGAGCGCACGCAGCCGGGCCGCGAGCTCTGGCACCTCGAATGGCTTCGGCAGGTAATCGTCCGCCCCCGCATCAAGGCCGGCGACCCGCTGGGTCATCCTGTTCCGCGCTGACAGGATCAACACCGGCGTGGTGTTTCGTCGCGCCCGGAGCTGCCTGAGGACGGTCAGCCCATCGGCATCCGGCAGGGTGAGGTCCAGCACCACCGCGTCATAGGCGATGCTGTCGAGTGCCGACAATCCTTCCTCGGCCGTCGCCGCGTGATCGACTGCAAGCCCGGTGCGCCTGAGGCCGAGTTGCACGAGGCGGGCCAGGACATCGTCGTCTTCGATATAGAGCACACGCATGCGGCGCGACGGTCCATCCCGGCATATGATGACAACGAGCACCGACGAAGGCACCGAAACGGCGCCCTGCGCCGTTGGTTCCGTTCTGCCCGCATCGCCGCAACGGAAGGCCAGGCATGGCCGACAACCTGTCCTGATGTTCCGCAGCGGCAAGCAGCGCGTCAGGCTGACCTAAGGTTGGCGCCCTAGACCCGCTTCCATCGAAGCCGATGCGGAGCCGCTGCTCTCCCTCGGCCATGGCGAGCCGAGGGCGATTTCAATGGCATCCGATACCACTTCCCTTGCAATGGACGGCGCTGGCAATTTCGGCCCCGCCGGTGACGGCCGGCGTTCCGCCTGGAACGGCCTCTTTTTCACCCCGAAGGATGTGTTCGACTTCCTTCTGGGGCTGGTTCTGCTCGTCCTGCTTTCGCCCGTTCTGCTGGCCGTGGCTGCCGCCGTGAAGCTCTCGAGCGCTGGTCCCGTTCTCTTCGTGCAGGACCGTTGGGGTCAGAACGGCTCGGTGATCCGCGTCTTCAAGTTTCGTACGATGCGAGTGGAGTGCGAGGACCGTCTCGCGGCGCGGCAGACCGAACGGAACGACCCCCGCGTGACGCCGGTCGGGCATGTCCTGCGCAGGACCAGCCTGGATGAACTACCGCAGTTGCTGAACGTCGTGCGCGGCGAGATGTCCCTGGTCGGGCCACGGCCGCATGCGCTCGGCATGACCGTCGAGGGACGCCCGAATGCGGAGGCGGTGCCCGCCTATTTCCAGCGCTACCGCGCCAAGCCCGGCATCACCGGCCTTGCGCAGATCAAGGGATACCGCGGCCCGGCCGACACGATCGAGCATCTCGCCCAGCGGGTCCGCTACGACATCGAGTACATCGCCTCCAGCTCCTTGCTTCTCGACCTGTGCATCCTGGCGAAGACCGGCTTCAAGATGCTGCACGACCCGAGCGCGCGCTGAGTCCGGACCGCATCGCGCCTGTCCCCGGGAAGCCGCTTCCGCGTAATGCGCGTTAAGCGCCCGCGTTAGCTCCACCGACAGAACCGGCGCGCCTGCCCACTCTCCCCTTCACGCATGTCGCCCCGGCCGCGGGGGCAAAGAAACCGGAGCGTCACATACGCCATGAATACCGAGCCGCTGATCAGCACCCGCCAGTCACCGGAATGGGTGACCGACATGTCGTCCACGAATGGTGAGCGCAACATCCTGCGTGACCTGTCCTCCGCCATGTGGCGGCGGAAGTGGCTGATCGGCGCCACCACGGCGCTGTGCTTCGGCCTTTCCGCGGCCGTCGTCACGGCGTTGCCGCCGGTCTACCGCACCTCGAGCACCGTCCTGATCGAGGCAAGGCGGCTGCCCGCCGCCACCGCGGAAGGTGCAACCGAGGTGCCGGTCAACAGCGAGACGGCGACGAACGAGTTGCAGGTCCTGCAGTCGCGCGAGCTGCTCGGGCAGGTGGTGCGCCATCTTGGGCTGGAGCGTGACCCGACCTTCAACCGGGAGCTCCGTCCCTCCCTGCTTGGAACGCTGACGGGGGAGGCCGCGCCGGAACTGCCGGCGGCCGGCGACGAGCAGGCGATCGATGCCGCGGTGAGCGGCCTGCTGCGCCATCTCCGGGTCAGCCTGATCGGCCGGTCGCGCGCCATCGAGATCAGCCTGCGCGCGCCCGACCCAATGCAGGCGGCGCGGATCGCCAACACCATGGCCGAGCTCTACGTCGCCGGCCAGATTGCCCGCCGCGCCGCGGAGACGCGGGAGTTCAATACCTGGATCAACGAGCGCCTGGACGAGCTGCGCGTCCGGGCGCGGGCCTCGGCACGGGCCGTCGAGGAGTTCCGCGCGGCGCAGGGCCTCGTCCGTGGCGTCGCGCGTGGCGACCGGGAGGCCGACCTCCTCAGGCAGGAGATCGCCGAGGTCAACCAGCAGCTCACCGCGGCGCGTGCCCGTCAGGGCGAGGCAACGGCCCGCCTTGCAGAGGCCGAACGGGCTCTCGCCGCGCGCAACATGGAAGGCCTGGCCGCCGTCCTCGGATCCCAGACGATCCAGCAGCTGCGCGCCCAGGAGTCGCAGATCGCCGCCCGCCAGGCCGAGCAGACGGCGCTGTTCGGGTCCCGGCACCCGACCCTCGCTGCCACCAGCGCCGAACTGGCCGATGTCCGGGCGCGGATCCAGGCGGAGGCGCAGCGCATCCTCGCCAGCTTCCGCAGCGACCTGCGGCTTGCCCGCGAGGCCGAGGCGGGCCTGACCCAGCGCGTCGACGACCTGCGTGCCCAGGTCGCCCGGCTCGGCACCGTCGAGGTCCAGATGCAGGACCTCCAGCGCGAGGCGGAGGCCGACCGGGCGCTCGTCGAGAGCTTCCTCGCCCGCGCCCGCGGGACGAGCCCGGAGGCCAGCGGCTTCCAGGCGGCCAATGCCCGGCTGGTCTCGCGCGCCGTGGCGCCGCGCGAACCCTACGCGCCGAACAGGAAGATCCTGCTGCCGCTCGCCCTCATCGTCTCGCTCGGCTTCGGCGGCCTGGCCGGCCTGCTCGCCGAGGCACGCAGCCGCGGCTTCCGCAGCATGGACGACATCCGGCGCATCCTCGGGCTGAACCCGCTCGGCATCCTGCCGCTGGTGCGGGGGCGGCGCGACCGCGCCGTCGCGGAGGATGCGGCCGCCGATCTCTGCGCCCGGGTGCTGCTGCCCGCCGAAGGCCGGCCGCCGCGGAGCGTGCTGCTGACCTCGGCGATGCCGGGCGAGGGCAAGACGACGACGGCGCAGGCGCTGGCCCGCGCCGCCGCCGGGCGGGGCCTGCGCGTCCTCCTGATGGATGCCGACCTCCGGGGCTCGCCGAATGCGGCAAGCGGGGGCGAGGCGTCCGGCCTGGCCGAGGTGCTGCGCGGTGCCACGAAGGCCGAGGATGCGGTCCGCCACGACCCGGAGGCAGGGCTGTGGCTTCTGCCGGCGGGCGCGTCGCGGGGCAGCGAGGTTTCGCGCCTGCTCACCTCCGAGCGGCTGGAGAAGGTGCTGGAGCAGCTGGAGCGCGGCTACGACCTCGTGGTGATCGATGCCGCCCCGGCGCTGGTCGGGGCCGATATCTGGCGCCTAGCGCGGCATGCCGACCAGACGCTGTTCCTCACGCGCTGGATGCACACGCCCCGGTCCACGGTCGCCACCGCGCTGCGGCAGGTGCTGGCCGCCGGCGGACGGGTTCCGGGCGTGGTCCTGACCATGGTCGATACGCGCAAGAACGCCCGCTACGGCCATGGCGACGCGGTGATGTTCTCCCCGGCGATGCAGCGCTACTACGCCGACGGGCGGAGGTCGCGGTGAACGGCGGTGCCCCGGCGCATCTCTCCCGCGCCGCATCCTTCCCGCCATCGCGGCACGCCGTGATGCCGGCCGCCCCCGTCGAGGAGCTGCCGGTGCGCGACACCGTCCTGCACGCCATGGGCTGGCAGGTGGTGGCCTTCCTTGGTCTCGCCTGCCATGTCCTGCTGGTGCGGGAGGGCAGCGTCGCGCTGGCGGGCCTCGGCGTGGCCTTCCTCGGGGTGCTCTATGCGTGGCGGCCGCTCGCCGGGCTCGCCGTGTTCCTCTCCGTCCTGCTCTACCAGAACTGGTTCATCGCCTTCTTCTCGGCGGGCATGGACAACACCACCTTCCGGAGCCTGCAGGGCACCACGTTCCTCCTGTCCGTGGTGCTCGCGGCGATCGCGGCCGCGCGCATCCTGTGGCTGGAGCCTGCGCGGACGGACCGGCGGGTGACCGTGCTGGCGCGCCTGGTCTGCCTCGCTCTTCTCGTCACCCTGGCCTATGCGGCGCTCGGCGCGGCTCGCAGCTCCGCGATGTCGGCGGCGGTGTATTTCCGGGTCACGGTGTCGATGCTGCTCGCGTTGCTGGTCGGCCTCGATGTCGGGCGGGTCTTCGGCTACCGCACCGTCGCCACCGGCTTCCTCGTCGCCCTCGTCTGCGGGCTGCTGCTGACGCTCGTCGAGGTCATGGCGCCGCATGTCTACTACAGTTCCACCGGCGCGGTGTCCTACATGAACCTGAAATACGGCCCCGCCAATGCGGATTGGCCCTTGCTCTCCCCCGATGACCTGGTGCGGGCGCGGACGCAGGTTCTCTTCAACATCACCGGCAGCGCCTCGACCGCGACCTCCTTCCGCTTCGCCGGGCCGAACCAGCATGCGATCAGCTACGCCTATGTGCTCGCCGTCGCGGGCATCGTCGCGGTGGCGCTGCGGCAGTCCTGGCTGCTGCTCATCGTGCTGCCCCTGCTGGTCCTGGCCGGCGTGAAGGGGGCGCTGATCCTGCTGGTGGCAAGCCTTGCTCTGTATGTGCCGTGGCGCCTGGCCGGAAACCGGCGGCTCCTGCTCACGGCCGGCGCAACCTTGACCGTGGCCTATGTCGGCCTGGGCCTGACGCATGGCCTCCAGCAGGGCGACTTCCACGTGATCGGCTTCCTCGGCGGCCTCCGGGGCTTCCTCAGGAATCCGCTCGGGCACGGGATCGGCGCCGGCGGCAACCTCTCCACCGAGCTGAAGGGAGAGGCGCTCGACTGGCAGGAATTGCAGCGGCTGGGTGTCGACTTTGCGCTGGAGAGCGCGGTCGGGGTCCTGCTGTACCAGCTGGGCATCGGCGCCCTGGCGCTGTTCTGCGTCTTCTTCGCGGTGCTGCGCGCGGCCCGCCCGGCCGGTGGAGCGGCCTGGCGCCTCCCCGCCGGGCCGCGGCCGACGGATATCGCCTTCATCGCGCTGGCGATGGTCGTGGTGAATGGCATCTTCCAGGAGGAAGCCTACTCGCCCTATGCCCTGGGGCTGCTGATGCTGTTCTGCGGTGTCCTCATCGGGAATGGCGACCGTCCCCGTATCCTCCATGGCACGCTGCCGCTGCTGCAACCGGGCGCGCGGCCACTCGCCGGCACGCAGGGAGACATCCCATGATTCCGAAGACGCTGCACTACGTCTGGGTCGGCGGCCCGGTGCCGCCGCAGGTCGAGCGTTTCATCGACAGCTGGCGCCGGCTCAACCCGGACTACGCGATCGTCCATTGGGGAGAGCACAATATCGATCCCTCCCTCGGTGGCGGTTTCGTCGGGCGTGCTCTGCGCGAGCGGAAATGGGCCAAGGTGGCGGATGCCGTCCGGCTCTGGGCGGTGCGGGAGCATGGGGGCATCTATCTCGACACGGATGTCGAGGTGGTGAAGCCGCTGGACCCGCTGCTGCACCACCGGTGCTTCTTCGGCTTCCAGGTGGAGCAGGACAACGCGGACTGGGTCTGCAACGCCGCTTTCGGTGCGGAGCCCGGGCATTGGTTCATCGGCAAGGCGCTGGACCGCGTCCTGCGCAGCGAGGGTGGCCCCTTCGGCCTGGAGCGACCGACGCAATTCGGCCCGAAGCTCATCACCAGGCTCCTGCGTGAGGAGGGGCTGGACCACTATGCCGATGCGGGCGTGATGGTGAAGGACGTTGCCGTCCTGCCGACGGATGTCTTCTACCCCTTCAGCTGGGAGGAGGAGTTCTCGCCGGACTGCATCACCCCGCGCACGCTGGCGGTGCATTTCTGGGAGAAGAACTGGAAGTCCAGCGTCTCGCCGCTCGCCCGCGCCGCCAGCGCGACCTGGACGGCCTGCCGCAGGGGGCTCCGTGCCGCCGGGCTCGGGCGGCGGTGAGCGGGACGGCGGAAGCCGCGGCCACCGGGCGGCAATGGGCCGACCGGGCCAAGTGGTCCGTGCTGTTCGGGCTGGGAACGCAGCTTCCCGTCCTCGTCTCCTTCGTCCTCGTCGCGCGCTGGGTCACGCCCGAGGATTTCGGCACCATGGCCATCGCCTGGATCATTGCCGGCCTCGGGCAGATCTTCCTGCTGGAGACGCTGGGCGATGCGATCGTCCGGCGATCCGAACTCGGCGATGCGGAGCGCGACGCGACCTTCTGGACCGGCCTCGCCCTCGGCCTCGGCTTCGCGCTGCTCACCGCCGCCACGGCCGGCCTTGCGGCCGCCTTCTTCGGGAATCCGGCGCTCAGCGCAGTCCTGCCGGTGCTTGCCTTGCGGCTCGTCTTCGACGGGCTGGCGATCGTGCCGGATGCGCTGCTCCGGCGTGCCTATGCGCTCCGCAAGCTGGCGTTGCGCACCACCATGGCCAACGGGCTGGCCGCCGTCGCGGCCGTGCTGCTCGCACGCCAGGGCCATGGCGTCTGGGCGCTGGTCATGCAGCAGGTCGTGCTCGGGGCCGTCACGGCCGCGGTAGCCTGGGGTGCCGCGCCCTTCCGGCCGCGCCTCAGCCGCCTGCCGCCGCGCGACGTGCTGACCTATTTCCGCAGCGCCAGCCTGTTCCGCTCCGTCGATTTCAGCTCGGCCAATCTCGATCGCTTCCTGCTCGGCCGGTTCCGCGGCCCGGCGGAACTCGGGCTCTACAGCGTGGCCGGGCGGGTCCAGGCCCTGACCCTCGAACTCATTGTCGGCACCGGGCTACGGCTCCTCGCCCTGCCGCTCCTCGCCCGCGCGGGCTCGGACCGGGCTGCGCTCCGGCGGGCCTATCTGGCCGCGCTGCGCTTCCTCTCGCTTGCGGCCTTCCCCTGCCTGGCCGGCCTGGGGCTGGTGGCAGGCCTCCTGGTGCCCGCGCTGTTCGGGGAGAACTGGCGTCCCGCGGTGCCCCTCGTGCAGATCCTGATGGCCGAGGCCCTGGTCGGGACCCTTGCCATGCTGAACGGCACGCTGCTGCGGGCGATCGGCAAGCCGCAGCGCTGGCTGCTGGTCCAGAGCGTCGCCTTCATCCTCGGGACCGTGCTGGTGCTGGCGGCGGTCCGGCACGGGGTCGCCCTGGTGGCGCTGGCGATCCTCGCCAAGGCGATCCTGCTCTTCCCGCTGCATTTCGCCCTGGTGCGCCGCGCCTGCGGCTTCGCACCGCGGGACTACGTGCTGGCGCTGCTGCCGGCAGCGATGGGCACGCTGGCCATGGCGGCGGTGGTGCTCGGCATCCGGGCCTGGCTCGAGCCGCAGGCCGGAGCCGCGACGCTTTTCGGTGCCATGGTCCTGGCAGGTGGTGCCGCCTATGCCGCGGCGGTCATTCCCTGGTTCCGGCATGAGATCCGGCGGGCCCTGGCGCGGAGGATGGCAGGAGGGGCGCGCGGCGCCATCCCCGGCGAGGTCGCTTCCGGTTCTCGCGGCGGACCCTAAGGCTGGCCTAAGCGGCGGCCGCTAGACCCATCGCTGCCTGGACAGGGGAGGGGCGGCCCGCCGCCTTCCTCCGACCACATCCGGGCTTCAGCCGGGACCATCCGTCCGGGCGCATAGCAGTCCGTGTCGGGAGGGATGTCGAGGATGAAGGCCGGCGAGAGGGTGAACTGGATCGATGCGACAAGGGGCGCGGCGGTGATCGCCGTGGTCGCCTACCATGTCGATACCGGGATGCGGGGCTCGGGCGTGGCGCTGCCGGACTATCTGGCGACCTGGCTGGCCGCGGCGGACCTGGTCCGCATGCCGCTCCTGGTCTTCCTGGCGGGATTCGCCATCCGCCTCTCCTCAAGCCCGGCCCGGGGCGAGTTCGTCCTGCGCCGGATGTCGCGGATTGCCTGGCCCTTCGTGATCTGGGCCTTTGCCTACAACCTGCTCTGGCACCTGTTCCCCACGGCGCGCAACGACCGCGACCTTGCCGAGCTCCTGCTGTCGCCGCTCTTCCCGCAATCGCACCTGTGGTTCCTGCAGGCGCTGATCCTCTACACGGCGACCATTCCGGTCCTCCTGCGTTGCCGGGCGTCGCTGGTTCTGCCTGTCGCCATCGCTCTCGCACTCTCGGTCGGCGTCTCAGGGGCGCAGCTTCAGGACGAGGTCTTCGTGCGGACCCTGGTGCCACATCGGGCGCTCTATGTCTGGTTCGTGCTCGGCTTCCTGCTGGCGGGCTGGTTGCCGGGCGCCATCGCCGGAAGCCACCTTCCCGTCCGGGCCGGGCTGGGCCTCGCGGCCATGCTGGTCTTCGGCCTGGTCGCACCGGCCCTTGCCGATACCCGCTACCTGCCGCAATCCATGCCGGTCTCGGCGCTCGGCATCGCGGGGGTCATCCTGCTCGCCTCCTGCCTGAACCCGTCCCGGCTGCTCCATAAAGGCATGGCCGGCTTCGGCACCGTCTCGCTGGAGATCTACGTCCTGCATATCCTGGTCATCGCGGCCCTGCGCCCCGTCCTGATCCGGTCCGGCCTGGCGGAGGGGGCGGGTCTCTACCTGGCCTGTGTTGTCCTGGCCGTGGCGTTGAGCTTTGGCGCCGCGGTGCTGGTGCGGCGCTCCCCCGCGAGACTGCTCTTCACGCCGCCCCGCTTGTCCGGGCTCGCCGGCCCGCGTCGGGGGCAGGGGCCGGGCCTGGCAGGCCTGCGGGCGTCCTGAGACGGCGCAACCGGGCTGCTTCATACCCGCCCGCATAGGTCCTGGCCGGCAGCCGCCATCGGCGGCTGAGGCCGCAGGCATGCGGCAGTCCTGTGCGGGTCAGTGTCAGAGCCCGAGCGCCGTAAGCATGCCGGCATCGGCATCCCTGGCCGCGCGCCCCCGGAGGGGCGCGCGGGTGACGCCGAAACCGCCGCTGAAATCCCACAGGGTCCAGGCTTGTGCCTGCCCCTGAAGGGCCGCCCGCACATCGGCCAGGTAACGCTGCCGTTCCGCGGGGACAGCGCCGCCATCGCGGAACACGCCGAATTCGGTGCACACCACCGGCCGCCCATGGCGGCGCGACCAGTCGCCCGCCCGGCTGATCGCGGCCGCGATCGTGGCGCGGTTCCAGTCCCGTCCCCCGGCCGCCTCGCGCGCGATCAGCCGCCGCTCCGGCTCCGACCTCGCCGCCTCTCCCAGGCGGCGCATCTCCGTCATCGTCAGCGGGTAGGGAACGCCGCGCAGCCGGGCGAAGCCGGGCCCGAGCCAGGCGGCGCCCTGGTGGGTGAACAGCATGGGCGAGTAGAAGTGGAAGTTGTAGGCGACATTCCCGTCGGGATAGGGCGGGATCGCTCCCAGGTCGCCGATGGTCGAGGCTCGTGCGCCCGTGGCGAGGATGGTGTGCCGCGGTGCGGCGGCGCGGATCGCCTCGACCATCCGCCCCTGCAGCGCCAGCCAGTCGGCTATGGTGGCGAAGGCATCGCCCGGCTCGTTGAGCGTCTCGAGGAGCACGCGTTCGGGATCCAGCACGGAGAGGCGGGCCGCCAGTCGCGACCAGAGCGCCACAAGACGCTCCGCCACGGCCGGGTCGCGGGCTGCCCGCGCCTTGACCGCATCCGAAGGGTGCAGGTCCACGATCACCGCAACGCCATGCGCCAGGATCCGGCCGATATCGGCGGTGACGCGCTCCATGGCCTGCGCTGCCTCGCCCGCAGGTCCATCCCAGCCTTTCAGCAACTGGTCCGGGTCCACCGGCAGGCGGACATGGCGGAAGCCGAGTGCCGCCACCTCGGCGAGGTGTTCCTCGTCGCCCGGCGGCCTGCCTTCGCCGGACTGGCGCCAGCGGCTGAGATTGACGCCCGGCCCGAGCCGCGCCGTCCGCCGCCAGGCCGGCTCCGCCTGCGACGCGGCAGGACCCGGGCGCAGGCCGGCCCAGGCGGCAAGCCCGGCGCCCGCCGCCGCGCCATGCAGGAGGCGGCGGCGCGCAGGGGTGTTCGGTGCCGTCACGGGCCGGAGGCTGCCGCCGCGGGCAGCGTCCCATCCGGGCATCGGAGGGTGTGCCGGTCGTGCCCTTCGACCGGGAGAGAGGCCGGGTGGCTCTCCCCATGCAGGGTCGGGCCGGTCGTGCGGATGACCCGCCCGCAAGGCAAGCCGCTGCGCCAGCGATGCCTGGAGGAGGAGCAGCAGGAAGCTCTGGTAGTCGATGAGGTAGCGTCGCCAGAGGCGGCGCGGCTCCCGGACCAGCCGATAGGCCCAGCGGAGGTTCGAACGGTCCACCCATGCCGGATAATACTGCATCCCCGCCCCGAGTTGGTCGAGATACCCGCCGCAGGTGAAGCCGCAGCCACGCCAGCCGGACCCGGCCAGCGTGAGCAGGAAGTCCTCCTGCGCTGCCGCGCCCATGCCGCACACGACGATATCCGGCTGAAGCGCCTGGATCCGTTCGACCATCGACGCGCGGTCGCCATAGCCATCGAGGGCAGCGATGATGCCCAGCTTCGGGAAACTCTCCCGGATATGCGCCGCGGCCCGCTCGGCGACGCCGGGTGCGCCGCCCACCAGCACGACACTGCGCCCGCTCCGCTCCGCGAGCGCGAAGACCGGCAGGGCAAGGGAGGTGCTGTCGAAGCTGATGCGGGCGATGGCATGGCCGTGCAGCCGGGCAACGGCCTGCACGACCCCGATACCGTCGGGCAGCACCATGTCGAAGCGCGCGAGCGCCTTGGCGTAGCCGGTGTTGCGACGGGCCAGGGCGACCGCCGAAGGATTGATGAAGGTCGTCAGGAAGGTCTCGCCGGCGTCCAGCCTGGCTTCGACCGCGGCCAGGACGTCATCGACGCGCCTGCAGAGATTGAGGGGCAGGCCGAAGATCCTGGCCCGCTCGATCGGCGCGCCATCCGCCGTGCCGGGGCTGGCGGGTCCCGCCGCGCCATCGAGAGCCTGGTTCATCCTGCCGTTCCTTCACTCCGCCGCGGCACGGGGCGGGATCGCTCCGCCGGTCTCGGCTGGGGCGGGTGTAGGGGGGCTGGCTTAGATTAAACTTATCGTGTGTATCCTTTTCTTGAAGCGCGCCCTGGTCCTGCGCGAAGGGGTGGCCCCATCCCGCCTGCCAGGACGCATTGGGCCATGCGACCTCGTCGGAGGTCTTGCCTGCCGCCGGGATGCGATCTCGCCGGCGGCTGGCAGGGCTTCGTGCCTGACGAGCCCGGTCCCGGCTGGAACCGGCACGGCATCGCGGCCGGCATGGTGAAGCGCCTCACAGGCCGGGGCGGCAGCGAGGTGCCGGGCAGTGCCGTCTGCCCGCGCAGCCAATCCGGGCAACCGCCACGCGGCGGCACCCCGGCCTGCGACCGCCGCCGCCGGCGCGTCCCCGGCGGCAGGGCACCACCACCCGCTCGTCGCTGAGCGTGCCTCGAAGCCCGCCGCAGACGCCCCGGCCCGAAGCCGCAGGGCGGGGCGGGACGCGGCGGCATCGCCAAGGTAGGCCGCATCGCTGACGCCGCCAGGCCGGATCTCGCTACGCGACAGATCAGGCGGCAGCGCGCTGGTCCCGTCCTGCGGGCGCTTCCGTCAGTCACCGCGGCCCGCGCTTGCGGGGTCCGGCGGCTTCGGGGCACCTTCGACGCAGGCTCGACCACGCGGCCCAAGACACCGATCCCGGGGAGGACCTCCATGCCAGCGGCACCGCGCTATGCCCATCCCGAGGCCATCGTCGATACGGCATGGCTCGCGGCGAACCTCTCCGACCCGTCCCTGCGCCTCTTCGATTGCACGACCTACCTGCTCTATGAGACGGGCACCGGCAGGCCGTACCGGGTGGAGAGCGGCCGCGCCGACTACGACAAGGGCCATATTCCCGGCTCGGCCTTCCTCGATCTCCAGGGGGAGCTTTCCGACAATTCGAGCAGGTTCAACTTCACCATGCCGGCCGCCGACGACCTCGCCGCCCGCTTCGCGGCCAAGGGAATAGGCAGCGGCACGCGCGTGGTCCTCTATGCGCGCAAGAGCATGCAATGGGCGACGCGCGTCTGGTGGATGCTGCGGGCGATCGGCTTCGACGATGCCGCGATCCTGGATGGCGGCTTCGACAAATGGATGGCCGAAGGGCGGCCGACCGAGACGACCGAGACGCGCTATCCGCCGGCCTCTCTGGTTGCCAGGCCGCGGCCCGGGCTCTTCATCGGCAAGGAGGAGGTCAGGGCGGCGATCGGCGATGCGGGCGCCTGCACGATCAACGCGCTCGCGCCCGACCTGCACAAGGGGGAGAACCCGCGCTATGGCCGCCCCGGCCGCATCCCGGGCAGCGTCAACGTGCCGGCCCTGGCCCTGGTCGATCCGGCCTCCCTCACCCTGAAGCCGCCCGCGGAGGTCGGCGGCATCTTCGCCGAGGTCGGCGCGGATCCGTCCAGGCGCATCCTGCTCTATTGCGGGGGCGGCATCGCGGCGACGCTCGATGCCTTCCTCCTGCACCAGCTCGGCTACCGGGACATCGCGGTCTACGATGCCTCGATGAGCGAATGGGCAAAGGACGAGGCCCTGCCGATCGAGCAGGGGTGACGCCCGGCGCGCTGGCCTGGGCGGTTCCTGCTCCAAAGGTGGAGGCTTCCGGCGCGATGGCGGGCCGCCGCACCAGGGTCAGGCGCCGCGGACCGGAACCGGAGGCAGCCGGCGGAGGCGCCTGACGCGTCCCCGCGTCAGGTCGGCCATCCCGCAAGGCGGCACGTCGCCGCGTGATGGTGCCTCCCTCCGGCGGCGGTTATCCCAAAGTGCGGGCAGGTGGCCCGGCCGGGCGACGGTCTGCGGCGCCCGCGGCAGCCGCTGCCCCGCCTGATCCCACGCCTGCCGCCGGCATTTCCACGCTGGCTCCCACGCTGCCGCCCACGGCGCCCCGCTACCCCTCGGGCATCGCCCGGCGGGCAGGCCGCCCGCCATGCCAGGCCGAGGAGAGCCGCCATGGACACCCCCGCCCCCGCCCCCGGGATGCCCACCCCGAAGCGGCTGCCGGTGCCGCGCAACGGTGTCGACACGCCGCGGCTCTTCGCCACCATCGCCGCCGTCGCCGACCAGCCCTCGCTCGCCCGCTTCCAGTTCCGCGCCCAGGGCACATGGCTGGGCGGCATGCAGTGCCGCAGCGCCATCGCCGGCTTCCACGGCGCCGGCGCCGAGATGCGGCACACCACCTCCTTCACCACCGAGAGCGACCACCCGAAGGTGCTCTGCGGCCAGGACCGGGGGCCGACGCCGCTTGAGCACCTGCTGCATGCGCTGGCCGGCTGCCTCACCGCCGGCATCGCCAGCATCGCGGCGGCCCGCGGCGTCACGCTGCAATCGGTGCAGTGCCT
This sequence comes from Roseicella aerolata, assembly GCF_020523605.1. Lineage (GTDB taxonomy): Bacteria > Pseudomonadota > Alphaproteobacteria > Acetobacterales > Acetobacteraceae > Paracraurococcus > Paracraurococcus aerolatus. The sequence goes on along the minus strand of NZ_JAJAQI010000007.1, from coordinate 49,550 downwards.
GGCCGAGGGCGATGTCGACCTGCGCGGCGTGCTCGGCCTGGCGGAGGAGGTCCGGGCCGGCTTCCAGGCGATCCGCGTGACCTGCCGGATAGAGGGCGACGCGCCGCCCGGGCTGCTGCAGGCGATCCTCGACCAGGCCTGCGCCCGCTCCGCCGTGCTCGACATCCTGACCTGGGGCGCGCCCGTCACCATCGCCCTGGGGCGCTGACCACCGCGCCGGCCCGCCGCCCGCCCGACCATGCCCCGGAGAGAGCCATGCAGCGCAGTCCCGTCGTCATCATCGGCGCCGGCCAGGCCGGCCTCGCGATGAGCCATTGCCTCGCCGCCCGCGGCGTCGCGCATGTCGTGCTGGAGCGTGGCCGCATCGGCGAGCGCTGGCGCAGCGAGCGCTGGGACAGCCTGCGCCTGCTGACGCCGAACTGGATGGCCCGGCTGCCCGGCTGGTCCTATCGCGGCGCCGAGCCGGATGGCTTCATGGCCGCCGGGGAATTCGCCCGCCACCTGGAAGCCTATGCCGCGGCCATGCGGGCGCCGGTGGAGCCCGGCGTGACGGTGCAGGCGGTCCGGCGCGGCCCGCATGGCTACCGCGTGGCCACCAGCCGCGGGCTCTGGGAGGCGGAGGCGGTGGTCATCGCCACCGGCCATTGCGACCGGCCGGCCATTCCCGCCTGGGCGCGGGCGCTGCCCGCCGGGATCCGGCAGGTCACCACGGCGGACTACCGCAACCCGTCGCAGCTGCCCGAGGGCGGGGTGCTGGTGGTGGGCGCCTCTGCCAGCGGCGTGCAGCTCGCGGAGGAGATCCAGCGCTCCGGCCGGCAGGTGCATCTCTCGGTCGGCCGGCATACCCGCCTGCCGCGCCACTATCGCGGGCGCGACATCTGGCACTGGCTGGACCGCAGCGGGCTGCTGGACGAGCGGGTGACGCAGGTCTGCGACCTCCTCCAGGCCCGGCGGCAGCCCTCTTTCCAGCTGGTCGGCCGGCCGGAGGGCGGGACCATCGATCTCGGCACGCTGCAGGCGGAGGGCGTGCGGCTGCTGGGCCGCGCCTCCGGCGCCGTGGGTGGCGTGCTGCAACTGGAGGACGGCCTGCGCGAGACGGTCGCGGCGGCGCAGCAGGTGCTGCTGCGCCTGCTCGCGCGCATCGACGGCATCGCGGATGCGGAGGGCGCGCCGCGCGAGCCCTGTGCGGCGCCGCGCATCGCCGCCGGCGCCGCGCCGGGCAGCCTGGACCTGGCGGCGGAGGGCATCGGCAGCGTGGTCTGGGCCGGCGGCTTCCGCCGGGACTATCGCTGGCTGCAGGTCCCCGTCCTGGATGCCGGCGGGGAGATCATCCATCGGGGCGGCGTCACGCCCGAAGCCGGCCTCTTCGTCCTCGGCCTCCGCTTCATGCGGCGGCGGCGGTCGAACCTCATCGATGGCGTCGGCCAGGACGCCGCGGAACTGGCCGAGGCGATCCTCGGCCATCTGGTGCAACCCTGCCGCGCCGCGGCCTGAACCGGGAAGGGCGTGCCATGTTCGCACGGAGGAGCTACGACGTGCTGGTGGTCGGCGCACGCTGCGCCGGTGCCGCGACCGCGATGCTGCTGGCGCGGCGCGGCCTCCGGGTCCTCTGCATCGATCGCGGCCATTATGGCGCGGATACCGTCTCCACCCATGCGCTGGCGCAGGGCGGGGTGCTGCAGCTCCGGCGCTGGGGCCTGCTGCCGCGCATCGCGGCGGAGACGCCGGCGATCCGTCGCGCCGCCATCCACTACGGCGATGACCGCGTCGAGGTCGCCCAGCCCGGCCCCGGCAGCGATGCGCTCTTCGCGCCGCGGCGGAGCCTGCTGGACCGCGTGCTGGTGGATGCGGCGCGGGAGGCCGGGGCGGAGGTGCGGCACGGCTGCTGCCTGGTGGAACTGCTGCGCCGCGCCGATGGGCGCGTCACCGGCGCGGTGATCCTGGACGGGGCGGGCCGGCGTGCCGGCATCGCCGCCGGGCTGGTCGTCGGCGCCGATGGGCTGGGCTCGGCCGTTGTCCGGCTGACCGGGGCACCGGTGCTGCGCCAGGGGCTGCATGCCAGCGCCATCCTCTACGATCACTGGGCCGGCCTGCGCGCCGAGGGCCTTGGCCGGTACTGGCGGGAGGGCGTGAGCGCCGGCGCGATCCCGACCAGTGACGGGCGGCACTGTGTCTTCGCCGCGCTGCCGGCGGCACGGCTGCGCGCCGGGGCCGGGGAGGGCTCCGCCGCGCTGTACCGCCGGGTGCTGGCGGCCTGCGCGCCGGCCCTGGCCAAGGCGCTGGCAGGGGCGCGGCCGGAGGGGCGCCTCACCGTCTTCGGCGGCCGGCGCGGCACGCTGCGCCAGGCGCATGGCCCGGGCTGGGCGCTGGTCGGCGATGCCGCCGGCTTCACCGACCCGCTGGCCCTGCATGGCATGACCGGCGCGCTGCGGGATGCGGAACTGCTGGCCCGCGCGGCGGCGCGGGGCAGCGCGGCGGCCTTCGCCGGCTATGCCGCGGCACGGGATGCGCTGTCCCTGCCGCTGCTCGCGGCCGGCGATGCCATCGCCTCCTTCGCCTGGAGCCTGGAGACGCTGCCGGCCCAGCATCGGGCCCTGGACCGGGCGATGCGGGTGGAGGCGGAGCACCTCCTGGCGCTCGACCCCACCCCCGCCGCCTGGCGGCAGGAGAGGGCGGCGTGAGGGCAGGCATGCTCCGCCACCGGGCCGCCCCCGGCGCTGCCCGAGCCATCGGCCGGGGGCCGCACGCGGTCGGGTGCTGGCTGAGCGGCACCGGATCCCGGCCGGAGCAGCATGGCATGCGCGGCGGCAGGCGGCGCGCCTGACCCTTGCCTGTCAGCCCGCCGGCACCCCGGCGCGGCGCAGCCCTTCCATCAGGATCTGGTGCAAGGGATGCGCCGCGTGCCGCGCCCGCAGCCTGCCATAGGAGGCGAGGCTGAAATCCGGCGCCAGAGTCAGCATCCGCGCCACCGCCCCCACGGCCGGGCGGCCAGCCAGGCCGAGCGCCGCGACCAGCGCGCGATGCGCCGTCATGCAGTCCGGGCTCGCCGCCACCGCCCGCTCCCCGCAGGCGATCGCCGCCTCCACCTGTCCGGCCAGCAGCTCCGCCATGGCGATGCCCGCCAGCGGCTCGCCGACCGAGGGGTCGAGCGGGTCGAGCCGCACCGCCTCCGCGAACTGCGCCTTCGCCGGTTCCGGTTGCATGGCATAGATGTGCACCCAGCCGGCGACCGCACGGGCCAGGGCGGAGTTCGGATGCAGCGTCACCGCCTGCTCGGTGAAGCCGATCGCCGCCTGCAGCCGGTGGCCGAGCCAGGCGAAGACCATGCTGCAATGCGCGAGCACGGTCGGGTCGTCAGGCGCCGCGGCGAGCGCCGCCTCCGCCAGGCGGATCATCTCCGCCTCCTCCTCCCGCGTCAGCTCCCCCGTCAGGTCCTGCGCGGCGCGCCACATCCGGCACCAGGCGCCGGCGGCGAGCGCCAGGCCGAAGCCCGGATCATCCCGCAGCGCCTGGTCCAGCAGCGCAATGGCGGCGGCGCAATTCGTCCCGGTCATCGGGTGCAGGCTGGCGGTCGCACGCAGATAGGCGTCATAGGCGCGGGGCGCCGCGGTGGGCGGCTGGCGGCGCAGCCGGGCGAGCTCGGCGCGGCGCAGGTTCGGCTCCAGCGCCGTGACGATGCGGGCGACCACCTGGTCCTGCAGGCTGAACACATCCGCCACGCTGCCGTCGAACCGGTCGGCCCAGACCGGCGTGCCCGTCGCGGTCTCGACCAGCTGGACGGTGATGCGCACGCGGTCGCCGGCCCGCCGCACCGCGCCCTCCACCGCATACTGCACGCCCAGTTCCCGGCCCACTTCCGGCGCCGGCACCATCCGGCCCTTGTAGGCGAAGCTGGAATTGCGGGCGATGACGAAGAACCAGCGCAGGTGCGACAGGGCGGCGATCAGGTCCTCCACCACGCCATCGGCCAGCAGCTCCTGCTCGGCATCCTCGCCCAGGCTGCGGAAGGGCAGCACGGCGAGGGAGGGGCGGCTGTCCTTCGCTGCAGCCTTCGGCTCCGGCGTCGGGTCCGGCGCGGGCGCCTGGGCCTCCGGCCGGTCGCGCAGGATGGCGCGGATGCGCGCGCGCAGCTCCCGCAGGTCGAAGGGCTTGGTCAGGTAGTCGGCGGCGCCGAGTTCCAGCCCGGCGACGCGGTCCGCGACATCGGCGGCGGCCGTCAGGAACAGGATGCGCGGCCCGCCCGGCCGCGCACGCAGCCGCCGCGCGATGGCGAAGCCGTCCTCCCCCGGCATGGCGACATCGAGGATGACCAGCTCGGCCGGCGCCTCCGCCAGCAGCGCATCCAGCGCCGCGCCGCCGGTCGCGCTGCGCACGGCGAAGCCATGGCCGCCGAGATACTCCGCGATCATCTGGCCGAGCTCCGGCTCGTCATCCACGACGATGAGCCGCTGCGCCGCGCCCTCGGCCCGGTGCGGCGCCGCCGGCGCGGGCGGCGGGCCGGCCTGCCGGGCGGCGGCCGGGCCGTGCAGCGCGCGCGCCGCGGCGGCCAGCGGGCCGGGCGGCAGCCCTGCCTCCCGCAGCAGGCGCAGCCCGGTCTCGCAATGCCGCTCCGCCTCCTCCCGCCGGCCGAGCCGCGCGAGCAGGGCGACGAGATCGGCGCGGGGCTGCGCCGCGAAGCCGTCCAGCTCCACCAGCCTTCGGGCATGCGGCAGCGCCGCCTCCGGTGCCGCGGGCGCGAGGCGCGCGACGAGGGCCGCGAGCAGCGCCGCATGCTGGCGGCGCGCATCCTCGCGCTCGGCCAGGCACCAGGCCTGGAAATCCGGCTGGGCGGGGAGGTCCAGCCCGGCGAGGAATTCGCCCTCGATCCCCTCGGCCACGGCCCGCAGCCTGTCGGTCGGCACGCCCTCCAGCGGCCGGGCGGCGATCTCGCGCAGCAGGCGAAGGTCGCATTGCGCGCCTTCCGGGACGTAGCCCACCGTCTCGCGGTCGGCGAGGATGCGGGCCGGCCCGTCCGGCTCGTCCACCAGCGTGCGGAGCTTGCTCAGGCTCCAGCGCAGCGCGCCCCGCGGGTCGTCCGGCACCTCCCACAGCATGGTGCAGAGCCTCTCCCGCCGCTGCGGCCGGCCGGTCGCGACGAGGTAGCCGAGCAGCGCCCGGGTCTTCTTCGAGGGCGGCAGGGCCAGCGCCGCGCCGTCGCGCAGCACCGCCATCTCCCCCAGCAGCCGGATGGTCAGCATCGCCGCTCCCGTCCGTGTCGCCGGCGGCCGTTGCGCGGCATGCCATGCGCGCCACGGCCTGGATGACGGAAGCATCGGCCCATTCGCCGGGCCGCGGCAAGCATGGCGCGGCCGCCGCCGCCTACCAGACGGCCCCGAGGCGTGACCGCATCCGGGCAGGAGCGCCGCACCGGCGGCGGGCCGCGGAAGCGGGCTGGCCCCCGCGCTGCCGAGGCGGCGGCATCCGTTGGCCACCGGCAGGACCGACCCGCCGGGCATGCAGACCAGGCGCGGCCTTCGACCCGGGGGCGCCGTTTCCCGTTCAGCCCGCGATCGCCCTGAGTGTGCGCGCCGCAGGCGGGCACGCCAGGGCGTGAATCGCTGGCTCAGAAAGCCAGACCCGGATCGCCCGGACACAGTCCGGGCCATCCGGGTCTAGAGCAGATCGCGGGCGGGCGTGAACGCCCGGGCGCGTGAATCTGCTCTGCAATCAATGATCTACAGCGGATTGGCGTTCAGTTCCGAACGCAATCCGCTGTAGACGGGCAGCGAGAGAACCACCCGGCGCACCGCCTCGGGCAGGAAGGGCTTTTCCAGCACCGGCCGGCCCGCCCGGGCGAGGAGGTTGCCGGCGGCTTGGCCCAGCGTATCCCCGGTGACGAAGACGGTGCGGGCGCAGAGCGGCGGCCTCGCCCGCTCCAGCCAGGCATAGAGCGCGCCGCCATCGAGATCGGGCATGCGGAGGTCGCAGAGGAGGAGGTCGTAGTCCCGCTGCGCGATCAGGCGCTGCGCCTCCGCCCCCGTCGCCGCCAGGTCGCAGCGGAAGCCGAGCGGGCGGAGCATCTCCGCCAGCAGGCCTGCCAGGTCGGGTTCGTCATCCACCACCAGCGCGCGCCGCGCGGGCTGCGCCGCGCCGGCCTCGGACCGCCGGGACCTGTCCTCCGCGCTGCCGGCCGGCTCCGCCGGGGCGCGCGGCAGCCGCAGCACGAAGCAGGCGCCGCCCGCCGGGCTCTCCCCGAGGCAGAGGGAGCCGCCATGCGCCTCCGCGATGCCGCGCGAGACGGCGAGCCCGATGCCGGTGCCGACGCCGACCGGCTTGGTGGTGAAGAAGGGATCGAAGATCCGGGCGCGCACCTCCTCCGGGATGCCGGGGCCGTTATCGGCGACCGTGATCGCGATGGCATCCGCCTCCGCCCGCGCGGCGAGGCGGATCCGCCGCGGCGCCGGGCGGTGCTCCAGCGCCTGGCGCGCATTGGTCAGCAGGTTTGCCATCACCTGCTGCAACTGGTCGGCATCGCCGAGCAGCCGCGGCAGCCCGGGCGGGATGTCCCGCTCCACCGCGATGCCGCTGCTGCGGAGCTGGTAGGCGAGGAGCTGCAGCGCATCCTCGACCACCCGCGCCGCCTCCAGCGGCCGGCGCTCGGCCGCCTGCTGCCGCGCCATGGCGAGGAAGCTGCGAACGATGCGGGCGCAGCGATCGGCGGCGACGCGGATGCGCTCCGCCCGCTCGGCCAGGGCCGGGTGCTCCCCCTCCACCTGCTCCTGCAGGATCAGCGCGCTGCCCAGCACGATGGAGAGCGGGTTGTTCAGCTCATGCGCCACGCCCGCGAGGAGGGAGCCGAAGGCGGCGAGCCTCTCGCTCTGCTGCAGGGCCTCCCGCTGGCGCTGGATCTCGGCCGCGGCGGCGCGGGTCCCGGTCAGGTCGCGCAGATAGGCGGTGAAGAGCCGGCGCCCGGGCAGGCGCACCTCGGTGAAGGCGACCTCGACCGGGAAGCGGCTGCCATCGGCGTGCCTGGCCTCCAGCTCCACCCGGCGGCCGAGCATCCGGCTCTCCTCGCTGGCCAGCCAGCACCCGAGCCCCGCCGCCTGGTGCGCGCCAAGCGCCGGGAGGAGGATGAGGTCGGTGACCGGCCGGCCGAGGACCTCGGCCCGCGCATGGCCGAAGCTGCGCTCCGCGGCGGGGTTGAACTCGACCACCAGCCCCGCCTCGTCGATGACGACGACGCCGTCGAGCGCGGAGGCGGTGATGGCAGCGTTCAGCGCCTCGCTCCGCCGCAGCGCTTCCAGCTGCGCGGCGAGTTGCTGCTCGCTCCGCTTCAGCGCCGTCAGGTCGCGTGTGAAGACGAAATAGCCATCGACGCTGCCGGAGGGGCCGCGATAGGGCACGTAGTAGCGCTGCACGTAGCAGGGCTGGTCCCGCACCGTGTCGTGCATCCAGCCTTCCCAGCGCGCCGGTTCGCCGGCCAGGGCCTTTTCGCCGCAGGGCCGGATCTCGCGATAGATATGCGCGAGCCGCGCATAGGTCTCCGGCCCGAACATCTCGGGCACGGTGAGGCCGATCACCTCCTCCGGCCGGCGGGCGACGAAGGCGGCGTATTCGCGGTTGACGTAACAATGCCGCCGGTTGCGGTCGAGCAGGGCGACGCGCGCCGGGATGGCATCGAGGATGGCGCGGAACTGCGCTTCGCCGACCTCCAGCCGGGGCGCGTCGTGGAGCGGGGCGTTCATCGCCGCGGCACCGTCCTTCTGCGGGCTTCCGGCATAGGCCGCCCGGCGCGGCGCCGGCGATCACGCTGACGCGAGAGCGATGCGGGATCGGACCGGAGAGGGCGGCCGCCCCCGCGCACGGCCTCAGGCGAAGGCGAATTCGCGGTAGCCCGCGGCCGCCACCGCCTCGGCCTTCCGGCGGTATTCGACCGCGCCGCCGTAATAGCCGAGGGTGCGGCGGACATCGCGGCCCTCGACATTTCGGTTGACGCCGGTCTGCCAGGAATTGACCTGGCTGAAGAGCAGGCCCGCGGCGGCTTCCTCGACATGCGCGGTCCAGGCCTCGACCGCCTCCGCGCGGGGCTCCACCCGCGTCAGGCCGTGCGCGCGCATGTGCCGCACCAGCCCGGTCAGCCAGTCCACAATCTCCTCGATGTTGCGCGGAATGTTGCCGCGCGCGGTGTGCGGGCCGAGGATCATCAGCATGTTGGGGAAGCCCTCCGCCAGCACGCCGAGGAAGGTGCGCGGCGTGCCCTGCCAGTCATCCCTGAGGCGGCGCCCGCCCGGGCCGCGGATGTCGATCCGGTCATAGGGGCCGGTGACGCCGTCGAAGCCGGTGGCGTAGATCAGGATGTCGAATGCGTGCTCCCCGGCGGCGGTCAGGATGCCCTTCGGCGTGATGCGCTCGATCGGCGTCTCGGTGATGTCCACCAGCCGGACATTGTCCCGGTTGTAGACCTCGTAATAGCCGCTCTCGAGCGGCAGGCGGCGCGTGCCGAAGCCGTGGTTCTTCGGGATCAGCCTCTCCGCGACCGCCGGATCCTTCACCCGCTCGCGGATCTTGCGGGCGGCCCATTCGGTCATCAGCGCATTCGCCTCGGGGTCGGTCAGCACGTCCCGGAAATTGCCGACCCAGATGCCGAAGCCGGGTTCCGAGTACAGCTTCTCCCAGAAGGCTTCCCGCTCCTCCGGCGTCACGTCGAAGACGCTGCGCGGGTCGGTCTGATGGATGAAGCAGGTGGCGGTTTCGCGGCAGCGCGCGAAGATCTCGTGGTAGCTGGCCTTGATGCGCTGCTGCTCCTCCGGCGTGATCGGGCGGTTGTGCAGCGGCGCCGCCCAATTGGGCGTGCGCTGGAAGACGGTGAGGTGCCCGACATCCTTCGCGATCGTCTGGATGGTCTGGATGGCGGTGGCGCCGGTGCCGATGATGCCGACGCGCTTGCCCCTGAGGTCGATGCCCTCGCGCGGCCAGCGCGCGGTGTGGAAGGCCGGCCCCGCGAAACTGTCCCGGCCGGGAATGCTGGGCAGGGTATGGGCCGAGAGCGGGCCGAGCGCGGTGACCAGCAGCGGGGCGCTGGCCTGCTCGCCGCTCTCCAGCGTGACGGTCCAGAGGTTGGCGGCATCGTCGAATTGCGCGGCGGCGACGCGGCTGTTGAACCGCATGTCGCGCCGCAGGTCGAATTTGTCGGCGACGAGGTTCAGGTAGCGCAGCGTGTCCGGCTGCGCCGCGAAATGCTCCGGCCACTCCCATTCCTGCAGCAATTCCTCGGAGAAGGAGTAGCCGTAGCTCCAGCTTTCGGAATCGAAGCGGGCGCCGGGGTAGCGGTTCCAGTACCAGGTGCCGCCGACATCCGAGCCGGCCTCGAAGACCCGCACCCGCATGCCGAGCTCACGGAAGCGGTAGAGCTGGAACATCCCGGCGATGCCGGCGCCGATGATGATCGCGTCCCACTCGGCGGCCCTGTCGGTCCCGGCCCGTTCCGCAACCGGCTGTGCGGCGACCATGCGTTCTCTCCCTTGGCGTGCCAGGTGACGGCATCGCATGGCGATGCGCGTCCTGATCGTCGGGCCAGTATCCCCCGGCCCCCGCGGCCGGGAAAGGGCCGGTGCCTTGCCGGATTGCTTGACGCTGGGGCCCGTGCGGGGGAGCCTGAGCGGCGAAGGTCCGGCAGGGACCGGGCGCAACCGCCCCGCAGGGCGGATCGCGGGGAAGGAAACGCGCATGAAATTCGGCGTCTTCTACGAGCTGCAATTGCCCAAGCCCTGGGGCCCGCGCAGCGAGCGGGACCTCTACCACGACGCGCTCTCGCAGCTCGAGCTCGCGGACCGCCTCGGCTACGATTATGCCTGGGAGGTGGAGCACCATTTCCTTGAGGAATATTCCCACTCCCCCGCGCCGGAGGTGTTCCTGGCCGCCGCCAGCCAGCGGACCCGCAACATCCGCCTCGGCCATGGCATCATCCAGCTCACCACCAACCATCCCGCGCGCGTGGCGGAGCGCGTCGCCTGCCTGGACCTGCTGAGCGACGGGCGCGTGGAGTTCGGGATCGGCGAGGGGGCGAGCATCACCGAACTCGGCCCCTTCGACCGGAGCATGGAGGAGAAGCGGGCGGTGTGGGAGGATGCGGTGCGCTGCGTCCTGCCGATGTTCACGCAGGAGGGCTGGGAATATGACGGCCCCTACTTTAATTTCCCGCTGCGCAACGTGCTGCCCAAGCCGCTGCAGCGGCCGCATCCGCCGCTCTGGGTCGCCTGCTCGCAGCTCGAGACCATCGAGATGGCGGGAAGGCGCGGCATGGGCGCGCTGGGCTTCCAGTTCCTCTCGGCCGATGCCGCGCATGCCTGGGTGCATGCCTACTACAACAGCTTCGTGAAGCGGCAGGAGAAGCTGGCGGAGTACGAGACCAACCCGAACATCGCCATCGTCAGCTACTTCATGTGCGCCGGGACCGATGAGGAGGCGCGCCGCCGCGCCGACGGCGTCACCTTCTTCCAGTTCGCGCTGCGCTACTACAACGCGGCGAAGGGGCGGGAGCGGGCGAAGCCCGGCACGGTCAGCCTGTGGGACGAATACAATGCCTGGAAGCGCGCGAATCCGGACGCCGTGGCGCGCGCCCTTGCGGGCGGGCTGATCGGCTCGCCGGAGACGCTCCGGCGCAAGCTGCGGAAATTCGAGGGCTCCAACATCGACCAGGTCATCCTGCTCAACCAGGCCGGCAACAACACGCATGAGCATATCTGCGAGAGCCTGGAGCTCTTCGCCAGGGAGGTCATGCCGGAATTCCACGCGCGGGAGCCGCAGCACCAGGACTGGAAGCGCAAGGTCCTGGCGCGCGAGATCGAATTGGAGGAGATCGACACGCAGCCCTTCCGCGAACGCTTCGGGCCGAATGCCGTGAAGGTGGCGGCGGAATGAGCGCGCTGCCGGCATCCCCGCCCTCTGGCCTGCCCTCCGGCCGGCCGGAGGAGGTCGGGCTTTCCACCCCGCGGCTGGAGGCGATGGGGCGCGTGCTGGAGGCGCGCATCGCCGCCGGGCACCTGCCGGGCGCCGTCGTGCTGGTGATGCGCCGCGGCCGCCTCGCCTGGCACCAGGCTTACGGCCGCCGCGACCCGGCGGCGGCCGAGCCGATGCGGACGGACAGCATCTTCCGCATCTATTCCATGACCAAGCCCATGGTCTCGGTCGGCATCATGATGCTGGTCGAGGAGGGACGGCTGCTGCTGGCTGACCCCATCGGCCAGTACCTGCCGGAACTCGCCAGCCCGCAGGTGGCGGTCGCGGGCGGCGGCACGGTGCCGGCCGCGGCGCCGATCACGGTGCAGGACCTGCTGCGGCACACATCCGGCCTCACCTACGAGTTCCTCGGCAACGGGCCGGTGCACAAGGCCTATCTGGACGCGAAGATCGCCCGGCGCGGCCAGGGCAATGCCGACCAGGTGGCAACCCTCGGCCGCCTGCCGCTGCTGCACCAGCCCGGCACGCGCTGGGAATACAGCCGCAGCACCGATGTGCTGGGACGGCTGATCGAGGTGATCTCCGGCCAGACGCTCGGCGCCTTCCTGGAACAGCGCATCTGCCGCCCGCTCGGCATGGCGGATACTGCCTTCCACGTGCCGCCAGCCCAGCAGCACCGCCTGGCCGAGGGCTTCCCGAAGGACCCCGACACCGGCGCCGAAATGCCCCTGCTGGAGGTGCGGGAGCCGCCGCAATTCGAATCCGGCGGCGGCGGCATGGTCTCGACCGCCGCGGACTACGCGCAACTCGTCCATATGCTGCTGGATGGCGGGCGCCTGCGCTCGGTGCGGCTGCTGTCGCGCAAGACGGTGGAGCTGATGACCGCCGACCATCTCGGCGACCGGCCGGCCGATCCCGTGCTGCTGGGGGAGGGCTGGGGCTTCGGCCTGGGCTTCGCCGTGCGGCGCGGCCGCGGCCTCGTCCCCACGCCCGGCTCGGCCGGGATGTATCACTGGAGCGGCATGGCCGGCACGACCTTCTGGATCGACCCGGCGGAGCAGCTCGCGGTGGTCTACATGATGCAGGGCATCGGCCAGCGGAACTTCTACCGCGCGCTGATGCGCGACATGGTCTACGCGGCCATCGCGGACTGACGCGGTCCGATGACCGTAGCGCCGGCGGGGTGCCCCGACAGGCGCGAAGGTCTGAATCGGACCGCCAAGGAGCATTCCATGCGGTGGAGCATCGGGAAAGTCACCGTCACGAAGGTGGTGGAGCTGGAGATGACCGGCGGCAGCCGCTTCCTGCTGCCGCAGGCGACGCCCGAGGCGGTGCGGGAGATCGGCTGGCTCTTCCCGCACTTTGCCGATGAGGCGGGGAAGCTCCGCCTCTCCGTGCATGCCCTGATCATCGGGACGCCGGGTGGGCGGCGGATCCTGGTGGATACCTGCCTCGGCAATGACAAGCAGGACCGGAAGATCCCGCACTGGAATGCCCGGCAGGGGACATTCCTGCAGGACATGGCGGCGGCGGGCTTCCCGCCGGAGAGCATCGACACCGTGCTCTGCACCCATCTGCATGTGGACCATGTCGGCTGGAACACGCGGCTGCTGGACGGGCGCTGGGTGCCGAGCTTCCCGCGGGCGCGCTACCTCTTCGGCCGGCGGGAATTCGAGCACTGGTCGCGGCCGGAGGCGGGCGATGACAGCCAGCGCGCGGTCTTCGCCGACAGCGTGCAGCCCATCCTCGATGCCGGCCTCGCCGAGCTGGTGGAGGCCGACCACCAACTCTGCGAGGAGGTGCGGCTGGTGCCGAGCTTCGGCCACACGCCCGGCCATGTCAGCGTGCTGATCCGGTCCGAGGGCGAGGAGGCGCTGATCACCGGCGACATCGCCCACCACCCCTGCCAGCTTGCCCGGCCGCACTGGAGCAGCACGGCCGACAGCGACCCGCGCCAGGCGGAGGCGACGCGGCACGCCATCTTCGGCGGGATGGCGGGTCGGCCGGTGCTGGTCATCGGCACGCATTTCGCGGGGCCGACCGCCGGCCGCGTGGCGCGCGACGGCGAGGGCTACCGCCTGATGGTCTGCTGGTAGCGCGAGGGGGAGGAGACGCCATGACGCTCTCGGGCAAGGGCGCCGTCACCGGCATCGGGGAGACGGCCTATCGCGGCGGCGGCGATCCGCGCAGCGCGCTGGTCCTGCAGCTGGAGGCCTCGCTGGCGGCGATCGCCGATGCCGGGCTGGCGCCGCGGGACATCGACGGCATCGTGGTGCCGATGGGCACCGGCGGGGTGGTGGCCGAGGATTTCGTCACCAATCTCGGCATCCCCGACCTGCGCTTCTCGACCGTCACGCCGCTCGGCGGCGCCGGCTCGGTCGCCGCGCTGCAATGCGCGGTCGCCGCCGTCGCCGGCGGGATCTGCGCCCATGTGCTGATCCCCCTCGGGCGCACCGGCCGCACGGGCCAGCGCATCGGCACGCGCATCCAGCAGATGCCGCAATTCCGCACGGTCGGGGAGTTCGAGGCGCCGCACGGCGCCATCGCCCCGGCGCAGTACTACGCGCCGATGGCGCGGCGGCACATGGAGCTGTTCGGCACCACCAGCCGGCAGCTCGCCGAGATCGCGGTGACGACGCGGGCGCATGCCATCCTGAACGGCAACGCCACCATGACCCAGCCCATCACCATCGAGGACCACCAGGCCTCCCGCATGATCGCCGACCCGCTGCGGCTGCTGGATTGCAGCCTGGAGAGCGATGGCGGCGCGGCGGTGGTGGTCAGCGCCGCCGAGCGGGCGCGGGACCTGCGCCAGCCCCGCGTGCTGGTCACCGGCATGGCGGAGGGCCATCCGGACAGCCCCAGCGCCATCACCCAGCGGCCGGACATGACACGGCTCGGCCTGGCCAAGGCGGCGCCGCGCGCCTTCGCCATGGCCGGCGTCACGCCGGCCGATATCGACGTGGCGGAGATCTATGACTGCTTCACCTATATCGTTCTCTGCCAGCTGGAGGATCTCGGCTTCTGCGCGAAGGGGGAGGGCGGCGCCTTCGTCGAGGGCGGCGCGCTTGGCCTGGGCGGGCGCCTGCCGGTGAACACGCATGGCGGGCTGCTTTCCCAGGCCCATATGGCCGGAATGAACCATGTGGTGGAGCTGGTGCGGCAGTTGCGCGGCCAGGCCGGGGCGGCGCAGGTGCCCGATGCCGAGCTTGGCCTGGTCACCGGCTATGGCGATCTCGGCGACGGCACCATCGCCATCATGGCGCGGGGGTAGGGCGATGACGGACAGCATGCCGCGCAAGCCGGTCCCCGAGCCCTCCGCCGACAGCCGCCCCCATTGGGAGGGGCTGGCGGCCGGCCGCCTGCTGCTGCAGCGCTGCGGCGCCTGCGGGCGGGTGCGGCATTATCCGCGCCCGCTCTGCGATTCCTGCCACTCCTTCGCCGTGGACTGGGTGGAGGCCAGCGGCGAGGCGGCGGTGCATAGCTGGACCGTGGCGCACCACCCCTTCCATCCCGCCTTCCGGCCGGACCTGCCCTACACCCTGGTCACGGCCGACCTGCCGGAGGGCGTGCGGCTGCTGGCGCAGCTCCGCGGCGCCGGGCCGGAGGCGCTGCGCATCGGCCTGCCGCTCCGGATCGGGTTCGAGGAGAATGGCGAGGGCCTGACCCTGCCGGTGTTCCGGCTGCGCGACTGATCGCTCCCTGGCCCGGTGCCACGTCGCCGGGTCTTCTGACGCACGACCCCGGGAGCGTGAATCCGCTCCATGGACCATGAGCTGCAGAGGATCGGCGTTCAGACAGGAACGCAATCCGCCGTAGGGCTGCCCAACATCCGTGCCCGGGCCGCGTTGCTGCATCGTCGCCCGGATCGGTGGCGGCCCGCAGGATGGGGAGGACGGCAGATGGCAGCCTATATCGCATTCGGGAATTGGACGGATCAGGGCGCGCGGTCGATCGCCGATTCGCCGCGCCGCCTCGATGAGGCCAAGCGCCAGCTGGAGGAGATGGGCGGCCGGTTCATCGCCTTCTGGATGACCATGGGCGAGCACGACATGGTGCTGGTCTACGAGACCTCGGACGACGCCGTGGCGGCGCGCTTCTCGCTGATCCTCAACAGCCTCGGCGCGGTGCGGACCAAGACGCTGAAGGCCTTCCCCGAAGCCGCCTACCGCCAGATCGTCGCCACGCTGGGTTAGGGCAGATCGCAGGGAAGTGGACCACCGGGCGCGTGAAGCCGCCCGCGAAACAGGAAGCCGCAGCGGATCGAGCTCGGTCCCGGGCGCGATCCGCCATGGCCTGAGGCCGCCGTGCCTGCAGCGGGCTACAGCGGATTGCGTTCCTATCTGAACGCCCATCCGCTGTAGCTCTTTGTTTTTCGAGCAGATTCACGCTCCCGGGCGTTCACGCCCGTCCGCGATCTGCTCTATGCCGCCCGCCCGGCATAGACCGCGGCCTCGAAGCGCCCCAGCACCTCCAGCACCGCCGGATCGGCGAAGGGCAGGATCTGCGTCAGCAGCACGCCCGCCACGCCGCGGCGCGGGTCGATCCAGAACCAGGTATTCCCCAGCCCCGCCCAGGCCAGGCTGCCGGCCGCGCGCCGCCCCGGGACATCCTCCCCGTTGATCAGGAAGCCGAGGCCCCATTTGCGGGACATGCCCGGGAAGGGGTCGAAATCGTTGGACAGTGCCGGCAGCGCGCTCCGCATCGGCCGGAATTCCAGCGCGCCGATCTGGTTGCGGCCCATCTCCGCCACCGTCTCCGGCCGCAGCAGCCGCACCCCGTCCAGCGCGCCGCCCTGCAGCAGCATGCGCAGGAAGCGCAGATAGTCCGGCCCGGTCGAGAGCAGCCCGCCGCCGCCGCCGAAGAATTCCGGCGCCTCGGGCAGCTGGAAATCGATCGGCGTCAGCCCGCCCGCCGCATCGCGCTGGTGCACCCGCGCCCGGCGGGCGCGCTGCGAGGCACCGGGGACGAAGCCGCTATCCGCCATGCCGAGCGGGCCGAGGATCCGCTCCTGCAGGATCACCTCGAGCCGCTGGCCCGTGGCGGCCTCCACGGCACGGCCCACCCAGTCGGTGGCGATGCTGTATTCCCAGCGTTCGCCCGGCTCGAAGACCAGCGGCGCGCGGAGCGAGGCCAGCTTGCCGCTGCGCGGCGCCGGCAGGCCCGTCCGCTCCATGTAGCGCGCCATTGCGGCGTTCCAGGTGTTGTAGGTGAAGCCGGCGGTATGCGTCAGGAGATGCCGCAGGGTGATCGGCCGCCGCGCCGGCCGCAGCCGGGGCGTGCCGTCCGCCGCGAAGCCCTCCAGCACCTGCGGTGCCGCCAGATCAGGCAGCAGCCCGCCGAGCGGCGCGTCGAGCGGGAGCCGCCCCTCTTCCACAAGCTGCATCGCCGCGACCGAGGTGATCGCCTTGGTCATGGAGGCGATCCAGAACACCGTATCGGGCGTCATCGGCGCCGGCGCATCCAGGTCGCGCCGGCCGAAGGCGCCCTCGTAGATCGGGCCGTCGCGGTCGGCGGCCAGCGCGACGAGCCCCGGCACGGCGCCGGACTCCACGGCGCTGCGCAGGACAGTGTCGATGGCGGCGGTGTCGGTCATGGCGTTCTCTCCCTGGCGCGGCAGCATCGGGTGGGGGCCGCGCGCCGGCAAGGGCGGGGCGCCCGGCGGTTCCGCCCTTCCCCGGCTGGGCCGGTGACCGCGCCCGAGCCGGTCCCGGCACCCGAGCCCCGGCCGGGGCGGCGCGTGATGCGGCCGGGCTGGTTACGGGCGGTGGTGGGCCGCCGCGCCGGGCCGGGCGCGGGGCCGGCCGCCGGGCCGGGCGCGGGGCCGGCCGGGCTCAGCCCCGGCGGTGCCAGAGCATCAGCGCGGCGTCATAGGGGATCGCCGGCACCTCCCGCAGCCGCCAGTACCAGCGCAGCGTCCAGCGATCGGCCCTGGATGGCCCGATCGGCACCGGCCGCGCCGCCAGGCCGGCGATCCGCAGCAGCAGCAGGCAGCGCGGCAGGTGGTAGCGGCTGGTCGCCGCGAAGACCGGGCCCTGATGCCCCAGGTCGCGCAGCAGGGCCCGGCAGGCCCGCACGGAGGAGAGCGTGTCGGTCCCCGTCGGCTCCTCCCGGATCCGGTCGGGCGCGGCGCCGAGTTCCCGCAGCAGCGCCGCCATGACCGTGCTCTCGGCCTCGCCATGGCGGCCCTTGCCGCCGGTCGGCAGATAGAGGGCGTCCGGCAGCCCGGCGCCGAAGCGCGCCGCGGCCTCCACCCGGCGGCGGAGCGCCGGGCTGGGGCTGTTGTCCGGCCGCACCGCGGCGCCGAAGATGATGATGGGCGTCATGCGCCGCACCGCCGCGATGCGGGATCGGACGGGCGCAGCAGGCCGGCCTCGCAGCGTCCGGCGCTTCGGCCGCCGGCACGCCCAAGGGCAAGCCCCACGGCACACCCCATGGCGCGTGCCGCGGGGCATGCCACCTTCACGCCGGCGCCGCGATCAGCAGCCGGTTCATCGCCTCCATGCTGCGGCGCAGCGCCGGCAGGTCGCGCCAGAACTGCTCGCGCGAGATGCCGTTGGCGGCCAGCTCGTCGGCGATGGCGCCGAAGCTGCGCCGGCCGTCCACCCGCTGCAGGATGGCGGGGGCGAGGCGCGGGAGCGGCAGGTTCACCCGCAGCCCGTCGAAGGTGACGGGCAGGGTGCCGTCCTTGGGGAGGCCCTTCGCCAGGCTTGGCCCGTCCATTTCCCGCAGCACCGGCACGGCCGCCGGGTCCTCCCAGGGCGGCTCCACCGCCGGCGCATCGGCGCGGAGGCAGTAGACGATATGGATGCCCATATTGCCGGTGATCGCCTCGGCCAGCGCCGCCCGCTGCACGGGGTCCAGCGCCGCGGTGCGGGCGCGCAGCTTCGGATCGGGCAGATAGGCATCCGGGTCGTAGCGCACCGGCTCCACCCAGCAGGCGATGCGCAGCCCCGCCGCGCGCACCAGCGCATCCAGCGCCGGCACGGTGAAGGCGGCATCGCGCGGGTTCAGCAGCAGGTCGTAGAGCCCGGCATCGCCGCCCGAGAGATGGTCCGTCAGCCAGGGGTTGCGCTTCAGCCAGGCGGTTTCCGGTACCTGCTTCCAGAGCCTCCGGGCGGTCTCCACCCGCGCCGCCGGCGGCTCCTCGGCGGGGGCCAGCAGGCGCAGCGCGTCCTGCAGCATGTAGACGCCGGTGCGGCCATGCGGCGCATAGACCATCAGCCCGAGCCCGCCGCCAGGCGCCAGGACCGAGGCCAGCGCTTTCAGCCCCGCCAGCGGGTCCGGCAGGTGGTGCAGCACGCCGCAGCAATCGATGTAGTCGAAGGGGCCGAGGCCGGAGCCGGGCAGGTCCAGCAGCGAGCCTTCCTCGAACCGGATGTTGTCCAGCTTCCGCGCCGCCGCCCGGGCTTCCGCGACCTTCCGCGCCGCGCCGCTGCGGTCCAGCCAGGTGACGCTGCCCGGCCGCCCCGCCCAGGCCATCTGCTGCGCCAGCATGATGGTGCCGTCCCCGGTGCCGCCGCCGGCGACCAGGGCTCGCAGCGGCCGGGAGGCAGGCCGCCGGGCGCCGAAGATCCAGTGGTCGATCTCGCGCAGGTGGCTCGGGCTGCCGACGATCAGCCTCCGGGCTTCCTCCCGCGGGTCGCGGGCGGGGTAGGGATAGGCCTCGTACTGGGCGGCAAGCTGGCGGTCGGCGGGGTCGGTCATGGCTGGGCTGCATAGGACGGGAGCGGCGCAGGGGCCATACTGGTTGCTGATGGCCCCCCGCGCCCGTATCTAACGGTTATGCGTATGCAATCCCGCCTCACCCTGCTCGCCGCCCTGCTGCTCGCGCCCGCGCTGGCGGCGGCGCAGCAGCCGCGCCCGCAGAAGCTGGGCGAGTACCAGTCCTGGACCGCGGCCAGCTTCACCGAGGGCGGGCAGAAGACCTGCTATGCCTTCGCCCGCCCGAGCAAGTCGGACGGCAACCGCCAGGGCGTCCTGCTGACCGTCACGCACCGGCCATCGGCCCGCGACACGGTGACGATCTCGGCCGGCTACGCCTTCCCGCGGGGCGCCGAGCCCGCCGTGAACGTGGGCGGCACCGACCTGCCCTTCTACACCTCCGGCTCCATCGCCGCGGCGCGGGACGGGGCGGCGGCGGTGCGCGCCTTCCGGGGCGGGCGGGAGGCGGTGATGAAGGCCCCTGGCGCCAATGGCCGCGGCACGGTCAGCGACACCTTCCCGCTGGCGGGCTTCAGCGCGGCCTATGACGCAATTTCCAAGGAATGCCCGACGGGCGGCGGAGGCCGGCGATGAACGCCATCACCCCGGGCGCGGCCGAGCTCACGGCCACCGAGCGCGACCGCATCCTGGCCAAGACCGCCCTGTTCAACCCGCCGCCGATCACCCTGCCGGACGGGCGGCGGGAGCTGGTCGGCCTCTCGCGCGAGGAGCTGACGGCCGAGATGGCGGCGATGGGCGAGAAGCCCTTCCGCGCCAAGCAGCTCTGGCACTGGATCTACCACCAGGGCGAGACCGACTTCGCCAAGATGACCAGCATCGCCGGCCCGATGCGGCAGAAGCTGGCGGAGCGTTTCGTGGTCAGCCGGCCGGAGCCGGCGACGGTGCAGACCAGCCGGGACGAGACCCGCAAGTTCCTGTTCCGCTTCCGCGACGGCCAGCAGGTGGAGACGGTGTACATCCCCGATCCGGAGGAGGACCGCGGCGCCGTCTGCATCTCCACCCAGGTCGGCTGCACCCTCTCCTGCCGCTTCTGCCATACCGGCACGCAGAAGCTGGTGCGCAACCTGGGCGCCGCCGAGATCGTCGGGCAGTTCATGGCGGCGCGCGATTCCTATGGCGAGTGGCCGAGCCCGAAGGATGACAAGCCGCGCCTGCTCTCCACCATCGTCGTGATGGGGATGGGCGAGCCGCTCTACAACTACGAGAACACCGCCAAGGCGCTGAAGATCATCATGGACCATGAGGGCATCGGGCTCTCGCGCCGGCGGATCACGCTGAGCACGAGCGGCGTGGTGCCGATGATGGACCGCTGCGGGGAGGAGCTGGGGGTGAACCTCGCGGTCTCGCTCCATGCGGTGACGGATGAGCTGCGCAACGAGATCGTGCCGCTGAACCGGAAATACCCGATCGCCGAGCTGATGGCGGCCTGCAGGCGCTACCCCGGCGCCAGCAATGCCCGGCGCATCACCTTCGAATACGTCATGCTGCGCGGCGTGAATGATTCGGAAGCCGAGGCGCGGGAGCTGGTGCGGCTGCTGCAGGGCCTGCCCGCGAAGGTGAACCTGATCCCCTTCAATCCCTGGCCCGGCAGCCCCTACCAGACCAGCACCTATGAGCAGACGGCGAGGTTCGCCGCCATCCTGAACGAGGCCGGCTATTCCAGCCCGATCCGCCGGCCGCGCGGGCGGGACATCCTGGCGGCCTGCGGGCAGCTGAAGACGGAGAGCGAGCGGGAGCGGAAGCCGGCGACGGCCTGACGACAGCGGATGGCATACGTGCCCGGAGGTAATCCGTCGCATGCCATCGAGTGACGAGCGGAGGCGCTCCGGGCAACGGGGTCCCAGCGCCGCGTGCTCCGCAGGGTGTCCCGTGCATGCCGGCCAGCATGAATGCTGACCGGCATGGCTTCCTGTCCGGCGAGCAGCCGCCACACCAACCCTGCGCGCGATCCACGCTACTCCGCCGTCGCCCCGCTCTCCCGCACCACCCGCGCCCAGAGCTCGATCTCGCTCGCCAGGGTGCGCCCGTACGCCTCGGCGCTGCCGCCCGTCGGGCGGGCGCCCATGGCCGCGAGCCGCGCCTTCACCTCCTCATCCGCCAGCGCCGCATTCACCGCCGCGTTCAGCCGCGCGATGGTGGCCGGCGGGGTCCGCGCCGGCGCCATGATGCCCTGCCAGATGCCGGTATCGCTGCCGGGCGGCATCAGCCCGCCCTCCGCCATGGTCGGCACCTCGGGCAGCAGCGGCGCCCGTTCGAGGGAGGAGACGGCGATCGGCCGCACCAGCCCGTCCCGCGCCAGCGGCAGGGCGGTGTTGAAGGCATCCGACATGAACTGGACGGTCCCCGCCGCCACATCGGTCAGCGCCGCCGCGGTGCCGCGATAGGGCACATGCGTCGCCTCCGCGCCGATATGCCGCAGCAGCATGAAGACCTGCAGGTGGGAGATGTTGCCGACCCCGCCCGAGCCGTAGCTGATCCGCCCGCTGTTCGCCCGCGCCCAGGCGATGAACTCGGCCGGTGTCCGCACGGGCAGTTGGGGATTCACCACCAGCAGGGAGGGGGCGGAGGCCGTCAGCGCCACCGGCGCCAGGTCCCGCAGCAGGTCGTAGCCCAGCCGCCGGTAGAGGGCCCGGCTGATGGCGATGGAGGAGGTGTTGTAGAGCAGCACCGTCCCGTCCGGCTCCGACCGCGCCACCGCCTCGGCCGCGATGTTGCCGTTCGCCCCACCGCGGTTCTCGATCACCACGATCCGGCCCAGGGCGCGGCCCATCCGCTCCCCGACCAGCCGGCCGATGACATCGGTGGGGCCGCCGGCCGGGAAGGCGATGACCAGGCGGATCGGCTGCGCCTCCTGCGCCCGCGCGACCATCGGGGCGGCCAGCGCCGCGCCCAGCAGCACCCGGCGCGCGATCATGCCCGCCCCGCCATCAGGCGGACCACCGTGTAGTCCATCACCGTCTCTCCCCCTTGGTTCGTGATCGTTATGGCGCTGGTGACCACGGCGCGGTTGCCGGCCGAGGTCGGGCGGACCTCCGTCACCGTCACCTCCGCCCCGATCGTGTCGCCGACCCGGACCGGCGCCCGGGCGCGGATGGTGGTCTCCAGCAGCGCCAGGCCGGTGCCATGCGCCATGCCGTGCAGCACGATGCCCTCGATCAGCGCATGGGTCAGGGCGGCCGGCACCGGCCGCGGGCCGAGCGCGCCCTCGAGCGTCGCATCGACGAAGAGCGGCTCCTGCATCCCCGTCACGGCGACGAAGCCGACCAGGTCGGCCTCCGTTACCGTGCGGCGGAAGGTGCGGAAGCGCTGGCCCGGCCGCAGGTCCTGCCAATGGAAACCCTGGCCGAGCAGGGCGGGCGTGTCGGTCATGATGGCCCTTGGGCGTCTCCTCCGCCGCAGGCTCTCCCGGCTGCCGTTGCGCTGTCAACGCAGCCAGGAACCCTGGGCCAGCGCCCGGGTTGAGGGCCGGCGCGCCCGGTGCCGCCGGGGGCGCAGCCGCCTTCCCAACGCAGCATGGGGATTGCCACCGGGCCGCCCCGCCCGCCAGCGCCTGTGCCACCGGAGACCGCCGCATGGATGCCGCCACGATCGTCGGCGGGCTTGCCACCCTTTGCTCCACCACCAGCTTCGTGCCGCAGGCCTGGAAGGTGATCCGCACCCGCGACACCACCTCCATCTCCACGCGGATGTATGTGGTCACGGTGGTGGGCTTCTCGCTCTGGCTCACCTACGGGCTGCTGCTGTGGCAGTGGCCGCTCATCCTGACCAATGGCATCTGCCTGCTGCTCTCGGCCTTCATCCTGCTGATGAAGCTGCTGCCCCGCCGGCAGAAGGAGAAGGTGGCGGAAGCGCTGGACCCCGCGGCGGGATAGGCGCGGACCGCGCCGGCCGCCCGAAGCGCGCAAGGGGGAGGGCTGGAACGGTCGCGCCCTCCGCACCGTCGCCTGCGCCGGGCGCTCCGGCCCGGCTGGACCGGCGATGTGAGCGCCCGGCCCATGACCGGGGCGTCCTCGCATCCGCCCCGGGGCCGCCATGCAGGACGACAGCGGATTGCCCTCCTCTCCGCATGCCAATCCGCGGCAGGCCACTGGCTGAAGGGCGGATTCACGCTCCCGGGCGTTCACGCCCGCCCGGCATCTGCTCCCAGGGCGGCAGCCGCCCGGCACGGGGCATCGCCCCGGCCCCGACTTGACGCGGCGCGGCGGCGGCCGCCCTATCGGCCGGGCATGCCGCCCGCCATCCCCATTGCCCTCTTCGCCCTCGCCGGCTTCACCACCGGTGCCGGGATGCGGATGCTGGATCCGCTGCTGCCGCTGATCGCGGCGGAATTCGGGGTGCGCGTCGCCGAGGCGGCCGTGCTCGTCGCCGGCTTCGTGCTGCCCTATGGCCTGGTGCAGCTTGTGGCCGGGCCGCTCGGCGACCGGCTGGGCAAGGTGCGGATCGCCTGCTTCGCCGTGCTGCTCTTCGGCGCCGGGCTGGTGATGAGCGCCTTCGTCACCGGCCTCTCCGGCCTCATCGCCCTGCGCGCCTGGTGCGGCTGCTTCGCCGGTGCCGTCATCCCGCTGCTGATGGCGCATGTGGCGGACAGCGTCCCCTATGCCGAGCGGCAGGTGACCATCAGCCGCTTCCTGACAGGCATGGTCATGGCGCAGCTGCTGGCCGGGCCGGTTTCCGGCGTGCTGGCGGAGGCCGCGGGCTGGCGGGTGCCCTTCGTCGTGCTGGGCGTGCTGGCGCTCGGCGTCGGCACGGTGCTGGGGGCGCGGCTCGGCCCCGCGCTCTGGCGCAGCCCGGCCGGCGGGGGCGGCGGGCGGGGCATGGCGGCCTATCTCGACCTGCTGCAGAAGCCGTCCGGCCGCTGGCTGATGGCCGTCGCCTTCCTCGACGGCTTCCTGCTCTTCGGCGGGGCCTTCCCCTTCACCGGCTCCTTCCTCATCGAGGTCTTCGGCCGCAACGCGGCGGAGGCGGGGCTAATCGTCGCCGGCTTCGGCCTCGGCGCCTTCGCCTATACCCGCTTCGCGCGGCCGCTGCTGAAGCGCTTCGGGGAGAAGGGGCTGCTGACCATCGGCGGCTGCGGGCTCGGCGTGCTGCTCGCGGCGCTGGCGCTGGCGCCCGCCTGGCCGGTGGTGGCGGGGGTGCAGGTGGCGCTCGGCCTTGCCTTCTACATGTTCCACGGGGTGCTGCAGACGCTGGCGACCGAGGCGTTGCCGGAGGCGCGGGGCACGGCCGTCGGCGGCTTCGCCCTGGCGCTGTTCCTGGGGCAGAGCGCCGGGTCGCTCGCCTTCGGGCTCGGGCTGACAGCGCTGGGCTATCGCGGCGCCTTCCTGGTGGCGGCGCTGGGCGTACTGGTCCTGGCGCTTTGGACCCGGCGCGGGGCGCGGGTAGCCTGATGCCCCCGGCCGCGACCGCCCGAGGCGGGACGCCGAGGGCGTGAATCGCCGCCGGAACTGGCCGCGATCGCCCGAGGCGGACTGCCAAGGGCGTGAATCGCCGCCACAGCATCACGGGGAGGGCAGGGCCATGGAGCGCATGTATCTGGAGGATTTCGCGGCGGGGCAGGTCTTCCGCTCCGGCCCCTATGCGGTGACCGAGGCGGAGATCCTCGACTACGCCCGGCGCTGGGACCCGCAGCCCTTCCACCTGGATGACGCGGCGGCCAAGGCGACGCCCTTCGGCGGCCTGGCCGCGAGCGGCTGGCACACCGCCGCGATGACCATGCGGCTGATCGTGGAGAGCTTCCCCCCGGCCTGGGGCGTGATCGGGGGCCGGATGGAGATGCTGGAATGGCCCCGCCCGGTGCGGCCGGGCGACGTGCTGCGCGTCGAGACCGAGGTGCTGGAGGTGAAGCCGAGCCGCAGCAAGCCGGGGCAGGGCATGCTGCGGGTGCGCTGCACGACGCTGAACCAGAAGGATGAGCCGGTGCAGGTGATCGTGCCGAACATCATCGTGCCGCGGCGGGCGGGATAAGCCATGGCGGGCTGTTGCTACCGCCTACGTACCCGGCTTGAGCACTCGACCGAGTTGGCTTTGCAGAAGGAAAGTGCAAACCGTCTTCTCTTCCCGCTAAGGAGTCATCTGCCAAGATGGCGAACCCCGTTCACCAACAACCGGCCGGCAATTCGCTATGCTTTGGTAGCACGCATCCCATTGGGCTATGAAGAGGCTGAGCGGGCGTCGTGCAGGCGACACCCGCCCTTCAGTCATTCAGAAGCCAAGATCACCTTGAGGACTGCCCTTGAGACGCCTGCCTTGGCGGAGAAGTCGACTGACAGTGTTTGGGTTTAGGTCGACTATCTGTGCCACACGCGCCTGGGTGAATCCCCTTTTCCAAAGAAAGCGGACAAATTCCGCGTCTTCTGCCGTGGCGGTCGCCCGCCGCTCGCCCCGGCTAGCCCTTTGAGGAATATCGACTGTGACAGTCGCGCGATAGCTCAGGGAGACACCTTCTCGGCGGCTATTTCCGGCATATATTTTCAACTTGAGCTTTCTTTCGCGATCGAGAGGTTCGAGAGATCGGCTTGCGGACCGCTATGAAGCGTGCGACTCTCGATCGGTCTCGAGAGAGGCTACCGTCCGTAAGCTGATTGGGGTTTGCTGACTGACGTGTGCTGGGCTGGGCCCTACGGATTGCGGCCGAAGGATTATCCCGGTCCAGCGACGCGCTGCGCGCGTATTGTGACCCCTCAAGGCCACATCAGGATCATTCGGTACCTCTTCGTTGCTGCGCGAAAGTCTTTGCTGCGCCGTCCGTGTCGTCTTCGACCGGGGCTCCAGATTGCGGAAGCTGGTTGCCTAAAGTGTGCTGGTAAGCTTCATGTCGAGCCAGCAGGTCGATGCCTTTTCCGGTGAGCCGATAAATATCGGCTTCTTGGATGACTATGCGGGCCGCAATGTCAGTTGCAAGCTGCTCCCGAATTCGTCGGCGCTCGTAAGTTGTTGCTTCTGCTAGTTCTTCCAAAGTTAGCCCCTTCGGGCCGGCGTGTCGCAATGCTGTTAAGAGTTGATATCTCTTGTCGCCAATGCGTGCCTTTGGTTTTACGCTGCGATCTGCAAAGTGGAGAGCTTCCAAAAGCAGAATGATGCGTGCCTTGATATCCGCGCGCTTGGCTTTGAAGGCATCCCGCTCGTTAGCAGCAGTCATAGCCTCACAGTTTGCAATGTCCGCTACTTCGGTTTGGAGCTTAATCAGTTCAGCCTCGAACCGCTCCTTGGGGGAGGCGATTGCCCTCGATGCAATGCGGTATCGGCGAGCGATCATTAAGGAATGATGCACCGTTTAGGTCTGCGGCACAAGCAGATTGCCGCTCTTGTCGCAGGCTGCGGCCGCGCAGATTTTGTATCTAATACGCAACTGTGGATTAATCTGTGCATAACTCGTGTATAACGCCTGTGTTTCTCATTCCATGAGATTTGTGCGATCTGCTCTTCATTCTCCAAGGGCGGCGCTGCCTCGGAATGGCGGTCCAGAATCGTTCCTATCAGCTTTACGACTCGATTCGGGCCAAAGGCGCGCTCCCAATCGCTTGGCAAAAGATGCCCTATGGAAAGATGGGCTTGCTGCTGTGGTCAGGTCCGCGACTGCACCCCCTCCACCCCTGTCGCCGGCCCCACCAGCCGCCGCACCGCCTCCAGCATCGGTGGCGTGTCCCAGGCGGCCTCGCCTTCCAGCCGCGCCCGCTCCCGCCCCTGCCGGTCCACGATGATCGTGGTCGGCAGGCCGCGCACCCCCATGACCCGCCCCGCCGCGCCGCGCGGGTCGAGCCAGAGGCCGAGGCGCCGGATTCCCCTCTCCCTGTAGAAGGGCTCCACCTGCGCCCGGCCGCCGCGGTCGGAGGAGAGGGCGAGCACCAGGATGCCGTCGCCCTCCAGCGCCGCCTGCGCCCTGTCCAGCGCCGGCATCTCCGCGACGCAGGGCGCGCACCAGGTGGCCCAGAGATTGATCACCAGCCCCTTGCCCGGGAAGTCGGCCACGCGGTGCGCCTTCCCCTCGGCATCGGTGAAGGTGAAATCCGGCAGCGGCTTCGGCTCGCCCTCGACCAGCCGGCCATAGGGGCCCGCCGCCCGGGCTTTGCGCGCGAAGGGCGCGGCGGCTAGGGTCCCGGCCGCCAGAAGCAGCCCCCGGCGGGGCACCCAAAGACCGGAAAGCGCAGCCATCGTGACAACCAACTCCCCTGGCAACTCCCAATGGGGCGGGCGCTTCGCCGCCGGGCCCTCCGCCATCATGCAGGCGATCAATGCCTCGATCGGCTTCGATCGCAAGATGTGGCGGCAGGACATCGCCGGCAGCCTCGCCCATGCCGCCATGCTGGCGCATGTGGGGATCATCGGCGCCGAGGACGAGGCCGCCATCCGCGAGGGGCTGGGGCGGATCGCCGCCAGGATCGAGGCCGGGGACTTCCCCTGGGATGAGGGCCTCGAGGACATCCACATGAACATCGAGGCCCGCCTGACCCAGGCGATCGGGGAGGCGGGCAAGCGGCTGCATACCGGGCGCAGCCGCAACGACCAGGTGGCGCTCGATGTCCGGCTCTGGGTGCGGGATGCGATCGACGGCCTCTCCGGCCAGGTCGAGGATGTGATGCGCGCCCTCGTCGCGCGGGCGGAGGAACATGCCGGCACGGTGATGCCGGGCTTCACCCATCTCCAGCCGGCGCAGCCCGTGACCTTCGGCCACCACCTGCTGGCCTATGTCGAGATGCTCTCGCGCGACCTCTCGCGCCTCCGCGACTGCCGCCGCCGGATGAACGAGAGCCCGCTCGGCGCCGCGGCGCTGGCCGGCACCGGCTTCCCGATCGACCGGCACATGACGGCGAAGGCGCTCGGCTTCGATGGCCCGACGCGCAACAGCCTGGACAGCGTCGCCTCGCGCGACTTCGCCGCCGAATTCCTCTTCGCCTGCGCCATGTGCGCGACGCACCTGTCGCGCTTCGCCGAGGAGGTGGTGATCTGGACGAACCCCTATTTCGGCTTCGTCAGGCTGTCGGACGCCTTCACCACCGGCAGCTCGATCATGCCGCAGAAGCGCAACCCGGATGCGGCGGAGCTGGTGCGCGGCAAGACCGGGCGCATCACCGGCGCGCTGGTCGGGCTGCTGACCGTGCTGAAGGGCCTGGCGCTGACCTATTTCAAGGACATGCAGGAGGACAAGGAAGGCATCTTCGACGCCGCCGAGAACCTCACCCTCTGCCTCGCCGCGGTCGCCGGCATGATGCGGGACATGCAGCCGGATGCGGCGCGGCTGGAGGCGGCGGCGGGCGCCGGCTTCTCCACCGCGACCGACCTGGCGGACTGGCTGGTGCGGGAGTTGAGGATGCCCTTCCGCGACGCGCATCATGTCACCGGCCGGCTGGTGGCGAAGGCCGAGGCCAGGGGCTGCGACCTCGCGGGCCTCAGCCTCGCCGAGATGCAGGCGGAGGAGGCGCGCATCCATGAGGGGATCTATGGCGTGCTGACCGTGCAGGCCTCGGTCGCCTCGCGCACCTCCTATGGCGGCACGGCGCCGGAGAATGTCCGCCGCATGGCCGCGGAGTGGCGGGAGCGGCTGGCATGAGGCGGCTGGTCCTCGCCCTGCTGGCGCTGGCGACGGTCGCCCCGCTCGCGGCCTGCGGCCGGGCCGGCCCGCCGCGCGTGCCGGGGCCGCCGGAGCAGGTGATCCACCCGCGCTCCTATCCAGTTTACGAGCCCCTGCCGCAGCCTCCCGCCGCCCCGCGGCCCTGAGGCGACGCCTCTTCAGCGCGCCGGGACGCCCAGGCGCCGCATCCGCTCCCACAGGGTGGTGCGGGAGATGCCGAGCGCCCGCGCCGCCTCGGTGACGCGCCCGCCGCAGCGCAGCAGCACGCGCCGGATGTGCTCGCGCTCCGCCGAATCGCGCGCCTCCGCCAGGGAGCGCGGCGCCCGGCCCGGCGTGGTCTCCTCCAGCCGCGGCTCCTCCTCCGCGGCGGGCGGTTCCGCCCGCGCCTCCTCCGCCCCGCGTTCCGGGAAGAGGTCCACGGGCCCGAGCCGTGGCGTCCCGGCGAGCAGCGCTACCCGTTCGACCCGGTTGCGCAGCTCCCGCACATTGCCGGGCCAGGCATGGGCGCGCAGCGCCGCCAGCGCCTCCGGGGTGAATTCCGTCCCGCCCGGCGCGAAGCGGCGCAGGAAATGGCCGGCGAGGGGGACCACATCCTCCGCGCGGTGGCGCAGCGGCGGCACGGTGAGCTGCACCACCGCCAGGCGGTACCAGAGATCCGCGCGGAAGCTGCCGGCCGCGACCCGTGCCGCGAGATCGGCATTGGTCGCGGCCAGGATGCGGGCCCGCAGCGGCAGCGCCTCGCCCTGGCCGTCCGGGCGCAGGAACTGGCGTTCCTCCAGCAGCCGCAGCAGCCGGAGCTGGAGCGGCGGCCCCAGCTCCGCCACCTCGTCGAGGAAGAGCGTGCCGGCGCCGGCCCGCTCCACCAGCCCGGGCGTGCCGGCCTCGCCCGCCCCGCGGCCGAAGAGCAGCGCCTCCGCCGCCTCGGTCGCGGCCGGCAGGGCCGGGCAGTCCACCACCACGAAAGGCTGGGCGCCCCGTCCCGCGGCATCCATGGCATGCAGCCGCCGTGCCGCCACGCCCTTGCCCGCGCCGCTCTCGCCGCCCAGCAGCACCGTCGCATCGCTGGGGGCGACCCGCGCCAGCGCCGCCTGCAGCGCGCGCATCGGCGGCGATTGCCAGCCGAGCGCGGGGTCGCCCGGCGCCTCCGGCACGGCCGCCGGCGCGCCGCGGGCATAGGCGGCGAGCTTGTCGAGCAGCCGCTGCACCGGGAAGGGCTTGGTCAGGTAGTCGTCCAGGCCGAGCCGCATCAGCCGCACCGCCTGCTCGACCCCACCATAGGCGGTCACCGCCACCACCGGCACGCCGCCCAGCTCCGGCATCAGCCGGGCGAGCAGTGCCTCCCCGCTGCCATCGGGCAGGCGGATGTCGCAGACGACGAGGGTCGGGCGGTGGCGGCGCAGCAGCGCCTCGCCCTCGGCGGCGTTGCGTGCCCAGTGGGCCGCCACGCCTTCCAGCCGCAGCCGCTGCATCAGGGACTGGCCGAGCACCGGGTCGTCCTCGATCAGCACGACCGAGGTGCCCGCGGCCCGCGCCGGCGCGGCCGTGGCGAGCCCGCGGCCGATGGCATAGCCGGGGCCCGACCCGGCCCGCGGGGCGCCGCCGCTCATGCCGGCACCTCTGCCGGCGTGCCGCGGCCCGGCCCGGCCGGCGCCGTCTCCGCCGGCAGGCCGTCGCGCGGCGGCAGGCGCAGGGCGATCCGCGTCCCGAGGCTCTCCGGGCCGGCCGAGACGGCAAGCTGCGCGCCGAGGCGCCGGCCGAGCTCGCGCACGACCTCCAGCCCGAGGCCCGCGCCGGCCGGCGCCGTATCCTCCGCCGGGCCGGGGTCGAGACCGAGCTGCACCCGCGCCTCGCCGGGCAGCCCGGCGCCGGCATCGGTCACCGCGACCTCCAGCCAGCCCTCCGCCGCCACACCCGCCTCCAGCACCACCGCGGCGCCGGCCGGCGTGACCGAGACGGCGTTCAGCAGCAGGTTCAGCACCGCCTGCCGCACCCGCGGCGCATCCGCCGGGAAGGGGCGGGGCAGCGCCACCCGCCAGTCCAGCACCACGCCGCGCCGCCGCGCCTCCGGCGCGACCAGCAATTGCAGGTCCTCGAGATCCGCCGGCGAGAGCGGGCGGGGCGGGCCCTCATCCCGATGCAGCGCGAGCGTCGAGGTGACGACGCGGTCGATCTGCTGCAGGCCGCGCTCCAGCACCTCCAGCGCCTCCCGCCGCTCGGCCGGGTCGTCGCCGAAGTCGCGCGCCGTCTCCACCGCGGTGAGCATGCCGGCGAGCGGGTTGCGCACCTCATGCGCCAGGGTGGCGGCGAGCCGGCCGAGCAGCGCCGCCCGCTCGCGCTCGGCCAGGCGCTCGGCCAGCCTTTCGCGCTCGGCCAGGCGGGCGACCATGCCGTCGAAGGCGGCGGCGAGCCGCGCGGCCTCCGTCCCGGGCGCCGGGCGGGCCTCGGCCGGGATGGGCCGGAGCTCGCCCGCGCCAGCGCGTCCCAGCGCCTCGGCGACGGAGAGGACGGGCCGGATCGCCCGCCGCGCCGTCAGCACCGCGAGCGCGGCGCCGAGGCCCGCGAGACCGGCGGCGATGCCGAACAGCCCGAGCTCCAGCCGCTTCCGGTGCCGCGCCAGGGGCGAGAGGTCGAGCTTGGCCGCGACCAGCGCGACGACCTCGCCCGCATCGTCCGGCAGTGGCCGCTGCGCCCAGACTGCGTCGCCATCCTCCGAGTACTCCCAGGCGGTGCCGAGGACGCCGCGGTTGAAGGGGGCGGGCCAGCCGGGTTCCGGCCCGATGCCGGCGGCGGCGAGCGGCGTGCCGGCCGGGGTGGCGACCACCAGCCGGCGCTCCGCGATCCCCTCCTGGAAGCCCAGGGCGCGGTCCAGCGCCGCCTGCAGCGCCGCCCCGTCCCCGGCGCGCAGCGCCGGCAGCACGGCGGCGGAGAGCCCGTCGAGATAGACCCGCCCGACCCGCTCCGCCTCCCGGTCCAATTGCCGCCCCATCCCCCAGAGGACGAGTTGGCCGGTGGCCAGGGCAACGACGAAGACCACGAGCCCGGCAAGCAGGGGCACGCGGACCGCGCAGGGCATGGTGGGTGGGCGGAGCGGCATGGCGGCGGCGATCTGGAGGCAGGTTCGTCCCGTCAACGCCCCGCGGCGCCGGCGGTCGCCCGGGCGGCGGCCGCGTCCGCGCCGGCGGACGGCGGGCCGCCGCATGGTCCGCCGGGACGGACACGGACGTCCGGGTTTCCTGACCGGCCGCGTTTTCCCGTGGAGGTGAAGAACCGGACCCCCGCGCGCCCGTTGGCCGGCATCGCCCCGCCAGGACAGGCGCTCTGCCGGCCGGGGGAGCGATGAATTCGTGGAGGAAGAGATGGGCGCAACGACTCGGTGGCGGGCCGATGCCTCCGCCCTGGCGGTCCTGCTGGCCATCGCCGGGCCGGCCGCCGCGCAGGCGCCACCCCCGGCCGGCGATCCGGCGCGGCCGGGCGCGGAGCCCGCCGGTACCGCCTGCCAGGAGGCGCTCGCCGCGCTGGACCGGCGCATGGATGCGGAGGGCTTCTGGGTCAGCGGCTACCGCGCGAGCTTCGGCTGGAGCGGCGTGTCGGCGCCGCCGGGCACGGAGCCGAATCTCGGGGCCCGGGCACCCGGCCTGGTCGCGGCGGGCGGTGCCCCGGTGGCCGGGGTGGCGCCGGCCCGGCCGGCCGGCCGGGAGGCCGAGGCCACCGCCAACCCCTTCGCCGGCGCGGACTGGCGCGCGGCGCCGGCCCAGGCCGTGCGCACGCTCTTCGCCGCCGCGCAGATCCTGGCGCAGAACGGCAAGGAGGAGGCCTGCCAGGCGGTGCTCGCCGAGGCGCAGGACTCCTACGACGCCTTCGTCGCGCAGCTCCGCGAGGCCGGGGTGGACCCGGCAGGCATCACGAGCTGGCGGCAGAAGCAGCTCGCCCTCGCGGTGCCGGTCATGCGGCAGGCGGGCGGTCTGCCGCTGGACTCGATCACGGGCGCCGAGCTGCGCAGCCCGCAGGACGAGCGGCTGGGCCGGATCGCCGATCTGGTGGCCGACCCGCGCGGCGGCGCGCCCGCCTATGTCGTGGTCGGGCGCGGCGGCTTCCTCGGCCTCGGCCGGGACCATGTGGCGGTGCCCTGGCACCGGCTGCGCGTGACGCCCGGCCTCGACACCTTCGTGCTGGACATGAGCCGGCGCGAGCTGGACGCCGCGCCGCGAGTGGACCGCGCCGCCTTCGCCACGGCGGAGGGCCATGCGGCGCGCGCCGAGGAACTCCGCCGCTTCTGGGGCGACCCGCCCCCAGCGGGCGCGGAGCGGGAGCGCGGCGGATGACCCGGCCGGCAGCGGCGGCGGAGGCGCGCTGATGCGGCTCTCGCGCGACTATGTGGACGTGGTCGGCGGCGTCGGCCTCGTCCTGTTCGGCGGCTGGGTCTACGCCCATGCCGCGGCGGAATACGATTTCGGCACGCTGCGGCGGATGGGGCCGGGCTTCTTCCCCGCCGCGCTCGCCGTGCTGCTGATGGTCTTCGGGGCGCTGCTGGCAGTGCCGGCGCTGTTCCGCAGCGGCGAGGGGCCGCGGATCTCGGTCCGGTCCTTCCTGTCGATCCTCGCCGGCATCCTGGCCTTCGCCTGGCTGATCGAGCCCTTCGGCCTGGTGCCGGCGACCATCGCCCTGGTCGGGCTCGCTGCCCTCGCCGAGCCGGGCTTCCGGCCAATCCGCACCGCGCTGCTCGCCGTCGCGCTCTCGGCGCTCGGCGTTCTCATCTTCTCCCAGGGGCTCGGCATCCCGATCCCCGCCTTCCGGTGGAGCCCCGCCTGATGGAGATGATCGCCAATCTCGGCCTGGGCTTCGCCACGGCCTTCTCGCCGACCAACCTGTTCTACTGCTTCATCGGCGTCTTCCTCGGCACCTTCATCGGGGTGCTGCCGGGCATCGGCGCGCTCGCCACCATCTCGATGCTGCTGCCGCTGACCTTCCACGTGCCGGGGACGACGGCGATCATCATGCTCGCCGGCATCTATTACGGCGCGCAGTATGGCGGCTCCACCGCCTCCATCCTGCTGAACCTGCCGGGCACGCCCTCGGCCGCCGTCGCCTGCCTGGACGGCTACCCGATGTCGAAGCAGGGCCGCGCCGGCGTCGCGCTGTTCATGACCACCATCGCCTCCTTCGTCGGCGCCAGCCTCGGCATCATCATCCTCACGGCCTTCTCGCCCAAGCTGGCGGAGGTCGGGCTGATGTTCGGGCCGGCGGACTACTTCGCCATGATGCTGCTCGGCCTGATCGCCGCGGCGACGCTGGCGCAGGGCTCGCCGGTGAAGGGCATCGCCATGGTCATCTTCGGCCTGGCGCTGGGCATGGTCGGGACCGATGTGCAGACGGGGCAGCAGCGCTTCACCTTCGACATCCCCTACCTCTCGGACGGCATCAGCCTGGTGGCGCTGGCCATGGGCCTGTTCGGCGTGTCGGAGGTGATCGCCAGCATCGGCCGCATCGACAGCGGCCGGCTGAAGGCGCAGAAGATCACCTTCCGCTCCATGGTGCCGACGCGCGACGACATGGGCCGGTCCTGGGCGCCGATGCTGCGCGGCACCGGGGTCGGCGCCTTCTTCGGCGCGCTGCCCGGCGCCGGTTCGACCATCGCCTCCTTCATGTCCTATGCGGTGGAGAAGCGGGTGGCCAAGGACCCCTCGCGCTTCGGCAAGGGCGCGGTGGAGGGCGTGACCGCGCCCGAGAGCGCGAACAACGCCGCGGCGCAGACCGCCTTCATCCCGACGCTGACCCTCGGCATCCCCGGCGATGCGGTGATGGCGCTGATGCTCGGCGCGCTGATCATCCAGGGCATCCAGCCCGGGCCGCGGCTGGTCACCGAGCATCCGGAGCTGTTCTGGGGGCTGATCGCCAGCTTCTGGATCGGCAACGTGATGCTGGTGATCCTGAACCTGCCGCTGATCGGCATCTGGGTGCGGATGCTGAAGATCCCCTACAGCATCCTCTACCCGGCGATCCTGCTGTTCATCTGCATCGGCGTGTTCAGCGTGAACAACAGCTATTTCGACGTGCTGATGGTCATGCTGTTCGGCCTGCTGGGCTATGTCATGCTGCTGCTGCGCTTCGAGCCGGCGCCGCTGGTGCTCGGCTTCATTTTGGGACCGCTTATGGAGGAGCACCTGCGGCGGGCCATGCTGCTCAGCCGCGGCGACCCGGCAGTGTTCATCGAGCGGCCGATCAGCGCGACCCTGCTGGCCTGCACGGCGGGGCTGCTCGGCTGGGCGCTGTGGTCGTCCATGCGCGGCCGGCAGCCGGCGGAGGCCATGGCGGGCGCCACGGCGGGGCGGTAGCGGCCCCGCGACACCCCTGATGCCGGGACACCGGGCCGGCCTGGCGGGCTGCCAGGCCGGTCTGCGTGATCAGGTCCTGATGCGTGGAGGCATCCGGCGATCCGGGCCGGATGCCATGAAATGTTTTCCGGGCTCATGACATGAAAGACGAGAATCTAAGTATTATTCCTGATATCTCCCGTCGAACGGGTCCCGTCTTGCCGCGTTCTGTTGGGCGCGGCGCAGGAAGGCCGCGCGGACATTGCCGGAAAGGCGGCGGGCCCTGGGCCCGGCGTCACCGGTACCATAACAAGACCGGGAGACTTCAGATGACCCATCGATTCACCCTTCTGGCTGCGGCCGCCTTCTTCGCCCTTGGCACCGCCGGCGCCGCCCTGGCGCAGGGCACGGGCGACGCCAGGGGGGGCGTGATGGCCCAGCAGGGCCAGACCGGCATGCAGCAGGGCCAGACCGGCATGCAGCAGGGGCAGCCGGGCATGCAGCACCAGGCCGGCCAGGCCGGCGCCCAGGACAAGGCCGAGCGCAAGGCGGGCGACAAGGCGCGGCAGGCCAGCGGGCAGCAGGATCCCGCCACCACCGGTGCCGGCGCGACGGCCGAGCCCCAGGGTGCCGCGGGCGGCGGCGCGGCCCCGCAGGGCGGCCAGACCGACCAGCAGCGCCGCTGAGGCACGCCGCCGGGCACGGCCGGCATTATTGGGCGGGGGGACCGGAGCGGTCCCCCCGTTTCCATGTCCGGAGGATGCCGGCCGGCATGCCTCCCCGCGCCGTGCCGGAACCGGCGGAGCGGCAACCCCTTCTCCCATGATGTCGCGCGCCGCCACCTCCCTGCTGGTCCTGTTCGGGCTGCCGCTCGGCCTGCTGCTGGTCGCGCCGCGGGCGGTGCTGCTCGCCTTCGCGGGCATCCTGCTCGGGGTCGCCCTGCGCGGCGGGGCGGAGGCGCTGGCGCGCCCTTTCGGCCTGCCCGGCTGGGCGGGGCTGCCGGTCGTCATCCTCGGCCTGCTCGGCCTGCTCGGCCTCGGCGCCTGGTTCGCCGCGCCCACCCTGGCCGTGCAGGCCGATGACCTCGTGCAGCAATTGCCGCCGGCCTGGACCAGGCTGCGCGACATTGCCGAGGGTACCGGCTGGGGCCGCGCCCTGCTGAGCGAGTTCGAGGCGGGTGACCTTGTCTCCCAGGTCGGGCCCGGCGCGGCCGGTGTCGCCACGGCGGCCGTCGCCGGCACCGCGGCGCGGATGACCGACGGGATCTTCCTGGTCTTCCTTGGCATCTTCCTGGCCGCGACGCCCGCCTGGTACCTCGCCGGCCTGCGGCGCCTCGTCGCGCCGGCGCTGCGCCCGGGCTTCGATCCGGTGATGCGGGCGCTCGGCCGCGCGCTCGGCGCCTGGGTCGGGGCGCAACTGCTCGCCATGGCGATCGTCGGCGGGCTGACCTTCCTCGGCCTCACCCTGATCGGCATGCCGCTCGCCGGCATCCTGGCCGTCCTGGCCGCCCTGCTCGGCTTCATCCCGATCCTCGGCCCGATCATCGCCTGGGTGCCGGCGGTGCTGCTCGCGGCCGGCGAGGGCTGGACCGTGGTGCTCTGGGTCAGCGGCCTCTATCTCCTCATCCAGGTGGTCGAGGGCGACCTCGTCACGCCGCTGGTGCAGAGCCGCGCCATCCGGCTGCCACCCGGCCTCATCCTCGCGGCGCAGCTCGTCATGCTGACGCTGTTCGGGCTGCTCGGCCTGGCGCTGGCCGCGCCGGTCGCCGCGGTGCTGCTGGTGCTGGCCCAGCAGCTCTATGTCGAAGCCTATCTGGAGCAGGCGCCGGCTTGGCAGGCGGCATCGGCCCCGGACCCTGCCGGTTCCCGCGGCGGCGGCCACCTGTCCGCCGGGCCGCGCCAGGCCAGCCGGTCGGGCGCGGGGCCGGACGACCCTTCCCGGCGCGGGCAACTCGCGAATGATGGGCGTTGACGCCCAGGGCCATGACGTCCGGGAACCTGCGGTCCAGCGCCGCCCGGCGCCGGGCTGTGCAGCAGAACCGGCGCCGGCGCAGGCGGTTGCTGCGGCGAGCCCGGCCGCCAGCGCGAGGGCCGCGGAGACCACCACCCATGACCCTGTCCCACACCGGCGCCATGCCCTTCCGCCCGCTCGCCGGCATCCGCCATCCGCGGCTTCCCCGGGGCCCCGCGGGGCCGCGCCGCTGATCCCCGGCCGCCACGCCGCGGCGCCCGCGGGCCGGGTCCCGCCATCCGCCGATCCTGCCCGCGGGGTCACTGCCATGCCGGCTCGGCCGGTCCCGGCCGAGATCGCCCTCGGCGTCCTCCTCGACCGCTTCCGCCGGGCCGGCCATGGCGTGGTCCTCCTCGCCCTGGCGCTGCCCGCCGTCATCCCGGTGCCATTGGCCGGGCTCCCGGCCGGCCTCGGCCTGCTGGTCGCCGGCATGCGGCTGCTGCTCGGCAGCGAGCGCCCCTGGCTTCCCGGCGCGCTGCGCCGGGTGCGGCTGCCGCGCCCGATGGTCGGCGCGGCGCTCGGGCGCTTCGTGCGCCTGCTGCGGCGGGCCGGTCTCCGGCCACGCCGCCGGCTGGAAGCCCTCGGCGGGCCCTGGGGCCGGCAACTGGCGGGGCTTGCCGTCCTCATCAACGCCGGCGTCATCCTGCTGCCGCTCCCCCTCGGCAACCAGCTTCCGGCCCTGGCGGTCGCGTCCTTCGGGCTCGGCCTGCTGCGGCGTGACGGGGCCCTCCTGCTGGCCGGGCATGCGCTGACCGCCGCCGGCCTGGCCTGGGCGGCGACGCTGCTGCTGGTCGGCCATCGCCTGGCCTCCTGGGCGACGCTGCTGCTCTGGAACTGATGGCCGCGCGTCCGGCCTTCCGGACGCCGGCCCTGCTGCCATCCGGTCTCCCGGACGAAGTTGCCCAGAGGCAGGCGGGCTGGCAAACCTGGCCCAGGCGGCGCGTTGGCCGATGCGTTCCGCGAACGCCGCCAGGGGGAGCCGCCACCATGCCGGACCAGCCAGCCGCCGCACCCGCGCCGATGCCGCGCGCCGGCGGCGGGGCGATCCGGCGCCGGGGCGGCCCGGTGCCCTGGCGCACCGCGGCCTGGCGCACGGTGCTGTTCGCCAGCCTCTGGCTCATCCTGACCGAGGGCGATGCCGGTGCCTGGCTGCCCGGCCTGCTCGCCGCCGCGGCGGCGGCCTGGGCCAGCCTGCGGCTGCTGCCGCCGCAGCAGGCGGGACGGGTCCGGCTGCCCGCCCTGGCCGGCCTTGTGCTGCGCTTCCTGCGCCGCTCGGTCCTGGCCGGCCTGGACGTCGCCTGGCGGGCGCTCAGCCCGCGCATGCCGCTCGATCCCGGCTTCGTCGCCTGCCCGCTCCGCCTGCCGCCCGGGCCGGCCTGCAACGCCTTCACAGCCGAGCTCAGCCTGCTGCCCGGCACCCTGGCGGCGGGCATGGCGGGCGGGCGGCTGACCATCCACTGCCTCGACCGCCGCCAGGACGTGGCGGCGGAGGCCGAGGCGGAGCAGGCGCGCCTTGCCGCCGCGCTGGGCAGGGCGGAGGGCGAAGGGCCGTGATGCCTGACCTCCTCGCCGGTTTCGCCGCCCTGGTGCTGCTGAGCGTCGCGGCGGGCCTCGCGCGCGTGCTGCGCGGGCCGACCGCGGCGGACCGCATGATGGCGGCGCAGCTCCTCGGCACGGGCGGCATCGCCACGGTGCTGCTGCTCGCCGCCGCCCTGGACATGCCGGCCGCGGTGGATGTGGCGCTGGTGCTCGCCCTGCTGGCCGCCTTCGCCGCGGTCGCCTTCGTCAAGGGCGCGAGCCCCGAGGGCACCGGCGACCCGGAGGAGGAGGCATGAGCGCCTGGGACCTCTTCACCCTGGCAGCCGTTGCCGCCGGTGCCTTCTTCTTCCTGGCCGGCACGGTCGGGCTGCTGCGCTTCCCCGACGTGTTCACCCGCCTGCACGCGCTGACCAAGGCGGACAATCTGGGCCTTGGCCTCATCGTCCTCGGCCTGCTGCCGCGTGCGGAGGGGGTGTTCGGCGCGCTCAAGCTCGTCGCGGTGTGGCTGCTCGCGCTGCTCGCGGCCGCGACCGTGGCCCAGCTCGTCGCCCGCCTCGCCCGGCGGGAGGGGGATGCCGGGGCATGACGGCGCTGTACCTGCTCGACCTGGTGCTGGTGCCGGCGATCCTGCTCGCCGCCTGCACCGCGGTCGGCACCCGGGACCGCTTCGCCGCGGTGGTGTCCTTCATCGTCTATGGCCTGCTGCTGGCCATCGCCTGGGTCCGGCTCGGCGCGGTGGATGTCGCGCTGGCGGAGGCGGCGATCGGCGCCGGGCTGACCGGCGTGCTGCTGCTCGGCGCGCTGGCCCGGATGGGGCGCCGGGCGGACGAGGCTGCGGCGGCCGGGCCGCCCGGCCGCACGCTCCGCCTGGGCGCGGCGGCGCTGGGGGCGGCCGTGGCGGCGGGGATCGCGGCCGCGGTGCTGGCGCTGCCGGAGCCCGCGCCGCAGCTCTCCGGTGCCGTGGCGGAGGCGCTGCCGGCGCTCGGCCTCGGCAATCCCGTCACCGGCGTGCTGCTGGCCTTCCGCGGCTATGACACGCTGCTCGAGGCGGTGGTGCTGCTGCTGGCGCTGCTCGGCATCTGGTCCCTCGCGCCCGACCCGGCCTGGGGCGGGCTGCCGGGGCTGCGCCACCGCGCGCGGCCGGAAGGCGTGCTGGCCTGGCTCGGCCGGCTGCTGCCGCCGGTCGGCATCGTGGTGGGCCTCTATGTCTTCTGGGTGGGGGCGGACCGGCCGGGCGGCGCTTTCCAGGCCGGCACCATCCTGGCCGCGGTCTGGATCCTCGCGGTGATGTCGGCGCTGGTGGAGCCGCCCGCGGTGCGCAGCTTGGCGCTCCGCCTCGCCCTTGTCGCCGGGCCGGCGCTGTTCCTCGCCGTCGGGTTCGCGGGCCTCGGGCTGGCGGGCGCCTTCCTCGGCTACCCCGCCGCGGCGGGCTGGGCCAAGCCGCTGATCCTGCTGGTCGAGGCCGGCCTCACCCTCTCCATCGCCGCGACCCTGGCCCTGCTGGTGGCGGGCACGCCGGAGCGCGCCGCGGGGTGACGAGCGCGGCGACGCTCTACGGCCTCGCCGGCGCCGCGCTGGTGGGGATCGGCCTCTACGGCCTGGCGGTGCAGGCGCATGTCCTGCGCAAGATCCTGGCCTTCAACCTGATCGGCAGCGGCGTCTTCCTGGTCTTCGGCGCGGTCGCCGGGCGGGGCGGCGGCGCGGGCGGCGGGGACCCGGTGCCGCAGGCCATGGTCATCACCGGGATCGTCGTCGCGCTCTCGGCCACCGCCCTCGCCGTCGCCCTGGCGCTGCGGCTGTTCCGCGAGACCGGCCGCGTCACCCTGCCGCCGGACCCGCCGGCCGGGGCGCGCGATGGCTGACGGCCTGGCTGACGGCCCCTGGGCGGAGCTGCTGGTGGCGCTGCCGCTCGCCGGCATGCTGCTCGCGCTGCCGCTCGGCGGAAGGCAGGCGCACCGCCTCGCCCTGCTGGTGCTGGCGGCCGGGCCGGTCCTCGCGTTGCTGCTGGCCGCGCAGCTCTGGCAAGGCGGCGTGGTCGGCGTCGCGCTCGGCGGCTTCGCGGCGCCGCTCGGCATCGCGCTGCGCGCCGACGGGCTCTCCGTGCTGATGCTGCTGACGACGGCGGTGGTGCTCTGCGCCACCGGCCTCGCCGCCCGCGCCGGTTTCGCGCCGCGCCCCGGGCAGGGCGAGACGCGCGCCGGCCTGCTGTTCTGGCCGCTGCTG
This sequence comes from Roseicella aerolata, assembly GCF_020523605.1. Taxonomy (GTDB): domain Bacteria; phylum Pseudomonadota; class Alphaproteobacteria; order Acetobacterales; family Acetobacteraceae; genus Paracraurococcus; species Paracraurococcus aerolatus. Next base: position 9,236 of record NZ_JAJAQI010000007.1, on the reverse strand, counting down.
CTGGCGCTCTGGGGCGCGCTGAACGCCGTGTTCCTCGGGAACGACCTGTTCAACCTCTATGTCGCGCTGGAACTGCTGACGCTGGCCGCCGTGCCGCTGGTCTGCATCGAGGGCAAGCCCGAGGCGGTCGCCGCGGCGCTGCGCTACCTGCTCTTCGCCCTGCTCGGCTCCGTGCTCTACCTGCTCGGCGCCGCGCTGCTCTATGGCGCGCATGGCACGCTCGACATCACGCTGCTGGCCGCGCGGCTGCAGCCCGGGCCGGCCACATGGATGGCGGGCGCGCTGATGACGGCCGGGCTGCTGGCCAAGACCGCGCTCTACCCGCTGCATCTCTGGCTGCCGCCCGCGCATGCCGCGGCGCCGGCGGCGGCGAGCGCGGTGCTCTCCGCCCTGGTGGTGAAGGCCTCCTTCTTCATCCTGCTCCGGCTCTGGTTCGACGTGATGCCGGCGCTCGCCGGCCTTGGCGGCGCCACGCTGCTCGGGGGGCTCGGCACCGCGGCGATCCTCGCGGGCAGCCTGCTGGCGCTGCGGCAGGAGCGGCTGAAGCTCGCCATCGCCTATTCGACCATGGCGCAGCTCGGCTACCTCTTCCTGATGTTCCCGCTGGCCGGCGGCGGGACGGAGGCGCAGCCCTGGAGCGCGGGGGCCTGGACCGGCGGCGTGCTGCATGCCGTCTCGCACGCCCTGGCCAAGGCGGCGATGTTCCTGGTCGCCGGGCTGGTGCTGCAGGCCGCGGGGCATGACCGCATCAGGGCATTGCAGGGGCTCGGGCGGGCGATGCCGGTGGCGGTCTTCGCCTTCGGCCTGGCCGGCCTCTCCCTCATGGGCCTGCCGCCGAGCGGCGGCTTCGTCGCCAAATGGCTGCTGCTGACCGCGGCGCTGGCGAGCGGCCAGTGGTGGTGGGCGGTGCCGATGCTGGCCGGCGGGCTGCTCGCCGCCGGCTATGTCTTCCGCCTGCTGAACCCGGCGCTCTCGGCCGGGGAGGGGCAGGGCTGGCGGCCGGTGCGGCGGCGCTGGCAGGCCATTCCGCTGGCACTCGCGCTGCTCTCGGTGGCGCTCGGCCTGGCGCCGCTCCTGCCCTATCTGCTGCTCGGCCTCGGCCGTTCCCCGGCGGCGGAGGAGGGGCTCGGATGACCGACGCCCTGCTGCCGGCGCTGGTGCTGGCGACCTCGCTCCTGCCCGCGCTCGTCATCTTCCTGCTGCCGGAGCCGGCCTGGCGGCTGCGGACCGCCGTGAACCTCGCCGGTGCCGCGGCGAAGCTCGCGCTGGTGGTGGTGATGCTGGCCGGCGTCGCCGGCGGGGCGACCTACGAGCTGCGCCTGCCCCTCGTCCCCGGCCTCGACCTGCTGCTGCGGGTAGATGCGCTGGCGCTGCTCTTCGTCACGCTCTCGGCCTTCCTCTGGCTGCTGACCACCATCTACGCCATCGCCTATCTCGGCGACGGGCCGGACCAGTCGCGCTTCTTCGGCTTCTTCAGCCTCTGCGTGGCGGCGACCACGGGCATCGCGCTCTCGGGCTCGCTGATCACCTTCTTCGTCTTCTACGAGCTGCTGACGCTCTCGACCTGGCCGCTGGTGGTGCACCGGGGCGATGCCGGCTCGCTCGCCGCGGGGCGGCGCTATCTCGGCTACACGCTGGGCGGCAGCGCCGCGCTGCTGCTCGGCATCCTCTGGCTCGAGAGCGCCTCCGGCCCGGTCGAGTTCACCGCGCATGGCAGGCTCGTCGGGCTGGATGCGGGCCTGCTGCGCGGCTGCTTCCTGCTGATGGTGGGCGGGCTCGGGGTGAAGGCGGCGCTGGTGCCGCTGCATGCCTGGCTGCCGGCCGCGATGGTCGCGCCCGCGCCGGTCAGCGCGCTGCTGCATGCCGTCGCGGTGGTGAAGGCCGGCGCCTTTGGCATCACCCGCGTCGTGCTGGACGTCTTCGGGCCCGGCCTGGTGCAGGAGCTCGGGCTCGGTCTGCCGCTCGCCGTCGCGGCCTCCTTCACCATCCTCTACGGCTCGCTGCGCGCCCTGGCGCAGAGCGACATCAAGCGCCGCCTCGCCTTCTCCACCGTCAGCCAGGTCTCCTACATCGCCCTCGGCCTCGCCCTGGCGGGGCCGGTCGCGGCGGTGGGCGGCCTCGTGCATCTGGTGCATCAGGGGCTGATGAAGATCACCCTGTTCTTCTGCGCCGGCGCCCTGGCCGAGACGCTGCACGCCCATCGGGTGGAGGAGCTGGACGGGGCGGGGCGGCGCATGCCGCTGACCATGCTGGCCTTCAGCATCGCCGCGCTCGGCATGATCGGCGTGCCGCCCATGGCGGGCTTCGTCAGCAAGTGGTGGCTGGGCATGGGCGCGCTGCAGGCGGGACAGCCCTGGGTGCTGGCGGTGCTGGCCGGGAGCAGCCTGCTGAACGCCGCCTATTTCCTGCCGCTGCTCCACCGCGCCTGGTTCCTGCCGCCCCGCGACGCGGAGGCGCCGGCGGTGCCGATGTTCCGGCGCGAGGGCGACTGGGGGCTGGTGCTGCCGCCGGTCATCACCGCGGCGGCGGCGCTCGCCGCGGGGCTCTTCGCCGCCTTCGCCTTCAGCCCGCTCGGCTGGGCGCGGCTGATCATCGCGCGGGATTACGGGCTGTGACGGCGGCGCTGCTCTGGGCGAGCCTCGGCCTGCCCGCCGCCCTGCTGCTCGGCTGCCTTTCCGGCCGGCTGCGGCGGCATGTGCCGCGGCTGCTGGCGATCGCGCCGCTGCCGGCGCTGGCCGCCGCGCTGTTCGCCACCCATGACGCGCAGACCGAGGGCGGCTCCCTGCTCTTCGGCCTGGTGCTCGCGCTCGATCCGCCGGGGGCCGTGCTGCTCGGCGTCTCCGCCCTGCTCTGGAGCGCGGCGGGCGCCTATGCCGGGGCTTATCTCGGCGGCAAGCCCGGGGCCGCGCGCTTCGCCGCCTTCTGGCTGCTGACGCTGACCGGCAGCCTCGGCGTCTTCCTCGCCGCCGACCTCGCGGGGTTCTACCTGGCCTTCGCGCTGGCGAGCCTCGCCGCGACGGGCCTCGTGCTGCATGACGGGACGGGGCGGGCACGGCGCGCGGCGGGCGTCTACCTGATCCTGGCCGTGCTGGGGGAGGTCTGCCTGCTGTTCGGCCTGATGCTGGCGGGCGCGGCGACGCCCGGGGGCAGCCTGCTGGTCCGCGACGCCGCGGCGGCGCTGCCCGGCTCGCCCTGGCGGGATGCCACCCTCGTCCTGCTGGTGCTGGGCCTCGGGCTGAAGGCCGGGCTGGTGCCGCTGCATGTCTGGCTGCCGCTGGCGCATCCGGCGGCACCGACGCCGGCCTCGGCGGTGCTGAGCGGGGCGATCGTCAAGGCGGGCATCATCGGGCTGCTGCGCTTCCTGCCGGCCGAGGCGGCGCTGCCGGACTGGGGCATGGCACTGGCCGTGCTGGGCTTCCTGACCGCCTTCTGGGGCGTGCTGGTCGGGGTGACGCAGGACAATCCGAAGACCGTGCTGGCCTATTCCACCCTCAGCCAGATGGGGCTGCTGACGGCGGTGCTCGGCACGGCGCTGGCGGCGGGCGGGATGGCCGAGGCGGCGCCGCCGGCGGCGCTCTACGCGGCGCATCACGCGCTGGCGAAGGGCGCGCTGTTCCTGGCCGTCGGCCTGGTCGCGGCGGGCGGGATGCGGCGGCCCTGGCCGGTGCTGCTGCCCACCGCGGTGCTGGCGCTGGGGCTGGGCGGCCTGCCGCTGACCGGCGGCGCGCTGGCGAAGCTGGCGGTGAAGGCGCCGCTCGGGGAGGGCCTCCCATACCTCCTCGCCACCGCCTCGGCGGCGGCGACCACGCTGCTGATGCTGCACTTCCTGCGCAGGCTCGCCACGGCGGGGCGGGAGGCCGGGGCGGAGGCCGAACCGCCCGCCGCGGGCCTCGTGCTCCCCTGGGCGGTGGCGGCGCTGGCGGCGGTGGTGGTGCCCTGGGCGCTGCACCTGGGTCCCGGCGATGGCGACCTCGCCGCTGTCCTCCAGCCCGCCGCCTTGTGGGAGGCGCTGGCCCCCGTGCTGGCGGGCGGGATCCTGGCATTGTTCCTCCGCCGCCTCGGGCCCGGGCACATCCCGGCGGTGCCGGGGGGCGATCTGGTGGTCCTCGGGGAGCGGGTGGCGAGGGCGCTGGCGGGCGCGCCCCGCCCGGCCTGGCCGGAGGGGCCGCCGCGCCTTCTGCGCGCCTGGCATGGCCGGGCCGGCGCGCTTCCCGCGGCATGGCTGGCCTGGGCCGAGGCGCCCCTGCGGGCCTGGCCCGCCGCCGTGCTGGCGCTGCTGGGCCTGGCGCTGGCGGCGGCCTTCCTGGCCGGGGCATGATCGCGGGCCGTGCCCGGGCGGAGGCGGGGAGGCCGGGTGCTTCTCCGGCCTGACCGGGCCAGAGCAGATGGCGAGAGACCGTGCCCGGCCGAAGAACAAAGGTCTGCAGCGGGCCGCCGTTCGGTGCGGAACGCAATCCGCTGCGGCGTCCCGGTTGGCACAAACCCGGCCGCTGCGTGATGGCCGCGGTTCATATCCGTGAGCGGCCGCGGCGACCGGCGGATCATCTGGCGCAGGCGAGGAGCGGCTGGATCTGGGTCACGCGCCGTTCGATCACGCCCGTGCGGTGCCGGACATAGGGGCCCGGTGCCCCGGCCGACCATTCGAGGGGATTCGGCAGCACGGCGGCAAGCTGCGCCGCCTCGCGCCGGGACAGGGCCGAGGCGGGCTTGCCGAAGAAGGCCCGCGCCGCCGCTTCGGCGCCATAGATGCCGGGGCCGAACTCGACGATGTTCAGATAGACCTCGAGCACCCGGCGCTTCGGCCAGAGCAGGGCGATCTGCGGCGTCAGCCAGGCCTCCAGCAGCTTGCGGGCCGGGTCGCGGCCGGGCCAGAGCAGCAGGTTCTTCGCCGTCTGCATGGTGATCGTGCTGGCCCCGCGCGGGCGCTCGCCTTGTTGCCAGGCCTCGATCTGGCCACGGATCGCCTTGAGGTCGAAGCCGAGCCATTGCTGGCAGAACAGGTTGTCCTCCGCCGCGATGACCGCATCGGCCAGGGCGGGCGAGATGGCCTCATAGGCGACCCAGTCCTGCCGCAGCGACTGGCCCTCGGCGAGCCGGATCAGCATCAGCGGCGTCACCGGCGGGGGCAGGACGCGGAAGAGCAGCAGGAGGCAGAACGGCCCCACGGCCAGGATCAGGGCGGCCCGGCCAACCAGACGCCGGACCGTCTTCCGTCGTGGTCGGGGAGGCTCGTCGCGTTCGGCCACCGGCACGGGCCGTGCGTCAGCCCGCCAGGGACAGGCCGCGGGTCTGCGTCAGGCCGGAACGGCCAGGCGGCGGTGGATTCGGAATCGGGGCGCGGCAGCCATGCGGCGGAGGAGGGATGGGCATGACCAACTCCTGTCGGCAGAGGGCCGGAGCCGTCAAGCCTGGCTGTCCATCCCTCCGCCGATCCGGTCAGGCCGGCCGGCACGGGACCTGACCCGGGGCCGCCGGGATGCGTCGGCCTTGGGGCGGGACGGTACCAGACCTCGCCCGCTGCGATGCTGCGCCCCCGGGTCCCTGCCATCGCCATCGCCATCGGCAGAGCCGGACGGTGCCGGATCGCAGGCCCTGGTCCGGCCCCGTGTGTCCTGGCGGCCACGGTGCGGCCGATCCTCGCGCTTGGGAGAACGAAAGGAGAAGCCTCCCGCAAACCCCGGGGAGCGCTAGGCGGGGCACACGGTATCCGCCGGATATCCACGGGGATTCCCACAGGTCTGGGGAAAACTGACGGCTTGACCGGGAGTGCCCGGGCGGTCGCATAGGCGCGCCCGCTGCCAGAAAGCCGCCATGTCCCGCAGACCCGCACCCGCGCCGCCCACCCTGGCCGCTCCCCAGGCCATGCCGACGAAGGCCCCGGCGCAACTCCCGCTCGATGGGGCGCGCGGCGTCCGGGTGACGCTGGAGGGCAGTGACCTGGCCGCCGTCGAAGCCGCCGCCGCGGAGCTGAAGGCACGCTTCGGGACGCGCTTCGCGGTGACCGGCCGGCGCCTGACCGCGGGGCGCGAGGCGCTGCGCATCTCTGCCGGCCTCATCGCCAACATGGATACCGTGCTCGACGCCGAGGGCATCCGCCAGTGGGTCCTGCCGGACGCCTGGCGCAGGCGCGCCGTTCCCGGGCGTCCTTCCGAGGCAACCGATCGTGGCGTGACGGCAAGCGGGGAGGGGATGCAGGCGGCAGCGGATCGCCCCGGGGGCGACCGGAAGGCCGCGGAAGGGGATCAGCCGTAGCGGCACCCCGCGCATCACCCCTTCTGGGTCGAGAGCAGGATGCTCGTCTCGGTGTTGGTGACGCCTTCCAGCATGCGGATCCGGTTCAGCGCCTGGTCCAGGCTCTCCAGGCTCTCGGCGCCAAGTTCCGCGATGACATCCCAGCGGCCATTGGTCATGTGCAGCGTGCGGACCTCCGGGAAGCCTCTCAGCGCGCGCAGCACGCCGGCGGTGGAGCGGCCGCGGATCTCGATGGCGGTGATGGCCCGGATGCCGCCGGCGCTCTCCGCCTCCGGCCCGAGGCGAAGGGTGAAGCCCTGGATCACCCCGCCGCGGAGCAGCCGCGCGATCCGGTTCTGCACCGTCCCGCGCGAGACGCCGAGCGCCGCGGCGAGGCTGGAGGCGGGGCGCCGCGCATCGGCGCGGAGCAGGGCGATCAGCCGGCGGTCGGTGTCATCGAGGTCCATGGCCGCTCCTGCCGATCTGCCGGCCCTGCCTGGCATTCTGCCCGGTCCGAGGGGACGAATTGGCAATTTTCCAGCGGATTGCTGGCGCTGACCTTGGCCAGGATGCGCCCCTGACGGGCCCGCAACAGTCAGCCGGGCCAGGGAAGAGCCGATGCCGCCGCAGATCCTCATGACCGATCCCGCGCATTTCGAGGTCGATTACGTCATCAATCCCTGGATGCGCCCGGCGGCCTGGCATGGCGACCCGGAGGGCAACCGCGCCGCGGCCCGCGCCGCCTGGGACGCGCTCGCCGGCGCGCTGCGGCAGGCCGGCGCCGCGCTGGAGGTCCTGCCCGGCGCCCCGGGCCTGCCGGACATGGTCTTTCCGGCCAATGCCGCCACCGTGCTCGATGGCCGGGCGCTGCTCTCGCGCTTCGCCTGCCCGGAGCGGCGGCCGGAGGAGGCACGCTTCCGCGCCGCCTTCCGCGGCCTGCAGGCGCGCGGGCTGCTCGAGAAGGTTGGCGAGCTGCCGGAGGGCGTCTTCCAGGAGGGCGCCGGGGACTGCATCTGGGATGCGCAGCGCGGGCATTTCTGGGCCGGCCATGGCCAGCGCTCGCTGCGCGCCGCCATCCCGGAGGTCGCGGCCTTCTTCGGGCGGGAGGCGGTGCCGCTCGAACTCGTCTCGCCGCGCTTCTACCACCTCGATGTCTGCTTCTGCCCGCTGCCGGGCGGCGAGGTGCTGTACCACCCCGGCGCCTTCTCGCCCGCCTCGCTGGGCGCGATCCGGGACCGCGTGCCGGCCGGGCTGCGCATCGAGGCGACGGCGGAGGAGGCCGGGCTGTTCTGCCTGAACGCGGTCGCCATCGACCGCAACCTGGTGATGGCCCGCGCCTCGGCGCGGCTCCGCGCCATCCTCGCCGGACGCGGCTACCGCGTCGTCGAACTCGACCTCGCGCCCTTCATCCTCGCGGGCGGCGCCGCCTTCTGCATGACGCTCCGGCTCGACCGGCGCTCGGCCGAGGCGCTGCGGCCCGCCGCGCTCGCCACCGCAGGAGACTGACACAGGGAGGAGCCCCGCCATGCCCGACACGATGATCCCGCCCGCCCGCTACGACCACATCGCCGTCGAGGAGCGGCTCGGCGCGCACAACTACCAGCCGCTCGACGTCGTGCTCACCCGCGGCGAGGGCGTCTGGGTCTGGGACGTGGATGGCAACCGCTATCTTGATTGCCTCGCCGGCTATTCGGCGGTGAACCAGGGCCATTGCCACCCGCGCATCCGCGCCGCGCTCATCGAGCAGTCGGGGCGGCTGACGCTCACCTCCCGTGCCTTCCGCAACGACCAGCTCGCGCCCTATCTGGAAGAGCTTTGCGCGCTGACGCGGTCGCATATGGTGCTGCCGATGAACACCGGCGCGGAGGCGGTGGAGACCGCCATCAAGGCGGTGCGCAAATGGGGCCATGAGGTGAAGGGCGTGCCGGAGGGCGCGGCGGAGATCATCGTCTGTGCCGAGAATTTCCACGGCCGCACCATCGCCGTCATCGGCTTCAGCACCGATCCCGAGACGCGCGGCGGCTTCGGCCCCTTCGCCCCGGGCTTCCGGATCGTGCCCTTCGGCGATGCCGCGGCGCTGGAGGCGGCGATGACGCGCAACACCGTCGGCGTGCTGCTCGAGCCGATCCAGGGCGAGGCCGGCGTCGTCATCCCGCCGCCCGGCTATCTCCGCCGGGTGCGCGACCTCTGCACCCGCCACGACGTGACCCTGATCCTCGACGAGATCCAGACCGGGCTCGGCCGCACCGGCCGCCTGCTGGCCGAGGAGCATGAGGGGATCGAGGCCGATGTGACCCTCGTCGGCAAGGCGCTCTCGGGCGGCTTCTACCCGGTCTCCGCCGTGCTCTCGAACACCGCGGTGCTCGGCGTGCTGCGGCCGGGGCAGCATGGCAGCACCTTCGGCGGCAACCCGCTGGCCTGTGCGGTGGCGCGCGCGGCGCTGCGGGTGCTGGTGGAGGAGGGGATGATCGCCAATGCGGCGCAGCTCGGCGCGTATCTCCTGGCCGGGCTGCGCGGGATCGCCGGCGGCCGGGTGCGGGAGGCACGCGGCCGCGGGCTGATGCTGGCGGTCGAGCTGCACCCCGAGGCGGGCGGGGCGCGCCGCTGGTGCGAGGCGCTGCGCCGGGCCGGCCTGCTCTGCAAGGACACCCATGGCCACACCATCCGCATCTCACCGCCGCTGGTGCTGACGCGGGCGGAGGCGGACTGGGCGCTGGACCGCATCGCCGCGGTGCTGACAGGACCGACGCCCGCAGCCGTCGCCTGACACCTGGCTCCCGATGTCCCGACCTTGCGGTGCGCGGAGCGGGCCGGGCGCGCGAAGGCGCGCCGCGGCCAGTGCCGCGCAGCCAAGGCCCGGAGGGCCGCCGGCGTTTGAGGCATGATGAGAGCTGTGCGCGGATGTGCTTGGACGCGTGCCGAGGAGGATGATTCGTTGATTGTGCGGCGGACGGAGGTCGGCATGGCACGGCGACGGATTGGACAGGAAGATCTCATTGCACGGT
>NZ_JAJAQI010000006.1 GCF_020523605.1 Roseicella aerolata | reverse complement strand
CGCCGATGAGGTCTACGCAGCCCCATACAACGAGCGCAGTTAGGATATGCCGCGCGCGTCGTTGCGTGCGGCCTTTCACCGCACGCTCCCGTGAGGTGCGGCTGCTACATAAGACCGGACCTCTCGACCGTCGAGCTGGCGCGGGAGCCGGCGGAGCAGACCGCGACCCTGCCGCTGTCGCGCACGCTGCTCGACCTGCGCTCCCGCAACTTCGCCGCCGTGCGGCTCTCCCCGCGCGATGCGGTGCGGCTGCCGCGCGGCTTCGGCGACCGCGACACCGGGCCGGTCACGCTGATCGGCGAATTCCTCCGGCCCGGCGTCTACGACATCCGCCGGGGCGAACGGCTCTCGGAGGTGATCGCCCGCGCCGGCGGCCTCACCCCGCAGGCCTACCCCTATGGCGCAGTCTTCAGCCGCGAAAGCGTGCGGCTGCGCCAGCAGGAGGGCTTCCAGCGCACGGCGCGGGAGCTGGAGCAGGGACTGATGCAGGTGGCGGCCGGGCAGGCGGTGGCGGGCATGCGCGGCTCCACCGACCTCTCGGGCGCCATCCAGGCCGGGCAGGCGCTGGCCAATTCCCTGCGCCAGGCGCGCGCCGCCGGGCGGATGGTGGTGGAGGCGAATCCGGTGGTGCTGGCCGGCCGCCCCGACCTCGATGTGCTGATGGAACCGGGCGACCTGGTGGCGATGCCGAAGCGGCCGAACGAGGTGACGGTGGTCGGCGCGGTGCTGAACCCGGGCAGCCTGCAATTCGCCACCGGCTGGAAGGCCGGCGACTATGTCCGCGGCGCCGGCGGGGAGCAGCGCTTCGCCGATGGCCGCCGCGCCTTCGTGGTGCTGCCGAACGGCCAGTCGGCGCCGGCCGGGCTTGGCGCCTGGCAATCGGGCGGGCCGCCCATCCCGCCCGGCAGCACCGTGGTGGTGCCGCAGGACCCCTCCCCCTACGAGACCTGGGGCTTCCTGCGCGACGTGACCCAGGTGCTGTCGCAGGTCGCGCTGTCGAGCGCCGCGCTGGCGGTCATCGTGCGGTCGAGTGGGCGGTGAAGGGCCGGCATCCCAGGGGGCTCCGCCCCCTGGACCCCCGTCGGGGACCGAACCGGTCCCCGGGCCGCTGTGTGCGTTTTTCATCGCTCTCCGGAGGATCCACTCGGGGGTCCTCCGGAGAGCGATACACCCAAGGGTTCCAAGGGCCCTTCGGCCCTTGGCAGGGGGGTACAGGGGGGGCAGCGTCCCCCCTGCGCTGCTGGCCCTCACGCTCCTCGCCACCCCGGCCGCCGCGCAGGAGGTGCCGGCGACGGGCAGCGACTACGGTGGCGTCGGGCTGATCGAGATGCGCAATGCCCGCTTCCGGCCGGACGGCACGCTGGAGGCGGGGGCGGCGCTTCGGCACCAGCGGCAATTCTGGTTCCTCTCCTTCCAGGCGCTGCCCTTCCTGGAGACCAGCTTCCGCCTGACGGACCGGCTGGACGGCACCCGCGGCTGGGGCACCACGAATGACCGCGCCTTCGATCTCAAGTTCCGGCTCTGGGAGGAAGGGCCGTGGCGCCCGGCGCTCGCCATCGGACTGCAGGATGCGATCGGCACCGGGATCTATGGCGGCGAGTATCTGGTGGCCTCCAAGCGTTTCGGCCCGCTGGATGTCTCGCTAGGGCTGGGCTGGGGACGGCTCGGGACGGGCGGGGACCTGCCCAACCCGCTCGGGAACCGCGCGCGCCGACGCCGGGTCGGCGAGGGCGGCACGCCCGCCTTCGGCAGCTGGTTCCGCGGGGAGGAGGTGGCGCTGTTCGGCGGGGTCGAATGGAGCCTGCCTGGCCTGCCGACTCCCTTCGGGGAGGTCGAGGGGCTGCGCGCCAAACTCGAATGGTCGGGCGATGCGCTGCGCGACGAGCGCGGCGGCTATCCCGCGCGGACCAGCGGGCTGCGCGGGGAGGCGCGGTCGCGGCTGAATCTCGGCCTGCAATGGCAGCCCAGCCCCTGGCTCGATGCCGGGGTGCATTTCGTGCATGGGACGGATGCGCTGCTGCGCCTCTCGCTCCGCATGGACCCGTCCCGGCCGCCGGAGGTGCCGCGGCCGCCCCCGCCCGCGATGCAGCCCCGGCCCGGGATCGGGGCCGAGGACCGCCTGGCCCCGGCGCTGCGGGCGGCCGGCTTCCAGCCGCTCGGCCTCGAGATCACGGGCGGGCTGGCGCGGATCGCGGTCGGGGGCGGGCGTTTCCCGACGCTGGCGCAGGCTGCGGGGCGGGTGGCGCGGCTCGCCCAGCCGCACCTGCCGCCGGAGGTGGAGCGGATCGAGATCGCCTGGCACCGCGCCGGCGCCCCGGTCGCCCGGCTGGTGCTGCTGCGGGAGGCGATGGAGGGCGCCGCCACCGGTTTCGGCAGCGCCGAGGAGGTGCTGGTCTCCTCCACCCTGCTGCCGGCCGAGGCGCAGCCTTTCCCCGGTGGCCTCGCCAGGCCCGGCCTCAGCTGGGCGGTCGAGCCGCGCGTGGCGCTCCAGCTCGGCGATCCCGGGGCGGCGGTGCGCTGGCAGGCCGCGGCGTTGGCGGGGGCGCGGCTCGGCCTCGGGCAGGGTTTCGCGGTGGCGGGCAGCCTGGCGCAGGCCCTGGCGGGCAATCTCGAGGAAGGCCGCCCCTCGGACAGCGCGCTGCCGCATGTCCGCAGCGATCTCGGCCGCTATGCGCGGGAGGGGAAGACCTCCCTCCCCACCCTCTATGCCGAGCGGATCTGGACCCTGGCGCCGGACTGGTTCGCGCGGGTCACGGGCGGGCTGCTGGAGCCGATGTTCCAGGGCGTCTCGGGCGAGGTGCTGTGGCGGCCGATGGACCGGCCGCTCGCGCTCGGCCTCGACCTGGCCTGGGTGGCGCAGCGGGACTACCGGGGGGGATTCGGGGCGCTCGGCTATACGGTCGCGACCGGCCATCTCTCGCTCCATGCCGACCTGCCGGTCTGGAATCTCTACACGGTGCTGCGGGCCGGGCGGTACCTGGCCGGCGACTGGGGCGGAACGATCGAGCTCGGCCGGCGGTTCGGGAGCGGGATCGAGGTGGGAGCCTTCGCCACCCTCACGGACGTGCCCTTCAGCAAGTTCGGCGAGGGCAGCTTCGACAAGGGGATCTATCTCCGCATGCCGCTGCAACTGCTGGGGCCGGAGACGACGGCGCGGGCGGAGGCGGTGATCCGGCCGGTGGTGCGGGATGGCGGGCAGCGGCTGATCGTCGACAACCCGCTTTGGGAAGTGACGCGGGAGGGACGGGCGGATGCGCTGGCGCGCGGCTATATGGGCTTCCTGAGATAGATCGGGCCGCGGCGGCGGCTTGCATTCGGATCAGCCAGGAAGGCAAGCCGCCGCGGGCCATGCCGGGCGGTCCGGCAGGCGGGCATGACACAGGGCGTGGCTCGAGGCCCTGCCCTGCGCCTGTGCCGGCTTGCCCCCTGCCCCGCCTTCCGCCACACCGCGGCCCGCAATGACCCTTGCCGCCCTCCTCCAGCATCTCGTCTTCGCCTGCGGCCTCGCCCTGCTCTCGGCGGCCGCCGTGCGGGCGATGATCGCCTGGCCCATCCTCGACCATCCGAACCACCGCAGCGCGCATGTCCGGCCGACGCCGCGCGGCGGCGGCGTCGGCGCGGTGCTCGTCTTCATCATCGGCATGCTGGTGCTCTACCAGGTGGCGGATGCGGCCCGCATCGCGGAGCGGCAGTTCATCGGCGTCATCCTGGCGGCCATCGCCATCGCCGGCGTCGCCCTGGTGGACGATATCCGCCCCCTCCCGGCCCGGTTGCGCTTCGGCGCGCAGCTCGCCGCGGCGCTGGTCGCGGTGGGGAGCGGGCTGTCCCTCACCCGCCTCGCCTTCCCCTATATCGGCCCGGTCGATCTCGGCTTCGCCGGCACGCTGCTGACCATCTTCTGGATCCTGGCCTGCACCAACGCCGTGAACTTCATGGACGGGCTGGACGGGCTGGTCGGCGGCACGCTGTTCATCGCCTGCGCGGCGCTGACCGCCATCGCGGCGCTGCAGGGCGGCGGCTTCGTCTACGCCGCGGCGCTGTTCCTGACCGCGGGCTTCGCCGGCTTCCTGCCCTTCAACCTGCATCCCGCGCGCATCTTCATGGGCGATGTTGGCAGCCAGTTCGCGGGCTTCATGCTGGCGGTGCTGGCGGTCGCGGCCAGCCGGTTCGACGTGAACCAGCTCAGCTTCCTGATCGTGCCGCTGCTGCTCTTCGGCCTGCTCTTCGATGCCGGCTTCACGCTGCTGCGCCGGGCCGCGATGGGCGACAAGGTGGGCGCGCCGCACCGGACGCATCTGTACCAGATGGCGCAGCGCGCCGGCATGGGCACGCGGGCCGTCGCCGCCACCCATTGGGGATTCGTGGCCTTCCATGCCGTGCTGGCCGCGCTGTTCCTGCAGATGCCGGCCACCGCGAAGCCGCTCATCGTGCTGCCGGCGCTGGCCGTGCAACTGGTCTGGCTCGCGCTCGTCCTTGCGCGGGTCCGCCGGGCCGGGCTGAGCTGGCGGGGGTAGAGCGGATCGCGGAGGGGCGTGACGGCCCGGCGGCGTGACTCCGCCCTGCCGACAGTGAATTGCGGCGGATCGGCGCTCGGCGGCGAAGGCGATCCGCCACAGGGCCAAGGCCGCCGGGTGAGGCCAGGCAGGCGGCGCCATCCGCTCGGTCCAGGCAAGGGGGAGGCAGGTCGTCGGGCGCGCATCGCCGGCGCGCCCCCGCTGGTTCAGCCGCCCCGCCTCACGGGCCCGGCCAGGCCGGCGCTGCGGGCGCTGGCTCCAGGAACTCCACGGTCAGCAGCGGCAGGCCGGGGCCGATCCATTGCTGCGCCTGCAGCACCGCGCCGCCCTCGGCCGCCACCCAGAAGCGGTTGGTGAAGCGGCCGGCCCCCTTGGCGCGGCAGCGCTCCTCCACCAGCAGCACCGCCGGCTCCTCGGTTTGCCTGGCATCCAGCCGGCATTCGACCGGGACGCCGAAGCGCATGCCTTCCGCCGCGCGATCGGCTCGCATCAGGTCCACCAGGCGGCGCGCGGCCGCCGGCCGGTCCAGCAACGCGGCCGGATCGGCCAGCGGGTCCGGCCCGTCGAAGCGCGTGGCCACCAGCATCTCCCCGAAGCCGGCGGTGGCGAGGATGCGGCCGCGATCCGTCTCCACCACCTCCTGGCCGGCGGTGCGCCACAGCCGGCGTTCCCCCACCGCCTGCACCGGCAGGGCATAGCGGGCGCGGCCACGCAGGGTCAGGCGGAGGGCGGGGCCAGCGGGCTCCGCCTCGGCCGCGGCGGGCCGGGAGGCGGCGGGCGCAAGCCCACCCCAGAGCGAATCCCCGCAACCCGCGAGGAGCAGCACGGGCAGGAGCAGGGCCGAGGCGGCGCGCATGCGGGGAGTCTAGCGGCGGCGTCGCAACGATACGAGCGATTCGGCCGCCCGACCGCGGGCATGGGAGGCGAGGAGGCGAAAAACCCGACAGGCCGGCCGGCAGGACCCCCTGCCATTAATAGATGAGCAATGGTCACGCATTCCCAAATCATGGCGCCCGCCGATTCGCCACCTCTGGCCAGGGCGTCAACACGTATACGTGATGCGGCAGTGCAACACGCCGGCCCGAGCTTCCTCGTTTCTGGATTGATCGCTTGAGATACGGCGGAAGCGGCGGGTACCCCCGGCGCCATGATTTCGTCTCATTGTATCCCGTATTGCCCTGTCCGCGCCGCTGTTGCAGCCCCGCTCGCCCTGGTGACCTGCCTGCTTCTCGTGCCACCGGCGGCGGGCCAGGAGGCGACCACACCCGCCCAGCAACTGACCGGCCAGTTCGGCCGCTCGGTCCTGCCGGCGCAGCCCTCCCGCCTGCGCTGGGATGCCCCGGGCGGTCTGTTCTGGGCCCAGGGCGAAGCCTCCCGCGCCCATCCGGAGCCCTCGCCGCTCAGCGAGGGCGGCTTCGGGCGCGGCGCCATCGCCCTCGGCGCCCGCCGGGAACTCACGCTGCTGCCGCAACTGTCCTGGTCCGTGGCGCCGCAACTGCGCGTCGAGACGGCAGGGGACCCGAACGGCCTGCCCACCGCCCACGCGATCAACGGCATGCTGGAGCAGGAACTGGCGCTGTCCCTGCCGGGCCAGACCCGCATCGCCGCCACGATCGGCCTGCATGACCGGATCGCGGCCGCCGGCCTCGGCGGCCTGCCCAGCGGCGCGGCGCCGACGCTGCGGGCCAGGGCCACGGTCGCCATGCAGGGCCAGGTCGTGGGCGCGCCGGTCCGCACGGAATTCCAGGTCACCACCATCCGGACGATTGCGGCCGATCATGGCCTGGATCGTCCGCCATCCTGCGAGCTTGGGCTGGCGGTGCGCTGGGCCGGCGGCCCGCCGCTGCGCCTCGCGGGCTCCTGCCCCGGGGAGGCGACGCAGCGCGTCACCCTCGGCATCAGCGCCAGTTTCTGACCGCGTCGCCGGCCCGGATCAGCCGGGCGCCAGGCGCGGCCCGCGCCATTGCAGCGCCAGCAGCGCCGCGCCGAGCGCGAGGCCGATCCAGTGCGGCGCCGGCAGCGCGCCGCCCAGCACCGTCTCGATCAGCGCGGGGAAGATCATCAGCAGCCCGGCGAGGGTAAGCCCCGCCCGCTCCCACCCCGCCAGCGCCCGCCGCGCGAAGCCCTGGCAGGCCGCCGCCAGGGCCGCCAGCCCGCATGCCGCCAGCAGGATCTGCCAGAGCACGTCGCCCCAGCCCATGCCGGGCTTGAAGGCCAGCAGCAGGCCGACGCCGTCCGGGTCGATGACGAAGACGAAGGGCAGGACGAAGGCCGGCAGGGTGTATTTCCAGGCCTGCAGCGTGGTGCGGTAGGGCCCGGCGCCGGTGATCGCCGCGGCGGCGAAGGGGCTCAGCGCGGTCGGCGGCGAGACCTCCGACAGCACGGCATAGTAGAAGACGAACATATGCGCGGCGTAGTCCGGCACGCCGAGCTTGATCAGCGCCGGCGCCGCCACCACCGCGCAGATGATGTAGCTGGCGGTGACCGGCACCGCGAGGCCGACGATCCAGACGATCAGCGCGGTGTAGAGCGCGGTGACCACCAGCGATCCGCCCGCCGCCTGGATGGCGATTTCGCTGAATTTCAGCCCGAGGCCGGTCAGGGTGATGACGCCCACGATGATGCCGGCGCAGGCGCAGGTGGCAGCGATGCCGACCGCCTGCACCGCGCCGCCCGCCAGCGCCTCGGTCAGCCGCCGCGGCCAGAGCGCACTCTCCCGCCGGAGGAAGGAGAGCAGCACCGCGACGCCCATGGCGTAGAGCACCGACATGGTCGGCGAGTAGCCGAGCAGCATGAAGACGACGATTGCCAGCAGCGAGGAGAAGTGGAAGCCGTATTTCTTCGTCAGCGCCCAGGCGCCCTCGGTGGCGATCGTCTCCCGCGCCGCGCCGGAGGCGCCGATGCGGCGCTGGTCGAGCTCCACCATGAAGAGCAGCGAGGCGTAGTAGAGCACGGTCGGCACCACCGCCATGCGCAGCACCTCAAGGTAGCCGATCTTGAGGTACTCGGCGATCAGGAAAGCCGCGGCACCAAGCACGGGCGGAGAGATGATGGCGCCGAGCCCGCCGGCCGCGAGCAGCCCGCCCGCATCATCGGCCCGATAGCCCACCCGGCGCATCATCGGCCAGGCCACGGTGCCGAGCGTGACGGTCGTCGCCACGCCCGAGCCGGACGGCCCGCCGAGCAGGAAGGAGGAGAGCACCACCGTCCGCCCCGCCGAGGTCGCCTTGCCGCCGGTCGCGGCGAAGGAGAAATCGACGAAGAACTTGCCCGCCCCGCTCATCTGCAGGATGGCGCCGTAGATGGTGAAGAGGATGATGAGCGAGGCGGAGACGTCCACCGCCGTGCCGAAGATGCCGTCCAGCGTGATGGTCAGGTGCGGGATCAGCCTCTCCGAGTCATAGCCCTGGTGCGTCCAGGGCGCCGGCAGGTAGTTGCCGAAGAAGCCATAGGCCAGGAACAGCCCGGCCACCACCGGCATGACGAAGCCGGTCGCGCGCCGCGTCACCTCCAGCACCAGCAGGATCAGGACCCAGCCGACGATGAGGTCTTGCGCCTCGGGGAAGACATAACGGTCCAGCAGCGGCTCGTTGCCGATCTGGTCGCCGCCGATCAGCAGGTACCAGGTGACGTAGAGCGCCGCCGCGATCAGTAGCACGTCCCAGGGCATCAGCCGGTGCCGGTGCCGCCGCAGCATGGGAAACAGCAGGAACCCCAGCACCATGGCGAAGCCGACATGGACGAAGCGCAGCACCGTCGTCGGCACGATGTCCCAGGCAGCCCAGAGATGGAACAGCGCCATCGCCAGCGCCGCCGCGGTGCCGACCACCCCGAGCCAGCCGCCGAAGCGGTTCTGCGCGCCCTCCTCCTCCTCGATCAGCCGCTCGACCCGCGCGGCGGTGTCGTCATCCAGCGCGCCCGGCGGCACTTCGGGAGGCAAGGTCGTGGTGCTGGTCATGTGGCTCTCGTGCGTATGTTCCGGGTGTCGCAGGGAGGGCGCTGCCCTCCCTGCACCCTCCCGCCAAGGGCCGAAAGGCCCTTGGATCCCATGAGTTTATCGCCATGAGGGGGGGGGGCCCGATGGGGTCCCCCCTCATGGCGATGGACTGACACAGGGGGCCGGGGACCGGTTCGGTCCCCGGCGGGGGTGCAGGGGGCAGCGCCCCCTGCAACGTCCCCGATCAGACGCCCGTGTGGCCTCAGGCCAGCGTCGCGCCCTGGGCCTTCCAGAAAGCCTCGGCGGCGGGGTGCCAGGGCACGCCGGCGGCGGCGGTCTTCTGCTTGTCGAGGGTGAAGTTGCGGCCCTCGGCATGGACCGTCGCCAGGTCGGCGCGATTGGCCCAGGTGGTCTCGAGGATCTGGCGGACCATGGCGTCCGGCATGGTGTCCAGCACCGCCAGGATGTTGGCGACCGACATCTGCTGGTTGTCGGTGGTCTGGCCCGGATAGGTGCCGGCGGGGATCACTTCCGGGAAATAGACCGGCCCGTGCTTCTCCGTGATCTTCGGGACGTATTCCGCATGGTCGATCAGGCGCAGCTGCACGCCGGGCGAGGCGCCGAGATCGGTGACGGCGCTGGTCGGCACGCCGGAGACGAAGAAATACGCGTCCAGCTTGCCGTCCTTGATGGCGTTGGTGCTCTCGGCGGGCGACAGGCGCTCGCGCGCGCGGAAATCCTTCTCGCGGTCGAGGCCGGCGCCCTCGATCAGGCGGAAGGCCATGATCTCGGTGGCCGAGCCGGGCGCGCCGGTCGAGACGCGCTTGCCCTTCAGGTCGGCCATGGTCCGGATGCCGGAGGCGGCGGTGGTCACCACCTGCATGCGGTTGGTGTAGAGCACGGCGATGGCGCGCACCTTCACCGGGCGGCCGCGGAAGCGGTCCTCCCCGCGGACGGCGTCCACGCTGGCATCCACCTGGCTGAAGATCAGCCCGACCCGGCCGGCGCCGAGCAGCTGGTTGTTGGCGATGGAGCCGCCGGTGACCTCGACGGTCGCGCTCATGCCCGGGATGTTGCGCGACAGGATGTTCGCGAGCGCGCCGCCCAGCGGGTAGTAGACGCCGCCCGTGGTGCCGGTGGCGATGGCGAGTTGCGTGCTGCCTTGCGCCCGTGCCAGGCCGGGCAGGGCAAGGGCGGCGGCGCCCGTGGCGATCAGGGTGCGGCGGGTGGGGCCGGTCATGGAGTCATCCTCCCGGATGGGTTTCGTTGGTGGTATAGATAGTCGCGGCGATTGATCCGCAAAAGGGGCAGCTCCCGCCTGGAAACCCCGGGCAATGGTGGCGGTTGCAGCATCGGGACTGGTGGCGAACCGGCCCTGCTTGCGCTGCCTCAAGGCCCGCGCGGCGGGAGGAGCGCAGGCTTCCGGCATGTTCCGATGGAGGAATCCATGTCCCACCTGACCGCCCGCGACCTGATGACACCCGATGTCGTGACCGTGCCGCCGGAGACCCCGGTGATCGCGGTGGCGCGGCTGCTGGCGGAGCGCGGCATCTCCGCCGTGCCGGTGATGGACAAGGCCGGCAAGGTGCTGGGCGTCGTGACCGAGGCCGACCTGATCCGCCGCCTGGCGGGCGAGGAGGACCAGCCGCAGGGCTGGCTGCGTTCGCTCTTCTCCGATCCGGGCGCGCAGGCCGACCGCTATGCCCGCACCCATGGCAGCACGGCCGAGGAGATCATGACCGAGGAGGTGGTCGCGGTGAGCGAGGCGGACACCGCGACGCATATCGCCCACCTGATGGAGGAGCGGGGCATCCGCCGCGTGCTGGTGCTGCAGGACGGCCGGTTGCGCGGCATCGTCTCCCGCGCCGATCTGCTGCGGGCGCTGGTCTCGCCGCCGCGGGTGGAGGGCGAGCTTTCGGATGAACGCATCCGCCAGGCGGTGCTGGCGGCCATGCGCAAGGAGCCCTGGGCCGACACCTTCTACACGCTGGTCGAGGTGAAGGACGGCATCGTGGAGTTCCACGGCTTCATGCGGACCGAGCAGGTCAAGCGCGGCCTCCGGGTGCTGGCCGAGCAGGTGCCAGGCGTGAAGGGCGTGGTGGACAAGACCCAGCCCATGCCGGTCTATCTCTACGGCGGGGTTTAGAGCAGATCGCGGACGGGCGTGAACGCCCGGGAGCGTGAAGCTGCTCGAAAAACAACAAGAGCTGCAGCGGATGGGCGTTCAGATACGAACGCAATCCGCCGTAGCCGGGGCGGCCGGCCGCGCTGGACAGGGCGCGGCCGGGCATGGCGCGCCGCTCAGCCGCGCGCCGGCTCCCGCACGCCCGCCAGGATCACCGCCCCAAGCGCCAGGAACACCACCACCGTGGCCATGCCGGCGCGCTGGCTGCCGGTCGCCGTCGTGACCGCGGCCAGCAGGGCGGGGCCGAGGAAGCCGGTGATGCGGCCCGAGAGGGCGAAGAGGCCGAAATGCGCCGCCACCTCGGCCGGCGGGGAAAGCCGCGCCATCAGCGTCCGGCTGGCCGCCTGGGCCGGGCCGATGAAGATGCCGAGCGCGAGGGCCAGCGCCCAGAAGAACGACTTGCCCTCCGCCACCAGCAGCCCGGAGCCGAGCAGGATCAACGCCGAGAGCGCCACCATGACGGTGCGCTTCGAGCCGAGCCGGTCCTCCACCAGGCCGAAGCCGGCGGCGCCGAGCCCGGCGGTGAGGTTCAGCGCGATGCCGAAGAGCAGAATCTCCTCGAACCCCATGCCGAAGACGCCGGCGGCATAGATGGCGCCGAAGGCAAACAGGGTGTTGAGGCCATCCGTGTAGAACAGCCGCGCCACCAGGAAGCGCGCGAGGCCGGGGTTGCTCGGCAGCCGGCGCAGCACGGCGGTGATCTCGGCGAGGCCGTCGCGCATGGCAGCGCCCCATGGCGGGCGCGCGCCGGCGGGATCGGGCAGGGCCAGCAGCACCGGCCAGGCGAAGAGCGCGATCCAGGCCGCGGTCAGCAGCGCCGTCGCCCGCACATGCTCCGCCTGCCCGCGGTCGAGGCCGAAGGGCGAGGGATCCGGCCGCACAAGCAGCACCAGGGCGATGACGAGGCAGAGCAGGCCGCCGGCATAGCCGAGCCCCCAGGCGAGGCCGGAGACGCGGCCCATCTCCCTCTCCCCGGCGACCTGCGGCAGCAGCGCGTTGTAGAAGACCATCGCCAGTTCGAAGGCGAGGGTCGCCAGGCCGACGCAGGCGAGCGCCCAGAGGGTGAAGGCCGGATCGGGCCGGGCGAACCAGATCCCGGCCGTGGCCAGCACCAGCACCGCGGTGCAGAGCGCGAGCATGAGCCGCCTGCGCCCGCCCGCATCCGCGACGGCGCCCAGCAGCGGCGAGAGCAGCGCGATGCCGATCCCGGCCAGGGTCTGCATCCAGCCCCATTGCGCCTGGCCCGTGGCGGGATCGGGCGCGATGCCGCGGGCGAAATAGGCGGCGATGACGAAGGTGGAGACGATCGTCGGAAAGGCGCTGTTCGCCCAGTCATACAGGGCCCAGGCCCAGGCGCGACGGTTCATGCGGGGCAGACTGCCCCGCTTCGCATCCGCTATGCCAGGGTCCGCAACGCCCGCACGGCGACGCCGATCGCCGCGAGGTCGCCGGCCGTCACCGCCTCCTGCGCAAGCTGCGCCAGGGCCGCGCCGTCCGGCACCTGCCCGCGCAGCCGCGCCGCCGCCAGCCGGGCCTGGGCGGCGCCGAGATCCTCCAGCAGCGCCGTCCTGGCGCGGGGACCGAAGGCACCGGGCGCGGGCGCGGCGGCGGCCGCCTGGCGCAGCGCGTCGATCCGGAAGCGGGCACCGATCTCGGCCCAGGCGGTCGCCGCGGCCTCGGCCGGCGCGCCGGTCTCGGCGGCGAGGCGCAGCACGATCGGCGCGGCGGCCAGGCGCGGCGCGGCGGCGGCCAGGACCACGGCGCGCTCCGGGATGCCGGCGGCACGCCAGGATGCCGCGCCGGGGGTCTCCGTCCCCGCGGCTGCCACCAGGGCCGCAAGGCCAGGCCGCAGCGCCTCCAGCGCCGTCCCGACCGGGCCCTCGGCGGTGCCGAGCAGCGCCTGCGCCGCCTCCTCCTGCAGCCGCCGCAGCGCCAGCAGCACCTCCAGCCTCGCCGCTGCCGGCGCGGGCGCGGCATCCGCCGCATCCGCCGCCTCGGGCAGGCCGAAGCCCTCCCCGGCCAGCCAGGCGGCGCGGGCTGCGGCGACCGGCCCGGCCTCGGCCGCGAGGCGCGCGAGGCCGGCGCAGCCCAGCCGGTTCGCCACCTCATTGGCAATGGCGGTCGCCACCAGCTCCCGCCGCAGCCGGTGCCGCGCGATCAGGTCGGGGAAGCGCTGCTGCAGGGGCTTCGGGAAATAGGCCAGCAGCACCGGCCCGAAGGCCGGGTCGTCCGGCAGGTCGCTCTCCGCCACCGCATCGGTCAGCCAGAGCTTCGCCAGCGGCAGCAGGGCGCAGATCGCCGGGCGCGTCAGCGCATCCCCCGCCCCGATGCGCGCGAGCATGGTCGCCGCATCCGGCAGACCGGCGACGCTGCGATCCAGCACGCCGGCCGCTTCCAGCCGCGCCATCAGCATCGCCTGGGCCGGCATCGCCTCGGCGCCCAGCCGCTCCTCCAGCGTCACCGCCAGGTGCTGGCGGTGGTTGTCGCGCAGCACCAGCTGGCCGACCTCCGCCGTCATCTCCCGCAGCAGCGCGTCGCGCTGCACCCGCGTCAGCCGGCCGCTCCGCTCGGCATCGGCCAGCAGGATCTTGATGTTGACCTCATGGTCGCTGGTCGAGACGCCGGCGGCGTTGTCCAGCGCATCGGTGTTGATCCTCCCGCCGGCGCGCGCGTATTCGACGCGCCCGGCCTGGGTGACGGCGAGATTGGCGCCCTCCCCCACCACCTTCGCCCGCAGTTCCGCGCCGTTCACGCGGATGGCGTCGTTGGCGCGGTCGCCGGCCTCGGCCTGGCTTTCCGTGTCCGCTTTCACATAGGTGCCGATGCCGCCGAAATAGAGCAGATCGACCCGCGCCTTCAGGATCGCCTGCATCACCTGCGCGGGCTCGGCGCGCTCCGCCTCGAGGCCGAGCAGCGCACGGATCTCGGGCGAGAGCGGGATGGTCTTCAGCGTGCGCGGGAAGACCCCGCCGCCATGCGAGATGAGCGCCTTGTCGTAATCCGCCCAGGAGGAGCGCGGCAGGGCGAAGAGCCGCGCCCGCTCGGCATAGCTGGTGTCCGGGTCCGGATCGGGGTCGAGGAAGATGTGCCGGTGGTCGAAGGCCGCGACCAGCTTCGTCTTGCGGCTGATCAGCAACCCGTTGCCGAAAACGTCGCCGCTCATGTCGCCGACGCCCGCGCAGGTGAATTCCTGCGCGAAGATGTCGTGGCCCATTTCGGAAAAATGCCGCGCCACCATCACCCAGGCGCCGCGGGCGGTGATGCCCATGGCCTTGTGGTCATAGCCGGCCGAGCCGCCACTGGCGAAGGCATCGCCCAGCCAGAAGCCGTATTCGGCCGAGAGCGCATTGGCGATGTCGGAGAAGGTGGCGGTGCCCTTGTCGGCGGCGACGACCAGATAGGGATCGTCGCCGTCGCGGCGCGCCATCCGCTCGGGCGGCACCACGCGGCCCTCCACCAGGTTGTCGGTGATGTCGAGCATGCCGCGGACGAGGATGCGGTAGCATTCGATGCCCTCGGCCAGGAAGGCCTCGCGGTCGCTCGCGGGCGGCGGGTGCTTGACGATGAAGCCGCCCTTGGCGCCGGTCGGCACGATGACGACGTTCTTGACCCGTTGCGCCTTCATGAGGCCGAGGATTTCCGTGCGGTAATCCTCCCTGCGGTCCGACCACCGGATCCCGCCCCGGGCCACCGGCCCCGCGCGCAGATGGGTGCCTTCCATCCGCGGCGAGTGGACGAAGATCTCCCGCCAGGGCCTTGGCGCCGGCATCTCGCCGGCCGCGGCGCTGTCGATCTTCAGCGACAGCCAGGTCCTGCCCTGGTGGTAGTTGGTCCGCAGCACGGCATCGAGCAGCCGGCGCAGCCGCGTCAGGATGCGGTCCTCGTCCGGGTTCTCCACCTGGTCGAGCAGCGCGACCCATTCCGCAGGCAGCGCCGCCTCGCCCTCGCCATCGGGGTCGAAGCGCGCATGGAAGAGGTCGAGCAGCAGCCGCGCCGCCCGCGGCTGCGCCACCAGGGCCGCCTCCACCGCCTGCTGCGAGAAGCCGAAGCCCACCTGCTTCAGGTAACGGTACATCGCGCGCAGCAGCCAGCATTCCCGCCAGCCGAGGCCCGCGCGCAGCACCAGCCGGTTGAAGCCATCCGCCTCGGCGCGCCCGTCCATCAGCGCCTCCAGGGCCTCGAGCAGCGCCGGGAATCGCTCCGGCCCCGCTGGTGCGGCGGGCAGCAGCGTGAAGACATGCAGCACCACCGCCGCGCCATCCGCCGGCACCAGCCGATAGGGCACTTCCTCGATGGCCCGCAGGTCCAGGCTCTCGAAGAGCGGCAGGACATCGGCCAGGGGCAGCGGCCGGCCGGGATTGGCCAGGCGCAGCAGCAGCCCCTCCGCCCCCGGCGGATGCACCAGCGCGGCGGCGGGCTTCCCCTCCGCCAGGGCACGCTCGGCCAGCGCCAGGTCGGCGACGCCCTGGGCGCCCGTCGCCCCCTCCCGGTAGGCGGCGGGGAAGGCGTCCCGCCAGCGCGCCAGCGCCCGGGCCGCGCCGCCCTCCCCGCGCTCGGCCGCCAGCGCCTCCGCCAGCCGGTCGGGGAAGCTGCGGGCGGCCTGGGCGATCGCCGCCTCCAGCACCGCCCCGTCCACCGCCGGCACGCGGCCGGGCGTGGTGCCGATGATGTAGTGGATGCGGGCCAGGGGCGAATCGCCCATCGCGATGTAGAAGGCGCTGAGGCTCCCGTCATAGGCCCGCGCCAGCATCGCGCCGACGCGCTCCCGCAGCCGCGTGTCGAAGGTGTCGCGCGGCAGCCAGGCGATGGCGGAGACGAAGCGCCCGAAGGGGTCGGGGCGCAGCACCAGCGCCGGGCGCGGGCGCACCTGCAGGTCGAGCGCGCGGCGCGCGCCCTCCAGGATCGCCGCCTCCGGCGCCTGGAACAGCTCGTCGCGCGGCCAGGTGTCGAGGATGTTGCGCAGCGCCCGTCCGTCATGCCCCTCGGGATCGAGGCCGGAGGCGGCCTGGATGCGCCCCACCTTCTCCGCCAGCATCGGGATGCTGCGCGGGTTGCGGTTGTAGGCCGCGGCGGCGAAGAGGCCGAGGAAGAGCCGCCCGCCCGTGACGCGCCCGTCCGGCCCGAAGAGGCGCGTCGCCACCACATCGGCATGCTGCGGCCGGTGCACCGAGCTGCGCATATTGGCCTTGGCGACCGTGACCGGCGTCGGCTCCCCCAGCGCCGCGCGCACGGCGGGCGGCAGATGCGCCGGGTCGCGCAGCACGTCGAAGACCGGCAGGTCCGGGTCGCGCAGCAGGCCGAGATTCTCCGCCGCGACGACCGAGATCTCGCCCTCCGGCGAGAGCGCGAGGCGGCGGTGGCCGAGCAGGACGAAATTGTCCTCGGCCAGCCAGCGCAGGAAGGCGGCCCCGCCCGGCTCGGCGCCTGGGGGCGCGGCGGCGACCTCCTGCTCCGCCCTGCGCAGCGCCGCCGCCATATCGGGGAAATCCGTCACCGCCTGGCGGACATCGGCCATGGCGCGGTCCAGCGCCGCCTCCAGCGCCGGCCAGTCATCCGCCGCGCCGCGGGCCTGGCCCGGCAGCATGGCGGCCGGCATGGCGCCAAGGGTGATGCGCATCATGCTCTCGGCCGCGCCGCCGCCATCCTCCCCCGGCGGCGGGTCCAGCGCGAGCAGCCGCCCGGCGGCGTCCCGCCGCACCGGCACAACCGGGTGCAGCAATTGCTTCACCACCCGCCCCTGCCGCGCCAGCGCGCCAAGGGCGCTGTCCACCAGGAAGGGCATGTCGTCGGTGACGATCTCGGCGACCGCATGCGGACCCTGGCCCGGCCCCGGCGGCAGCAGGCGGATGCGCGCCTGGCCCGGCGGCCGGTCCTGGGCGAGGGCGAAGAGGCTGGCCGCAGCCGCCGCCACCGCCTCGGCCGGCATGGCGGCAAGCTCGGCGGTCGGCACCCCCGCATGCAGCAGGTGCAGCAGCCGCGCCGCATCCGGCGGCAGGTCGGGTGCGAGGCGGGCGAGCGCCTCCTCGGCCGTGCGGAGCAGTTCCTGGCGCGCGGTATCGCCCGCGGGGGCAAGATCCGTCATGGCGGCGTCATTCTCCCTGGCCATGGGTTAGGTCGGGCCTCCCCGGCCCGGGCACAACCCGCCCGCGCCGCCTCCGTTGCGATTCCGCGCACAGCGCTTGGGGCATGACCCGCCGGCCCCGGATCGGTTAGGCTTGGCGTCCATGAGCATGACCTTCGCCGAGCTGCTGGCGCCGATGACGCCGGAACAGTTCTTCGCCGAGTATTATGACCGCAAGCCGCTGCACATCCGCGGGGGCCTGGCGAAATTCGCCGGCGTGCTGTCCTGGCGGCAGATCAACCGGCTGCTGGACATGACGCATATCTGGTCCAGCCAGTCGCTGAAGCTGGTGCTGGACGGCACGCCCATCCCGGCCGAGCAGTACTGCGCCCGCGCCACCAGCCGGGACAACGACCAGGTGATGCAGCCGGTGGCGGCGATGGTGCAGGACTGGGTGCGGCGCGGCGCCAGCGTGGTGCTGAACGACGTGGACAGCCTGACCCCCGGCCTCGCCGCGGTCAGCCATGCGCTGGAATCCGCCGGGCTCGGCAAGGCGCAGGGCAATGTCTACATCTCCTGGCAGAGCCACAAGGCCTTCCCGACGCATTACGACACCCATGATGTCTGGGCGGTGCAGGTGGAGGGCGAGAAGACCTGGAATCTCTGGGAAGGCCGCGCGGACTGGCCCATCCCGCACCCGGCCTTCCGCACCGTGAGCCAGGCGCAGCATGAGCAGGCCAAGGGCAGGCTGCGCGAGAAGGTGCTGCTGAAGGCGGGCGACCTCCTCTACCTGCCGCGCGGCTGGTACCATGACGCGCTGGCCGAGGCGCCGGCCTCGGTCCACATCGCCTATGGCGTGCATGCGCCGCTCGGGATGGACCTGCTCAACATCCTGCATGAGCGGGCGCTCTACGATGCGGAGTTCCGCAAGCCGCTGCCGCGGCAGGACGGCTCGGCCGCCGCGAAATTCGCTCTCACCAGCCGGGCCGCGCTGCTCGGCCAGCGCCTCGCGGAGCTGTGCCGCGACCCGAAGGTGATGGAGGTGCTGGAGCGCTTCGTCGCCGGCTACCGGTTCGAGCGCGGCGGCAACGACCTGCTGGCGGCGCGCGGGCTGGCGGCGCCGGAGGTCGCGGCGGCGGGCGCCGGCGAGGACGCCCCCGCCTGGAAGGTGCTGGCGCCGGGCACCAGGCCGGTGCGGCGCGGCGCGGACTGGGTGATCAGGACCGCGCAGGGCAGCCTGCCGCTGGCGCCGCCGGAGGCCGAGGCGGCAGGCTGGATCCTGGCGCGACCGGATGTGGCGGAACCGGAGCTGCGCGCCGCGCATCCGGCGGTGGATGCGCCGGCGCTGCTCGCCCGGCTGCGCGATGCCGGCCTGCTGGCGGCCGCCTGATGCTGCCCGCCATGCTGCTTCTCGCCGCGCTGGTGCCGGGCACCGCCCTGGCCCAGCCGCGCGCCTTCACCTGCGTCGGGGCCGAACATCTGGAGGAGGATGTCTTCGCCATCCCCTTCGCCCGCGGCGCCACCGCGCCGGGCGAGGCGGCACGGACCAACCTGGCCGCGGCGGTGGAGCGGGCGAAGCGCGAGCCGGAGCGCAACCTCTGCGTCCTCGGCCATGCCGGGCCGCAGGAGGGCGGGGCGCAATCCGGCCTGCAACTGGCGGCGAAACGCGCGGGGGAGGTGGCGGCGGCGCTGGCGAAGCTCGGCATCGAGCGCGACCGCATCCGCGCCGAGGCCCGCCGCGCCGCCTTCGCCCGCGGAGCGGTGCCGGAGGAGCGGAGCGTGACGGTGGTGCTGATGCCGGTGGTGCCAGGGGCGGCCAGGCCCGCGGAGGGCACCGAAGCCCCGGCCCGCCCTCCCGCGCGCGCGCCGGAGGCGGAGCGGCCGGCGGCGCGCCCCTGAACGCACCGCGCCCTCAGGCGAGGACGTAGTCCCCCTGCAGCGTGACAGAGGTCACGCCCTTCAGCAGGATCGAATCACCGCCCGCGAATTGCAGCAGGATATCGCCCCCGGTGGGGGTGATGACCAGGTCGGAGAGTTGGGCCTGGAAGCCGCGCAGGTCGAGCCGGTCCCGCCCGAGGCCGAAATCCGCCACGGTGTCGGCGCCGCAGCCCGGCGCGAAGGCGAAGGTATCATCGCCCGTGCCGCCGATCAGCCAATCCGCGCCGGCGCCGCCATCCAGCCAGTCATTGCCTGCCCCGCCATCCAGGGTATTCGCGGCGGCATTGCCGATGATGCGGTTGTCCAGCTCGTTGCCGGTGCCGGCGATCGGGGCGGTCCCGGTCAGCCGCAGATTCTCGAGCGCCACGCCGAGCGTGAAGGTCACGCTGCTCTGCACCGAATCAAGGCCCTCGCCGGGCAGTTCCACGACCAGGTCGGATGGATCATCGACCACATAGGTGTCGTCGCCGAGGCCGCCGATCAGCGTATCGGCCCCGGCGCCGCCATCCAGCCAGTCATCGCCCGCCAGCCCTTCCAGCCGGTTCCGCCCGGCATTGCCGATCATCCTGTTGTCCAGCTCGTTGCCGGTGCCGGCGAGGTCGGCGGTGCCGGCCAGCACCAGCCGCTCCAGATGGGCGCCGAGGGTCCAGGAGAGGCTGGCGGTGACGACGTCATTGCCCTCACCGGCCAGTTCCACCACCTGGTCGCCCGGATCGTCCACCACATAGCTGTCATCGCCGGCGCCGCCCGCCATCAGGTCGGCGCCCGTCCCGCCATCCAGGGTATCGTTGCCCGCCCCGCCGATCAGCGTATCCGCGCCGCCCAGCGCGAAGAGGCGCGAGCCGGCGGCATTGGCGGTCATGCGGTTGTCCAGCGCGTTGCCGGTGCCGCCGATCGCCGCCATGCCGATAAGCGTGAGGTTCTCGACCGCCGCGCCGAGCGTGTAGCTGATGGCGCTCCGCACCAGGTCGGTCCCTTCCCCGAGCTGTTCCACGACCAAGTCCTGCGGGTCGTCGATCACATAGGTGTCGTCGCCAAGGCCGCCAATCAGCGTATCGGCTCCGGCGCCGCCATCCAGCCAGTCATCGCCCGCCAGCCCCTCCAGCCGGTTCCGCCCGGCATTGCCGGTCATCCGGTTGGCCAGCTCGTTGCCGGTGCCGGCGAGCCCGGCGGTGCCGGCCAGCACCAGCCATTCCAGATGCGCGCCGAGGGTCCAGGAGAGGCTCGCGGTGACGCCGTCATTGCCCTCGCCGGCCAGTTCCACCACCTGGTCGCCCGGATCGTCCACCACATAGCTGTCATCGCCGGCGCCGCCTGCCATCAGGTCGGCGCCGGTCCCGCCCTCCAGCCAATCGGCGCCCGCCCCGCCGGTCAGCGTGTCGTTGCCCTCCAGACCCAGCAGGCGCGAGCCGGCGGCATTGGCGGTGAGCCGGTTGTCCAGCGCATTGCCGGTGCCCTCGATCGCCGCCGTCCCGGTCAGGGTGAGATTTTCCAACGCGGCGCCGAGCGTGTAGCTGATGGCGCTCCGCACCAGGTCGGTCCCTTCCCCGGGCTGTTCCACGATCAGGTCCTGCGGGTCGTCGATCACATAGGTGTCGTCGCCAAGGCCGCCGATCAGCGTATCGGCCCCGGCCCCGCCATCCAGCCAATCATAACCCGCCAGCCCTTCCAGCCGGTTCCGCCCGGCATTGCCGGTCAGGATGTTGTCCAGCGCGTTGCCGGTGCCGGTGAGGTCGGCGGTGCCGGTCAGCACCAGCGCCTCGAGCTGGGTGCCGAGGATGTAGGACAGGCTGCTGCGCACGGTGTCATGGCCGCCACCGGCGGCCTCGACCACCCGGTCGCCCGGGTCGTCCACGACATAGGTGTCATCGCCGCCGCCACCGGTCATGGAATCCGCGCCGGTCCCGCCCTCCAGCCAATCGGCGCCCGCCCCACCGGTCAGCGTGTCGTTGCCCTCCAGGCCCAGCAGGCGCGAGCCGGCGGCATTGGCGGTGAGCCGGTTGCTCAGCGCATTGCCGGTGCCCTCGATCGCCGCCGTACCGATGAGGGTGAGGTTCTCCAGCGCGGCGCCGAGCGCATAGGAGATGGAGCTCCGCACCAGGTCGGTGCCTTCCCCGGGCAGTTCCACGATCAGGTCCGATGGATCATCGACCACATAGGTGTCATTGCCCGGGCCGCCGATCAGCGTATCGGCCCCGGCCCCGCCATCCAGCCAGTCATGGCCCGCCAGCCCTTCCAGCCGGTTCCGCCCGGCATTGCCGGTCAGGGTGTTGTCCAGCTCGTTGCCGGTGCCGGTAAGGTCGGCGGTGCCGGTCAGGGTCAGCTTCTCCAGCTCGGCGCCCAGCACCCAGGAGAGGGAGGCGGAGACGAGGTCGATGCCCTCGCCCGGCAATTCCACCACCCGATCGGCCGCATCATCGACGCTGAAGGTGTCGTTGCCGGTGCCGCCGATCATCAGATCCGCGCCGGCCCCGCCATGCAGCGAATCATGGCCCGCGCCGCCATCCAGGGTATTCGCGCCGGCATTGCCGAAGATGCGGTTGTCCAGCTCGTTGCCGGTGCCGGCGAGATCGGCGGTGCCGGCCAGCACCAGCCGCTCCAGATGGGCGCCGAGGGTCCAGGAGAGGCTGGCGGTGACGACGTCATTGCCCTCACCGGCCAGTTCCACCACCTGGTCGCCCGGATCGTCCACCACATAGCTGTCATCGCCGGCGCCGCCCGCCATCAGGTCGGCGCCCGTCCCGCCATCCAGGGTATCGTTGCCCGCCCCGCCGATCAGCGTATCCGCGCCGCCCAGCGCGAAGAGGCGCGAGCCGGCGGCATTGGCGGTCATGCGGTTGTCCAGCGCGTTGCCGGTGCCGCCGATCACTGCCATGCCGGTCAGGGTGAGATACTCGACCGCATTGCCGAGGGTGTAGCTCACGCTGCTGCGGACGAGGTCGGTCCCCTCGCCCGCGCGCTCGACGACGACATCGCTCGTGCTGTCGACGATATAGGTATCGTCGCCGCCCATGCCGATCATCCGGTCCGCGCCGCTGCCCCCGTCCAGCGTGTCATGGCCGGGGCCGCCGATCAGATAGTCCCGCCCCTCCAGGCCGAGGAGCAGCGTATGGCCGAGGCCCGCATAGAGCCGGTTGTCGAGCGCATTCCCGGTGCCGGTGAGGTCCGCCGATCCCGACAGCCGGAGATTGTGCATCCCGTCGGGCAGCACCGCATCGACATCGCTGACCAGGGTGTCACGAGTGTCGACATGGGCTGCAATCGTCTCGGGCGCATAGGCATAGGCGCGGACATGGTCGATGCGGAGCTCGGCGCCGGGGCCGGCGGTATCGGCAAGGCTGGTGACGGCCAGGTTGAGCAGCAGGTACATCGGCTGGCTCACATCGGCCGGCGTCGGCGCGCTGGCCACCTCCACCCCGTCCAGGTACCAGCGGATCTGGTCGGGCAGCCAGCTCACGCCATAGGTGTGGTAGCCGCCGGTACCGTCGAAGGCCACCGGCAGGCTGATGGAGTCGCGCGTGGCGCCGATATTGGTGTGGACGGTGAAGCTCACCGTCCCGTCCCCCCGCCCGAAACTCTCCAGCACATCGATCTCCGGCGGCCAGCTGAGATCCACCGGCAGCATCCAGAAGGCCGGCCACCAGCCGAGGCCGGCGGGTAGTTGCATCCGGGCCTCGAAATAACCGTAGAGCTGGGCGAAGGACCCTTGCGTGGTGATGAGGCCGGAGGTGAAGGGCAGGCCCAGCGGATTGCCGCCCGGCGCGGCGCTGATCACCAGCGCCCCGTCCTCCAGCCGGAAGGGGTCCACCCCCACCGAGGCATCCGAGTAGTATTGCCGCTCCCCGTTGCTGCTGAGGGTGCGGCCGTTCCCGGAATAGGTGGTGCGCCAGCCCTGGCTGCCATCGGCGGACCAGGTGAAGCTGTCGAACTCCTCGGCGAAGGTCAGGGTGAGCATGGCGACATCCGGCGGCAGCATGATGTCGGCGGCCGAGAGCGCCGCGCGATCGACCCCGAGCAGGGTGACGCCCTGCCCGCCGCCGAGATCGAGATGCAGGTCGGCGCCGTCCTGCCGCAGGGCCGCCAGCACCGCTTCCGGCGTCCCGAAGCCGGGAAAGGCGGCGAGGTGGAGGCGGTCCTCGCCGGGCTGGAAATCGGTGATGACGTCCCAGCCGCCGCCGGCCAGCATCTGGAACTGGTCCGCGCCGCCGCCGCCCGTCAGCAGGTCGTTGCCGCCGCCGCCGTTCAGGACCTGGGCGTGGTCGTTCCCCTCGATGCGGTTGGCCAGGGCGTTGCCCCCGCCATAGGCACGGTCGCCGAGGAGGACGAGGTTCTCGACCTCCTCCGGCAGGATGACCGAGAGGGCGGTGGAGATGATGGTGTCCACCCCTTCCCCCGCCCGCTCGATGACCATGTCGTAGCCGCGGGCCAGGTGGTAGGTGTCATCGCCCGCGCCGCCGAGCAGGGTGGCCCGGCCGCTGCCGGGCGGGCCCTGCAAAGCGTCATCGCCGGGCGTACCCTCGACCAGGAGATCGGGCAGCTTGCCGATGATGCTCTGGCCAGGGACGGCGCTGCGGGGCAGGCCGAGGGCTGCCGCCACGATGCTCTGGAGGTCGTCGGACATGTTGGATTTTCCCGGGCGAAATTGTTCTGGGCGGGCGCTTTCAGACCCGATCTGGAGTTCCAGCATAAAACCATAGCTAGCTGTTTGAGTCCGCCAAACAACCACAAGTAGTTACATCCGGCAAAATGGCCGGGGCAGACCGCCCTTTACGTCGCCGCAGCGGCCGTGCTGGAAGCGGGCCGATACGCCCCGCCGGAGGACAACCCTGCATGCCGATCCCGCGCCGCACCCTGCTCGCCCTTCCGGCCCTGCTGCCGGCGGCCCGCGCCGCTGCCCAGGCGCCCTGGCCGGAGCGGCCGGTGCGCTTCATCGTGCCCTTCCCGGCAGGCTCCACCCCGGACACCACCGGCCGGGCGGTCGCGGCGCATTTCGCCCGCGCCTTCGGCCAGCCCTTCGTGGTGGAGAACCGCCCCGGCGCCGGCGGCAATATCGGCACGGATGCGGTCGCCAAGGCGACCGACGGCCACACCATCGGCCTGACCATCAACGGCCCGTTGAGCACCGCGCGGGCGCTCTACCCGGACCTGCCCTACGACCCGGGCCGGGACCTCACCATCGCCTCCCTGCTCGTGCGGGCGGCGCAACTGCTGGTGGTGCACCCTGCGGTGCCGGCGCAGGACCTGGCCGGCTTCGTCGCGCATGTGCGGGCCAATCCCGGCAAGCTCTCCTTCGGCTCGGTCGGCTCCGGCTCGGGCGGGCATCTCGCCATGGCGGATCTGATGGCGCGGGCCGGGCTCGACATGGTGCATGTCCCCTATCGCGGCTTCCCGCAGGCGACCCTCGACCTGGTGGCGGGACGGATCGAGGCGATGGTGGTGGTCTCGGCCGGCATCCTGCCGCAGGTCCGGGAGGGACGGGTGCGCGCGCTCGCCGTGACCGCGGAGCGGCGCATTCCGCAGGCGCCCGATGTCCCGACCCTGGCCGAGGCCGGTGTCCCGGATGCCGCGAGCTATGCCTGGAACGCGCTGATCGCGCCGGCCTCCACGCCCCCCGCCCGCGTGGCGCGCCTGGCGGAGGAGGCGGCGAAGGCGCTGGCCGAACCGCAGACCCGCGGCGCCCTGGAAGCCGGCGGCTTCGAGGTGGTGGGGAGCGGGCCGGAGGAGGCGGCGCGCTTCGTCGCGGCGGAAACCAGGCGCTGGAGCGGGCTGATCACGCGCCTCGGAATCAAGGCGGAGGCGTGAGCGCCGGGCGCGGCGCCGGCCCGATGTCACCCTGACGGGAGCCGCCCTCCCCTCCCCCGATCGTCAGCGCCACCCTGCCGCGGCCGATCCATGCTGGCGCCGCCGGGTCCCTGATCGGCGGAGGCCATCCCGCATGCCGTCCGTCCACCGCTGCGCGCCTGCGGGGTTCTGGCTCCTGGCGCTGCATCTTGCCCTGCTGCCGGCGCTGGCGACCCCCGCACCGGCCGAGCCGGCGGCACCGGGCATGATCGATCTCCTGCCCTCCCAGCCGCTGCGCGACGCCTGGGTGGCGGCCGGCCGGCCGACCGTGGTGCTGGTGCCCGACCATCTCGGCCTGGATGCCCGCGGCGCCTTCCATGCCGCGGCGATGCTGGAGCGCGGCCTGGCGGTGGTGCTGCTCGACCTGCCGGCCGAGCCTGGCATGGGGCTTGGCGACCGGCTGCGGCCGCGGCCGGGCCTGCGGGCGGAGGCCGCGCCGGCGCTGCTGCCGGTGCTCGTCGCCCTGCTGGCCCGGCTCGAGGAGCAAGGGCTGCCGCCCGAGGGCGGGCCGCGCCGGGCGATCGGCCTGCTCGGCCTCGGCACGGGCGGGGAGGCGGCGCTGCTGGCGGCACGGGCGGCACCCCCGCCCGGGGTGTCGCGCTTCCGCGCCCATGCCGCGCTCTACCCCACCTGCGCCAGCCCGGCGCTGCGGGAAGCCGGGGCGGCCCCGGCCGGCGGCGCTCCGGTCCTGCTCATCCTGCCGCATGCCGGCGGGGCGGGTGACCTGCCGGGCGGCTGCGCCCGGCTGTTCGATCCGCAGGGCCGGCCGGCAACCGATCCCGTGCTGCTGCGCAGCTATGATTCACTCGGCTACGGCTTCGACCTCTGGCCCGCCACGGCCTGGCAGGCGCGCGATGCCGCCTTCGACCCGCTGCGCTTCGACGCGCTGCGGGCCGAGCTGGCGCGGCAGGACATTGCCCGGTTCTTCGCCCGGGCCCTCGCCCCGGAGCGGGCCGTGCAGGCCAGCCGCCGGTGATGCCCGGCGCGGTGCGCCGGCGGTGGGCGGCTGCGCGCCCGGCGGCGTTGCGCAGCGGCCGCGGGGCCGCCGGCCAGGGTCGGGCCCTCCTGCGGCCGGCGCATGAAAAAGGCCCGGATGCGCCACCGCATCCGGGCCCGGTTGCCGTGGCGCGGGCGGTGCCGCCCGCGCCGCCCCGGGGTCAGACCGTCGCCGGCTTCCCCTCCCCCCGCGTCCGCCACAGGCTGAGCGCGATGGAGCCGGCGATGATGGTGCCGGTCAGCGCCAGGGCGTATTCCACCGGCACCGCCTTGCCGCCCGCGACGTAGTTCGCCAGCATCTTGGCGCCCACGATCATCAGCACGATCGACAGGCCGTGCTTCAGGTACTTGAAGCGGTGGATGATGCCGGAGAGCGCGAAATACATCGCCCGCAGGCCGAGGATGGCAAAGACATTGGCGGTGTAGACGATGAAGGGATCGGTCGTGACCGCGAAGATGGCCGGGATGCTGTCGAGCGCGAAGACCAGGTCGGTCAGCTCGACCAGCACCAGCACCAGGGCCAGCGGCGTCAGCATCCACTTCCCGGCCTCCCGCACGGTGAAGCGGTTGCCGCGGTAGCCGTCGGTCACCGGCAGGCGGCGCTCCATCCACTTGAGCACCGGGTTGTCCCGCGGGTCGCCCTCCTCCTCGCCGACCGAGCGCAGCATCTTGTAGCCGCTCCAGATCAGGAACAGGCCGAAGAGGATCATGATCCAGTCGAATTCCCGGAGCAGGGAGGTGCCAAGCAGGATCATCGCCCCGCGCATGACCAGCGCCCCGAGGATGCCCCAGAACAGCACGCGATGCTGGTACTGCGGCGGCACGCCGAACCGGCCGAAGATCAGGACGAAGACGAAGATGTTGTCGACCGAGAGCGACCACTCGATCACATAGCCGGTCAGGAATTCGAGGGCGCGGGTGGAACGCTCCTCGGCCGGGCCGTAGGAGGTCCAGAGGAAGGCGCAGAAGCCGAGGGCGAGGAGGACATAGGCGCCGGACTTGATCAGCGCGGTCTTCACCGGCACCGGGGCCGGGTCGCCATTGGCGTCCTTCTTGGCAAAGACGCCGAGATCCAGCAGCA
The DNA here is from genome assembly GCF_020523605.1 of Roseicella aerolata. Taxonomy (GTDB): domain Bacteria; phylum Pseudomonadota; class Alphaproteobacteria; order Acetobacterales; family Acetobacteraceae; genus Paracraurococcus; species Paracraurococcus aerolatus. The sequence continues at coordinate 140,210 of NZ_JAJAQI010000006.1, read as the reverse complement.
GCAGGCCGAGCACGGCTGCGTTGAAGGTGACCCAGAACCAGATGTTCGGTTCCATCACATGATCCTCTCTGGCGCGCCCGGAGGAAGCATGCGGTGGAATCCGCGGGCCCGGACGCGCAATGGTTGCACGCATCCGACATCGCGGCTGGCAGCCCGGCGAACAGACGGGACTGCCGGCACCGCCAGAGGGGCCCGGATAGGGACCAAGCTAGGAGAACTCGATTCCGGTTTCAAGCCCGTTGTCTCGGCGCGGTCGCCGGCCCATCTCCGGGTTTGCGCTGCCGGGGGTGGCGCACTAGTGTCCGCGCGAGTGCCATGGCGAGGGGCGGGAAGACCGCGGCCGGAACCAGGGCAGGGCGTGGCCGCCCAGCGCCGCCGGAGCAGGTCCCCTGACGATGTCGCACCGCGACGTCCAGGGGACCCGAAGGCAGCGCCGGGCGCGACAACAGACAGGGTTATCGGGGCGTCACATGGGTTCCTTCAGCATCTGGCACTGGCTCGTCGTGCTGCTGGTCGTCCTGCTGCTCTTCGGCAGCGGCAAGATCAGCGGGCTCATGGGCGACCTGGCCACCGGCATCAAGTCCTTCAAGAAGAACATGAAGGACGACGAACCGGACGCCTCGCTGGCCGAAAGCGCGCCTCCCGCGGCGACCCCGCCGGCCGGCACCATCAGCGGCCCCGCGGCCACCCAGCCGAACCAGGCCAGCACCACCTCGACGAGCCGCCCGGCCGCCTGAGACGGCCCGGCCGGGCCGACCGCGCCCCCCCTGGAGGGCGGCGCGGACAGGCCATGCCGCGCCTTGCCTTCCCCAGGGCTGGTTGAGAAAGGGCGCCTCCCGCGCGGGCGGCGCCCGCTTTCGTTCCTTTTCAGGTTGCAGGATGTCCGACGACGCCTTCGCCGCCGCCACGGCGGCGATCATCGCGGCCGGCCAGCGGATGGACCGCTTCGGCTGGGTCCCCGCCACGGCGGGCAATATTTCCGTCCGCCTGCCGGACGACGCCGTCGCCATCACGCGCTCGGGCGGTCATAAGGGCTTCCTCGACGTCAACGGCGTGATCCGGGTGGACCTGGACGGCCGCCCGCTCCGCCCCGGCGACCGCCCCTCGGCCGAGACCGGGCTGCATTGCGGCATCTACCGCCGCTTCCCCGATGCGGGCGCGGTGCTGCACGGCCATTCCGTGCCGGTCACCCACCTTTCCCGGACCGGCGGCGACAGCATCCGGCTGGAAGGCTACGAGCTGCTGAAGGCCTTCCCGGGCCTGCCGACGCATGAGGCGGCGATCGCGCTGCCGGTCTTCGACAACGACCAGGACATTGCCCGGCTGCAGTCCGCGGTGGACCGCCGCTGGGACGAACTTGGACAAGTGCCGCCGGGCTACCTGATCCGGGGCCATGGCATCTATGTCTGGGGCGCCGACATGCCGGCCGCGCTGATGCGGCTGGAGGCGCTGGAATTCATGCTCGCCTGCGAATTGGAGAAGAGGAGGGCCGCCTGAGATGAGCCGCCTGACCGTGTGGGAGGCCGAGACCGGCCGCCAGCTTCTGAAGACCGAGGATGCCGCCGAGATCGCCGCGGCGCTGCAGGGAATCGGGGTGCGCTTCGAGCGCTGGGAGGGCGTCGCCCTGCCCGAGAGCGCGACGAACGAGCAGGTGCTGGAAGCCTACCGCCCCTATCTCAGCAAGCTGATGGGCGAGACAGGCGCGGGCAGCGCCGATGTGGTCTCCCTGACGCCGGACCACCCGCAGGCCGGGGCGATGCGCGCCAAGTTCCTCTCGGAGCATGTCCATACCGAGGATGAGGTGCGCTTCTTCGTCCGCGGCAGCGGCGATTTCGTCATGCATGTGGACGGCAAGGTCTGGGACGCGCATTGCGTGCAGGGCGACCTGATCAGCGTGCCGGCCAATACCCGGCACTGGTTCGACGCCGGCGAGCGCCCGTATTTCACCGCGCTGCGCGTCTTCACCGACCAGTCCGGCTGGGTGGCGCATTTCACCGGCAGCGACATCGCGGAGCGCTTCCCGGTCGCGGCCTGACCGCGCCCATCCCGGGGCGGCCGGCGCCCCCGCGCCACCGCCCGACGCCGCGGATTGGCGCTGCTGTCCCGGGCCACCGATCCGCGAAAAATTCCAGTCTTTCGCGCCCGGTCGCGTGCGGCCTTCCGTGGCCCCACGCGATCGGCGCTGTCGCCGCCAAGCGGAGAGAGGCCTGTCCGGCATGACCAGCCCGCGCGCCGTCCTCATGGATATCGAGGGGACGACCACCAGCATCGCCTTTGTGAAGGACCGCCTTTTTCCCTTTGCCGAGGCGGCGCTGGACGGCTTCTTCGCGGCGCAGGGATCGGCGCCGGAGGTGGCGGCGATCCTCGATCAGGTGCGCGCCGCGGCGCCGGGGCAGGACCCGGTTGCGGCGCTGCGCGGCTGGATGGCAACGGATGCCAAGGTCACGCCGCTGAAGGCGCTGCAGGGGCTGATCTGGCGCCAGGGCTATGCCGACGGGCGGCTCAAGGGCCATCTCTGGCCCGATGTCGCGGCCTGCCTGCGGGCCTGGCATGCGGGGGGCGTCACCCTCGCCGTCTATTCCTCCGGCTCGGTCGCGGCGCAGCGCGACCTCTTCGGTCATACCGAACATGGCGATCTGGTGCCGCTGTTCCGCGGCTTCTTCGACACGCGGGTCGGCGCGAAGCGGGAGGCGCCGAGCTATGCGGCGATCGCCGCCGCCCTCGGCCTGCCGCCGGGCGACATCCTCTTCCTCTCCGACATCGCGGAGGAGCTGGACGCGGCGGCGGCGGCCGGGATGCGGGTCTGCCAGCTCGTCCGGCCGGCGGATGGCACGCTGGCCTCCGGCCGGCATCCGGAGGAGGCCGATTTCCCCGGCGTCGCCAGGCGCTTCGGGCTGCCGGCGGCGTGACGCGGGCGGGACGCCTCGCCCGCCCCGGCAACGTCCTCGGCAATTCGGCCCGGCCTGGCTGAGGCGTTCCACGGGATTGAACGCCGCATCCCGTTCCGCCGTCGCGGGGCGTGACCGACGCGCCCGCTGGCGCACAGCGCGGCTGCGGGCGGACCACAGCGGATCGGCATTACGCCGCTCCGTGATCCGTTTCAGGCCGGATGCGCCGCCAGATGCTCCAGCAGCAGCGCATTCACCCGCTCCGGCACCTGGTCCGGCGCGTAATGGCCGATGCCGGGCAGTTCGACGAAGCGGTAGGGCGCCGCGATGAAGTCGCCCGTGCCCTTCGCCGCCATGCGCCCGACCGTGTCGTCGGCATCGCCCCAGAGGAAGAGCGTCGGCACCCGGATCTTCGGGATCGGCCGGTGCACGGTGCCGCGGGCGCGGTACCAGGCGAGGGCCGCTTCCATGGCCGGCGCATTGCCCAGCACGGACAGGTGCTTCTCCGTCTGGCCTGGCGGGATGCCCTGCGCCCGGTGGCGGTTCCGCAGCCAGGCGCAGTCATCGGCCAGCAGCTTCGGCACCGCATCCGGCTCCAGGAAGGCCTTGTGGTGGCGGGAGCGCAGGGGCTGCTCCGGATCCTCCGCCAGCGCCCGGGCGAAGGCGCCGGGATGCGGGCGGGAGAGCATGGTGAGCGAGGCCAGCCGCTCGGGCCAATGCGCCGCGATCTCCCAGGCGAGGCTGCCGCCCCAGTCATGCCCGACCAGATGGAAGCGCCGCCCGCCATGGCCGAGGGCCTCGACCAGATCCAGCGCGTCCCGGATCAGCAGCTCGATATCGTATTGCGCGCGGTCGGCCGGGTCCGGCCGCGCCCCGGGGGAATAGCCGCGCTGGTTGGGTGCCGCGGCGAAATAGCCGGCCGCGGCCAGGGCGGGCAGTTGCGCATCATAGAGGTGGCGGGAGACGGCGAAGCCGTGCAGCAACAGCACGAGCGGCGCCGCCGGATCGCCGGCGACCGAGACCTCGAAGACGAGGCCATCCCTCGTCGGCAGCTTGCCTGTGTCCATGCCGCGGCCCTCCCCAGGGTGGCAGGACAGCACCCGCCCGGGCGGCGATCAACCGGGCGGGACCGCTCCGGCGGCGAAGGCCTGCTTCGGCAAAGGGCACAGGACGCGCCCTCGGCCGAAGGCCCGGCCTACAGGAACTTCAGCACCACGAATCCCGCCACGATCCCCGCCGCGGCGCTGGTGGTCACCAGGGTCAGCCGCCGCTCGATGAAGTCCCGGATGGGCGGGCCGAAGCGGCGCAGCAGGAAGGCCAGCAGGAAGAAGCGCGCGCCGCGCGTCACCACGCTGGCCGCGATGAAGATCGCGAAGCTGAACTTGGCCGCGCCGGAGGCAATCGTCACGATCTTGTAGGGGATCGGCGTCAGGCCCTTGATCAGGATGACCGTCGCTCCCCACTGCTCGTACCAGCTCTCGAAGCGCAGCAGCGCATCGGCATAGCCATAGGCCCGCAGCACCGGCTCGGCCAGCGCCTCGAACAGGTAGTAGCCGATCGCATAGCCCGCGATGCCGCCGAGCACCGAGGCGATGGTGCAGATGAAGGCGTAGCGATAGGCCTGGTCCGGCCGCGCGATGCACATGGGAATGAGCATGGCATCGGGCGGGATGGGGAAGACGCTGCTCTCGGCGAAGCTGACGCCGGCCAGCCAGCCCGGGGCGTGCCGGTGCGCGGACAGCGCCAGCACCCGGTCATAAAGGGCACGAAGCATGAAGGGGTCCCTGCGGTTGCGGCGGGCTTCGCACGCCCCTGCCCGCGGCGCAATTCAAAGCCGATTGCCTTGCGGCAGAGTCATGGCGGGGAAAGGCCGCCATGCGTCCGGGGCGGGTTGTGGCGGGACGTACCGCGATGGGATCATGCCGCATCGCAGCAGCAGGAGCACGCGATGTCAGGCGAGGTGTCGCGGGGTCCCGCGGTGACGGTCGGGGTGCTCATGGGCTGCGCGGTGGTCTGCGCCGCCCTGGCCATGGGCCTCCGGCAGAGCTTCGGCCTCTTCCTCGCGCCGATGACCGCGGCGCATGCCTGGTCCGCCTCCGGCTTCGCCTTCGCGATCGCGCTGCAGGTGCTGATGAACGGCATCTCGCAGCCGATCATGGGCCAGATCGCGGACCGGATCGGCGGCCGGCGGGTCATCATGGGCGGGGCGCTGCTCCAGCTCATCGGCGTGCTTGGCATGGCGCTGTCCGAGGGCCTGCCGCTCTTCACCTTTTTCGCCGGCCTGGTCATGGGCTTCGCCGTCTCGGCCGCCGGCATGCCGGTGATCATGGCCAGCCTGACCCGGCTGCTGCCGGAGGCGCAGCGCGGCCGGGCGGTCGGGCTCGGCACCGCCGGCTCCTCCTTCGGGCAGTTCCTGGTGGTGCCGCTGGTCCAGCTCGGCATCACCGGCTTCGGCTGGCAGATGGCGCTGGTGGGCGTCGCCCTCGCCTCCCTGCTGATGATCCCGCTGGCCCTGCCGCTCAACGACCGGCCGGCCCCTGCCGCCCCCGACGCAGTCGCCGAGCAGACGGCGATGGAGGCCTTCCGCCTCGCGCTCCGGACCCCGACCTTCTGGTATCTCTGCTGCGGCTTCTTCGTCTGCGGCATGCATGTGTCGTTCCTGGCGATCCACCTACCGGGCTTCGTCGCCTCCTGCCACCTGCCGGCCGCGGTGGGCGCCGGCGCCATCAGCCTGATCGGGCTGTTCAACGTGGCCGGCTCGCTGCTCGCGGGGGAACTCTCCACCCGCTGGAAGCGGCGGGAGCTGCTGGTGGGGATCTATGCCTCCCGCGGCGTGGTGATGACGGTGTTCCTGTTCGCCGAGAAGACCACGGCCAGCGTGCTCATCTTCTCCGCCGTCATGGGGTTGCTCTGGCTCTCCACCGTGCCGCCGACGGTGGCGCTCTGCGCCCGGAATTTCGGCATGCGCTGGCTGGCGACGATCTTCGGGCTGGTCTTCCTCGCCCACCAGATCGGCGGCTTCACCGGCGCCTGGCTGGGTGGCCTGGTCTTCGACCGGACCGGCAGCTACGACCTGATGTGGGTGATCTCCATCCTGGCCGCCGCCTTCGCCGCCATCGTGCACATGCCGGTGAAGGACGGGCCGCCGAAGCCGGTGGCCGTGCCGGCCTGAGGGGGTGTCCCGGACGCCCGGTGGTTCGCGCCGGTTTGGGCCCTGGCCGGTTCAGGGCTAGAACAGCCCCCTTACCTGGACGGAGGATATCGGATGCGGCGTTGGGCCCTGTTGCTCGCCCCCTTGGCTGCCCTGGGGCTGCCGCTTGCCGGGGCCGTGGATGCCGGGGCGCAGCAGCGCCAGGGCCCGCCGCATGAATGGACCTTCGGGGTCTGGACCGGTGGCCTCTACCCCGCCGGGGATACCGGGACCCCCGCCTGCTTCGGCAGCCCGACCGTCATCTTCACCCGCGACGTCGTCATGCGCGTCTCGGTGCTCGACACCGCCTATCGCCAGCGCACGATCGAGACGGTGGCGCTGCAGCCGGACGGGCTGGAATTCCGCTTCACGCCCATGGCGCCGGTGGTCGGGCCGCTCGGCAACCGCATGCCGCCCGATGCCGGCTTCGGCTGCGGCGGCAATCCCAACATCCTGCGGGTGGAGCGCAAGGGCCCGGACGAGATCGCCTTTCCCGGCTGCACCGAATTCCCCTCCACCCTCAAGCGCTGCACCACGGCGGCGAAGTGAGCGGCGGCCCGCAACGGCCAGCCGGACCGGAGTTCCAGCCATGCGCATCGCGCTGATCCACGCCCTTCGCCACTCCCCGCCGCCGATCGAGGCCGCCTTCGCCCGGCTCTGGCCGGAGGCGCGGCTGATGAACCTGCTGGATGACAGCCTCTCGGCCGATCTGGCGCGGGACGGGTCGCTGACGCCGGCCATGACGGAGCGGTTCCTCACCCTCTCGCGCTATGCCGCCGGCACGGGCGCCAACGGCATCCTCTTCACCTGCTCCGCCTTCGGCCCCTGCATCGAGGCGGTGGCGGCCGAGCGCGCGCCGATGCCCGTCCTCAAGCCGAACGAGGCAATGATCGAGGAGGCGGTCGCGGCGGCGCGCGAGGCGGCGGGCGGGCGCCGGCCGCGCCTCGGGCTGCTGGCCACCTTCGCCCCGACGCTGGAGAGCATGCCGCCGGAATTCCCCGGCGATGTGGAGATCCTGCCCTGCCATGCCGAAGGCTCGCTCGCCGCGCTCGACCGCGGCGATGCGGCGGAGCATGACCGGCTGGCGGCGCATGCGGCCCTGCGCCTCAAGGAGTGCGACGTGATCGCGCTGGCGCAGTTCAGCCTGGCGCGCGCCGCCCCGCTGGTGGCGGCAGCGACCGGCCGGCCGGTCTTCACCACGCCGGACAGCGCGGTGCGCAAGCTGCGGCGGCTGCTCGGGGCGTAGCGCCCCCTACCCACCGGCGCGGCGGCCTGCCCCAGGGGATGGGTCGCTGGTCCGGAGCGGCGTCCCTCCACCGGATGACCGCCGGGTCCCGCCCGCCGGCGCATCATCCTGCGCCGCTTAATTGCTGAGGCATGTATGCGGCCGCAGGTCGGGACCCATGTCGACCGGTAGGCCCTCTCCCGCGCCATGTCCGCCGCCTGACCGGATCAGCCTGCCAGGGCGGCGTTGACCGTTGCGGCGGCGGGGCCGCAGGCTGCCGCGGCGGGCCCGCATCCGGGCAGGAGGCCGCCATGCCGCGTTTGCCGTGCACGCGCCGCTGGGTCCTGCGGGGGGCCGCCCCGCTCCTCGCCGCGGCCGCCATCCCCCGCGGCATGGCCCGCGCCCAGCCGGTGCCCGAGGCCGCCCGGGCCGCCCTGGCGCCGACCGGCCGGCTGCGGGCCGCGCTGATCCTCTCCAACCCCGTCCTGGTGCAGCGGGATTCCGCCACGGGCGCGCCCGTGGGCGTCTCGGTGGAGTTGGCGCGCGCCCTGGCCGGGCGCCTGGGCGTGCCGCTGGAACCGGTGCCCTATGCGACCCCGGCCCAGTATGCCGAGAGCCTGGCGGGCGAGATCCCCTGGGATGCGGGTTTCGCCGCGCGCGACCCGGCACGCGGCCAATTCCTGGATTTCAGCCCCACTTTCATGGAAGTGGACAATGTCTTTCTGGTCCCGCCAGGCTCGCGGCTTGCCAGCCTCGCCGATATGGACCAGCCCGGCGTGCGCATCGCCGTGCCGCGCGGCAGCGGGCCGGACCTCTTCCTCTCCCGCAGCATCCGCAATGCCGAGATCGTGCGGCTGCCCGGCGGCGCCGAGCCGGCACGCGAGGCGCTGCTCTCCGGCCGCGCGGATGCCTATGGCGAGAACGCGCATTTCCTGCATGGCGTCATGGCCCGGCTGCCGGCCGGCGCGCGCATCCTGGAGGGGCGGTTCAACGTCGTGCAGATGGCCATCGCCCTCCCGAAGGGACGCGGCGCGGAGGGGCTCGACTACCTCCGGCAATTCGTCGCGGAGATGAAGCGGGACGGCAGCATCGCGCGTGCCATCGGGCAGGCCGGCCTGCGCGGGGTGCATGTCGCACCGGATTGAGGGCGTGCGGCCCGCGTCATGCCACCGGCCATGATCAGTGGCCTGCAGCCTGGGCGCCAGCCCGTGCTGAGGCGGCTTCTGCCGCCTGCCGCAACTGCGGCGCTCCTGCCCGGATGCGGTCATGCATCCGGGCCGTTGCACGACACCGTCCCGCATACATGCTGACACATTCACGTGGCCTCGGCCGCCGATGGCGGCTGCAAGCCAGAATTGACGCCGGTCGGTCGAAGGCGGCTGAGCGCCCTAACGGGCGCCGCGCCAAGTGGCGCGTAGCCAAGCCGCGAAGCGGCGCCGGCGACTGAGGCCGCATAAATGCGTCAGCATTTATGCCGGTCGGTATGAGACTCCCGGCCCGGAGCCCGCCCGGGCGGGTGGGCAGCCCCTGGCCCGGATGGCCGGGTCGAGACGCTGTGGCGGGACCCGCCCTGGCCGGGCGCACCACGGTGCCGCCGCCTGCTCAACAGCGGATCGGCGTGCAACCCTGATGGCCGATCCGCCCTACGCCGCCTTCGCCATCTCCCCATGCACCCCGGCCAGGATCTCGTAGGACCGCTTGCGCGCGGCGTGGTCGTGGATCTGCGCCGTCACCATCAGCTCATCCGCCCCGGTGCGCGCGATGAAGTCGGCGATGCCCCGCCGCACCGCTTCCGGCCCGCCGACCACGGCGCAGCCGAGCGTATGCTCCAGCACCATCCGCGCGCGCGGGTCGAGCTGCGCCTCGAACCCCTCCACCGGCCGCGGCAGCTTGCCCGGCAGGCCGCGGCGGATGTTCAGCATGGCCTGCTGCTGGGAGGAGAAGAGGAAGCGCGCCTCCGCTTCCGTCTCCGCCGCGCAGACCGGGATGCCGAGCATGACATGCGGCTTCGCCAACCGCGCCGAGGGGCGGAATTCCGCGCGATAGGCGGCGATGGCCTCCATCATCATGGCCGGCGCGAAATGGGAGGCGAAGGCATAGGGCAGCCCCAGCATGGCCGCGAGCTGCGCGCCATAGGTGGAGGAGCCGAGGATCCAGACCGGGATGTCGAGCCCCTCCCCCGGCACCGCGCGCAGGCGCTGCCCGGGCTGCGCCGGCTCGAAGTAGCGCATCAATTCCATGACATCGCGCGGGAAGTCATCGACATCCCCCGCCAGGTTCCGCCGCATCGCATGCGCCGCCACCTGGTCCGTCCCCGGCGCGCGGCCGAGGCCGAGATCCACCCGCCCCGGATGCAGCGCGGCGAGCGTGCCGAACTGTTCCGCGATGATCAGTGGCGCATGGTTCGGCAGCATGATCCCGCCGGCACCGATCCGGATGCGCTGCGTTCCTGCCGCCACATGCGCCAGCGCCACCGCCGTCGCGGCGCTGGCGATGCCCGGCATGTTGTGGTGCTCGGCCATCCAGAAGCGGTTGTAGCCCAGCGCCTCGGCATGGCGGGCGAGGTCGGCCGAGTTGCGCAGCGCCTCGCCGGCATCGCTGCCTTCCGGCACGGGGGAGAGATCGAGGATGGAAAGATGGGCCATGGCCCTGATATTGGCATGAAGCGCCGAGGGTCCAACCGGCCTCCCCAACGCCCGCCGAAGCCGGTAGGAAACCAGAGCGGGGGCGATTTCGCTTCCTGGTTTCCACCTCCCTGCGACAGGCTGATGCAAACCTCCCCCCCCGAAACCGGAGCCGGCCTGGCACGCGACACGCAGGGACCGCACTGGCGCGGCTATGCGACCGGCCTGCTGGCCTTCGCCCTGGCGCTGGCGGCCCGTTTCGCCCTGGTCGGCGTGCTGCCGCCGACCGGCTTCCCCTTCCTCACCTTCTTCCCCGCCGTCCTCCTCACCGCCTTCCTCGGCGGCCTGGGGCCGGGCCTGCTGGTCTCGGCGCTCAGCATCCTGGCCGCCTGGCATTCCTTCATGCCGCCGGCCGGCTCCTTCGCGCTGAAGACCACGGCCGATGTGATCGCCCTGGTCTTCTTCGCGGTGATCCTGCTGGTCGACTGCATCGTCATCCATGTCATGAACCGCTCGCTCGCCCGGGTGCGGGCCGAGCAGCGCCGCAACGCCGCCCTGACGGGGGAGCTGGCGCAGCGCCTTACGGAGCTGGGCCGGCGGGAGGAGGAGCTGCGCGCGGCCCTTGCCGAGGGGGAGGCGGTGCGGCAGCGGCTGGCGGCCAGCGAGGCCCGGCTGCAGGCGGTGAACCAGGACCTGCAGGCGCGGGTGGAGGCCGAGGTCGCGGCCCGGGAGGCGGCCCAGATCCGCGCCGCCCATGCCGAGCGGCTGCAGGCGCTCGGCCAGCTCGCCGGCGGCATCGCGCATGACTTCAACAACGTGCTGCAGGCGGTCGGCGCCGCGACCGGCCTGATGCAGCGCCGCGCCGAGGATCCGGAGGCGATCCGCCGCCTCTCCCGGCTGGTCACGGAGGCCACGGCCCGCGGCGCCGCCGTCACCAACCGCCTCCTCGCCTTCGCCCGCCGCGGCGCATTGCAGGCCGAGCCGGTGGACGCGCCGGCGCTGCTGGAGGGGCTGCACGACATGCTGGCGCATACCCTCGGCCGGCCGCTGACGATCCGCATCGAGGCCACCGCGCCCCTGCCGCCCCTGCTGGCCGACAAGGCCCAGCTGGAGACCGTGCTGGTCAACCTCGCCACGAATGCGCGCGACGCCATGCCGGAGGGTGGCACCCTCACCCTCTCGGCCACGGCCGAGCAGGTGACCGGCCCCCACCCCGTCGCGCTCGCGCCCGGCGCCTATCTGCGGCTCGCGGTCCGCGACACCGGCATGGGCATGACGCCGGAGGTGCTGTCGCGCATCGCCGAGCCCTTCTTCACCACCAAGGAGGTCGGCCAGGGAACCGGCCTCGGCCTCGCCATGGCGCGCGGCTTCGCCGAGCAATCGGGCGGCGGCATGCTGGTCGAGAGCGCGCCCGGCCGGGGCACCACCGTGACGCTCTGGCTGCCGCAGGCCGGGCCGGAGGATTGCGCCGCCGCCGCGCCGGCCCCGCCCCCCGGCCTCCTCTGCGGCCTCGCGGTCCTGCTGGTGGATGACGAGCGGCCGGTGCGGGAGACGGTGGCCGCCGAGTTGCGTGATCTCGGCTGCCGGGTCACCGCGGTCGAGAGCGGGGAAGCGGCAATCCCGCTGCTGCGCGGCCCGGCACCCATCGACGTGCTGGTGACCGACCTTTCCATGCCGGGGATGAGCGGACTGGCGCTGATCGACCACGCCCGCCTCCACCGCCGCGGCCTGCCTGCCGTGCTGCTGACCGGCTTTGCCGGCGATGTCGAGGACGAGGCGGCGGAGCGCGATTTCGCCCTGCTGCGCAAGCCGGTCAGCGGCGGGCAGATGGCCGCCGCCCTGGCCGCCCTGCCGATGCCGAAGGCCGGGGCGGTGGCGGCGGACAGCCCCGCCACGGCCTGTTGATCGCGCCGCGGCACGGCAGGCGGCCGCGCCCGGCCGCAGCGGATGGCGTTCAGGACCGGGGGCCGATCCGCTGCCGTTCTTTGTTCTTCGGGCAGGATCACGCGCCCGGTCGTTCACGCCCTCCCGCGATCTGCCCTGTGCGGGGATGGTCCCCGCCCGCAGCACCCCGATCGGCCCGATTTTGGTCAGGACCATCAACTTTGGAAAGAAAATAGCCGCCGTTTTTCACCCCAAAGCAAGGCCGGATCAGACACACGCCTCCGTGATGTCGCCCCTCTTCTCTTTGCTTGACGGATTATTGCGCCACCCCGCCCAATTCGGCGGGCTGGATCGGGGGAACCGAGGATGACCGTGCTGCGGCCGGTGGAGCCTGCGGCCCCGCAGGTCCGCGGCGACCCGCCGCCGCATCGCGCTGGCCGCAGCCTGATGGCCCTGCTTGCGGGCATTCTCGCCCTGCCGCCGCTGCTGATGGCCGGCGCCGCCTGGCATGGCTGGCAGCAGACCTGGCGGGATGCCGAGCAGGAGATGCTGCACGGCGCCGAGGGTGCCGCCGAGTATCTGCGGCGTGTCCTGGATGGCCACGACCTCCGGATCCAGCGTGCGAACGATCTGATCGCCGGCCTCTCCGATGCCGAGATCCGCGCCGATGAGGCACGGCTGCACCGGGCCTTCATCCGCATCGCGGGGCGGGAAGCGGATGGCAGCGGGCCGCTGACCCTCTCCGCCTTCGACCGGGAGGCGCGGCTGCTGGTCGGCGCCACGCTCTTCCCGGTGCCGCGCGACCTCGACTTCTCCGACCGGGACTTCAACCAGGCGCTGCGCGACCCGGCGGTGCCGGAGCCGCATGTGAGCCGCGTTCATATCGGCCGCATCGACGGGCGCCCCTTCTTCGCCGTCAGCCGCCGGCGGCGGGAGTCGGGCAACCCGCCGGTGCCGGGGGGCTATGACGGCATCGTCGAGGTCTCGGTCTATACCGACAACGCCAGCGCGGCGCTGCACCGGCTGCTGCCGGGGCCGGAGGACGTGCTCTCCCTCGTGCGGACGGATGGGGAGGTGCTGGCCCGCTCCGCCGGCTTCGGGCCGGGCGGCCCGCCGCTGCGCATCGCCGCCGACTCCCCGCTGCTCGCCTTCATGGCGCAGGGCGGGGAGCGCACCGTCTCCACCACCCGCTCCACCCTCGACGGCGTCCACCGCCTGGCGGTCTATCAGCGGGTCGAGGGCTGGCCGGTCTATGCCGTGGCGGCGCGGCCGGAATCCGCCATCCGGCGCCGCTGGTGGGAGCACGCGACGGGGGCGCTGGCGGTTGGCCTGCCGGCCTGGATGCTGCTGCTCGGCATGGCGGGCGCGGTCTGGCGACGGCAGCGGGCGCTGGCGGAGGCCAATGCGACGCTGGAGCAGCGCGTCGCCGCCCGCACACAGGACCTGGCCGAGAGCGAGGCGCGGCTGCGCCTGGCGCAGGAGGCGGCCGGCATCGGCATCTGGGAATGGAACCCGGAGACCGGGCTGAGCCGCTGGTCGCCCGAGCAATACGCGCTGTTCGGCCTGGACCCGGAGCGGGAACCGACGATCAGCGTCGGCCGCTTCCTCGGGCTGGTGCATCCCGAGGATCGCGCCACGGTCAAGGCGGCGACACGCGAGGCACTCCGGCGCGGCGCCTATGAGGCCGAATTCCGTATCCTGCGGCCGCGGCCGGACGGGCCGCCGGAGCTGCGCTGGATGCTCGGACGTGGGCGGCGCCTGATGGGGCGCGGCGGCGCCGGGAACCGGCTGATCGGGGTGAATGTCGATATCACCGACCGCCGCGCGGCGGAGGAACGGCGCGCGCTGGTGGCGCAGGAGGTGGCACACCGGGCCAAGAACGCGCTGCAGCTGGTGGGCGCGGCGGTACGCATGACCCGCGCGACCGACACGGCGGAGTTCATCCGGCTGGTGGAGGGGCGCGTCGCGGCACTGGCGCGGGCGCAGTTCCTGCTGGCCGAGGCCGGCGGGCGCGGCGCCGACCTGCGCGCGCTGGCCGAGGGCGAGGTCGCCACCGTGCTGGCGGGGGAGGAGCACGGCCCCAGGGTCTCCTATGACGGCCCGGCGCTGAGCCTGGCGGAGGGCGCGGTGCAGCCGGTCTCCATGGCGCTGCACGAGCTGGCGACCAATGCGGCGAAATATGGTGCCCTGTCCGTGCCGGACGGGATGGTCGCCCTGTCCTGGGCGGTGGACCGCGCGGCCGGCCTGCTGCGGCTGCGCTGGGTGGAGCGGGGCGGCCCGCCGCCATCCGGCGCGCCGGAGCGCGAGGGTTTCGGCACGCGGGTGCTGGAGGCGACGCTGACGAACCAGCTCGGCGGCCGGATCCGGCGCGACTGGCCGGCGAGCGGGCTGGTGCTGGAGGCGGAGCTGCCGCTGGCGCGGGTGGCGGCTGCGACCTGAACGCCCGCCGCGCCTCCACCCTGGGACCTGGCGCGCAGCGGCCAGCGTCTTGTGTCCCATGCGGCCGTCCCTCCCATCACCAGCCTTGCCCGGTGATCCATGCCATGCGGCCGACGGCCCGCATCGGGTCGGCGGCTACGGCCCGCCGCAGTTGCGGCGCTCCTGCCGGGATGCGCATGAACCACCAGCCGTCGATGGTGCCCGATCAATATGGCCCCCTCGATCGCCGGGCAGTCTGCTCCGCGAAGCGTGCTACGCCGCCCCCCGCGTATCCGTGGCGGCGCCGTTCGGGATGAAGGTTCGAGTCACGCCGCTGGCACTACGCATCCCCGGGCCGTCGATCTCGACGCCGCCGCTGCGATGCCTGCCGGGCGTTCCGCGCCCTGCGCTACTCCGCCCGGATATTCGCCTCCGCCACCAGCTGGGCGTAGCGCTGCACCTCGGCGGCGACGAAGCGGCGCGACTCCGCCATATCCGCGCCGATGAGGTCGAAGCCCAGTTCCGACGCCTTCTCCCGCAGCGCGGGATCGGCCAGGGCACGCCGGATGGCGGCGGCGATCCGCTGCGCCAGGGGCTCCGGCAGGCCGGCCGGCGCCTGGATCGCCGTCCAGCTCGTGATCCTGAGCGCCGGCAGCCCCGCCTCCGCCGTGGTCGGCACCTCCGGCAACAGGCGGTGCCGCGCGCCATCCGTCACCGCCAGCGCCCGCAGCCGGCCGGCCTGCACCTGGGCGATGCATTCCGGGAGGTTGGAGACCAGCAGGTCGAGATTGCCGGCGACCAGATCGGTGACGGAGGGCGCGCCGCCGCGATAGGGCACATGCGTCAGGGTCTCCCGCGCCCCGGTCGCGCGGCGGAACAGCTCCAGCCCGAGATGCGGCGGCGAGCCGGTGCCGGAGGAGCCGACAGCCAGCCGCGCCCCGCCCCGTGCCGCGGCGGCAAGCGCCCCGAGGTCGCGCCAGGGTGCCCCGGTTCGCACCACGACGACCAGCGGCAGGGAGCCGAGCAGGGTCAGCGTCTGCAGGTCCCGCAGGAAGTCGTAGGGCGCCTGCGGGAAGAGCGAGGCATTGACAGCATGGGTGAGCGTGATCGAGAGCAGCGTGTGCCCATCGGGTGCCGCCTTCGCCACGGCATCGGCGCCGATCTGCGCATTGCCGCCCGGCCGGTTCTCCACCAGCACCGGCCTGCCCCAATCCTGCTGCAGCCGCTGGGCGACCAGGCGGCTGATCAGGTCGGTCTGGCCGGCCGGGGTGAAGGGGACGATGACGCGCACCGTACGCTCGGGGAAATCCTGGGCGCGCGCCGGCGCGGCCAGCAGGCCGGCGGGCGCGAGCAGCGCCGCCCGGCGCGAGAGGCGCATCACGCCGCCACTGGGGCGGCGCCGCGCGCGGCGATGGCCGCCCGCACCGCCGGCAGCAGGCTGCGGCCATACTCCGCCACATCCTCCAGCGGGTCGAAACCGCGGATCAGGAAGGTGGTGACGCCGAGCGCATGGTAATCGGCGAGGCTGTCCGCCACCTGCTCGGCCGTGCCGACCAGCGCGGTGGTGTTGGAGCCGGCGCCGACCGCCGCCGCCACCTCGGTCCAGAGCCGCTTGTCGCGCACCCGGCCGCCCGCGGCCGCCTCCAGCAGCCGCTGCGACCCCACGCTCTCGGGCTTCGGCCCGCCGGAGCCGGCCGAGCGCAACTCCTTGATGCGGGCCAGGATGCGGTCGGCGCGGGCCCAGGCGGCCTCCTCGGTCGCCGCCAGCACGGGGCGGAAGGAGAGGCTGAAGCGGATGGCGGCGGGGTCGCGCCCGGCCCTCGCCACGCTGGCGCGGATGCGGGCGATGGTGTCGCGCGCCTGTTCCAGCGTCTCGCCCCAGAAGGCGTAGGTGTCGGCGTGGCGGCCGGCGATCTCGATCGCGATGTCGGAGGAGCCGCCGAAGAAGACCGGGATATGCGGCTGCTGCAGCGGCTTCACCTCGGCGAAGCCCTGCTCGAAGCGGTAATACGTCCCTGCGTGATCGAAGGGCTTCGGCTCGGTCCAGAGGCGCTTCAGCAGCGCGATGTACTCCTCGCTGCGCTGGTAGCGCTCGTCATGCGGCAGGAAGTCGCCGTCGCGCTTCTGCTCCGCCGGGTTGCCGCCGCTGATGACATGGATGGCGGCGCGCCCGCCCGAAAGGTGGTCGAAGGTGGCGAATTGCCGCGCCGCCAGCGTCGGCGCGATGAAGCCCGGCCGGTGCGCCACCATGAAGCCGATGCGGCTGGTGGCCGCCGCCGCCTGGCTCGCCACCAGCAGCGCATCCGGGCCGGTGCTGCCCCAGGCGATGAGGATGCGGTCGAAGCCCGCTTCCTCATGCGCCCGGGCGAAGCGGCGGATGTAGTCCGGGTCCACCACCGGCCCGCTGGGCGGATGGATCTCCGACTGCCGCCGGTGGGAGATCATGCCGATGAACTCGAGGGGGTGGGCCATGCGACGCCTCCTTCCTTGGCCTGCCGAACTGCATTCCGGGCGGATCGGTTCAGGCCGCCGCGCCGCGTGGCGCTTCGGCCATCGATCCGCCGCCGTCAGGCGATGCGGAGGCGCCGCAGCGCCTCCCCGGCGGCAGCATGGTCGGCCAGCAGGCGCCGCGCCAATTCTTCCGGCGCCACCGCCTCCGGCCGCAGGCCGAAGCGGCGGAGCGCCGCCTCCACCTCCGGCTCGGCCAGGCTCTCGTTGAAGGCCTGATTCAGCCGCGCCACCACCGGCGCCGGCGTGCCGGCGGGCGCGACCATGCCGAACCAGCCACTGCCCGGCCATTCCTGGCCGATCCCGAACTCGCCGAGGGCCGGCACATCCGGGAAGGCATCCCAGCGCGTGGCGCCGACCACGGCGAGCGCGCGCAGCCGCCCGGCCTCCACATGCGGGGCGGCGATCGGGTCGATCAGGATGTGGCAGTCGCCGGCGATGACGCTGGTCGCGGCCGGGGCGCTGCCGGGGAAGGGCACGTGCACCGCCTCGATGCCGCCCTCATCGGCCAGCAGCGCGGCGCGGAGCTGGGCGACGGAGCCGATGCCGGGGGAGGCGTAGTTCAGCGCGCCGGGATGTTTCCGGCCATGGGCGATCAGCTCCGGCAGGCTGCGCACCGGCAGGTCGTTGTTGACCGCGACCAGGGCGAAGGCCTCGCCGGCCAGGGCGACGGGGGCGAAGCTCCGCAGCGGGTCGTAGCCCACCGGGTTCAGGTGCGGCGCGATGGTGAGGTTGGCGGCCGAGGCGTTGAGCAGCACATGGCCGTCCGGCTTCGCCTCCGCGACAAAGCGGGCGCCGATGGCGCCGCCGGCGCCGGCCTTGTTCTCGACGATAACAGGCTGGCCGAGCCTCGGCAGCAGGGCGCGCGCCATGGTGCGGGCGACATTGTCGTTGGTCGCGCCGGGGGTGAAGGGGACGAGGTAGCGGATCGGCCGCTCGGGGAAGCCCTGGGCATGGGCACGGGTGACGAAGGGCGCGGCGAGGCCGGCGCCGAGCAGCAGGCGGCGGGAGATCATCGGGAGAGATCCGTGATGAGGGTGGGCAGGTGCGGCGGCTGGGCGAGGCCGGTGACGGCCAGCACGGCAAGCAGCACGGCGAGGACGAACAGGGTGCGGAGGGCGAGGCTGATCATCGCCACTCCGCCGGTCCTTGCGGGCCGGCAGGGCGGCGGTCGCGCTGCACGACCTGGCCGGCGGCACGCCGGGCCTCGGCCGGGCTCGGGAAGGTGATGCCGTCCAGATCGCGGGCGGCGGGGTCGGTGGCGATGAAGCGCCAGACCGAATCAAGGTGATCGGTGGCCTGGGTGACGGCGACGCCGAGGAAGCGTCCCTCCACCTCGATGGGGCGGGAGGTGTGCATGGGGAATCCTGCCGGCCACGAGGCAGGGGAATGCTCCGCGGCCCGGGTCTGAAGGGCTGGGGGTGCGGGCGCCGGGCGCCCGGTGGGTCAGCGCCGACAGCGCGCGCCGGGATGGCGGGCCATGCAGGGCCCGTGATCACGGCGGTGGCGCTTTAGCGCTTGGTATCGCGGTGCAAGCTGCATCCATCAAATCCCGCGGCGCCAACGCGGAATGCGTCGGCGGCGAGGTTATTTAGCGATCATGGTTCGTATTGCGTCAAGCGGCATTTTCGTGAAATCCTATTTTCCACGATTCATTGTCGCGCAATGACGGCCGGCGCACGGCGTGCCCTCCCCGGCATGAGTTCTGCTGGCCAGTTTGTTCATCTTATGTTCTAGTCAGAGGCATGCCCGATGCCCCCTTACCGCCCCCTGGCGGGCCGTCGCCGGAGTTCGCCCCGCATCTTCGCGGCGCAGCGCGGCGCTATCGCCGCCTGCTCGCCAGCGGCTGCGATGCGGAGGCGGCGTTGGCCGAGCTGGTGGCCTATCTCGTGGTGTTGCGGCCGGGCCTGCCGCGCGTGCTGGCGCAGGAGCAGGCGGCCATGATCGCGGCCGCGGTGCCGGACAGGCCGGCGCGGCCGGGCCGCGCCCTGCTGCTGGCGCTGGCCGCGCCCGCCCGGCCCGGGGCGTAGCGCGGGTTCAGCCGCGCTTGCGCACCATGCCGGAGGCATCCAGCGCCGCCTCGACGCCCGGCCGCACCTCCTGCATCAGCTTCATCGCCTCAACCCGGCCCACCGGCCGCGGCGCGATGCTCGCCGCCTGCTGCCGCGCCAGAACCTCCGGGTCGCGCGCCGCGGCCATCAGCGCCCCTTCCAGCCGGTCCCGGATGGCGGGCGGCAGGCCGGCCGGCCCCGCCCAGATGATGAGCTGGCGCGTCGCCGACTCGTAGCCCTGCTCGATCAGCGTCGGCACCTCGGGGAATTCCGGCCAGCGGTCGATGCTGGCGCTGGCCAGCATGCGCAGCTTGTCGCCCTTCACCAGCCCGATCATCTCCGAGGTGCCGGTGTAGCTGTCGATATGCCCGCCCGCGACCTGGCTCGCCGCCTCGGTGATGCTGCTGATCTGCACATAGGTCAGTTGCATGCCGGTCATCCGCGCCAGGTCGAAGAAGCTGACGGCGGAGCCGGGATTGGTGCTGGCGACGGTGAGCGGGCGCCTCCGCCCCTCGGCAATCAAATCGGCGAGCGTGCGGACCTGCGGCAGGGAAGGGCCGACCGGCATGCCGATCCGCAGTTCCGAGGTGATGCCGAGGAAGTCGAAGCTCTCCCAAGGCTTGTAGGGCACGTCCATGGTCAGCGGCGCCACCACCAGCGCAGAGAAGCCCACCAGGCCGAAGGTGTAGCCATCCGGCCTGGACTGGGCGATGCGCGTCGGGCCGAGCGTGCCGCCCGCGCCCGGCGTGTTGCGCACGACGACCGGGACGCCGAGCGACTTCTCCATATGCGCCGCGACCGCGCGCGCGACGAGATCGGTGCCGCCGCCCGGGCCGAAGCCGGTGACGAGCTGGATCTCGCGGTTCGGCCAGCGATCGGCCCCTTGTGCGGCGGCGGCGCGGATGGCGGGCGCCGAGAGCGCGAGGGCGCCCAGCAGGCCTCTGCGGTGCATGGCTTGTCCTCCCCGGGCCGGCCGTCCTGGGATGCGGCCGGGCTTCCTTGCCGGCAGCCTGCCGGGCCGGCGCGCGGGGCGTCAATCGGAATGCGGACGCATCGCCGCCAGGAAGGCCACCACCGCGGCGCGGTCCGCCGCGCCCGGCAGCCCGTTCGCGCCCATCCAGAGGCCGGGGAACATCTCCTCCGGGTCGGCCAGGAAGCGATCGAGCAGGGCGGCATCCCAGGCCTGCCCGGCCTCGCCTGCCGCGAGCAGCGCGGGCGAGTAGTCGAATTCCGGGTCGCCGGCGACGCGCCGGCCGATCAGGCCGGCGAGGTTCGGCCCCGCCCCGGCCGGCCCCCCGGCCGCCGCTGCGTGGCAGGAGGCGCAACGCCGCTCGAACACCTGCCGCCCCTCGGCCGCCATGGCGAGACCGGGCAGCAGCGCGGCCAGCAGCCAGGCGAGGGCGGCGGACCTCATGCGGCCCGGCGGGGAGGATGCGCGCGCCCCGGCATCACAGCCCGTACTGGATGCGGATGATGCGGTCCGTGCCGCTCTCGCCGCCCCAGGCCTCGCCGGCGACGCCATCCATCTGCCGGACATTCGCGCCCGGACGGTCCGAGGGGAAGCCGAGGAACTCCTCCGTCTGCGGGTCGAACCGCAGGATCGCATTGGCCGCGAAATCGGTCAGCCAGACCTTGTCGGAGGGATCGACCCAGACGGAATAGGCGCGCGGCCGCTGCCCCGGCAGTTTCCAGACCTTCCAGGACCCGTCGCGCGGATCGTGCAGGGAGACATTGCCGCTGTTCCACTCGCTGATCCAGAGCCGGCCGGCGCTGTCGGACCAGACGCGGCGGGCGCCCTGGTTCGGCGTTGGCGGCTCCACGATCCGGACGCGGCCGGTCTCCGGGTCCTCGATCTGCGCCAGGTGGTTGCCGGCGAGCGAGACATACCAGAGCGTGCCCTGCGGCGTGCGGGTGATGCCATAGGGGCCGCGGCCGCGCGGCGCCTCCCAGACCTCCATCCGCTCGGCCCCGGGATCGAAGCGGCCATAGATGCCGTTCTGGCCGGTTAACCAGTAGGTGCCGCGCGCATCGAAGACGCCGGTATTGAGGTTGGCATTGGCGAAGCGCTCCGGCAGCGGCCAGAGCCGGACCTTGTGGTCGGCGGGATCGACGCGGGCGATGGCGTTCTGGCCGCCCTCCGTCACCCAGGCCGCGCCGTCCGGCCCGCGGATGACGCCATGCGGCGCCGCGCCCTGGCCGAGCGGGACCACGCGGATGCTGCCGTCGCGCGGGTCCAGCCGGTTCAGCGTGCCGTTGCGCTGGCCGCAGAACCAGAAGCTGCCGTCGCCCGCCGCCGTGATGTCGCGGGCGCCGACGCGGCCACCGCCGGGTGCCGCAGCATCGAACCAGGTGACGCGGTAGCCGGGCGGGACGGGGGCGGTGGCGCGGGCCGCAGACGCGGCGAGGGCCGCGCCGGCAAGGGCGAAGAGGCTGCGGCGCTGCATGCGGGGTCCTCCCTGAGGGCGTGAGGCTGAAGCTGGGGCACATGCGGCGGAACGTCGAGGGGGCGGGCCGGCTTCACCTGCCGCGGCGCCGGCCGGGGACGCTTCGGGCCACCAGCCCACCCGGCCGCCAGGGGGGCCGGGCCGCTGCCCTCGCAATGCCGTCCCACCGCGCCCAGATCGGATCGCAGGCGGGTCCGGCGGCCGCCGCGGCCGGACGGACCCGAGGGAGGGAGAACGGACAT
The DNA here is from genome assembly GCF_020523605.1 of Roseicella aerolata. Taxonomy (GTDB): domain Bacteria; phylum Pseudomonadota; class Alphaproteobacteria; order Acetobacterales; family Acetobacteraceae; genus Paracraurococcus; species Paracraurococcus aerolatus. The sequence goes on along the minus strand of NZ_JAJAQI010000006.1, from coordinate 118,736 downwards.
GGCAAAAGCCTATCTCATGGTGCGTGCGGTGGTGGCGGAAGCGGCCGACCGGCCGCGCTTCGACCGCTGGTACGAGGCGGAGCACCTGCCCGACGCCGCCCGCGCCTTCGAGACGAAGCGCGCCTGGCGCTGCTGGAGCCGCACCGACCCCTCCGTGCACATCGCCTTCTACGAATTCGCCGATGCGGCGCGGGCGGAGGCGGTGCTCGCCTCGCCCGCGCTGAAGGACCTCGTCGCCGAATTCGACCGCGTCTGGGAGAACCGGGTGATCCGGACGCGCGACCTCCTGGAAGTGGCCGGCGAGTTCCCGGCCGGCGGGTGACGGTCCGCGGCACGACGGCAGCCGCCCTGGCGGCACAGGCCCCGGCCGGGCAGCGGGCGCCGGGTCGGGGGATACCCGGCGGACCACCCCGCGGCGCCTCCGCCGCTCAGGCCACGGCCACCACCACGGGCCGCCGCGGCAGGCTGGCGGCGATGGCGACGCCCAGCAGGTTGCCGGCCAGCGCGATCATCACCGTCGCCGTGTAGCCGCCGGTCAGGTCGAACAGCCGGCCGGCGACGACCGGCAGGGTGATCGCCGCCACGCACCAGGCGGCATAGAGCCGCCCGGCGATCCGGCCATATTGGGTGGCGCCCCAGTAGATCCCGATCGCCGCCGCGGTGCTGCCGCTGACCAGCCCGTAGCCCATACCGATCATCCCGAGCGTCGCCACCGCCACCAGCGGCCCGGGGAACAGCAGCAGCAGCGCATCCCCGGCGAGGGCCAGCACATGCGCCCCGGCCAGGACGAGCGGCGCCGGGAAGCGGTCCGCCAGCCAGCCGCCGCCGATCCGCGCCGCCGCGACGAAGCCGGTGATGGCGGTGGTGGCCGAGAGGGCCAGCGCCGTGGTGCCACCATAGGCCTCCACCATGCCCGCCGCCTGGCCGAGCACGGTGAGCCCGGCCGCGGCGGCCAGGAAGAAGATCAGCCAGAGCCGCCAGAAGATCGAGGCTTGCCGCTCCGGCGGCGGCCCTGCCGGGCTGCCCGCGGGCGGCGCCATGCGCATGCCGGCCGCCGCCGCCAGGAGGGCGGAGACCAGGCCCGCCGCCGCGAGCGTGCCGGCGAGCCCGCCCAGCGTCGGCCGCAGCCCCCATTGCGCCAGCGCCCAGCCGAAGAGCGGCGCGCCGATCATGGCGCCGGCCGGGTAGAGGCTGACGATGAAGCCATTGGCCAGCCCGCGCCTTGCGCTGCCCAGCATCAGGTTCACGCCCTGCAGCAGCACGACATAGGCGACGCCGCCGCCGAGCCCGAACAGCAGGCCGTAGCCCAGGGTGAGCTGCACGATGCCCGGCGCGGTCGCGGCCAGCGCCATGCCGAGCACGGTGACCGCCGTGCTGCCCGCGATCAGCACCGGGGCCGAGGCCATGCGGGCGAACAGCGGCGCGAGGTTCATCCCCAGGGTGAAAGCGACGAGCGCCAGGCCGAAGACGAAGGAGAGCTCGGCCCGGCTGACGGCGAGCACCGCCTCCAGCGGCCGGATGAAGACGCTGAAGGCATAGACGGTGCCGAGCGGCAGGTTCAGCGCCACCACGGCGGCCAGCGCCAGGAGCACGCGCCGGCGCGGCGGCACCGCGGCGGCGGCAGGCGGGGCCGCTCCGGTTGCGTGGGGCGATGTGTCGCCGGCCGTGGGGCCGCCATTGGCCGCGCGGGCCGGGTCAAGGCCCCGGGACATCGGCCCCTCCGACGGTCGGGCCGGCATTCTCCGGGCGAGGCGATGCCGGCCTCCGGCAAGGCACCCCGCCGGCACCGGCCGGGCGGGCGGGAACAAGGCTCCGGGGCGCCGGCCGGGCGCCCCTGTCCCTGCCGTGCTCAGTCAAGATCGACCACCACCTCGCCGAAGCCGGCGAAGCCGCCGGTCACGCGCTGCCCGCCATCCACCCAGAGCAGGCCGGTGCAGCTGCCGGTGGTGACCACCTGCCCCGCTTCCAACTGGAGGCCGAGCGTCGGCAGGTGGTTGGCCAGCCAGACCAGCGGCGTGACCGGATCGCCCGAGGGGTTGCCGCCCACCTTCTCCACCTGCACCGCCCCGCCGCAGGTCTGCCGCACGGTGAGGCCGGCGAGGTCCATGCCACGCCAGCCCGGCACATCCGCGCCCAGCACCAGCCCGGCATGAGCGATGCTGTCGGCCATCGCCTCCAGCGGCGAGACCGCGGCGGGGTCGAGGTAGCGGCTCTCCACCATCTCCATCGCCGGGAAGGCGGCCGCGACGGCGTCCAGCACCTCCTCCCGCGCGTAGGGCGTGGCGCGCTTCGGCAGGCCGCGGCCGAGGCGGAAGGCGATCTCGGTCTCGATGCCGATCTTCTGCCCGGGCGGCACCGGCCAGCGCGCCGGGGCGGGGCGCAGCCCGGCGGCGTCCAGCATGGCGCCGGAGGCGGGCTTGCCGGGCGGGGCGGCGCATTTCCAGCCGCCCGCTGTGGCGCCGAGGCGCCGCAGCACCTCCCGCTGCACCGCCCAGGCCTCGGCCTCGGTCCGCGGCGCGGCGGCGCCGAGACCGGCCAGCTTCGGGGCACCGCGGCGGATGGCGACGAGGAGATCGGCGGCCTGTTCGATGATGCTGTCGGTCATGCGGGGAGTCCGTTGCGTCGCAGGGCGCGCAGCATGGCTGCGGATGCGGCCGGGATGAAGCCCCCTCCCCCGCGCCGGCTTGCCGCCGCCGGCCTGGCCCGCCTAGGCTCGGCCCAGCACGGCCACGCCGCGGCCGCCCATCGGCAGCGCCAGGCGTGGCCCGGCGCGCTTCGCCGGAGGGGTCCGAAGGCGGCACGCCGACCAGCCAAGACCATCGACCGATCCCCGGGAGGATTCGACCTTGCCAGACAGCATGGAGTCCAGTGTCGGCCGCTTCGGCAGCGGCCAGGCGGTGCGGCGCATCGAGGACCGGGCGCTGCTCGCCGGTGCCGGCCGCTTCACCGACGATTTCGCCCCGGCTGGCCTGACGCATCTCCACTTCCTCCGCGCCCCGCATGCGCATGCGCGGATTGCCTCGATCGACACGGCGCCGGCGCTGGCGCTGCCCGGCGTGCTGGCGGTGATCACCGGGGAGGACCTGGCCAGGGCCGGCGTGAAGCCGATGGATGTCACCCTGCCCTTCAAGCGGCCGGACGGCTCGGCGCTGGCGGCGCCGCCGCGGCCGATCCTGGCGCAGGGGCATGTGCGCTTCGTCGGTGAGGCCGTCGCGGCGGTGATCGCCGAAAGCCCGGCCGCGGCGCGCGACGGCGCCGAGGCGGTGCTGGTGGAGTATGAGGAGCTGCCCGCCGTGATCGGGCTGCAAGCGGCCGCCGCGGCCGGTGCCCCGCTGGTCTGGCCGCAGGCGGGCGGCAATGTCGTGGCGGAGACGCGCTACGGCGATGCCGCCGCCACCGAGGCCGCCTTCAGGGCGGCGGCGCATGTCGTCTCGCTCGACCTCGTCAACCAGCGCCTCGCGCCCGTCTCGATGGAGCCGCGCGTGGTGCTGGCCGAGCATGACAGGGTGGATGACCGCATCACCGTGCGGATGAGCAGCCAGATGCCCTCGGGCGCGCGCGACGCCATCGCCAAGGAGGTGCTGGGCATCCCGGCCGAGAAGGTGCGGGTGCTGGTCGGCGATGTCGGCGGCGGCTTCGGCATGAAGACCGGCCTCTACCCCGAGGATGCGGTGGTCGCCTTCGCCGCGAAGCAGCTCGGGCGACCGGTGAAATGGGCGGCGACGCGGCTGGATGACTTCCTCTCGGCCCTGCATGGCCGCGACACCGAGAGCCGGGCAGAGCTGGCGCTGGATGCCGGCGGCAAGGTGCTCGGCTTCCGCGTGCGCACGCTGGCGGATATGGGCGCCTATCCGCGCAACCCGGGCATCGCCATCCAATTGCTGATCGGCCCCTGGGTCTCCACCAGCATCTACGACATCACCACGGTGGACTTCGCCTTCACCGCGATGCTGACCAACACCGCGCCCACCGGTCCCTATCGCGGCGCCGGCCGGCCGGAGGCGATCTACCTGATCGAGCGGCTGCTGGACACGGCGGCGCGCCGGATGGGACTCGACCCCGCCGAGCTGCGCCGGCGCAACATGATCCGCCCCGCGCAGATGCCCTACACCAATGCCATGGGCCAGACCTATGACAGCGGCAGCTTCGAGCAGGTGATGGACCAGGGGCTGAGGCTGGCGGACTGGCAGGGCTTCGCGGCGCGCGCGGAGGCATCGAAGGCACGCGGAAAGATCCGCGGGCGGGGGATCGCTACCTTCCTCGAATGGACCGGCGGCAATGTTTTCGAGGAGCGCGTGACCGTCGCCGTGAAGGGGGATGGCGAGATCGAGATCTACGCGACCACCCAGGCCATGGGCCAGGGCATCGCCACCTCCTACGCCCAGCTTGCGGTCGATGTCTTCGGCGTGCCGATCGAGAGGGTCAATGTGGTGTTCGGCGACAGCGACCGCGGCAGCGGCTTCGGCAGCGCCGGCTCGCGCTCGCTCTTCACCGCCGGCTCCGCCGTGAAGGTCGCCGCCGACAAGACGGTGGACACCGCGAAGGACCTGGCGGCCGATGCGCTGGAGGTGGCGGCGGTGGACCTGGAGTACCGCAACGGCCGCATCCAGGTGGCGGGCACGGACCGCGGCATCGGGCTGTTCGAGCTGGCGGCGAAGCAGCCGGAAGGGCGGATCTTCATCGATTCCACCAGCAGCGTCTCCGGCCCCACCTGGCCGAATGGCTGCCATATCTGCGAGGTGGAGATCGACCCCGAGACCGGCGATGTCGAGATCGCCTCCTATGTCTCGGCCAACGACGCCGGGCGGGTGGTGAACCCGCTGATCGTGGAGGGCCAGATCGCCGGCGGGGCGCTGCAGGGCATCGGCCAGGCCCTGTGCGAGCAGGTGATCTACGACCCGGACTCGGGCCAGCCGCTCTCGGCCAGCTTCATGGACTACGCCATGCCGCGGGCCGACCTGATCGCCGGCTACGTCACCGCGCTCGACCAGTCCGTGCCCTGCCGGACCAACCCGCTCGGCGTGAAGGGCGTGGGCGAGCTCGGCACCATCGGCGCGACGCCGGCGATCGTGAACGCGGTGGCGGATGCGCTGGCGCGGAGCGGGCGAACGGCGGCGGCGGAGGCGCTGCAGATGCCGCTGACGCCGCCGCGGGTCTGGGCGCTGCTGCACGGCGCGGCGGGCGGGTAGAGAAGACCGCGGAAGGCCGTGAACGGCCGGGCGCGTACCCCTGCCCGAAAACAAGAGCACCGGCGGGCAGGCCTTCGGATATGCGCGCCTGTCCGCCGTAGGGCGGATCGCGGAGGGGCGTGAACGCCCCCGGCCGGGACCCTGCGCCGCGGGCCATGGCCCGCGGCGGATTGGCCTTCCGATCCGGACGTCCTCCGCTGCGGAGCAAGACCCGGCCGGGTGGCCCCACCCGGCCGGCGCAACGCGCGCGCAGGCCATGGCCGGGCCTGCGTCACCACGCGCCTTCGCCGGTCCAGCCCCGCAGCCTCCCGCAGCCCCTTTCGGCGGCGTGCCGGCCGGGGCCATGATCATGCCGGCCCGCCGCATGCAAGGCGGGGCGCGCGTTCAACGACAAGACGCGAAGCGTCCGGGGGAGGAGCATCATGACCAGGAAGATCGGCCGGCGCGCCGCGCTGGCCCTCGCCACCCTGCCGGCCATGCCGGCGATCACCCGCGCGCAGGATTTCCCGCAGCGCAACATCACCATCATCGTCCCCTCCGCCCCCGGCGGCACGCTGGACGCGCTGGCGCGCTTCTTCGCCCAGGCGATGGCCCCCGGCCTCGGGCGCAACGTGGTGGTCGAGAATGTCGGCGGCGGCGGCGGCCTGATCGGGATGCTGCGCGCGGCGCGGGCGGAGCCGGATGGCCATACCCTCGCCTTCGGCAATATGGGCGTCATGGCGGTCGGCGCGGTGCTGCACCCGCAGGGCGGCTTCGACCCGCGGCGGGACCTCGCGCCCATCTCCCTCGCCGCCGATGTGCCGATGGTGCTGGCGGCCAGCCCGCGCGGCGGCACCCGCACCCTCGCCGCGCTGCTGGAGCGCCTGCGGCAGGAGGGCGAGAAGGTGACCTTCGGCACCGCCGGCCTCGGCACCACCAGCCATCTCGCGCCCGGCTACCTGCTGCACCTGGCGAAGCTGAAGGGCACGCTCGTGTCCTATCGCGGTGCCGGGCCGGCGATGAACGACCTCGCGGCCGGCGTGGTGGATGCGGTGATCGACCAGACCGTCACCATGATCCCGGCGCATCGCGGCGGCACCGCGGTCGCGCTCGCGGTCAGCGCGCCGCAGCGCCTCCCGCAACTGCCTGATGTCCCGACCTTCGCCGAGGCGGGGCTGCCCGGCTTCGACCTGGTGATCTGGAACGCCTTCGCCGCGCCCGCCGGCACGCCTGCCCCGGTGGTGGCGCGGCTGGCGGAGGCGCTGGAGGCGGCGCAGCGGGACCCGGCCTTGCAGGAGCGGTTGCGCGAGCTGGCGAGCACCGCCCCGCCGCCGGCGGAGCGCGGCCCGGCGGCGATGCAGGCGCGGATCGCGGCGGATATGGCGAAATGGACGGAGATCCTCCGCGCCTCCGGCCTGGCGCGGGAGTAGCGCGCGGTCCGGTCGGGCGCGGCGCGCCGCCCCATCCCGGCGGGCGCGGCCATGATCGCCGAACGGCCTCGCTCCGCAGGATCGGCGTAAGCCCGCTCCGGCGTGGCCGATCCCGGCCGCCGCGCGAAGCGGGCCGCGGCATGCGGTGCCCTGCCCGGAAAGCACGGCCGGCCCATCGAGCAGCGGCCGCGGCGTGCCTTGCAGGGCCAGCACGCGCCGCCGCCCCCCCGTAGCGGTCAGCCCCCGCCGCGCGGCAGGGTGACCACCGCATCCAGCCCGCCGCCCGGCCGGTTGCGCAGGATCACGCCGCCGCCCTCCGCCTCGATCGCCCGGCGCGCGATGGCAAGGCCGAGCCCGACGCCACCCGTCGCCCGGCTGCGCGAGTCATCGAGCCGCCGGAAGGGCTCGAACACCCGCTCCAGCTCCGCCTCGGGGATGCCCGGCCCGTCATCCGAGACGGTGACGGTCAGCGCGCCCACCTGCTCCCGCAGCGCGACGCGCGCCGCGCCGCCATGGCCGAGCGCATTCTCGACCAGGTTGGCGAAGGCGCGCTTCAGCGCGAGGGGGCGGCATTCCAGCTCGGCATGGGCCGGGCCGTCATAGCTGGCCGCGCGGCCGGCATCGGCCGCGTCATCCACCAGCGTGCGCAGCATGGCCGCGAGGTCGGCGCGCTTGCGCGGCTCGCCCCCCTCCTCGCCGCGGAGATAGGCGAGCGTCGCCGCGACCATCGCCTCCATCTCGTCGAGATCGGCATCCATCCGCGCCTGCGCCTCGGCATCCTCCAGGAAGCCGACGCGCAGCCTGAGCCGGGTGATCGGCGTGCGCAGGTCGTGGCTGACGGCGGCCAGCGCCTGGGTGCGGTCCTCCACCAGCCGGTGGATGCGCGCCTGCATGGCGTTGAAGGCGCGCGCCGCGTCATGCACCTCGCTCGGCCCCTCCTCCGGCACCGGCACCGGCGCGCCGCCGCGGCCGAAGCGGTCCGCCGCCTCCGCCAGCCGCCGCAGCGGCCGGGTCAGCCAGCGCACCACCAGGATGGAGGCGAGCACGATGCCGAGCGCCATGGCGCTGAGCGAGGCGAGCGAGGCATGCGCGGCCTCCGCCGGTGCGGGCCGGAAGACCGGCGCGGCGAAGTTCAGCCAGCTTCCGTCGGGCAGGCGCATGGCACCGACGATCAGGTGGCCGCCCACATGCGCGCCCTCATCGGCATAGCCGAGGCGGAGCGCGCCGAGTTCCGGCACCAGGCGCAGCAGCCTCTCCCGCAACGCGCCGAGCGTCGCATCCGGCACGTCCGGCGCGCCCTCCCGCACCGCCGCCCGCGGGCTCCAGTGCACGTCGAGCCCGGCGGAGGAGAGCGCATGCGCCGTCGCGTCCCGCTCCTGCGGCGGCAGCGCCGCGACCGCCCGCTTGGCCGCCGCCAGCCGCTCCGCCACCTGGCGCTCCCGCGCCTCCAGCGCCGCGCCGTGCACCGCGCGCTCATGCAGCCAGACCGAGCCGAGATGGAAGACCGAGAGGCCGACCAGCAGCACGAGGATGGTCCGCCCGGCCAGGGTCCGCGGCCAGAGCCGGGCGGCGAGCCTCACCGCGGCTCGACCTTCGGGACGAAGAGGTAGCCGGCGCCGCGCACGGTCTTGATGATGGTCGGGCTGGCCTCGTCCGGCTCGACCTTGCGGCGCAGCCGGCTGACCTGCACGTCCACGCTGCGGTCGAACGGGTCCGCCAGGCGGTTGCGCGCCAGCTCCAGCAGCTGGTCGCGGGAGAGGACGCGCTGCGGATGCTCGACGAAGGCGAGCAGCAGGTCGTACTCGCCGCCCGAGAGATCGACCACCGCGCCGGTGGGGGAGGTCAGCTCCCGCCGCCCGGTATCCAGCGTCCATCCGGCGAAGCCCAGCAGGCGGCGATGCGCCGGGGCGGCGCCCTCGCCGGGGCGGGGCGCCTGCGCCCGGCGCAGCGCGGCGCGGATGCGGGCCACCAGCTCCCGCCGGCCGAAGGGCTTCGGGATGTAGTCATCGGCGCCGAGCTCGAGGCCCAGCACGCGGTCGGTCTCCTCCGCCCGCGCGGTCAGCATGATGACGGGCAGCGCCGGCCCGCGCCGGGCGCGGATCTCCCTGCAGAGATCCATGCCGGACCGGCCGGGCAGCATGACGTCCAGCAGCACCAGATCGACCGGCGCGTGGTCCAGCGTCTCCCACATCTCCCGCCCGTCGCGCGCGCCGGTGACGCGGAAGCCGTTCTCCTGCAGCAGCCGGGCGATGAGGTGGCGCATCTCGCCGTCATCCTCGACGACGAGCACATGCGCCTCCGGCTCCAGGCCACGGCGGGCGGACTCGGTGCTCTCCATGCAGCGGAGTCTAGGCCGGGCCGGCCGTCACCGCAGGGGGGTGAAGCGGGCCTGGGCGCGGGAGATGCCGGGCCCCGGCACCAGCTGCACCACCACGCGCAGGTCGGGCACCGCATGGAACTCCCCGCGCGCGACGAGCGCGCTGCCATCCGGCCGCGCCTCGAAGGGCAGCGTGTGCTGGTGGCCGCCCGCCAGCACCACGGCATTGCCGCTGGCGCGGCGCGCATCCACCGGCCGGTCATTGTGGTCGAAGAGGAAGAGCACCAGCTCCCCGTCCCGCGCCAGAAGCTCCCCGTGATAGGGGCCGATATCCTGCACCTGGCCGCCATTCGGTCCCCGCGCCCCGGCCGGCATATGGGCGGAAGCCAGGCCGGGCGCGGCCAAGGCGGCGAGCAGGGCGAGGGTGAAGGCACGTCGGGTCATGGCGGGTCTCCCTGGTCAATAGGCCTCGGCGGGGCGGCCGGCCAGCCCGCCCTCGGCCGCGCGGGCGCGCAGCCGGGCGAGCGCCGGGCGCCCGAAGCGGTGGAAGAGCAGCGGCGTCAGCAGCGTATCCAGCAGGGTCGCGCTGACGAGGCCGCCGAAGATGGTGACGGCGACAGGGTGCAGGATCTCCTTGCCCGGCGCCTCGGCGCCGATGAGCAGGGGCACCAGGGCGAGGCCGGCCGAGAGCGCGGTCATCAGCACCGGCGAGAGCCTCTCCCGGCTGCCGCGCAGCACGAGCGCGAGGCCGAAGCGCTCGCCCTCCAGCAGGGCGAGGTTCAGGTAGTGGCTGACCTTCAGGATGCCGTTGCGCGTGGCGATGCCGGTCAGCGTGACGAAGCCGACGAGGGAGGCGACCGAGAGCGGCTGGCCGGCGATCCAGAGCGCCGCGACCGCGCCGACCAGGGCGAGCGGGACATTGCCCATGATGACCAGCGCCAGCACCGCCGAGCGGTAGCGGGAGTAGAGCACCACGAAGATCAGCCCGAGCGAGACGAGGGAGAGCGCCAGGATGGTCCGGTTCGCCTCCTCCTGCGCCTGGAAGCTGCCCTCGAGCGCGGTCGCATAGCCGCGCGGCAGGGGCGTCTCCGCCAGCACCGCGCGGATGCGCTCCACCACCGCGCCGAGATCGGCGCCCGGCGCGGCATTGGCCAGCACGACGATGCGGCGCCGGGCATTCTCCCGCAGGATCTGGTTCGGCCCGTCCGCCTCCTCGACGCGCGCCAGCAGGGACAGCGGCACGCGCCCGCCCGGCGTCTCGACCAGCGCGGCGGCCAGCGCCGCGCCGGTGCGGTCCTCGTCGCGCAGCCGCAGCACCACATCGATGCGGCGCGGGCCGTCCAGCACCTGGCTGACCACCTGGCCGCCGGTCAGCGCCTGCAACGCCTCGGTCAGCTGCGCGGCGGAGACGCCGTAGAGCGCGGCCCGCTCGCGGTCCACGGCGAGGCGGAGCTGCGGGATGCGCACCACGCGCTCGGTCTGCAGGTCGGCGAGGCCGGGCACCTCCGCCTCCAGCCGGGCCCGCAGCCGCTCGGCCAGCGCGATCAGGGTGTCCAGGTCGTCGCCGTGGATCTTGAGCGCGATCTGCGCCCGCACGCCCGAGAGCATGTGGTCCAGCCGGTGGCCAATGGGCTGGCCGATATTGACGGCGGCCGGCAGCATGGCGAGGCGGGCGCGGATATCGGCCAGCACCTCGCCCTTCGGGCGGCCGGGATGCAGGTCCACATCGATCTCGGTGGAATGCACGCCCTCGGCATGCTCGTCCAGCTCGGCGCGGCCGGTGCGGCGGCCGGTGCCCTTCACCTCCGGCACCTGCAGCAGCAGCCGCTCCGCCACGGCGCCGAGCGCGCCGCTCTCGGCGAGGGAGATGCCGGGGCGGAAGGTGAGATTGATGGTCAGCGTGCCCTCATTGAAGGGCGGCAGGAAGGAGCGCGGCAGCAGCGGCACGGTGGCGGCCGCGCCCAGCACCGCGATGCCCGCCACCGCATAGACCAGGGAAGGCCGGCGGAAGGCCCAGAGCAGCAGCCTCTCCTGCCCCGCCTTCAGGCGCCGCAGCAGCCAGCCATCCCCGCGCTCCAGCCGCTTCATCCGCGGCAGGAGGAAGGAGGCGAGCACCGGCGTGACGGTGACGGCGACCAGCAGCGAAGCCAGGATCGAGACGACATAGGCGATGCCGAGCGGCGCGAAGAGCCGGCCCTCGATGCCCGACAGGGCAAAGAGCGGCAGGAAGACCAGCACCACGATCAGCGTGGCATAGACGATGCCGGAGCGTACCTCCCGGCTCGCCGCCGCGATCACCGCCAGCACGGGCAGGGGGTCCGCGCGCTCGCGGTTCTCCCGCAACCGGCGGAGGATGTTCTCCACATCCACCACCGCATCATCCACCAGCTCGCCGATGGCGATGGCCAGGCCGCCCAGCGTCATGGTGTTGATGGAAAGCCCGAGCGCGGTGAAGACCAGCGCCGTCACCAGCACGGAGAGCGGGATGGCCAGCAGCGAGATGGCCGTGGTCCGCACATTCATCAGGAAGGCGAAGAGCACGAGGCCAACCACGACCAGCGCCTCGACCAGCACGCGCTCGACATTGGCGATGGAGGTCTCGATGAAATCGGCCTGGCGGAACTGGATGCGGTCCGCCCGCACGCCCGGCGGCATCGCCCCCTGCAGCTCGGCCAGCGCCCGCTCCACCGCCCGCGTCAGCGCCACGGTGTCGGCGCCGGGCTGCTTCTGGACGGAGAGGATCACGCCCGGCGCACCGTCCAGCCCGGCCTCGCCGCGGCGGAAGCGGGGCGCGAAATCCACCTCGGCGACCTGGCGCAGCAGGATGGGCTGGCCCTGCCGCCAGGCGACCACGGCATCCCGCAGGTCCTCCAGCCGCGTGGTGCGGCCGATATTGCGGATCAGCCACTCCTTCCCCGCCTGGTCCACATAGCCGCCGCCGGTATTGGTGCCGAATTGCCGGAGCGCCGCGGTCAGCTGCTCCTGCGCCACCTCCAGCGCATGCATCCGCGCGAGGTCCGGCACCACGCGGTACTGCCGCACCTCGCCGCCGATCGGGATGACCTGGGAGATGCCGGGGATGGTCAGCAGCCGCGGGCGCACCACCCAGTCCGCCAGGTCGCGCAATTCCATGGGCGGGACGCCCTCGCCGGTCATGCCGACCAGCATGATCTCGCCCATGATGGAGCTGACGGGGGCCATCTGCGGCGCGACGCCGGCGGGCATGCGGTCCCGCACCAAGGCGAGGCGCTCGGCCGCCTGCTGGCGGTTGCGCCAGATATCGGTGCCCCAGTCGAATTCGACGAAGACGATGGAAAGGCCAACGGCGGAGACGGAGCGGACGCGGGTCACGCCCGGCATGCCGTTCATCGCCGTCTCGAGCGGGAAGGTGACGAGCTGCTCCACCTCCTCCGGCGCCAGCCCCTCGGCCTCGGTCATCAGCGTCACGGTCGGGCGGTTGAGGTCGGGGAAGACATCCACCGGGATGCGGGGCAGCAGGAAGAGGCCGTAGCCCGCGACCAGCAGCGCCGCGGCCAGTACCAGCAGCCGGTTGCGCAGGCTGGCGGAGACGAGGAGGTTGAACAGCACGGCTCAGCGCACCTGCGCGACCAGGCCGGCCGCCTGAACCACCACCCGCGCCCCCGGCTCCAGCCCCGCCGCCACCAGCACGCGGCTGGCATCCAGCGGCTCCGTGCGGACCTGGCGCGGGATGAAGCGCTCCGGCGCCGCATGCTCGAAGACCACGGGCGCCCCCTCGGCGGGCCGCACCAGCGCGGCGGCGGGCAGCACGATGCCCTGCACGCGCCGCGCCCCGGCCTCCACCGTCACGGTCACCGGCGCGCCGACGGCAAGGCCGGCCGGCGGCGCGGCGATGCGGAAGTTCAGCGGCACCGCCTGCTGCCGCAGCGCGAGCCCCCGCCCGACGAAATCGAGCGCCAGCCGCTCCCCCGCCGGCCCCGTTGCCGTGGCGCCGGCGATCGGGCCGAAGGCGGTGGCGGGATCGAAGGCCACCGCCTCCACCCAGAGCCGGGCGGGGTCCACCACCTCGAAGACCGTCTCCCGCGCATCCACCACCTGCCCGACCGCGGCGGCAACGGCCGAGACCACGCCGGCGACCGGGGCGCGCAGCGCCTCCCGCCCCGCGATGACGGGGTTCAGCGCGGCGCGGCGTTGGCGCAGGCCCTGCAGCTCGGTCCGGGCATCCTGGATCTCGCGGTCGGCCACCGAGCCCTGCAGCCGGGCGAGGCGGGCGACGCGGGCCTCGGCGATGGTGATCTGGGCATCGAGCTCCGCCGCGCCCTGCTGGAGCTGGCCGCGCTCGGCGGCGCTGTAGATCGGCGCGACCCAGGCCAGCACCTGGCCCTGCTCGACACGCTGGCCGAGCGCGGGCAGCCCCGCCTCGCCCGGCTCGATCCGCCCGGCCTGGCTGGGCTGGACGCGGCCGGTGGCATTGGGGTCGGGCACGACCCGGCCGACCAGACGCGTGGTGGGCGTGGCCTCCCCGGTCTCCGCGATCACCGTCCGGATGCCGAGCAGGCGCTGCGAGGGTTTGGGGACGAAGACCGAGCCATCCGGCAGCCGCCGCGGCGCCTCCATGCCCTGGGCGAGGGCGAGGCCGGGGGCGAGCAGGACCAGCAGGGCGAGGCAGCGCAGCGGGCCGGCGGCGCGGCGCAGCGGCGGTGCCTCCCCGGCGCCGGGAGCGCGGGCGGGGGCAGGTTCCGGCTCCGCCATCGGCGGCAGCGGGCGCGGCGCGGCCAACCGGCCGAGCAGCGCGCCGAGCGCCAGCAGCCCGGCCCCGATGCCAAGCAGCACGGGCTGTTCCCGCACCGTCTCCAGCAGCCCATGCGGCGCGGCGGCCGGCGCGGTCGGCTCCGGCACCGCCAGCGTCCCGGCGAGCAGGTCCATCTCCCCGCCCGCGGTCACGGTGAAGGTCAGGTCATGCGTGCCGGGCCGGGCCAGCGCCTCATGCCGCAGGGCATAGACCGCCTCCGCCACCCGGCGCGCCTCGCCGATCTCCTGCCCATCGAGGCCGACCAGGATCGTCGCGCCGTCCACCGGCGCATTGTCGGCAAAGCGGTCGAGCCAGAGGGTCAGCGCGCCATCCGGGCCGAGCAGGCCGACCAACTCGAAGGCCTCGCTGCTCGCGGTGACGCGCGGCGCGGCGCTGGCGGGCGCGGCGGCGTCCTCCTCACCATGGTCGTGCCCGGCATGGGCGGCGGCGCGGCGCGCGGCCAGCGGCAGCGCGGCGGCGCCGAGGAGGAGGCAGCGGCGGGTCGCGGTCATGGCTCCACCCCCGAGACCTGGTTGAGCTGGGAGACGGCGCGGCCGGCCTCGACCATGGCGCGCCGCCGCGCGGCATCGGCATCCGCCAGGGCGGCGCGGGCGCGCACCAGTTCGACCAGCGGCAATTCGCCGCCGCGATAGGCGCGCTCGACCAGCCCGGCGCGCTCGGCCAGCACGGCGTGCCGCGTCTCGGCGCCACGCGCGAGATCGCGCGCTGCTTCCAGCCGGACGCGGGCGCGGTCCCGGGCGAGGGCCAGGGCACGGTCGAGCTGCGCCGCCTCCGCCTCGGCCGCCGTGATATCGGCCTGGGCGAGCGCCACCCGCTCCCGCACCGCGGGGGCATGGGCGAAGGGGATTCGGACCCCGAGCTGGATGCGGGTGCCATAGGGCTCGTCGAAGCTGCCACGCTCCTGCCGCAGCTGCAGGCCGAGTTCCGGGTCCGGCCGGTCCCGCACCCGGGCAAGGTTGGCATCGGCCCGGCCGGCGGTGGCGGCGGCCCGGACGGCGCGGAGGCGCGGATCCTCGCCCGGCGCCGCGGTGGCGCTGCGGTCGGGCTCGCCGCCCTGCGGCGTGGGCTCGGCGCCGGTCAGGCTGCGGAAGGCCAGCGCCGCCTCGCGCACCGCCGTCTCGCGGTCCCGCAGGGTGAGCTGGGCATCGCGCGCATCGGCCTGGGCCAGCAGCAGGTCGGCCCGCGGGGCGTTGCCGGCACCGACCTGGCGGGCCAGGTCGCGCTCCAGCGCCTGCGCGGCGGCCAGGCGGGCGCGGGCGGCATCGCGCTCGGCGGCGGCGAGGGCCCAGGCCCAGTAGGCGTCGCGCACCTCCCCGGCCAGCAGCAGGCGCTGGCGAGCCTGCCGGGCGGTGAGGCGGAGGCCCTGCGCCTCGGCGCTGCCGCGCAGGGCGGAGGCGGCGCCGGGCAGCCAGACCGGCAGGCCGAGGCTGCCCTCATATTCCCGGAAGCCACGGTTCTGGGTCACGGCATCGCTGCGGTAGCCGAGGCCGAGGATGGGCGCCCCGGGCAGCAGCGCCTCCGCCTGGGCGCGGCGCGCGGTGACGACCTCCCGCTCGGCCTCCAGCGCGCGGAGGTCCGGGCTGAGGGCGAGGGCGCCCTGGAAGCCCTCCCGCACCCCCGCGGCGGCAGCCGGGGCAGCGGCGAGCAACCCGGCCAGCAGGAGGGACAGAGGGGGAAATGGCAGGGCGCGCCATGCCGGGACCGGCGTCATGCCACCCCGGTACGGCCGCAGCACGTCCGCAGCGTTGCCTGGATATGACAAAACATTGCAGCCACCGACGGCGCGGCATTCCGCCGCGGGCACGGGTCATGCCGAGGCCGGATGCGCGCCGCGGCGGGTGCTGCCTGGCTGTCGAAGGCTGATGCCGGCACCCGGTCCGGAACCTGTGCCTGCCAGAGCAGATCGCGGACGGGCGTGAACACCCGGGAGCGTGAATCTGCTCTGCAAACAACGGTCTACAGCGGATTGGCGTTCAGTTCCGAACGCCAATCCGCTGTAGCTGCGGGTGGGACGGGGCCGATCGCCCCCTTTTCCCGCGCCTGGAACGGATCTGCGCGATGCGCTGGCCCTGGATGGCCCGCCTGGCGATGCACCCGGGTCCGCCATGCCTTGCCGGCTTCACCGGCTTCAGGCCGCCGGCGCCGGAGGTGGTACTGCCCATCCGCGGCGCCGTACCGATCCATCCCCGCCAGCCACACAAGCGGTAGCGCCCGGACCGGCGCTGGACTAAGATTCCGTGTGGGCCACCCGATGGGGGCGGTCGTGACGGGGGTCATCGGCACCAATGATCCCCTCCCTCCGACCCGGAGCATCATGCGCGATGTCGTCGGGCATGGCCCTGCCGCCTTGTTCCGGCGCAACAGCAAGACCCGTCGCGCAGAAATGGATGCCGTCTTGAAGGCGCTCCTGGCCCCGGAGACGACATGAGCATGACCGCGCGTGAACTGCTGCGCCGGAGGGCAGACTACACCCACAAGCACAACCTGAAGAGTGGCCGGCACGGGTGGTTGCGCCTGACCCCTGCCTATTCGGTCAAGGTGGTCGAAGACCTGATCGAGCGGTGCGACAGGCCGATGCGTGTATTCGACCCGTTCTCCGGCACGGGGACAACGGCGCTGAGTGCCGCCTACCACGGCCATGAAGGGGTGACGACGGACATCAATCCCTTCCTGGTCTGGCTGGGCCAGGCAAAGATGGCCATCTATACCGATGACATGCTGGCCGCCGCGCGTTCGGCCTGCCGGCGAGCGGTGGAGCTGGTGGAGCGCGCCGACCTGGCCCCGGCGCCGGCGCCGCCGATCCATAACATCAGGCGGTGGTGGTCCCCCCCTGCCCTGACCTTCCTGCAGCGCTTGCGGGCCGCCATCGAGGCCACCACGGCGGCTGCATCGCCCGAGAGGACGCTGCTCCTGATCGCCTTCTGCCGGTCCCTGATTGCGCTCTCGAATGCGGCCTTCAACCATCAGTCCATGTCCTTCAAGGAGGATGGCAACCTGTCGCCTGACCTCGGGATCGACATGCCGCGCCGGTTCACGGACGACGTGCATTTCGTGCTGAAGGGCGCAGCCGAGAACCCGCCCGGCTCGGGCCGGGTCCTTCAGGCCGACAGCAGGAACGCCGCGGCCGTGGTGGAGGGGCCGTTCGAGCGCGTCATCACATCGCCGCCCTATGCCAACCGGATGTCCTATATCCGCGAACTCCGCCCCTACATGTACTGGACCGGGCATCTGGTGAATGGCCGCGATGCCGGCGAACTCGACTGGTCGGCGATTGGCGGCACCTGGGGCATCGCGACCAGCCGCCTGATCGAGTGGAACCGGGCGGATGACCGTTACATGAACCCCGCACTCGACAGCGCGCTGGAGCGGATCGCCCATGCCGACAACAAGAACGGGCGCCTCCTGGCCAACTACGTCGCGAAGTACTTCGACGACATATGGGCTCATTTTCGCGGCCTGACACCCGTGCTGGCTGCGGAGGCGGAGGTTCACTACATCGTCGGGAACTCGACCTTCTACGGGGTGCTCCTGCCCGTGGAAGAGATCTACGCCGCGATGCTGCGCAGCCTGGGCTTCACCGACATCAGGTGCATGCCGCTCCGGAAGCGCAATTCGAAGAAGGAACTGATCGAGTTCGACGTGACGGCACGCTGGCCGGGCTAGAGCAGATCGCCGGAGGCCGTGAACGACCGAAGGCGTGAATCTGCTCGCAAAACAAGGTGCTACAGCGGATGAGCGTTCAGTTCTGAACGCAATTCGCTGTAGTCCCGCATCTCAGCGGTCTGAGAGCCAAGGGCGTCGTCCCATGCCGAGGCCGGCAATCCTGCTCGGCGTCCAGGACGAAGCGGCCGCGCGGGCGAAGGTCCATGTGGCGGGTGGTGGCGGCCCCTTCCGCCTGGCGCGGCAGAGATGTGCACCTGGGCGCAGGTTCCGGTGCATCCGCCCGCATGTTCCGGTGCGCCTTTCGGCAAGGCGCCAAAAGAAAACGCAACAAGCCGGAAATGCCTGAGAGAACTGGTGCCGACACCCGGGATTGAACCGGGGACCTACTGATTACGAAGAAGTGGCATCAATCCGTAGTTTATTGAATTATCTAATGAATTTCAGACCTAACCTGATGCTGTAGTGCCCTGTAGTGTCGGTATGCGTCGATTGAGCCCACAGCCTCCTGCTAGGCTCGGGACCTAGCGCCGCCCGGTTAAGGGACCGTGCCCAGCGAGCGGTCTCACAGCACCTTGCAGCCCTCCCGGAACACGCGGCGGGGCGAACTTCCCAGAAACACGGACACGTTTAGCCCGGCGACACCATCATCCCGCTGCATAAGCGCCTTGGGCCTTCAACCAAACGCATCCATCGGATAGCGTGCTCACAAGCCTGAACCAGGATCTGCGATGCGCCACGAAATTGAGGAAATGCATTCGAGGCTAGCCTCTTATATAGAGGCGACATACCACCTCTCAAATCCCAAGACAGTCCAGATACGTCGCAACCTTCTCAATCAGGCAGGCGGCATTTCACAAGAACCCTACATAGAGAGCACGCCTGTCTACGTTGGCGAGCGCACTTTTGATACACTGGACTTACCCGCATCAGTACGCTCTATGCTGTCGAAGCTGGCCTCTGCCAGTGCCGGTCACCTCTTGTTTGATCCCCCATACGAGCATCAAGCGAAAGCTTTGGAGTTGACGCTAGGGGAGCAGGCCGGCGGAAGTGCTGTGGTGATCACGACGGGGACGGGGTCGGGCAAGACAGAGGCCTTCCTGCTTCCGGTCCTAAGCCGTCTCGCTCAGGAAGCAGCGGAGCGGCCGACCCATTTCGCACATCGGGCGGTGCGCGCCCTACTGCTGTACCCGATGAACGCGTTGGTAAATGATCAGCTTGGCCGTCTGCGCACCCTCTTCGGAGCCAAGGTGACGCGTGATTGGTTTCAGAAGGCAGCGAAGCGACCAGCTAAGTTCGGGCGCTACACGGGCAGAACCCTCTACCCGGGGGTCCGCAGCGGCAAGCGCGACCAAGAGCGCCTTAAGTCTTTGGAGTACTACCTCGCCCTTGAGGATGAGGCACGCAAAGGTAATCAACGAGAGCGCCAGCTCGTCGACAGACTGAAGGAAAAGGGGCGCTGGCCAGCTAAGCCAGACAGCTCGCCTGGCGCTTACGATGGGCTGCGAGGTTGGTTTGGAGAACCGCAAACACGGTGGGAGGACGCTAGCGGAGCGCCGAAGCGGGCAATAGAGCGCCTCCAAGACGCGGAACTACTCACTCGGCATGAAATGCAGGCTGCCGCCCCGGACCTGCTTGTGACCAACTACTCCATGCTGGAGTACATGCTTCTGCGACCACTCGAACGCAGCATATTTGACGAGACCCGTGACTATTTTGAAAGGTTTCCCGAGGAAAAATTCTTTTTCGTTTTGGACGAAGCGCATCTCTACCGCGGCGCGAATGGGACCGAGGTGGCCTACCTCATTCGCCGGTTGCTGGAGCGCTTACAGCTACCCGTATCACGCATCGTCTTCATATGCACGAGTGCTTCCTTCTCGCGAGTGGACGCCGCTGCGTCTTTCGCCTCCAAGCTAGTTGGTGTGCGGCGCGAGCATACGACGGTGCTCACGGGCCGCAAGCAGGTGCTCGCGGGTGCCGGACCGGGCGATGCTCGTCTCGCTGAAGTGCTCGCGCAATGCGACCCGGATCTCCTCAGATCTGCCGACCCTGCCGTGCGTGCCCGCATCATTGAACCACTGCTTGCGTCGAGCACGGCCGCAACGTCCGCTCCGGTTCGCCTCCGCAGACGTGCTTCCGGCGGGAGCTCAACGGTCCATGTGGCGGGATTGGCCGAGGACGGCTCAGCGTTTTCGGAGGCAGTCCAAGTCGCGGATGAGGCGCGCACGAGCGCGAACTTCGCTGCTGTGACGAGCGTTCGGCCCGAGGCAGGGTCGGTCGAGTTCGCCCGCACCGGTGATCGCCCGCTCGGGACGGCGACCACCGATGGCACAAATTGGTCGTTCGACGACCTTGCACTCGCGACCTGGGAGTCCCTCAGCGACCTGCCAGTGCTGAAGCTGGCCAAAAATATCGCCTCTGGAGCGACGGAGGAGGGCGGCTCAGGCCCGATCGGAGGGCCGGCTAAGTCGCTGACTCGTTTGGCCGAACTGCTGTTCCCTGGCGTCGCGCCCGATCTCGCGTTGCCAGCGACCGATGCACTGCTGGAGCTGGCCAGTTTCGCGCGCCCAGCGCCCGGAGCCGCCCCTCTCCTTCCGGCGCGTGCGCACCTGATGTTTCGCGGACTCCCGGGCCTGTGGGCCTGTTCGGATCCTGACTGCGCCCAAGTGCCGGCCGACGTTCGCGGCGGCCCCACGGGAAAGCTCTTCGCAGAGCCGAGGCGCCACTGCGACTGCGGGGCGCAGGTGTATGAACTGCACTCGTGCCGCTCCTGCGGCTTGGCAGTAGCAAGTGCATTCGCCGGGGCACCTGCCGGAGAGCGACACCTGTGGCAGGACGACGGCTCAGCCTACATCGGCGAGAACGACGCGGTCGAGGCGGTTCATGTCTGCCTCGAGCCCCCGTCGGAAAGTGCCATGTCTGACGCCGCCGTTCCGATGCTGCTTGATCCTACGACGGGCCGCCTCAACGGAGCCGGCGAGCATCAGCGCGAGGTCTGGATGCCTGCGCCCTACGGGACAGGTCGCTTTGCCAAGTGTCCGCGGTGCGGAGATGAAGGCAAGATAAGTGACTTGCAGACCAAAGGCGAGGAACCCTTTCAGCAGCTCGTAGCAGTTCAGGTGCTTGAGCAGGCTCCAAGGCCCGACTCCGATGCACCCTTGAAGGGCCGCAAGGCGCTTGTTTTTTCCGATGGTCGACAGAGCGCATCCCGACTCGCGGGCTTGATGAAGACATTTGCGTTCAGAGACGCACTCCGCCCATTGCTGCTCGACGGGATGAAGGAACTCCACACGCCTCGATACGCGCCTACCCTCGACGACGCGCCGCTCGCGGTGGCGCTGAGCGCGGTACGCAAAGGCGTCCGCCTAAGGCCCGTCGGCGACGACACCGGAGCTCTCAACGAATTCGGCCGCCAAGCCGCAGAGCTGCTTGAGGACGCGGAGGCCGAAATAGAGGATATCCGCAACCTTTCCGAGACTACGTCAGGCAACACCCAGCTCTCCGTGTTCCAGAACCTGTATGCGGTCATGCAGGACCGGCACACAGGGCTGAGCTCGCTCGCACTCGCCTCCGTCAAGCCAAAGCTCACAAAGGCAGATGTCGACCGCCTCGCACGGGAACTGAAACTGCCATCTATCTTGAACGCGACAGAAAAGGACGTCCGCGACGCGACGCTCAATCTGTGGCTCTGGAGCGCTCTCCTCGAGCGGTCGATCAAGCTACGTGGCACACCGGGTAACGTGGAAGTTGCAGCTGGAGCATCGTCCATCCGCCGCTGGAGCGGGCGCTTTCCGAAGGGCGTACAGGCGGCATTGGCCAAGGCTGGCCTTGCGGCATGGGGAAAAGATTTCAACAAGGCGGGCGTCACAGCGCTGCGTGCTGTCTTCGCGGGGACAAACGAAGCGACATTCTACATCAACGCCCGGAAGGTCGCGCTACTGGATGGGCGGCACCTATTGTGGCGCCGCTGCGGCACCTGTTCAGCGGTCTCCCCAGACAATCTGTTACTCGCCGGGAATTGCCCGCACTGCGGCGGCCTTACCCGTGTTATGGACCCAGACTCCGACCCGGTTTTCCGAAGCGAAAAGAGTTTCTTCCGGCACAACTGGGAGCGCCTGAGGAATGGGGACGCAACGTACGCTCCGCATCAACTCGTCGCTGAGGAGCACTCGGCGCAACTGAACGACGCAAACACCGTCCGAGCGCTTTCTCGGAACGAAGCGTATGAACTGCGATTCCAGGACGTCCCCGTAATCCACGAGGGGGCCTCGGGAGACCCGATCGACATCCTCAGTTGCACGACGACCATGGAGGTCGGCATCGACATCGGTGGTCTCACCGCCGTCGCACTACGAAACGTGCCCCCTGGTCGGGCGAACTATCAGCAGCGTGCTGGTCGCGCGGGCCGCCGCGGCGCGGGCCTGTCGACAGTGATCATGTTCTGTGGGCCGGATAACCACGACCAAACTTTTTTCCGAGAGCCGGCACCGATGGTGGCCGGACCAGCGCCCGATCCCGTGTTGAACCTAGACAACCCCGTCATCGCGCGTCGGCAGGCGTATGCGTTCCTTCTCGGCCGCTTTCAGCAGGACCGCGCCGACAACGACGTCCAAAACGCTAACATCTTCGAGTCGCTGGGCCACACGGCTGACTTCTTGCGAGGCGATGAGAATAAGTTTTCGTTGGCTGGCCTGCGTCACTGGAGCGAGCAAAAGCGCCCGCAGTTAGAAGATGACATTCGCCGCCTCTTCGTTACATCGTGCTCCGGCCTATGCGCATCGGAAATTGTTCACAGCTTGCCCGATGAGATCGCAATGAGGCTTGGTGACGGAAACGACGCCCCATTGCTGCCTGAAGCCGACGACGCCGATGACTCGGTAGAGGCCGAAGATGCCGATATCGACCAGAATGGCGTGGCTGCGTCGAAGCTTCTCGACCGCCTCTTCGCGGTCGGCCTTATGCCGCGCTACGCTTTCCCGACGGATGTTGCAACTTTTGCCGTCTTTGATGAGACAAAGGACCCGTTTCGCGCGAAGCTCCGCTACTCCCCGCAGCAGGCGCTTAATGCTGCGCTAAGCCAGTACGCACCGGGCAGACAAGTGTGGGTCGATGGCAAGCGGCATATCTCACTTGGCCTTTGGAGTGCCTTCGACGACGAGCGGCTGAAAGCCTACCGTGAGCACAAACTCTACTTCCATTGCCATGAGTGCGATTACGCCGAGCTTCAGGATCGTGGGGGCAGTTATTTCGTCCATCAAACACTTGACTGTCCCGCGTGCGCAGTGCCAGGCGCGCTTGGCCCGTCCAGGCGTTGGGTTCGTCCGACTGGCTTTGCCCATCCTCCCGCAATCCAAGCGGATCCGCCGTCATTGGAGGGAGTTGCCCCCACCCGCGTCACGCGCGCTAAACTTGACGCACCGATCCTGCGCAGTTCACAGCACAACACTGGCCGCACTTGGCCAGTCGGCACGGCATGGGAGGCTTGGAACGATTCACGAGAACTGGTGGTGACCAATCGGGGCACACTCTCATCCGAAAGGTCGGGCTTTCGATATTGCCCCAGCTGTGGCCGAACCGAGCCGGGTGATTTCGACCCTGAGTACAAGCAGTTCGATAAGCCGACGCACGACCGGCCACGGCCTCGCCGTCCGAAGGAGCCAGATCTCTGCAACGGTAAGCCGATCGAGATTGTCCTCGGAAATCGCTTCACGACCGACATCGCCGTCTTCAGGTTGGCCACACCGGCGACATGGGAAATTAGGCCATCATCGCCGGCGACGCTGATCGCAGCTCGTTCGGCGGTCGAGGCGCTGGTCCGGGCCGCTTCGGTGGACTTGGAACCCAATGATATCGACGGTGACTTCAGGTTCGCTCCAGGGCCAGATGGAGCCCGCGTTCTTGACCTCTACCTTTACGATCAGGCCGCCGGAGGTGCGGGCTTTGTGAGGGCAGCCTCTGCAGACCCAGAACGCTTGGCCTGCGATGCCATCCGCATCCTCGACAATTGCTCCTGTGAGGACAGTTGCTACCAGTGCCTACGCTCATTCAAGAATCGCTTTGAGCACAAACACCTGGACCGCAGACTGGGCGGCGACCTCCTACGAGCGTGCTTCCTCGGGGAAGCGCCGCGTCTCTCGCCCCGGTGGATGCTGGCCGGGCTATCCAGGCTTGCCGCCGATGCAAACGACAGCGGCGGGTCCTTTACGAGGCGATCCGGCGGCTTAGTGGATGAAGCGGGCCGGAGGGTAGTTCTGGCTCACCCATTTCTCCCGGCCGATCCCGGCGACGAAGAAGCGGAGCAGTTCGCAGCCGAGTGCCAGGACGTCGTTCCGGTGGACGCGTTGCTCGTGGAGCGCGCGTTGCCCGTCGCCACGGCCATGGCGCTCGGGCGCCGCACAACAAGGCGGCCCGGGCTTAGCCCCTCAGACCGCGGCGTACCGCTGCTGCGACCTGAGGACCTTCGGCATCCGCTCCAGCTTCAGGGTGGACCGCTTTACGATGCTGGGTCGTCCGACCCAGGCGATTTCCTGTTCCGGCTCGACGCGAGAACACTCGACGGACCGAAGGGCGATGGCGAACGACCGGTGCCGAAAGGCTCGCTCTGCCTTTTCCGGCCCTCGCAGGAGCAACCTAATGCCAAGGCCATCTATCTGCTTGTTCGTACCGACGGCAAGGCCTTTGGGGCGACGCAGGCGCCCTGGACCGTTGGGATGGTTCAGTATCTGGCGGATGGAAAGGTGCGCGTAAGGTATCGAGCCGCGGCGGATAGGCTGGAGTGCGTCAGTGAAGTGCTGCCGTCTGCCGGCGCCTTGGCTGCGCTAGCGCGGTTCGTGCGGAAGCAGGGTGATTAGCTTGGCTATCTGTGTTCCTGACATCGATCCCGGTTCCATGCCGCATGACTCGGAAGCGAAGCTCATGACGGCCCTCCGCGATCAGCTTGGCGATGACCACATCGTCCTACATTCGTTTCCGTGGCTGTACCCTGCCCGAGACGACATGGATGCACCGGCGCGCGAGGGTGAAGCTGACTTTGTCATCTTGAACGCAAATGCTGGCATTCTGGTGGTCGAAGCGAAGGGAGGAGAGATCGTCCTTCGAGAGCGCCGCTGGCGGCGTCGTACGGGCGGAGGACTGAAGGAGATAAGGGATCCCGCCCAGCAGGCGCGGCGGGCAATGCGGGCCCTGAAGAAGCGCGTTGGGCTCGTATGTGGAGAGGAGTTCGCAGACTCCGTTCGGTTTGCGACCGCCGTCGCCTTCCCGCATTGCGTATTCAAGGACCAGCCGCCGGCCGATCTACCTGCGGAAAGCATAATCTGTATGGACGACTTAACTGAGATCGACCGTGCGGTTGCGCGGGCCTATGCCGTGGCTGGCCGGCCCACCGCAAAGCTCTCACCGGAGAGCTTCTTGCGCCTCCGGAAGGCGCTCGCTCCCGAGTTCAGTGTGTATGAGCCGCTCAGTCTGCATGTAGGGAGAGACTCGGAGGCGCTGGCACAACTCACCTCACAGCAACTCCAGGTCTTACAGGGCTTCGCGGTGAACTCCCGGGCGGTGGTACACGGAGTGGCGGGCTCGGGGAAAACATTGCTCGCGCTCCGATGCGCTCGCAAGTTTGCCATGGACGGACGGCGGGTGCTCTTGACCTGTTTCAACGCCGAGCTAGCCAAGTGGATGGGCGAGAAACTCGATGAAGAACCGCTGCCTGGCCCGCACCCTATCACCGTCCGACATTTCCACGGGCTTGCCTCTGATGTCTGCCGTCGGGCTGGCATCGACTTCCGACCTGTTGGGGCTCCCGAGGTATTCTGGGACCAAGTGGTGCCCGACCAAATGGTTCAAGCAGCGACGTCGATCGAAGGAGACGGCAGTCTCTTCGATGCCCTAGTGGTCGACGAGGCGCAGGACTTCAGCCCTGGGTGGTGGGACGCTCTTGAATACCTAACTGGGCTCGACGACTCGGTGCCGCTTTGGGCCTTTCTGGACAGGGCGCAGAGCCTTCGGCGGGAACCAACGGACCCTCCGATTGCGGGTGCGATCAAGCTCCCACTCGACGTGAACTGCCGGAACACTCGACGCATTGTACACTGCGCCAGTCTTGCATCCGGCGTTCAGAGCCAACCCGCTCCTTTGGCGCCGCTCGGTCGACCTGTTCGCAGCCTGAGCCCGCCCTCACAGCAGGCGGTCGCAGGTCTGATCCAAATGGAGATACGGAGATTGCTGCAGGATCACCGTCTCCGTCCGGACCAGATCGTGCTGATCGGACCGAGTTCCTGGAGAAAGGGCTCCTTGGCGCGGGTCGAGTCGATTGCCGGCGTCCCCATCGTTGACTCGGCGTCCGAATGGAGGCGGGGCGGCAGTCTTCTCTGCACCACCGCCAGGAGCTTTAAGGGTTTGGAAGCTGACGTGGTGGTGCTCTATGACGCGACGTCCCTTGGACCCGTGTTCTCTGAAAGCGATTTGTACGTGGCGTTGACGCGGGCGCGAGGTCATATTGTGATTGTCATCACGCCATCCTCGCTCGGGCAGTCGCTCGAAAGCGCCGCCACCGCTTCAGCGATGCTCGGAGTTACGCCATGACGTCAGATGCATGGGCGGAAGCGCTCGGATATTCGAGCGGGGAAGGGAACCTACCAAACCCGGGTGTGCTCGCTCGGGACATCCGCGGAGCCGTCCTTGAGGCAGGCCAGATCCACCGCCATCAGATCATCCGCGGCTTAGCCGAGGCGTACGAACCGTTCTCGCCGCCGACCGAGGAACTCCGCCGAGTGGTCAACGAAGTGCTCTCGTCCCTGGTTTTAGCTGGCGATCTGGTCCAGCTTTCATCGGCGGCAGGAATGGCCTTCTCCGCGACGCCGCCGCGTCTCGTCGACTGGGGAAGCGACGAGGTTGTCATACTGGGTGCTTCAGCGTTAGAGCCCTCCAGCGTCTCAGAGGTGGTGCGGCGATTGCCGAAGACAGGGTATGACATCGCAGACGCGCCGCCGCTGGTGACACTTCAGGAAGAACTCGGCCCGCCGGGTTGGCGGCTCCGACACGTCGAACTAGGCGGGGCGGATACGATCGAGGGGCCTCCTGCGCTGTTTTCGCGGGCGGTTGACTTGGCACGCGGCGGGGACAGGCTGGCGCTGGCTGGAGCGGACCAGATAAGAATTTTATCGGGCCGTGGGTCCTACTTCGGGCGCCACGACTCGGAGCAACCGGAAGGGCGATGGCGAGTAATAGGCCTCGATGGCGCCTTCCCCGCCGTACGGAGATCGGGCTTTCGATGGGAGCAATGCATCGTCCATATCGAGGAGCGACGAGCCACATACTGGGACGTGCCGGATCTTGATCTCTGGCGTTGGGCCGTCATTGGCTACACGCAGACGCTACCTCAACCGACTTACATCGCGGACGGCCAAACCGGGGTGCTGCAGTTCCATGTCCCCGTACCCGTTCAGATTCGACGTGCCCTCTCGATCGCCGGTAAGCCGATGAAAGCTTGGTCTTGGTCGGTGGGTGCCAAGATGCCGGGCATCGTAGGTATGCTGCTCGGCGAAGCCCAGGTTAACTAATTCGCAGGACGTAGACTTTAGCGCTAGCCCTGCATCGTGGAGCTTTCGAATATGCTTCAAGCCGCGTGACTCTGCTGCGGTTCGCGATGGTTGCTGCTTCACGAGCCAGGTTGGCCGAACGGGAACGGGCACGGTTGAAGTCGAATCGCTGATCGCGGCGTGCCTCACTCTCCACCAGAGCAGCAGCGGTCTGGTCATGCACCAGTGCGCCCTGCTCTATTTGATACAGCCGCACGGCGAGCGTATCTGCAAGGCGCCTCTTCAATTCTTCCGACGATCGGAGCAGCCGATCCATAATCCCCTTCTGGAGAAACTGCCTCGCTGATCCGACGAACGAGCGGCCGCTCTCGTCGAGGCGCACCGTTTTGATGCAGCGTGCCATGCCGTCCCCCCAAAGGGGGCAAACAAATGGGGTAGCGTCGACTGCTTCGAACTCGGCCCCTACCTGCACCGCCCCGAGAGCTATGAACCGGGGGGGATGCTGCTCTTCAAGCCAGCGGGTATCGGCTAGGTAATCCTCGAACGTGCGCCGCTTAACCATATCTAGAGCTTGCGCTTCCGTGCGGCTCAAACTGCCGCCGGTTATTGAGTCCAGCTCACCTTCGGGCAATGGAGGAAACGTTGGTGGCAAGAGCGCACCGACGGCGATTGCGACCCTATTGCCCTTCCATGCTTCGGCGGGATGTCCGGACGGGAAGGCAACACTGTACTCGATCTCGCTTGAGAGAGCCGGGAGGTTGGTGAGCCGCTCCACAAGCGAGTCGTGGAGTGCGTCGCCGTGATCGAAGAAGTGCAGGACGCGTTCGCGCTGATCACGAACGGTGATGTGGCTGACTACCGGCGAACGAATCTCCCCGCGTTTCAGCAGCAGAGCCTGCATGTGCCAGGGCCCTCGGTCGTCCAACTCGGGCACGGTGATATCCTCGCCCTCAGGGCGGCGCGCGTACCAGAGGGTCCTGAAACGCTGGCGACTTTTCTCGTCCCGATACTTCCGAAGGTCGAGCCAGTGAACCGCTTGGCTCAGGCGCAGCAAATACTCTGCTGCGGCCTCCCGTTCGTGAAACCATGACCGGAAGCCGTTTCCTCCTTCGCTCAGGAGGGGAAGCGCGTAGCGCTGGCCGCGCAACCCGTCGTAGCATTCAGCCATGCGTGCTGCGCTCGGGAATGGTGGAAACTGGGTAAGTGAGAGCCACCCCTCCGCCCGAGCGGCAGCCTCACCCGCCGCATGAACTAGCGCCGCCCACTCCCCGCCAAAGCCGTACGCAGCCGCCTCAATGGCCGCCACAACCCCCTTCCAACTCTCATCATCATAGACTTGACCGCCTTCGAACACGCCAGCCGCTTTGAAGACCTGGACGACCTTGTCGCCAATCGACCCGCTGACCACGATTGGCGTGATCCACACGTTCTGGATGCCGGCGCCTCTGCGGATGCCCAGTCTGTCGATGCGGCCGATCCACTGATCCGCAAGAAGTGGCGACCACGGCAGCGAATAGAAAATAATCTCGTCCGCCAGTTGAAGGTTCAGACCAACTACGGACGCCTCCGCCGCGACCAGGACACGGGCCTCACCAGCTTCGAATGGATCCATTTCTTCTGCAAGGTCTACAATCTGAGACTCCAGTTCCGTTGTTGAACTGCTGCCGATGTTCCGCTTCGTCGCAACATGTACACCGACGAGCGGCTCAAGTGCGTCCCGAAGGTAATCCACCGTGGGGTTGTCCTCGGCCACAACGAGCACGCGGCTCTCCGGGTGCTCGCGGAACTTGATCGTCAGGTGGTCGACGAGTTCATCAAGGCGAGCATCTCCCGGGTTGCGGGCTTCGACCTCCATGTCTGCCACTCGCTTCGCTAACTCGGAGCTGCCTCGAGGCAAGGTGCTCGCACGGCGCAGCAATGCTTGAGGGCTGCGGCAGGCAATCTGGAGCAGGCGCTGTCCTCTGACGTTGACGCCGGTGTCCTCGAGTGCATCGAGATAGCGCCGGACTGTCTCGACCCTGCCGAAATCACCGTCCGTCCCCTCGACGCAAATGGGTTGATAGACGCGGCGTGGAAGCCCTACCGCCACATCACGGCGCCTGGTGCGAATTACTCTCCGAAACAGACCGTGGACCTCCCCGAGCTTGTGGCGAACGTCAGCGATAGGTTGGGCGCGCAGAAAGCTTGGGAGTGTTCCGCTTTGCAGCATCTGCCTCGCGACATCTTCGCGCTCGGCCAACAGGTTTAAGACATCGACGTTCAGAAGTTCTGCCCGCCGGGAGAGATCCGGCTCAAGGATGCCCAGGATCTCGCGGCGCATGTCCTCTTGATGGAGAGCCGGCGTAGCGCTCAACAGAAGTACGTGCGGGATGACGCGTCCTGCGGCAGCGGCGACAGCGCGCACTTGCTGCGGGTGTCTCGGAAACTCGTCGACGACCAGTACGTCGTATTCGTCGGCCTCGAGCCTCACTTCTCCCAGAGAAAGGCGGGTGGACCTGAACAGATTCAGGAATAGCCCACCGAGTTTCGGTGGTGGTACCCCGTCGCCCGACGGCTCAATCGCCACGACGTTGGCTCGGGCCAGCAGTTCTTTCTCCCACTGCAAGGTCAGGTCGTCTGGGACGACCAGTGCGACCCTCAGCCCGCCTGGCCGGCGCGAGGCCAAGCCTCTCAGAACCATTAGCGTCTGAACGGTTTTGCCTAATCCGACTTCGTCTGCGATCAGCCAACGACAGTGGGTGCCGGTGAGGACTCTCCGCACGGTGTCTACCTGGTGCGGATACGCGAATGCCGCGACGCCCAGCGAACTGAGTAGAGCTTGCCGCCCATCAATGGCGCGGGCCTGTGCGTGGACCTGCAGCCAGAACCGGTTCATTGCGTCCATTGCCATAACCGATCAAAACTCGTTACTATCGCGCCAGCGAAGGGCGGCATACCTGACAGCTCTGGCCACAAAGGGGTCGTGCGCCATGGCGCGGAGGGCATCGCTGTGGATGCCACGGTCCTCTTGCGCCATCCAGAACTGGAGCGCCGCCATCGCTGCGTCTAGCGTGAGGTGTCCGCGTGGCAGGCAGTGCGTGGCACTCCAGGCGGCAAGCAGTTCCGCACAGTCGGCGAGTTCGGCCCCTTGATATGGGTGACCTCTGAGCGCCTCTACGCCTGCCTGCGGCACTATCAGCTCCAGCAGCCCTGTGCGGAAAACCGCCGAAAGTGCGAGTTCGCACGCGCGATGCCAGTCCTCCTCCGGTGATCCGAAGTCGTGATCGTCCGCGCCCACTTCGGGCAGGCGCCCCTCCGTGTTCGCGAGCGATAGAGTCTCCGAATACGCGTCGGCAAGTGCCTGATCGGCGAGCGCAGGATCGAAATCGACGGGGTTGCAGGGCCAGGAAGGTGACTCAGACTGCAGCAGCCGTACGAATGCATACCCGAATCTTGATACGTCGCCTGGCGTGAATGCCTCTGGCAGTTCGAAAAGCCGGAGGTGGCGCGCGGCAAGGAACAGTGCTTTGCCTGGATCACGTGGCACCTCCCGCTCACGCGCTTCTGCGTCCGCCCAGCCGCGTCCGCACAGGGCGAGGACCAGAGGTTCTTCGAACTGCTTCACGACCCGAGCGCGCACCGCATGTGCCGCCAACGAAGGGCAAACGGCAGTGGACCAAGCCCGACGGGCTTCCACCAGAGTGCGGAGGCCAGCGCCGGCACCACGGAGCCGGCGCAACCCCGACAGATCAGATAGATCCGCGGCGAGGTCATTCAGGTTCATCCGGTCGGTTGCGACGATTAATCCTGGAACTGCATAGCCGTTCTCACCTTCCCTCACGGCCAGGAGCGTCGCGCCATGGGTTGGCTCGTCGACTGCTTGCACGTTGGTAAAACGATGCGGCCGTGGCGCTTCGGCGCGCACGATCCCCGGTATTGAGCGTGCAAAAGCAGCGCTTGGGTCCGGTCCCCAGTCGACTTCGCCACGTCTTGCTGCGAGCGGGATAGACTCCCTGTAAGCGTGTCCGATCCGCAACCGAAGTTCGCCACGGCCATTATCTACGAGCGTTTCCAGGACGTCCGACCGATACAAAGATTTCAGAATGGCTCCGCTGGATGAGAGTTGCGAGCCTGTCGTTACCCGTTCCCTCGCGTGGGCTAGGATTTTACCCGCTGAAAGCAGGGTGATCTCGAGTGGCCACTCCCCAATGCCGAAACGCGACTCAAGTCGCAAGTGAAGGCGTTGTTGAAGAATTGCGTCGAAAAGTGAGTCCCGCTCGAAGATTTGGACAGCGGGAAGCGCTTCACCGACCGAAAACGGTTCTACTATGCGGACCCCTAGCGAGGCGGCGGTAGTCGCGGCAGAACCTCCCCTACGATTCAACCGAATTACTTCCCCGCTCCCCGCATCGGCCGCTGCGATGAATAGAGCGCGGCCCACGGTCGCAACCCGGCGCGGCTTGGCAATCGCGTCGACGGGCGAGCGCACGCATCGTCTGCTGGGTGAGAGTTGCCCTCGCACTTGCAGCACGCCCTTTGCGGTAAGCGCCTCGCGTGTCGCTGAAGATGAGAGGTCCGCCGAACGGATAACCAAGCCACAAACTTCCCCCTCAATGGGAAAGCCAGCCCAGCCCGGATCAGCGGGCGCTGTGGCGATCCAGAGTTTCCCTTCCTGTTGCGATAACGGCGCCGTGGCCCTCTGCGCAGCGTCGTCGCCGGATTCGAGGAACAGAATAGGCAGAGACCAATCCACTGTCCTCGCTGCAAGTGCTCTTGCTGCCGGTGTGTCGGGCCCGAATACGGCGTCAGTATCACCGTAGGCGGCACCGCTTGGTGGCGAATTCATGCCGATCGGGATAGGAAGCGTCCCCAGTGCGTGATCGGGTGGGACCGGAGGTCCGCCTCCCCAAAGCCGTGGACGCCAGCCCTTCGCCCTGGCGGTTCTGCGCATCACGTCCAGGAGTTCCGACGGCAATGGGCTCCATGAGACAAAAAGCGCGAACTTCGCCCCGGAGCGCTTCAGCGTCAGTTGACCCGGGTCGCTGGGCGTCGCGTCTGGCCTTCGGCTTAAGGATTTCGCGCGTTGCTGGGCTGAGCGAAGGGTGAGGAGTGCGTCAGCCTGCGCACGATAGGCATCCTTCAGCCGCGAGAATGTCGCATCGTTGATCTCGCTGGCTGCATTGTTGGTCAGCAGCGCCATCAGCACCCTTCTGGCCGTCTGCTCGTCGCTCAGCCAGTCCGTCAGGCGCATACCTTCGTATGAGGCTGCCCAAGATCTCAGCCCTTCGAGGTTACGGCTTCCGCCGGTGGTTGGAAGGGACGACGCCGGCGACCGCGCGAGTAATCGGGCGATCGATCCGGCGAGCTCCGCAGGCATCAGGGCGTTTGCTATCGGCCATGCGATGATCGAGAATTGAGTCGCAAATCCACTCTCGATCGGCCTCACGATTGGGTAACGGTTCGCCAGTTCGTCGTAGGCTGCCGCGAGCGCGCCACGCTCAGAGGGGGCGACCGGCGCACCCAGAAGAAGTTCGAGCCTTGCCCAGAAAACGGTACCAACGCCTTCGTAGCGATGGCCAACTTCGGAGGCGGCACCGCAGGTGAACAGCGGGTACTGCTCGGCGAGCGTGATGAGAGGCAATCCTCGAGCCGCCATTGGGATGACCGAGTCCGGGTCCTCCCAGACGGCAGCCTCATCAACGGCTTCGATCAAACAGCGCCTATGGTTTGGGCTCTCACGAGCCCAGCGCCGGAGGATACCCCCAAGCTGTTGCTCCAGGCGCGCGATCAGGCTGAGTTGCCGCATGTCCCCCCCTGATGGCACACCGCCACCTATACGTTACCGTATCCAAGTCATCTCGGCTACGGCCACGAACGAGGAGTTAAAACGCATTCAACTGACAGTGTCTCACGAATGTGCTCCAGGCTCGCTTCCCTAGCACCCTTACCGACAGTGACCGTGAGCAGTTGCCCGGCTTGTAGCGACACCACGAGTGCCGGGCGACCGGGCACCAAGGCGCCTCATCCGCGGCCGTGCTGCGCCGTGAGGTGGTTCTGATGGCCGCCCCCGCGTGAGCTCGGGCGGGTCAGCCCAGCGCCCTGGAGACTCGTGCGAGAGACCCGATCTGCGGCGCCATCCACGAATCCTCGGCACGCGCATCGGTCCTCCGCACGCGCATCGGCGCATCCAGGCGCCTAATTGGCCGACCTGAAGCAGCGGGCCCGCCGGCTGGCTTTGCTCGTCTAGATATTTTTGGCTCAGCGCCAAAGCGGCACGCCAGGTGCTCATGCCGACTCCACGGCTCCACCGCGCTCACGACAAGGTATATCTAGCCCGATCGAACGCGCTCGGCGGCGTACATGACCCGCACCTCGGAACCAAGCGCGGCCGCGCCACTGGCCGATTCTCACCGGCGAGGGAATCACATCTTCCTGCATCGCGTACCCCTGGAGCTACTCGGTTTCTAAGCATTGCGCAGATGCACGTCTGCGCAACGCTGAGTGTAGCTCAGCTGCCCTGCGCGGTCGCAAGTTGCGCAGATTAATTGCAATATGAGCTCAAAATGCAACGGATTTGCACATGCAGCTGGGGTACGCACGCGTCTCGACCGATGACCAAGACGCTGCAGCGCAAGTGACCGCGCTCAAGGCTGCCGGCGCGCACCGCATCTTCACCGAGCGCGCGTCCGGTGGCAGGTGGAACCGGCCGGAACTCCACCGCCTACTCGACCAACTCCGTCCCGGCGACGTTGTCGTCGTCTGGAAATTGGACCGCTTAAGTCGTTCATTGAAGGACTTGATCCTCCTCCTTGAGCGGATCGAATCCACCGGCGCTGGCTTCCATTCACTCACAGAGCGCATCGACACGACCACCGCTGCCGGCCGCATGCTCACGCAGCTTCTCGGTGCGTTTGCCGAATTTGAGCGGGCCATGATTAGGGAGAGGACACGCGCCGGTCTTGCCGCTGCCGCGGCCCTGGGCCGGAAGGGTGGCCGGCGGCCGAAGCTCAACAGCGAGCAGCGGGCCATGGTGGTGCGGCTGGTCGAGAGCGGCCAGAAGACGGCCGCAGAGGTGGCTAGGTTGTTCGCTGTCGATCCGGCCACAGTGAGCCGTTTGCTTGCTGTCGCGCGTCACACCGCGTCGGCTACAACTGAAGCATCGGCCTAAACGCCGTGGTGCGCAAGGTTCGGCGGAGTCCGGTGAGGTGAGGCTACCAGCATCGACCTGGCTGCCACTGGGCAGGCATACCACTATCGTCGCGCTCTGGATTCGGCAGCCTTGCGGTCGACATACGCCCGCGCAGCTCGCCGGAAGCCGACGTCCGCCGCGTCGAGCTGGAGCAACGCCAATTCCATTCGCGTGCGGCCGCTTACCACGTCAAGGAACACCCCTTCGTATTGCTCGAAGCGAGTGGCGAAAGCGGGGAAGGTCGCCGGTGTGACCTTCGACCAGTCGAAAGCGGCGACCTGGTCTTGGAGTGCTACAAACGCGAGGACGAACTTGTCGCGCCCAGTAAGCAAGGCGGGGTCAAGCAGCCTCAGCGCCGTTGCGAGCCGCACCAAAAGTCCGTTCAGTTTTGCCGACAAGCGCTCTTGCCGCGTATCGTGCTCGGGACGACGGTCCGGGCTCCCTATGGGGACGCGCTCCATTGCGGCGAAATAGCTCTCGGTAATGCGGGTCAATCGCTTGTACTTTGCGTTCACCGCCTTCCGCCTTGGCGCCCTGGTCTTGCTCTTCGGCATGTGCCCTCCGGCATTCAAACTTCTCGTCGGACCGCGAGCAGGTGGGTTATCTGGCAGTCGGTGCGGTCTTCTCGAATGTTCTCCAGGCGCTCAGCGCCCGGGCACAATCAGATCGGGACGAGCAAAGCTCGGCCATGCTCGCCGAGGCGCACCCACTCGAGGATAGCCGGCACGCAGGTCTTGACGCCGAAGTGGTCGGCCCACTCCTGGAGGCGGCGCAGCTTCCGGTCGACATCGGCGACGGTGTGCGGATTGGGCGGCTGCATTTCGCATTGCGCACCCTGGCCGCCGTCTACCCGGCGCATGGCCCAGCCGCGGCCGTACAGCTTCTGCGTGAGCAACACCTTGTCGGCAAAGTGGAGCACACGGATAAGCTCGAAGTCGCAGGAGAAGGCTCGTCGCTCGTAGATGCCGCAGCGCCCAGTTGTCGTGTCCAGGTTCCGGCACCGGTTGCCGGCGACGTCCGCCTGCAGGTCGGAGAAGACGTCGATGGGTCGTCCGTTGACCACGATGGTGCGTGCCTCCTCCTGCCCCGGTCGGGCCTCGCCCGGCAGGTAATCCATCGTGTACTTTGCGCAGCACGCACCGCAGCCCGAGGGGCAGGTGAACCCCCGCAGTAGCAGCGGCGAGACGACAACCGGGCGAGGCTCGAACACACTCTCCCGGTAGGTGAACGGCGTCCTGCACAGGCCAGCGAGGTACACCGTGACGATCTTGTCGATGGAATCAGTGTGGGCCATCCGCCGGGCTCCTATCGGTCAGCACCAGTTAACGATTGTGCCGGACGCGGATCGAAGCAAGACGTTTCAGTCCGGCCGGACGAGGAGTTGTCCGTGGCGGATGCGCGCCGGCTTTGGGAGTGAGCTTCTGTCGGCTCGGCTACGAGAACCGATCCAGGTGGGCTTCGCACTGGCCGATCAGCTCCAGTGGTTCCGACACTCGGAGTCCCATGTTCCTTAGGTGCCGCGGAGTTGGTGCCTCGAACACCATCTCGATTAGTCGGCGTGCGAGGAGCAAGCCTTCGGGGAAGGCAGCGTACTCCTCGTTGGCGAAAGCCGCCTGGGCACGCGCGTGCGCCTGCACGAAGGCCTCGAGGTTGTGGTTCATGAGGAGGTAGATGCTGTCGCCGTCGAGGTCAGAGGAGCCTCCACTGCCGACGCAGAGGTCTCCCACCGCGATCCGCTCTCCGATCTGCGTTCGTGCCCGGAAGCGCCGGCGCAGCACACCCACTCTCCGGCTTCGAGGCAGGCGGGTAACACAGAAGTCGTTGAGCGACGTGGGATCACCAATGCGGCCGACTTTGGCGACGTTCACCGCGTGCAGGGCCCAGCCGTGTGCGTCCAGCGTCTGGCCGGTGCATGCCTGCAACTTGGCACCCATTCGGAATGGAGCGGCGCTGTCGTAGCTGAGCTGGAACTCCGGGTTGCCGTGCTGCCGGACGCATTCCTGGATAGTCGAGTAGAGGCACACGAGCGGCAGCTTCGCCTCGCCTAGCACATGAAGCCACCGCATCTCGCCTAAGATGCCGTCGTCGCGCATGTCGATCAGCCGCCGCAGCAGCAGGCCTAGGCTAGCCGCGTGATTGCCGGGGATGGCCCAATCCCGGAAGGGGTAGTGCCGTCTCATGGTGCGATACCAGGTGCCGCTCTCCCCGTCGTTGCGCCCCTGGATCACCTGCAGCAGGCTTTCTGGCTCGACCGCGTTCTCCAGGAAGTAGTCGTTGTTGATCATTGTCTGCTTGAGGCAGGCATTGAAGTCGAGCCCCTGGCCGTTTTCGGCGCACATGGCATGGAGGTCCTGGCCCTCGTCCAGCAAGCGCCTCACGTGTCGCCGGGCCAAGCCCTTCGATATTCCGCCCACGGCGAAGTCGAGCACCATGCGGAGGTCGCCGGTCCTCTCTTCCCACCGCAGCACCCGGTCAAGCGTTGCCACTCCCTCAAAGGGCACCGTGCCCTTCTCAATCTGATGGCCGATGCTGTCGGCCACCACGAAGGTTCGGGTTCGGTCCCGATGATCGAAGATGTTGGGCTTGGCCGCCGCTGCGGCCGTCTTGGCGCCCTGACCCGCGCTGTATAGGGCGTAGGGGTAACTGAAGAGCGGACCGCTGGAGTGCGGCACGTCGCCGCCATGACTGTGCAGCGCCGCCACGGGGGAGGCCAGGAAGTTCAGCTGCTGCACCCGCACGGGTAGTTGCCGCCGGAACGCGCCGGCCAGCACGAATTCGGCGTAGGTGCTGCTCACCGCCGGCAGGTAAAGGGTCGCCGGCAACGTCGGCAGCCCGGCATCCGTGGCCCGCATCATCCTTGAGATCCCCGGCGCCGCGTTGACGACGCGGCGAACCGGCTTAAAGTTTAGGCCCTAAACTTTCCATGCGCTACGGGCGGGAGGACACGAGGCCATGCGCCACGCCAGGCGACGCAGCCGCCGGAGCGCCGCTGATGTGCAGATGCGCGCAGTCGAGCGCGAGTTTGCGGCCGTCGCCGCCGCTGCCACCGAGGCGTCGGGTCACGACGAGGTGGCGCGGCATAGCCTGGGCCGAGCCTTGGAGGCCCTCTTCGACTTCGGAGAGCGGCTCCGGACCGAGCCGCAGCTGCTCGAGGCATTCCTGCAGTCGAGAAAGCTTCCTTGGAACAAAGTGACCGAGGCTAACCCATACAATGGCCTCGTAAGGCTGGCGTTTCCGAACATCAGCAAGGCGAGTGTCTCGCAGTACAGCTCCGTTTTGAGGCTGGCCCACGACACGAAGCCAGCGACCATGGGCTTCGTGGAGTGGCTCGGCCACGGGGGTGGCATCGCTGGTCGATACGGGGAAGCCCGACTCTACTACAATCCCGGGGCGCACGAGGTCAGGGAGGACGCGAGGCGGCACAGGCTGGCGCTCGCGCGCGATAACCTCGACAGGATGGCGATGTCGTCGCGGGTGAAACTCATCGGTGGCCGGAGATTCATCGACGGGTACGCCACCGCGCTCGTACGCATCGCGGATGGCCAAGCCGTGATTGTCGCCGTGCTCGAGCAGAACGAACAAAAGCTCGAGCCCGTGCTTCTCGAATTTGGGCCGCCCGAGAAGGCGAGGCAGCAGGCGCTCGTGGCCAGGCCGCTGTCCCGGCTGCACGAAGCCGTCGGTCTGGTGAGCGCCCTGACGGGAGACGAGGTGCAGAAGAACGAGCGCCTAATACTAGTGGAGAACGCCATGGACGACGGCGCGCCGATCTGCCGGGTCTCGTCAGTTTGCGCGGCACATACCTTCCCGTTCGCGCGGGTCACTGTCCCGCACCACGCCGCGGGCATTGGGCCGAATGGTCGGTACCTCCTCGACGCGGCGGGCGCTAGGCGGTTCGTGCGAGCCTTTCCCGGCGTGGACGAGTGGAGCATCGAAGGACCGGACAATGGGCAAGGCGCCTGCCACCTGAACTCGGCGAGGTGCTCGGTGCCGCTGCGGCCATTGGAACCGAGCGATCGCGCGCCACCGCTCCGCACGGCGGCCAGGCCGATGCGCCACTCCAAGCACCTTACGCTGACCGTCGACGCGATGACGGGCTACCTGCGCTGGATCGAGGGGGTCCGAGGCCGCGTAGCGAAGCGCAATCTCTCCCGCAGGCAGGCTCGGCCCATGCCGGAGCGCCTAGGCCTCATCCCCGTAGGCAGTGCTGTAGCGGTCACGGTGGAGGAGGAACCCAATCACGAAGTTTCACTCTTCCGCCTGCACGCCGGGGGGAAGATCGCACCCGAGCGATGGCTCTCCGTCAGGGACCTGGAGGCCGTGTGCCGCGCGCTCGAGCCGCGCGACATCCAGGCAGACGGCAGCTTCGTCGACGTGGAGGTCGCGGACGCGGGCGTGGCGCTCAGGACGCCGCTCGGCGGCGGTGCCGTGCTGGAGGTGCTGCTCCCCTGCGTGATCAGCCGAGGCATGGACTACGCCCAGATATGCGAGGAACTGGAGCCCGACGACGGCGCCGTGCCGAGAGGTGGCAGAAGGCGGAGGGTGCGTGATGTCGCGTGAAATGTAGCCGTGATTGTCGGTATTTCGACGGCCATGCGGGAGCCATGTAGCTGATCTATAAGATGGGTGCTTGTTATGCTGACGATGTCTCTTAGCTCTGGTCTGGCTTGTTCATCGTCTTTCAGTCACGCTTGGAGGGTTCCAATGTCCTGGTAGCAGGAGATTCCGGCCATCTCGTAGTGCGAGGGACCGACTGAGTGCTGCGCCGCTCGGCGCGTCTGCAGCGAACACCGAAGCCGGCCAGGAGTCATTGCGCATGGGCTGGCTGCCGGCCAGTGCCCTCGTTGTCCTTGAGTATGCCCGTCGATGAGTACGGAAATACTATAATAATTTAAGAGTTTCCGTACGCGAGATAGAACTAGGAGACAAAGCTAGGTTGCAGAACCTGACTGGCATTACAAAATCGGCATGGCAGCCAACTTCTTCGCACATGGCTGGACCGGCCTGATCTCGGATCTACCGTCATAAATACATGTGTGAGAGGGGCTCGTTCCTCTTTCACTTGGCGGTGAGCTTTCTTGTTTGCTCCTCTCACAATCTTCCGCCGAGTGGACGCGTCGCCAAGCGCGGGGACAACCGAGGAACCAAAAACAAGAAGGCATGCCAATGCTCATCTACTACGTCGACGCCCTCGCGGGCGCAGGCAAGACTCACGGCGCTATCGAGCACGCGATTGAGCGCGCAAGGCGCGGCGACAAGGTCGCTATTGTCCAGCCCTCTAGGCATTTGATCCAGCAGAGCTACATTCAAGCCACTCAGATCGCGCCAGATCTCCTCATCACGCGGCTGGACAGCAGCACCAATCCGAGGCGCGTACGAGCGGCACTGATCGCGCACCTCAACAGGCCCTATCCCGAGGGCGAAATCCTCTTCGTCACTCACGCCGCGTTCTTCGGCCTGCCCTACTGGCACAACCGGCCCGCCTGGCACATCATCGTCGACGAGATCCCCAACGTCGTCGAGGACCTGTCCCGACGAGTCCCCGTTAGCCATCACACCCTCACCCAGCACCTCGAGCTCCACGGCCGCAACCACGTCTACAGTCGCATAGGAGCACGCGACGGTGCGGAGGCGGTCCT
This sequence comes from Roseicella aerolata, assembly GCF_020523605.1. GTDB lineage: Bacteria > Pseudomonadota > Alphaproteobacteria > Acetobacterales > Acetobacteraceae > Paracraurococcus > Paracraurococcus aerolatus. The sequence continues at coordinate 79,032 of NZ_JAJAQI010000006.1, read as the reverse complement.
GCGGGCCATCGCCGAGAATGAGCTGGACGATGAATCCCAAGAGATCTTCGCGCCTGCCGCCTCGCGCATCCTGGACCCGAACTGGCTGGTGCTCGCCCACACCGCAAACTATGAGAAGTTCTCGACCGGTCGAGCCACGGCACGGGGGAGCTCTCTCGGGCTGTTCGGACTCATGCTTCCGGCGGCCCTGGGGGGCTTCGCGTCCTTGACGGTGATGGGCGCCATGTTCCGCGAGAGCGTGCTCGCAATGGTGTGGCGCTGCCACGGCGCGGTCTTTGAGCCGCATCCGGTGATCCAGGATAGATTGCGGTACCACCGCCACGACAACGGTGCGCAGCTCACCATCGAGTACCTGTGGGAACACCACTGGAGCAAGAGGTTCCGCGACAGCACGCTTTCCGACCGCAGCACCGTGTTCGAGACGTCGCTGCGGCACGCCTGTGGGATCATGGCCGGCAAGGAATTCATCTACGTGGCCAACCTGGACGGCGAGGATATCGCAGGTCACGCGCTGCCGGGCGGGATTCAGGTTCCCTCGGTTTGCCACGGGCTCAACGCATATAGCCACATCGACAACTGCGTCTTCCTCAGCGCGCTCAAGTTCACCGGCGACCGGTACAAGTGCCTGGAAACCCTAGATGTCAATCGAGACGAGCTCGATCGCGCCCACTACCTGCAGTCGGTCTACCAGGCGGTGATGCGCACCAGCCTGCGCGATCCCTCCTGCACGCGCCCCAAGCACGTTGTGGTCATGGATAGGATGGCCGCGGACTACCTAGCGTCCCAGTTCCTAGGTGCGACTGTCGCCAAAGCACCGACGCCGAGGACCAAGAGCGGTCGTGTCGGCCGTCCAGCACTTTGGCGGGACGAGGCAGCACGCAAGCGCGCAGAGCGCAACCGAGCCAGGGTCCTTGGCGAGCTCGCGGCGCTGCACCAGGAGGCAAAGAGCTGTGTCTCGTTGATCCCCAGCATTTACAGCCGCGACGTGCTGCATCACGAGGTCACGTCCAACCAGGCGCTGATGCAGGAGCTCCGGCACGCCCTTAACACGGAGGTCAGCGGCAAGAAGCAGAATATCCTCATCAGCCCCGCACTATTCGAGGTCACCAAAGGCGCGGAGACCCGACGCGGGCTGGACAATATCACCCAGGTCTACGGCATTTGGCTCGACAACGACGGCGGTGATCTCACGCCCGATGCCTTGCGGGGAATCTTCCCAGGGCTCTGGATGGCGTGCTTCTCCACCTACAGCGGGGGCGATAGGTACCGCGTGTTCATCCCCACCAGCCAGCCCATGACGGTCGAGGCTGACGCTGCGGTTAAGCGCATGATCTTCGATCAGTTGTGCCAGGCGGGGTACCACGACGCCAGCGCCGAGAGGGGCAAGCGCCACGGCTTCGACACCTCGAAACTGACTGCGTCAAGCCTCTTCTTCCTACCGTGTCGGCAGCCTGGAGCAGACGTCTTCTTCATCGAGTTTCCAGGCGAGGAGCTGGATCCGCAAGCATGGATTGCCAGACCGACGGTGGCCGGCCTCTTCGACGTGCCGGAGCCTATCCTGTTGCCGACGCCTCCCGTGCCACAGTCCCCGGCCCCACCGCCACTGGCTTCGGCAGAAGCTGACACCGCGTGCAGCCTAATTGTTGCGTCGGGCATCGACCCGCAGGTTGACCGCGCGCGGCAGGTCTACGCCACCACTCCGAAGGGCGCGGGGCTGCGGAACGCGGCCTTCTTCCGCTTCGGGCTTGAGCTGAGACGGCTGGGCCTCAGCATGCCGGAAATTGAGCGGCACCTGCGCACGACAGCCGATGATGCCGACCGACGGAGGCAGATCAAGAGTATCATGCGCTCACTCGGCAGGCGCCTGTAACGCCAGAGACGTCCTGAAGCACGAGCAGCGAGGAATTTGGTGGGCGGACCGGAAGCGGTGCTCTGACAGGACGGCGGGGCGGCCCACCCGTTAGCCTATGCGGGGCCACGACTGTCCCCGTCGAGAACGGAAATGCACAGATCGCGCAAGGAAAAATTCCTTTTCGATTTCTCCGCGCAATCTTCTTAGCCTGCGGCCCAAAGCCCGTACGGGCGTGGTCCCGGCCGGAGCAAACCGCCCCACTGCCCTTCGCGAGGCGAGGGCATGTGATGCCAAGCGCACCGGGCGCTAGGATGGGCCCATGACCTCGACCAACATGGACAGCATCGTCCAGGAATTCGCGCAAGCCTTCGACGACCTGCTAGGCGCGGCGATGCGAGAGACCTTCGGAAATTGGGCTGAGGCGCCATCTTCGCTGCCGGCCCTTCCCGAGGCCTACGCCAATGGCCGGGACCGGTTGGAGAGCGCGACATGACCCCCTGGACCTTGCTGAAGCTCTGGCTGGGCGCCGCCGCGCTGCTGCTCCCTGCGAGTCCTGCCTGGCCTGCCAGCGGCCCCGCCGAGCCCGACTTCGTACACGGCGAGGTCCTGGTGACCCGGTACGACGAGGCCAACGGCAGCGACCTGCTGACCGGCGGTCTCGGCGCGGAGGGTCTCGCCAAGGCCCTGCAGTACGCCCTCAGCCGGTGGGACGCGCTGACCCGCCACCTCGAAGACGGCTGGCTGTCGGTCGGCAATAATCTCTCGGAGCGGCTGCTGCGGGGCATCGCCGTCACCCGCAAGAACTTCCTGTTCCTCGGCTCCAATGCCGGCGGCGAGCGCGCCGCCATCATCTACACCATCGCCAAGACCGCGAAGCTGAACGGCCTGGATCCCGAGGCCTACATCGCCACCGTGCTCGATCGCTTGGCCCGCGGCCACACCATCAGCCGCCTCGATGAACTGCTGCCCTGGAACCTCAAGCCAAGCCGTCAAGCCGCGTAGATCGGCTGTCGTATACTTTGATTCTACCCCTGCACGAGCTTCGCAGTAAGCGTCAGCCCATTGCGGCGGGTTGACGTTCTGCCTTGAAGTTCCAGGGCAGCAGCTCGTGGATGCGGGTGATGGGGTGGCCGCCTGCGAGCCGATCGAGCACGGCGGCGATGTAGGCTTCTGGGTCGAGGCCGTTCAGCTTCGCGGTCTCCGCGATGGTGTAGATGATTGCGGCGCGATGGCCGCCGGTGTCGCTGCCGACGAACAGGAAGTTCTTGCGTGTGACAGCGATCCCTCTCAGCTGCCGCTCGGACAGGTTGTTGTCGATCGAGAGCCTGCCGTCCTCGATGTAGCGCGCCAGCGCATCCCAGCGGTTCAGCGCATACTGCAGCGCCTTGGCCAGCGTCGATTTGCCGGAGAGCCGGCGCCGCTGCTGCAGCATCCAGGCGTGCAGGGCCTCCAGCAACGGCTTGCTCTGCGCCTGGCGCGCTGCGCGGCGCTGCTCGGGCGACTGGCCGTTGATCGCCGCCTCGATGGCATAGAGTTCGGCGATCCGCCGCAGGGCTTCCTCGGCGATCGGCGATTTGGTGCTGTCGTAGACCTTGAACAACTCGCGCCGTGCATGGGCCATGCAGGCCACATGGGTGATCGCTGGTGGCTTGCTGCCCTTCGCCGCGGTCAGCGCCTCGTACCCGGCATAGGCATCGGCGTGCAGCCAGCCCGCATAGCCGGCCAGGTGCTCCCTTGGTCGTTCGCCCTTGCGGTCCGGCGAGTAGCAGTAGAATGCCGCCGGCGGGCCGGTGCCGCCCCAGGGCCTGGGGTCGAAGGCATAGACCCAGAACCGGCCGATGCGCGTTCGGCCGCGCCCCGGGGCAAGGACGCGGATGGTGGTGTCGTCGGTCCAGACCACGCCCTGCGCCAGAGCATAGGTGCCGATCGCCTCGGCCAGCGGCCGCAGCCACCAGGCGCCGTGGCCGACCCAGTCGGCCAGGGTCTGGCGCTGGATTGCCACCCCCTCGCGCGCCAGGATACCCGAGAGCCGGAACAGCGGCAGGCCGTCGAGGTATTTGGAGACCAGCACATGGGCCATCAGGCCTGGACCGGGCCGGCCCCGCTCGATGGGCAGGGCCGGGGCGGGCGCCTGCAGCATGGCCTCGCAGGCCCGGCAGGCATAGCGCGGCCGGACGTGCCGGATCACCTTCAGCCGTGCCGGGATCTTCTCCAGCACTTCCGTGACACTCTCGCCGAGCCGCGTCAGGCGGGCGGGATCGGTGCAGCCGCAGCGGCAGGCGAGGACGGGCTCGTGCACGACCGTCTCGCGCGGCAGATGCTCCGGCAGTGGCCGGCGCGTGGCGGGCTTGCGCTGGTTGCCAGATTTGCCCTTGGTCCGGCGCTCCTTCTCCGCCGCCGCGGCCTCGCGCTCGGCCTGGTCCTCCTCGAGATCGCCGATCAGCATCTCGAGCTGGTCGGCCTCGGCCGCCAGCTTCTCGGAGGACCGGCCGTAGCGGTCGCGCCGCAGCGTCGCCAGCTGGATCTTCAGCTTCTCGATCTCGAAGCCCGCGTTGCGTAACTCGGCATCGCGTTCGGCCAGTGCCGCATCGCGCTGCGCCAGCAGAGCGCGCAGCGTCTCGACGTCGTCCGGGAATGCCGCGGTGTCGAGCTCGGGGGCCACGCCTGAATCGTCGCCGGCTTCGCCGCGTCGCGCCAAATGAGGATGGTGTTACCCGACCACCTCGGGCCGGGCCGTCCAAGCTGGCATGCGCCAATCTATGCCTTCCAAGAGCATCGAGAGCATAGCCGGGGTCAGAGAAACCACACCGCTCGTCGCCTGCGGCCACACGAAGCGACCCTTCTCCAGCCTCTTGGCCACGAGAACCAGGCCCTGGCCGTCCCAGACCAGAATCTTCAGCAGGTCACCCCGGCGCCCACGAAAGCAGAATACCGCGCCGCTGTACGGATCCTGCAAGAGCACGGTCTGCACCTGCGCGGCCAAGCCGTCGAATCCCTTGCGCATATCGGTCGCGCCGCAGGCCAGGTAGACGCGCGTACCGGGCGGCGGGCCGAACATCACCGACCACCCAGTTCGGCCAGCACCATGCGCAGCGTCACCGCATCAACGGCGCCCGTCACCCGGATGCTCGCGCCGCTCGGCAGCACGATCTCCAGGCTGCCCGCCGCCTCCACGGCTGCCGGCACCGCGGGCGGGGCAGGCAAGGCAGGGGGTGGCGGCTCCTGCACCATCGCCACCGGCGCGAACCCCGCCATCGCGGTCGCCAGCATCTGCTTGCGCCAAGTGTAGAGCTGTCCCGTGCTCACCCCGTATCGGTCCGCCACGGTTTGGACAACCGCGCCGGGTTCCAGGGTCTCCCGCACGATCCGGAGCCGCTCCTCCGGCGGCCAGTCGCGCCGGCGGACCGCGCGCACGCGGACCTCAACGGCAGGGTCGGGCCCCAATCCGGGACCGCTCCTACGACCGTCGTATGAGCGGTTTGCAAGTGGTGCAGGCGGTGTCGCGTCGTCGGGCATCCACATGACATCCACGACGCGCCGTGGTCAACGCAAGGCCACGACAGGCTTACGCTTACGCTTCGCAGGCCTTGTGTGGAGAATGTCCCTTCCCGCCCCTGCGCAGGTCATCGAGGGGCATAGCCACTGCCCTGCACTCCGTATGCGTCTCAGCCCTTCCCGCCCCTGTACGGGCTCCGTAGCGCGCCCATGGCGCCCGGCTCCGCCCGGGCACGCCTGCCGAATCGGACAGCCCCCGTGACGGCGAGAAAGGTGGAGTTGGTCCCGCCTTTTCGGTTGGCCTTTTGGACGATGGCTGTAGAGCGATTGGCACGGAAGCAGAACAGGAGCCCCGGATGTCCGTGCTCAAGACCCTCAAGTTGGGCAAGGCCGCGCCCACGGCCGCGCCTGCTGACGCGAAAAGCCGCGCGAAGGCCAAAGTGATTGCCCATCTGGAATGGCAGCGGGAGCTGCTGGCGGCGCACCGGGAGGGCCGCGCGCTCGAGGCGACGCGGCCGGTCTACCGCACCAACGAGGCCGGCGAGCGGGTGCGGGTGATGCAGCCCGTGCATGTGCGGCGGGACTGGTTCGAGGACACAGCTGGCACGGTGCATTTCATGGTCCGTTATGGTGCCAGGCCACTGCTGCTGGACAAGGCCGGAAGCACCAGCGTGGAGGTCGGCGGACTCGACGCGCTGCCCGGTGTGATCGACGCGCTGCTCGCGGCGGTGCGGGCCGGCGAGTTGGACGCGCAGTTGGCGACGGCGGCGCAGGAGCGGAGCAAGGCGTTCAAGCGCCGGAGCGCCACGACGAAGGCGGCGTGACGGCGACCGTCAGCAGCCACCAAGGCCGGCCGTCGATGGCTGGCTTGCTCTTGAACGCGGAGGATCGGAAGCATGGACGAGTTTGTGGCGATCGTGCGCCTGCCCAATGGGCTCACGCAGCGGGTGACTATTCAGAGCGATGACAGCGGCAAAGCGAGAGCGATGTTGGAAGCGCAATACGGCCCCGGCTGCGTCCTGACCTTGGATCGTCCAAACCGGTGGTGATAACAGCGAACTTAACACAACCTATTCAGATCGGGCGCACAATGAAGCCAGAACGCCAAGTCGACGCTTGGAAAGTCACTGATACGCCATACCCGGGTCGGAAGAATATTTTTTGCCTAACTCCGGGACGTGAGTATCACATCGGCACGCTGGTGGCGGGCAGCCAACGTCACCTAGAAAGGTTTGAGGCCGATCTTGCGCTCATTCGGGCCGCGCCACGAATGAAGGCAGCACTTATCGAAACTCTGTCCCTGCTGAGCCTGCACGGCTTCGTACAGAATCCGAGCGCTCGATCTCTCGCCCTAGAGATCGAGTCGATCCTGAACGGCGTCGGCGGTTAGGGCATCGGCGGGTGCCCGCTCGAACTCAAATTCGCTGCGCTCAAGTGTCGCCCGCTTCGCTCTTTCTCTTAGGTCTTGACTGATTAGGTCGGGCGAGCATTTCTCAACTCGCTGGAGAACGAACGACTTTTCAATCCTGGGCAAGAGCCATCGCTCCTGCCATACGCGCGCGATCGTGGCGGCAGCCGGGCTCTTGCGACTGGCGGCCACCTTCGCGAACCCAGTCAAAGAGTCACGTGCGCCTGGAAACAGCTCGCACGCATAGACTCGGCGTCCAATACTTTGCTTCAGCACTCGATCGTTGTTAATCCCGATGAGGTTCAGGCCCTCTCGCACCTGGCGTGTCCTCGGGCTTGAGCCCTCACCAAAGACGCTGTTAATGCGATTCGTCCCATATACAGCCTTACCTAGACGCCGCATGTACTCGAGCGTAAGTTTGCTTAGGTGAGTGACTGTGATCCCATCGCTGGGGCGCAACTCTTCCCACGCAAGCCCTTGGCTTAGTTTTGGATGCCAACCGGGTTTGACCTTGAGCCGATTGTATTGGCTGCTCGCGATACCGTAGAGACTCGTTGTCGTGAGAAGCTTTAGATCTGCTGAACGCGTAATGGTGCGGCCAGCGAGCTGAGAGGCGATCTCACTAGCCTGGTTCGCGTAGCGCGCAGCATATAAATCGCGGACCTCCTGTGAGCACATGAGGAGCGTCACGAGCTTCCCACCCAGTATGTGGTTGTAGGGCGCTATTGCACCGCAGACCGCCACGTCAGCGACTTCCGTTGCTAACTTCTGGCGACGCAGCTCTCTCAGCGCGAGGGTAACCGCATTTCGTCCGCCCTTGGTGAGCAGGATCTCGCACAGAGCGGCACCAGGAGCGACCTCGAACCCTGCTGCTTTAAACAGCTTTAGGCACCGCAGGAGCGGGATGAGCTGCTCGGCCCGCTTTCGCCGAAAGAGCGACGAACCAGAAAGCTTCAGCCAGTCAGCATCGGTGAGCTTGCTACGATCGAAGCCACGAATGTCGACTGGCTGCCCGCTGGAGCTCTCGTCGACATCGAACAGCACTTCATAATCCTGGCCCCTAGTATCGCCCTCCTCGCCGCCGGCAAGTTGACCGAGCAGCAGCTCTGTCTCAAGGGAGGGTTCCTCCGAAAACAGGCCAAGGCTGCTGTCGGGCGGCGCGCGATCCCGTCGAGCCAATAGCTGCCTATCGCGGCGCTTTAAGTCGCGTTGACGCTCAACGCTCGCCCTTGCCGCAGCTTGCTGCAGTTTCAAAAACACTGCCCCGGTGGGATCGGCTAGCTCTGCCGGGGAAAGTAGGTCATCGCTGCGGATGTCACGTATGGCATTCAGCACCGTCTGCAGTAACACCTCGCCGACGCGCGAGGCGCTCAACCGATCATCAAGGATACTCGCGATCACATCATCTAGCCGCCAGCCAATCCACTCGTCGCGCGAATAAAGGTTTGCGGCAGGGCTCGCCAGCATCGCAATACCGATTACGGGCCAGTTGGGGCGGGCCTTGTTGCGTATCAGCAGGCGCATGGTCCGGCCCGGGAGCGGGTTGTACTCTAGGGACCAAGTGTGCCGGAAGTAACGCCAGACGTCCTGCAACGGCAGGCCCGTAAACTCGCAACGTGCCTGGTCATCGCAGAGTTGGATTGCAGGCTGGACGACGCTTCGGAGAGCGACTGCGCGGCGATCGGGTGGAAGCGCAGCGACGGTGCTCAACTTGCTCGCCAGCGTAGTACCGTCATCAATGAGTGTTTTGATGGATACAATTCGATCCGCGTAGACGCGGTCGCGCTCGACGGAGCGGAGAAAGTCTTGAACTGCTTCGGATGCCAGCTGGCGATTGCTGGCCCGCATGAGCTGCTCACGAACCCGCGCCTTCGCGTGGTCAAATGTCTCACCCGGAAGAGGATGTGGGTCGGGTTGTATTAGGAAAACGCTGTGTGGAGCTGCGTGAAGGTCCCATCCCTGCTCGGCAAGGTCGGCAAGCACGGATGCGGCCACTGCTAACCGCATTTCTCCCACTTCGTCGGCCGATAATGATCGTGCTGATGCCTCCTCGGCCATGCGCCTGAGTTTCCCCGAGCGCGTCAAGGGATCTGCATTGGCGCTGTCTCGGACTTCAGCAATCAGCAGCGACCGCCGCAGCTGATCGAGAAGCGAAGGCCGGAACTCGATGTCGGACGCGGTCATCACTGTACACAACCAAGCTAATATATTTTTTGAAACATGAAGAATGCTGCAGGAGCGTGGTCGCTAGCCACGCCCCTGCGGCTCCGTGCGTTTACGCGGCTTCAGGCGCCGCGTCCGCTTCGCTCACATCCGTATTGTGAACGAATCGTGCTAGCATCTCGAGGGATGCAGTCAGCACTTCGGACCACGCAGCTCGCTCTACCGCGTAGAACGTCTGCTTATCCGGATTACCGAGCGCGTCGAGCTCACACTCTCCCAGCGAGAAGAGCAGAACCTCCAGGCCGGCACGCACAGCACGCGAATTGCGCGGCACTGCGTAAACGTCGGTATAAAAGCGGTGGGATGTGTTGATGTGCAACACTCTCATGCCGCCGAGCTGCTCGACGCGGAAGAAGGGCGCCCCAGGCATGCTCTCGAAGCTCACGCGGTAAGGATGCTCGATCGTCTCCTTGACGACCTCCTCGCGCACCTCTTCCTCTGGCCGCTGCTTCTCACGCGACTTGCGCTTCACATACTGGTCCAGCGCCTCCTTCGCTGCCTTTTCACGTTCAACAGGGTTCGTGCCAGCGCGCTTGCGACGGAATTTCTCGCTCTCCTTCATAGACTGCTCGGAGATACGCTTCTTTCCGGTCTCCTTCTCGTGCTCCCTTGCTTTTCCGTCTTCGCCGACGCTCCTACGAAGCGACTTGATCGCGTTCAACACGCCGGCATCTTCCAGCAGATCCCAGAACCTATCAGACAGCACGACGCCCTGCTTGGAGTTCGCGATGGTGAATTCCTCATCAAGCTCCGCAGGGAAATCTATCTCGGCGGCCCAGTAGCGGTCGTTGTTCAGGAAGCGCTCGAAGCCATCCCAGGGCGTGTGATCGACCACATCGATCTGGCGTCCCATGCGGGTTATGATGAGCCCTCGATTCTCGTTCGCAATGGCGAAGCGAGGGTTCTGATTGCCACGGACAGCTGCTTTCGACTTGTCCACCGAGTGGAAGGTGACAGGGAAGCGCGCATACCGAACGACGACGCGCGCCTTCTCGCCAGTGCTCTTTACCGTCACATCAAACTTTGTAGGCTCAAGGGCAGTAGCGCGATCCTCGTCCAGGTCGAAGTAGCGGAAGCCGGGAGTGGTAAAGAGCGGATCCGTTGGCTCAACCTTCGTTCCGTCGAAGAAAATCGAGACACGGTCAAGGTAATTACGATACGTGATGCCGAAGTGCTCCAAGAGGTTCTTCTTCATCGCGCTCGTGGTCTTCCACTTGAGGCGATCCACCTTCTCCCACAGGACGATGGTGCCATGCGTGAAATTCCCAGTGTGATGCTCGCTGATGTATTCGAACACCCACTTCGGAGGCTGCATTTCCGAAACCGGCGGAGCAACCACCTTGCCGTTCTGGTCGGTGTACTTCCCCTCGCGGATATCATCGAGATCGACGGTAATACCGTGCCATCCACCGTTCTCCGTGATGGAGTACACGGAGAAGCGCCGCGCCTGATTGACTGATGCGCTTGGGAGGCCAAACCCAAAGCGGCCGAACCCGGCGCGGCTGCCCTCGCGGTGCGTGCCGCCCCACAGCACGGACAGTCGGATCATCTCCCGAACCATGCCATGGCCATCGTCTATGATAGCAATCGCGTCGGGTTTCGCATCGCTCTTGCCGTCATAGCCGAGCGCGACGTGTACTCGCTTGGCTCCCGCCTCAATTGCATTATCAACCAGCTCATCGAGCGCAGTTCCGGTGTGCCGATAGTAAGTGTTCCGCATACTCTCGACGAATGCTGAGCCCACCGCCAGGCCGTAGTCGAAGCCTCGAGAGGCAAGGCCACGGGCATAGGTCCGCTGCTTCTCGAGCTCGTCGGCTTCCACCGTCGCCAGGTTCACATCGGGCATATTCATCTCCATCACATTCTGCAGCCATGTTCGGCCGCGTTGCGTGGCGTCCACTGTAATTCCCGGCGTGGACGCCGCTGGGTTGCCGGGGATCGGCCTGGGGCTGTACAGCCCCAGGCCGAAGGCTGGAGCTAGTGCGGCCCCAGGCCGAAGAATGCGCGCCCGCGCTGGACGACGCGGTCCAGGGCGCGGCTCACGCCGGACTGGGTCAGGCCCAGCTCGCACGCAATGGCGACCTGGGACTGGCCTTGCCAGAAGTGACGGTGGACGATGTCGCGCTCGCGCGCCGGCAGCGTCTCAAGGAAGTCGGCGACGCGTGGCTTCAGCAGCGCGATGTGCAGGTCTGCCTCGGTCGGGGCCGAGGGGTCGGCGACGCTGTCGCCGATCTCTTCAGCCTCAAGGTCATGCGCCTCGGTGGCGCAGGGCGTGTTCAGCGAGTCGATGGGCAGGTAGGCCGCCATAGCGGCGCACTGCCCCATGAACACATCGTTCACATGGGTCTCCTGTTGCGGTTCCAGGAGGCCCAATGGTCCGAGCTCATTCTGCAGCCATATTCGGCCGCGTCGATCCTTCGGACCTCCTAAGGAGATCATACCATCGATTCGCCAGGGTATGACTGGGGCCCGAGAAGATTTTTCGGACCTGTGATGAGGGCTTCTTGAGCGGGCTTTACCCCAACCCTTCGGCCCTTGCCGGGCCGCTGTCTTCCTTTCGGTTCCCTGCACCTTACCCTACCACGCCGTCGCCGCCCCTATGACTCACCGCGCCTTACCCGCCCGCTGAGCAGGCTGGCGTTCAGACTTGCCGTGATCTTGGAGTAAAAGCGGTCGATCATGGCCGTGCTGGTGCCGCAGTTAACCGCCACAAGGTGGGTGCTGAGCCCCATCGCCAGGGCGTTGGTGATATAAGTATGCCTGCAGCTGTAGAGGGTTCGCGCCTCGCCGCGAGGGTTTGTCGTCATGCCCGCGAACGCGAACCATCGCTTCGCTAGCCTGCCGAAGTCCGTGACGCGTCGCGCCTCCGGCGTTGCAAACAGCCACTTGTCGGCCGCCCGGCGCTCCTTGATCCGCGCCAGCGCCATACCGTAGACTACTCGCTCGCCCCGAGGCAGCGCCACAACCTCGCGCTTGCCCGTCTTGGTGTCGTCGCTCACCCAGAGGCGCAGGTTCTTCACGCCGTTGGCATCCCTGAAGAACTCGACGTCGCCCCACCTCAGCTTGGCAGCCTCACTCGGGCGCATGCCGGTGGCCAAAAGCAGCTCGACGAAGTCCACGGTCAGCTGGCGGAGTGCTCTGGCCTCGTCCGTCTTACCCGCAGCGACCCATGCGCTGCCGGTGTCGATCAGCGCCTCGGCCTCCTCGGCGGTGAAATGCGCCCGGGGATTGTCCTTCGGCTTGCGCGTCTCGATGCCGGGAATGCGCTCGGGGTTGATCCAGCCATGCTTCGCCGCGCAGGCGAAGATCGCCCGCAGCACCACGTCCTCGGGCAGCGTGTTGGCGCCGTCGCTGCGGCGCCGGTTGCCTAGCGGCGCTCGCACCAGCCGTCCGCCGCGTTCGTAGGCCAGCTCCGCCTGCGTGCTACCTGGGCCGATGGTCCAGTAGGTGCGCCGCCAATCTCGGTACCGGGCGATCTCGCCGGCAGTGATGGTGTCGACAGCCTTCTGCCCGAAGAAGGGTCGGAGGTAACGCTCGATGCGCCCACGGATGTCCTTCAGCCGGGCCGCGCGCCTGCCCGTGCGGGCGACCTCCTGCTCCTCCTCGGCCAGGTAGACGCCGCAGACGTGGCCGAAGGTGGCGGTTTGCACGCTCAGCCCGTGCCGCACGCGGAACTCGTACTCCAAGTAGGTATTGGCCGCGCGCTCCGCGGCCATCGCCCGGTCCGGCGTGCGTAGGCTTTGCTGGACCTGTTGCCCTTCTACCGTCCGCCACAGCGAGAACCAGTTGGGGCTGTCAGCCCGGTGGAAGACCAACACCCGGCCGTCGCAGATCTTGAAGGAGGCGTGCGCGTCGGAGGCGCTTTCAGGGTCCCGGCCACCGTGCGGCTGTAGTGAAACCCCGGCGACCCGTAGTGGAACCGCAGCTTTAGTCATGCCAGCCGCCTTTGGCCGCACCGCCCAGGAACGGAACGGAGACGCACCGTAGTGCGCTGTAGGGAGCGTAAGTCCGTCCCGAGAGCAGGACAAGCGCGCGCCTAAGCTGCTGGACTCCTTGGGAAAGGATGGTGCCGACACCCGGGATTGAACCGGGGACCTACTGATTACGAATCAGTTGCTCTACCGCTGAGCTATGTCGGCTTCGCCAGGAGCGGCTGGATACACGCATGGCCGCTCCAGGGCAACGCCCCTTTCGGCTTCTCCCGCATGCAGGCGGCGCATTCTTGCACCGCGCGGGATGCCCCGGGCGAACCCGCCCGGGGCTGTCGATGGTCAGGCCGCGGTGGTCGCCGGCACCGAGGCGCGCGGCGCCGCCGTCCAGGCGATCTGCCCGACCGTGTCGCAGCTGGTGCAGACCGGCGTCCAGGCCGCGTGCTCCGCGCCGCAATGGGTGCAGCGCCAGCGCGGCTCCGGCCGGGCCGCTGCCGCCTGGCGCAACCAGCGGGACTGGGCGGCGCGCGCCTCGGCGGTCTCGCCGTGCTCGGCCTCCTCCAGTTCGGCCAGCAGCAGATAGGCCCGGCGGTCCTCCTCGCCCGAGCCGACCAGCGCATCCAGCGCGCCGCGCGCGCGGCCGGTGAGCCCGGCGGCGAGGGAGGTGCGCGCCAGCAGCAGCCGGCTCTCGGCCGCATCCGGATTGCGGCGGATGAGATGCTCGGCGGCCTTCACCCGCATCAGCGGGTCCGGCTCGGCATCCAGATAGGGCTCGGCCAGGTCGGGATGCGGCGCGGCCGCCCAGGCCTCCTCCAGCACGGCGCCGGCGCGCCGGGCATTGCCGCCCTCGCGCAGCCGCTTCGCCAGCGCCAGCGCCGCCGGCGCGAAGGCCTTGTCGTGTTGGAAGGCCTGCCGCTCCAGGTCCAGCGCCCTGGCCGGGTCAGGCTCCTCCGCCGCGGCGGCCAGCGCCAGTGCGGCCTTGGGCGCCTCGGGCGGCGAGAGGGCCAGCGCCTCCCCCCACTCGCGGGTCTGCAGCGCGAGCTGCGCCCGCTCCTCCCGCAGCCAGGCGGCGCCGGGCTGCACCGCCTCGGCCTCCCGCGCCAGCGCGCGGGCGGCGTCCCAGTCGCCCTTCTGCATGGCCTGCCGCAGCAGCCCACGCAGCCCGAGGAAGCGCGCATCGTCGCGCTCCGCCAGCCGGCGGAAGAGCTCGGCGGCCGACTCCTCGCGGCCGGCCATGCGCTCCGCCTCGGCAGCCAGCAGCAGGGTCTGCGGCGTGTCGCCCAGGCAGTTGCGGGCCTTGCGCACCTCGAGCCGCGCCGCCTCCGCGGTGCCGGCGGCCAGCGCGATCAGCGTCCGCGTCACCGCGGCATCCCCCTGGACGCGGCGCTTCGCGCTGCGGCGCTCGCGGAACCGCCGCGGCCAGCGGCGGAGGGCGCCGATGGCCAGCAGCAGCAGGTGCAGCGCGAGGAAGCCCAGCACCAGGATCAGCAAGGCAATTGGGAAGCTGGTGCCGATGAAGGCCTCGCCGACCTGGATCTCCACCGTCCCGCCGAGATCGGCCAGCCACATCGCGCCGGCGACGCCGGCCGCGAGGATCAGCAGGACAAGGATGGCGCTCCGCATCGGCTCAGCCCGCCGCCAGCTGGCGCAGCGCGGCGCGGGCCGCGACCAGCGCCCTGGCCTGGTCCACCCAGGACCGCATCGCATCCCGGGCGGGCGGCGGCAGCTTCTCGATCTGCTGCAGGCTCATCTCAAGGTCTCCCGCCTCCAGCGCGCGGCGGGCGCGCTCGATCTGCTGCTCCGCGGCATCGCCCCAGACCACCTGCTCGCCGCGGCGGACGGTGACCAGCCCGCCCATGCGGGACAGCGCGCTGTCCACCACCCCGGCCCGGCTGCCATCCGGCTGCGCCGCCGGGTCGGAGGCGGCGCGGGCCGCCTTCGCCGCGTCTTCGAAGGAGAGGCGGAGCGAGGCCTCGGTCGGCGGCGCCGACTGGGCGAAGCGGGCGAGCGCCTGCGGCGGCTGTTCGACACGCGCCAAGCCCTCGCCAAGCGGCTGGCCGGCGACGAGGGCGCTGCGCACCCGGTCCAGGGCGGCAAGCCGCGCGGTGCGGGCCTCGAGCGCGGCCATCTTCTGCTGCGCCTCCTCCAGCGCCGCCATGCGCTGCGTCAGCGAGGACTCCAGCCCCTGCAGGCGCCGCTGGGTCTGCTCCTCCAGCGCCTGCAGGCGCTGCGTGGCCGCCTGCTGGGCAGACTGCTCGCGCTGCTCGCCGCTGCGCTGCGCCTCCTGCAGGCGCTGGGAGACGGATTGCTGCGCGTCCTGCAGGCGCTGCGTCACGGCCTGCTGCTGCTCCTGCAGCCGGCGGTTCAGCTCCGCCTCCTGCTGCTGCACGCGGGCGGTGGTCTGCTCGATCCGCTCACCCATCCGGTCGAGACGGGTGCCGAGCGCATCGAGCGCGGAGCGTGACGCGACCGTGGCGGGATCGAAGGCCGGGCGGGCGTCCAGCGCCTGCAGCCGGCGGTCATTCGCCGCGATGCGCTCGTTGAGCGCCGCGATCTGTCCCTCCAGCGGCCGGAGGTCGGGGATGGCCGGCGCGGGCCGCGATTCGAGCGCCTGCACGCGGCCCTCGACCGCGGAGAGGGCGCCGAGGCGGCCGGTGACCGTGCCGAGCTCGCCCCGCACGCCCTCCAGCGTGCCGAGCCGCTGTTCCAGCTGCGCCACGCGCGCCGGATCGACGGCCGCCTCGGTGGTCGAGCGCGGCGTGGTCAGCAGCCACCAGACCGCCAGCAGCAGCACCACGCCGCCGACGCCGATCATGATGGCCGCCGGGTCGAGCCGGCGCGGCGCCGGCGGCGCCAGCGGGGAGTTGCGGGGGGCCGGCGGAGTGTCGCTGGCGGGTTTCTCGGGTGTCTCGCTCATGCGTGCAGCCTATCTGGGACCGAGCAATGCCAACAATGCGTCCTGGTCCGGCCGGTCGGCGACTCGCACCGCGCGCCAGGCCAGGGGTGCGAGGGCCCGGGTCGCCGCCTCGGCCACCCTGGGACTGATCGCCAACGCTTCCATCCCCGCCGCGGTCGCCGCGTGGCCGGACGCCTTGATGAGGGAGATGGCACAGCGGGCCGAACGGGGCGAGAAGAACAGCGCGGCAACGACCTCACCATCTTGTTGCAGGGCCGCGCTGGCTTCCGCCGGCAGGGTGGTGGCCGGCCGGGCGACATAGGCGACGCGCCGGATCACCCGGAAGCCGCGGGCGCGGAGATCCGCCGCCAACTCCGCCCCATAGCCCTCCCCCACCGCCAGCAGCAGCGGCCCCGCCGCTGGGTCGAGTCGCCGCGCGGCATGCTCGGCCAGCGCCGCGGCGTCGCCGGCGGCGGCCTCCACCCGCGGGAAGCCGCGGGCGCGGGCCTCGGCCGCCGTCGCCTCCCCCACCGCCAGCACCGGGATGTCCGTGGGGGGCAGGGCGCGGGCGGCGGCGCGGCTGGTGAGCAGCAACGCCTGGACCGGCCGCAGGACCCTGGCCGGCGGCAGGGGGACGGGGCGCGGTGCCAGCACCAGCGCCGGCGCCGGGACCGGCCGCCAGCCGAGCGCGGCGACGCGGCGCGCGGTCTCGGCCGCGCCCGGCTCCGGCCGGGTGATCAGGACCCCGGGTGCCTCCGCCGCCACGGCGTCAGGCGAAGAGGTCGGCGGGGCTGTCGGCCCGCAGGCTGCGGCCGAGTTCGGCACCCAGCCGCGCCGCATCGGCCGCCGGGCCGGTCGCGGCGCGCTTCAGCAGGAAGCTGCCATCCGGCCGGGCGACCAGCCCGGTCAGGTGCAGGTCGCCATTCGGCAGCAGGCGGGCATGGCCCCCGATCGGGGTGCGGCAGGAACCGTCCAGGGCCGCCAGGAAGGCGCGCTCCGCCCGGCTGACCGCCGCTGCCTCCCGGTCCTCGATGGCCGAGAGCAGCTCGCACAGTTCCACGTCCGATTCGCGGACCGTGATGCCGACGATGCCCTGTCCGGCGGCGGGGACCATGGATTCGGGGTCCAGCACCACCGCCGCCTCGCCCTCCAGCCCCAGGCGGCGGAGGCCGGCCAGCGCCAGCAGGCTGGCGGCGAACTCCCCGCCGCGGACGCGGGACAGGCGTGTCTGGACATTGCCGCGGATCATGGCGCAGCGCAGATCCGGCCGGGCGAAGAGGATCTGGCTCTGCCGCCGGACGGAGGCGGTGCCGATGACCGCCCCGGCGGGCAGGCAGGCATAGGGGTCGGCCGAATCCGGCTCCGCGCAGCCCGCGCCGAGGATGATGGCATCCCGCGCATCCTCCCGGCGCAGGGTGCAGGCCAGCACGATGCCGGGCGGCATCTCGGTCTCGAGGTCCTTCAGGCTGTGGACCGCGAAATCGACGCGGCCGTCCAGCAGGGCTTCATGGATCTCCTTGGCGAAGAGGCCCTTGCCGCCGATATCCGCCAGGCGCCGGTCGAGGATGCGATCGCCGGAGGTGGCGATCACATGTTCCTCGAAGGCCTGCGCGGCGCGCAGCACGGGGCAGAGCTCGGTGACGATCGACAGGAAATGCCGCGTCTGCCAGAGCGCGAGGGGCGAGCCGCGGGTACCGACCCGGAGCGGCAGGAGACGGCCGTGGCGCGGGACCGCGGCATGGTGGTGGCCGGAAGGCATGGCGCTGTCTTAGAACCGCGACCGGGGATGAGGAAGGCTGGATGGACACGGAAGCCGCAGTGCTGGGGCTGGAATCGAGCTGCGACGAGACTGCCGCGGCCGTGCTCCGCGCCGACGGCACCATCCTGGCCGAGGCGGTGCTGAGCCAGGAGAAGGAGCACTCCCCCTATGGCGGCGTGGTGCCGGAGATCGCGGCGCGCGCGCATCTGGAGCATCTGCCGCGGCTGGTGGCCCAGGTGATGGAGAAGGCCGGGCTGGAATTCTCCCAATTGGCGGGCATCGCCGCCACCTCCGGCCCCGGGCTGATCGGCGGGCTGATCGTCGGCAGCACCCTCGGCAAGGGGATCGCGCTGGCGCATGGCCTGCCCTTCGTCGCGGTGAACCACCTGGAGGCGCATGCCCTGACCGCGACCCTGCCCGGGGTGGTGGAGACGCCGGTGCGCTTCCCCTACCTGCTGCTGCTGCTCTCGGGCGGGCATTGCCAGTGCGTCGCGGTGGAAGGGGTGGGGCGCTACCGCCGGCTAGGCACCACCCTCGACGACGCGGTGGGGGAGGCCTTCGACAAGGCGGCCAAGCTGCTCGGCCTGCCCTGGCCAGGCGGGCCGGCGTTGGAACGGCTCGCCAAGGCCGGTAATCCGGCGCGCATCCCGCTGCCCCGCCCCCTGCTGGGCCGGCCGGGCTGCGACTTCTCCTGGTCCGGCCTCAAGACCGCCGTCGCCCATGCCGTCGCGCGCTGCCCGGGCGGCGCGCCTTCCGACCAGGACAAGGCGGACATCGCCGCCGCCTTCCAGGCCGCGGTCGCCGCGGTGCTGGCCGACCGGGCGAAGCATGCGCTGGCCATGCTGCCGGAGGCGACCGCGATGGTGGTGGCCGGCGGCGTCGCCGCCAACCAGGCGGTGCGCGGCGCGCTCTCGGCCGCCGCGGCGAAACGCGGGCTGCCGCTGGTGGCGCCACCCATCCGGCTCTGCACCGACAATGCGGTGATGGTGGCCTGGGCGGGGGTGGAACGGCTGCGGCTCGGGCTCACCGACGAACTCGGCCATGCGCCGCGGCCGCGCTGGCCGCTGGAGGGGCTGGCGGCCTGAGCCCCCAGGGAGGCCCTGGGATGGCTGGCCCGCAACCCGGGCAGGCTGCCGGGAACTGACCGGGGCCTGCCGGCGCGGCGTCAACCGGGACGCGGCGCCAGCGCCTTCCGGTAGAACACCACTCGCTCCGTCTCCTCGAAGCGTAGGGCGCGGTGCATCCGGTGCGAGGCCGCATTGTCGAGCAGCGCGTCCGAGGCCAGTTCGGCACAGCCCAGCGACAGCGCCCAGGCCTCGACCGCCCCGGAGAGCGCGCGGGCGAGGCCGCGCCGGCGCCAGCCCGGCAGCACGAGAATGCCTTCCAGAAAGGCGACCGGCGAGGTCGCGCAGCCATTCACAGGGTCCCGCCGCAGCCGGGCCTCGGCGAAGCCGATGGCGGCGCCGGCCGGGTCGCGTGCCAGGAAGGCCACCGCCTCCTCCGGGCGGGCGAGCAGCGCCTCGGCCTCCGCACGGTGCTCCGCCGCGCCGCCCTCCGGCCAGAGCACCTGGCGCAGCGCCACCCAGTCCGCCAGCCCCGCCCCGTCGCAGCGCTCGATCCGCATCCGCCGCCCTCCCATCTCGCCGCCAGCGCAACATCCGGGGCGAACCCATCCTTCCGCCATGCGTTCGAGGGACCCGAGAGGAGAGGGACACCTCAACCATGGCCACCCAGACGCGCAACCCGAAGGGCACCGAGCATCCCGAGAACACCTCCGATGCCAATGTGGAATCCGGCGTGGAGCAGACCTTCCCGGCGAGCGATCCGGTCGCCTACACCACCGACCAGGGCTCCCGCGCCGTGCCGCCCGAATCGATGATGGACCCGAAGGGCTCGAAGCCCGCGCCCTGCGATGACGGCGTCACGCTCTCCCTGCGCTTCCCGGACAGCGAGACCGCCAAGCTGGCGCTGGAGGCCGCGGTGCGGGAGGGACCGATCGACCGGCGCTGTGCCGAGATCGACCTGGACGATGACCGGGTGACCATGCGGCTGGAGGTTCCGCGCGCGGACCGCGAGCGGCTGGACGGGCTGCTGCGTAAGCATGGCGGGATGGAAGCCTAGAGCAGATCGTGGATGGGCGTGGACGCCTGGGAGCGAAACTCTGCTCGGAAAACAAAGGGCACCAGCGGGTGGGCGTTCAGTCCTGGACGCCCACCCGCTGTAGACTGGTCCGCCGCGCAGGGTGATGCGCGCCGGGCACTCCAGCCCTTTGCCCGGACGAGCAGGCTGCGCCGCCTGAGTGGAGCCACTCAGGTGGCGTTTCATACTGTCCTGCGCAGATGCCGATGTATTCATGCAAGCGGCGTCAGCCCCGATGACGGCTCCGGGCCAGGAGTCATGCCTGGCTCATGACGTCCCGACCTGCGGCCCGCGGGGCAGGCCGCGCGCGAAGGCGCGCCGCGGCCAAGGCCCGGAGGGCCGCCGGCGTCTGAGGCAGGACATGCATCGGCATGTCCTGCGCCCGGATGGATGCCCGCCGGTCCCGTTCAGCCCCAGACACCATCGGCGAAGGCGTTCCGGCCTTCCTGGATGCCATGCATGAGGAAGTGCTGGAGAGGGTTCATCCCGGCCGCCGCGACGTCCGGATGGGCCGCGAGGTAGGAGGAACTGTCGAAGTAGCGCGAGGGATCTCGCCCTTCCGCGGCGCCATGGGCGATGTAGTGGTCCAGCGGGTTCACGCCCGCCTCCGCCACGTCCCGATAGGTCTCGAGATAGCCGGAGGTGTCGAAGAGCGCATTCGGGTCGCGCCCCTCCTTCCAGCCGATATTGTCGAAGTGCAGCCTTGGGTTGATGCCGAACAGCGCCGCCGCGGCCACGTCCGGGTAGGTCTGCTTGTAGAAGTCGGCGTCGAAGCCGTCCCGGATGGAGCTTCCCACCGTGCCGGCCGAGACCAGCTGGCCACGGATCTCGCCGGCCGGGAAGGCCGTGGAGTGGATGTTGAAATAGAGCGGGATGTCGAGGCCGGCCGGCGTCAGGTCCAGCACCGCCGCGAAATCGGTCACCGGGATGGTGGCGGGGTCGGTCCGTTCCCAGGCACCGGCGATGGTCCAGGACCCGTCGTCATTGCGGGTGATCCTGAGGTCGTCGGCATCCTGCGCGGGGTTGATCTGCCCGAAGACCACGCCGCCATTCGCGCCGCGGAACTGGCTGTGGAAATGCATGCTGATGACGTCGTCGGCGGTGGACGGCGTCTGCGCCCCGGTCCCGGTGGCCGGCCCGAAATCCAGGCCCCTGGCGGTGAACTGGTAGGTCGCCCGGTCGGCGTCGTCATCCCAGATGACGATGCCGCCGCCGCTGGCCGCCGAGTTGTTGGGCGGCACCTCCTGCCGTCCGGTGAGGCTTGCGGTGAAGATCCTGGTCATGGCCGATCTCCGCTCCGGCCAGGTCGCGCCAGCGTACGGACTGCCTCGTCCCGGCCCCTCCCGCCGGAGAGCCCGTTGGCGGCCGCGCCGCCTATCCGCGCCGATGCAGCACGGGCGGCTGGCCGGAGAGGAGTTGCCGCGCCGTACCGTTCACGCGCAACAACGCTCCCGCCCACGCCGGGGCAGGGTCACGTTTCGCGGCGTCGCTCCTCGGCCGGGAACGCCCCCGCCGGCATCACCCCGCCGGGACGCCCTTGGTCGTGCTGTACTCGAAATGCAGCGCCTCGCCCGGGAAGACCCGCGGGTGGATGGCATGCGCGGCCATCGCCGCCTCCGAGAAGCCCTGCAGGATCAGCTTCAGCTTCCCCGGATAGGTGGCGATGTCGCCGACCGCATGGATGCCCGGCAGGTTGGTCTCGCAGGTCGCGGGCGTCACGGCGATGTGGCTGCGCTCCAGCCCCAGCCCCCACTCCGCGATCGGGCCGAGTTCCATCGAGAGACCGTAGAAGGGCAGCAGGTAGTCGGCCGGAACGGTCTTCGTCTCGCCCTTGAGGGTCGAGAGCACGACGCCCGTGAGGCGTGAGCCGTCCCCCTCCAGCCCGTGGAGCTGGTAGGGGATGGCCATTTCCACCTCGCCCCGTGCCGCCGCCTGGTCCAGGCGTGCGGCACTCTCGGGCGCCGCGCGGAATTTCGGCCGGCGGTGCACCACCGTGACCTTCGCCGCGACCTCCTTCAGCGACAGCGCCCAGTCCACCGCGCTGTCGCCGCCGCCCGCGATCACCACCCGCTTGCCGCGGAAATCCTCCCGCCGGGAGACCAGGTAGCGCACCGCGCCCGATGCCTCGTAGCCGTGCAGCCCCTCCAGCGGCGGGCGGTTCGGGCCGAAGGCGCCGGCGCCAGCCGCCAGGATCACCGCCTTGGCCCGGATATGGTCGCCGGCGCTGGTGCCGAGCTCCCACTCGCCATCCAGCTCCCGCAGCCGCTCCACGCGGCGGCCGAGCAGGTAGAGCGGCGTGAAGGGGGCCGCCTGCGCCTCGAGACGCTCGATCAGCTCCGCGCCCTCGATCGCCGGATGGGCGGGGATGTCGAAGATCGGCTTCTCCGGATAGAGCGCGCTGCACTGGCCGCCGATGGCGTCCAGCGCGTCGATGACGACGCAGCGCATGCGCAGCATGCCGCATTCGAAGACCGCGAAGAGGCCGACGGGCCCCGCGCCGATCACCGCCACATCCGTCTCGACCGTCACGCCGGAGGCGTGCGAACCGAAAGCCTTGCCCGAGGCGCGCATGCCGCTCACTCCCGCCGTCATCGGCGTCCTTCCCAACCGGAGCGGCCGGTCATACCCGCTCGACGCCCCGCCTGGGAACACCCGGACCGGCCACGCCACCAGCCCCCCTCCCCCGGCCTTGCCAGTCCGCGCCGGAATGGCGATGAGGAGGAACCAACCCCCAACCGCACCGGGCCGCCGAACGCATGATCCTGAACGCGAATCTGCCGCGCCTGATCGAGATCGCCCGCGGCGCGGGGCGCGTGCTGGATGTCGGCGGCTGGTACCGCCCGCTGCGGCTGGCGACCCATGCCATGGACCTGCAACCCCATGCGACCCGCCGCCTGGAGGAGGCCCTCGACCCCGGCGAGCCCGAGCGCGTCACCGCGGAGACCTGGACCGTCCACGACGCCTGCCTCGCGCCCTGGCCCTACCCGGACAAATACTTCGATTTCGTCTTCTGCAGCCATCTGCTGGAGGATGTGCGGGATCCCCTCCTGGTCTGCCGGGAGATGTCGCGGGTGGCCAAGGCCGGCTATGTCGAGACGCCGTCGCGGCTGCGGGAGATCTACTGCAAGCAGCGCGGCTTCCGGCTGCGCCGGGCCTTCGGCGGCATGCCCGAGATCGGCTTCCACCACCATCGCTGGTTCGTCGAGCCAGGCTGGCTTGGCCCGGAGGGCGGCGCGCGGCTGCTCTTCACCGCCAAGACCGCGGCCCTCTATCTCGACCCGGCGATGTACCTGACCCGCGCCGAGGTCGGGCGCAAGCTGACCGAGGCGGAAAGCGGCCTCGGCCTGTTCTGGGAGGGCGGCATCGAGGCGGAGGAGCGCTTCGTCGATCTCCCCGAGGACTACCGGGCCTTCAAGCGCCTCGCCCTGGCGGGGCTTCGCCGGTGACCCTTCTGCCTGCTTGATGCGCCGCGGCCGAGCCGGCAGAAAGGCGGGCCCGTTTCCACAGGGGTGGCGATGGAAGGCCCGATCAGCGTGACCCTGTCCGACCTCGCCGCCACCGGGCGCCTCGCCGCCCGGCTCGCGCCGCTGCTGCGCCCGGGCGATGCGCTGCTGCTGGAGGGACCGCTGGGCGCGGGCAAGAGCGCCTTCGCCCGTGCCCTGCTGCGGGCGCTGGCCGGCGATCCGGGGCTCGAGGTCCCCTCCCCCAGCTTCACCCTGGTGCAGAGCTACGAGTTGCCGGGCGGGCTGGAGGCGCATCATTTCGATCTCTACCGCCTCTCCGGTCCCGCCGACCTGGCGGAGCTCGGCTGGGAGGAAGCCCGGCAGGGCCTGGTGATCGTCGAATGGCCGGAACGGCTGGGCGACCAGCGACCAGCGGAGGCGCTGGTGGTGCGGATGGCCTATGGCGCGGCAGAGGAGGAGCGCATCGCCACCTTCTCCGGCTGGCCGGACCGGCTGAAGGAGCTGGATTCTTGAGATACCCCGAGCCTTTCCTCGCCGCCCATGGCTATGGCGGCGCCGAGCGCCGGCCGCTTGCCGCCGATGCCAGCTTCCGCCGCTATGTCCGGCTGGTCGGCGGCCCACGCCCGGCGCTGCTGATGGACGCGCCGCCGCCCGAGGATGTGCGGCCCTTCCGCGACCTTGCCCGGCACCTGCTGGCCGCCGGCCTCTCGGTGCCGGAGATCATGGCTGAGGATGCCGAGGCGGGGTTCCTCCTCATCGAGGATTTCGGCGAGGCGACGCATGCGGCGCTGCTGGATGCCGGCGCCGATCCGGTCCCTCTCTATACCGAGGCGGCCGAGGCGCTGGCCACGCTGCATGCCGCCCCGCCGCCGCCCGGCCTGCCGGCCTGGGATGCCGCCGCCATGTCCCGCGCGACGGCGGCCACCTTCCTCGACTGGTGGTGGCCCGCCGCCTTCGGCGAGACGCCCGCCGAGACCGTGCGGCGGGAGCTGGACGAGGCCATTCACGCCATGCTGGCCCCCTTCGCCGGCGCGCAGGGCTTCGTCCACCGCGACTACTTCCCCGCCAACCTGATGCGGCTGGAGGAGCGCGACGGCCCACGCCGCACCGGCATCCTGGACTTCCAGGACGGCGCGCTGGGCCACCCGGCCTATGACGTGATCTCGCTGGTCGAGGATGCGCGGCGGGACGTGGCGCCGGCGACGCGACGGGCGGCGCTGGCCACCTATCTCAGCGCCCGTCCCGGCCTCGACCGCGGCGCCTTCCTCGGCGCCATGGCGGCCTGCGGGGCGCAGCGGCACCTGCGGGTCGCCGCACTCTGGGTGAGGCTGGACCGGCGGGACGGCAAGCCGCACTACCTGCAGCACGGCCCGCGCTGCTGGGCCCTGCTGGACCGCTCCCTGTCACAACCGGCCTGCGCGCCGCTGCGCGAGTTCCTCGACCGACATGTGCCGCAGGAGATGCGCCGGAACCCGCCGCCGGGGTAGCGCAGGCCGCAGCCGGGCGTGCAAGCCCGGCGGATTCCGTTCCAAACCCAACCCGCCGGAGAGCAAGCGCCGCCCATGCCGGTTGGCCACCGGGAGGCGGAGATGCGAAAGGGGCGGCAGGTTGCCCCGCCGCCCCTTCAGAACCCGTCGTCAGGCCTGGCGGCTTACGCCGCGTCCTGCTCGGCCTCCGCCACCTCGGGCTTCGGGCCGCTGTCCTGGCCCTTCGCGGCCGGGTCGCGGTCCACCAGCTCGATCACCGCCATGGAGGCGGCGTCGCCGTAGCGGATGCCGGCCTTCAGCACGCGGGTATAGCCGCCGTTGCGGGCCTTGTAGCGCTCGGCGATGGTGGTGAAGAGCTTGTCCACCACCTTCTCGTCCATGATCTGCGCATAGGCCTGGCGGCGCGCATGCAGGCCGCCGCGCTTGCCGAGCGTGATGATGCGCTCGACATAGGGGCGCAGCTCCTTCGCCTTCGGCAGGGTGGTGGTGATCTGCTCGTGCTTCAGCAGGCTGGTCGCCATGTTGCGGAACATGGCGATCCGGTGGGTGGAGGTGACGCCGAGCTTACGGCCGGCCATACCGTGACGCATTGTTCTAACTTCCCAGGTTGCCGGCGCAGCGGCTCACTCAGCAGTGGACAAGAAGCCGGGAACGGCCGTTCAGAACGGCTCTTCCAGCTTCTTGGCCAGATCCTCGATATTCTCCGGCGGCCAGCCCGTGACGGTCATGCCCAGGCCGAGGCCCATGGAGGAGAGGACCTCCTTGATCTCGTTCAGCGACTTGCGGCCGAAATTCGGGGTCCGGAGCATCTCCTGCTCCGTCTTCTGCACCAGGTCGCCGATATAGACGATGTTGTCGTTCTTCAGGCAGTTCGCCGAGCGGACCGACAGCTCCAGCTCATCGACCTTGCGGAGCAGGTTGCGGTTGAAGGGCAGGTCGTCCCGCTCTTCCTCCACCTTGCGCTCGCGCGGCTCGTCGAAGTTGATGAAGAGCTGCAGCTGGTCCTGCAGGATGCGGGCGGCCAGCGCCACCGCGTCCTCCGGTGCCACCGTGCCGTCGGTCTCGACGTTCAGGACGAGCTTGTCGTAGTCCGTCACCTGACCGACGCGGGTCGGCTCCACGCGGTAGGCCACGCGGCGCACCGGGGAGTAGATCGCATCCACCGGGATCAGGCCGATCGGCGCATCCTCGGGGCGGTTCTGGGCGGCCGGGACATAGCCCTTGCCGGTGTTGACTGTCAGCTCCATGGACAGCTTGGCGCCGTCATCAAGCGTGCAGATCACCAGGTCGGGGTTCGAGATCTCGATATCCCCGGTGGTCTGGATCTGGCCGGCCGTCACCTCGCCCGGGCCGTTCGCGGTGAGCTGGAGGCGCTTCGGCCCCTCGCCCTGCATCCGGATGGCAAGCTGCTTCACGTTGAGGACGAGGTCGGTCACGTCCTCCCGCACGCCTTGGATGCTGCTGAACTCATGCAGCACGCCGTCGATGCGGAGCGCGGTCACGGCCGCGCCCTGCAGCGAGGACAGCAGCACGCGGCGCAGCGCATTGCCGAGCGTCATGCCAAAGCCGCGCTCCAGCGGCTCGGCCACGATGGTCGCAACGCGGTCCGGGTCCGACCCAACCTCGACGCCCAGCTTCTCCGGGCGAATCAGCGACCGCCAATTCCTCTCGATCACGAGCATCTCCTTGCGGCACCTTCCCCCGAAACGGCGCGTCTCAGACGCGCCGGCGCTTGCGGGGGCGGCAGCCGTTATGCGGGATCGGCGTCACGTCACGGATCGCCGTGACATAGAAGCCGACCGCCTGCAGCGCGCGCAGCGCCGACTCGCGCCCCGAACCCGGGCCGCTCACCATGATTTCCAGCTGCTCCATCCCGTGCTCGCGCGCCTTGCGCCCGGCATCCTCGGCGGCGACCTGCGCCGCATAGGGGGTGGACTTCCGGCTGCCCTTGAAGCCCTGGCTGCCGGAGGAGGACCAGGCGATCGCGTTGCCCTGGGCGTCCGTGATCGTGACGATGGTGTTGTTGAAGGAGGCCAGCACATGCGCCACGCCGGTGGCGATGTTCTTGCGCTCCTTCTTGCGCGGAGCGCGGGAGCCGCCGCGGGGTTCGCGAGCCATCTTACTTCGTCACCTTCTTCTTGCCGGCGATCGGCACGGCCTTGCCCTTGCGGGTCCGGGCATTTGTATGGGTGCGCTGGCCGCGGACCGGCAGGCCCTTGCGGTGACGGAGGCCACGGTAGCAGGCCATGTCCATCAGGCGCTTGATGTTCATCGCCACTTCGCGGCGAAGATCACCCTCGACCCGGTATTCGCGGTCGATCAGCTCACGGATCTTGAGGATTTCCTCATCCGTCAGCTGGTTGACCCGACGCTCCTCGGGGATGCCGAGCGCATGGCAGATATCGAGCGCGTTCTTCGGCCCGATGCCATAAATATAGCGCAGCGAAATCGGCACGCGCTTGTTCGTGGGAATGTTGACACCGGCGATGCGCGCCACTGCTCAGCTCCTGGAGCCTGTCGCTCCTGCTCGACACCGGCCGGACCGGGGCCACCCTGGCCCCTGCGCCCTGCCGGCGAGGTGATCTTCGTTAAACTTACGAACGGCTAAGCGCGGCCGTGGCGGCCCAGAGGCCACCCAGTCCGCGGGAGGCGCGGACTATAGTCGACGCCCCCCTGCCGTCAACCCTTTTGCGGCAGAGGTCCGAGGATGCCCTCGATCTGCCGCGCAACCTCGTCCATCTCGGCCATGCCGTCCACCACCCGCAGGATGCCCTTGGAGGCATAATAGGGCAGCAACGGCGCGGTCTGGCGGTGATAGGCCTCCAGCCGCGAGGCGACCGTCGTGGCGTTGTCATCCGCCCGGCGGGTGAACTCCGTCCCCCCGCAGACATCGCAGACCCCGGCCTGCTTCGGCTGCTTGAAGCTGTCGTGGTAGCCCTCCCCGCACTTCGCGCAGGTGAAACGGCCGGAAATCCGCTCGACCAGCGCCGCGTCGTCCACCTGCAGCTCGATGACATGGTGGAGCGGCATGGCCTTCTCCTTCAGGACCACGTCCAGCGCCTCGGCCTGCGGGACCGTGCGGGGAAAGCCGTCCAGGATGAAGCCCTGCGCCAGATCGGGCGCCGAGACGCGCGCGGCCAGCATGGCGATGATGATGGCATCCGGGACGAGTTCGCCCCGCTCCATGATCGCCTTGGCCTGCAGGCCGATCTCGCTGCCGGACTTCACCTCGGCCCGCAGCATGTCACCGGTCGAGATCTGCCTGAGGCCGTATCGGTCCTCCAGGCGTTTCGCCTGGGTGCCTTTGCCGGCCCCAGGCGGGCCAAGCAGGATCAGGTTCATACCCGTCATCCCCCATCCGTTCCGCGGCCGCCCGGGCGCCCGCGCCTAGTCACGTCCGGAGCGCCGCCCAGCGCCCGGTCAACGCCCGCGCGGCGCCCCGCGGCCGCCCAGCCTGGCCTTCCGGATCAGGCCTTCGTACTGGTGGGCGAAGAGATGCGACTGGACCTGCGCCACCGTGTCCATGGTGACAGAGACGATGATGAGCAGGGAAGTGCCGCCGAAGTAGAAAGGCACGCCATAGTTGCTGATCAGCAGTTCCGGCAGGATGCAGACCAGGCTGAGATAAAGCGCGCCCACCGCGGTCAGCCGGGTGAGCACCCGGTCGAAATAATCCGCGGTGTTCTGGCCGGGGCGGATGCCCGGCACGAAGCCGCCATACTTCTTCAGGTTGTCCGCCGTCTCCACCGGGTTGAACACCACGGCGGTGTAGAAGAAGGCGAAGAAGATGATCAGCGCCGTATAGAGCGCCATGTAGAGCGGCTGCCCGTGTGCGAGCGCATTGGCGATGGTCTGTAGCCAGCCCTCCGACGTCGGGTCCGTGCTGAAGCCCGCGACCGTGGCCGGCAGCAGCAGCAGGGAGGAGGCGAAGATCGGCGGGATCACGCCGGCAGTGTTCAGCTTGAGCGGCAGATGCGTCGATTCGCCGCCGAACATGCGGTTGCCGACCTGGCGCTTCGGGTACTGCACCGGGATCCGGCGCTGCGCCCGCTCGACGAAGACGACCAGGGCGACGACCGCGAGCGCCGCGACCAGGAAGAAGATGATGAAGAAGGTCGAGAGCGCGCCGGTCCGGCCGAGTTCCAGGGTGGAAACCAGGGCGGAGGGCAGGTTGGCCACGATGCCGGCGAAGATGATGAGCGAGATGCCGTTGCCGACGCCGCGGGCGGTGATCTGCTCGCCCAGCCACATCAGGAACATGGTCCCGCCGACCAGCGTGATGACGCAGGAGATGCGGAAGAACCAGCCGGGGTCGAGCACCGCCGAGCCGAAGCTGCCCCGCATGCTCTCAAGCCCGATGGCGATGCCCCAGGCCTGGAAGATGGCGATCAGGACCGTGAGGTAGCGGGTGTACTGGTTGAGCTTCTTCCGCCCCGCCTCGCCTTCCTTCTTCAGGGCCTCGAGCGTCGGGACGGCGGCCGTCATCAGCTGGATGATGATGCTGGCCGAGATGTAGGGCATGATGTTCAGCGCGAACACCGTCATGCGCCCGAGCGCACCACCGGTGAACATGTCGAACATGCCGAGGATGCCGCCCCCGTGCTGGGCCAGGATCTCGCCCATCACGGCGGCATCCACGCCCGGCACCGGCACATAGGTGCCGAACCGGTAGACGATCAGCGCGCCCAGCGTGAACCAGATGCGCTTCTTGAGCTCGGTGGCCTTGGAGAGGACACCGAGATTCAGATTGGCCGCGAGCTGTTCGGCGGCGGAGGCCATGGGATTGCAAACCCTCCACACGACCGCGGCGCCGACAACCGGGGGAGGCTCCCCCGGCCGTGGCGCCGCAGCCACGATACCTTGTCTAGCCTGCGATCGGCCCCGAGGGGAACACCCGGACCGCCGCGCGCAGGCTCAATCCGACCGAGCCGCCACCCTGCCGGGCGGCAGGCATCAGCCCTCCGCGGCGGCCTCGGCCGGGGCGTTCAGCAGCGTGACGGACCCGCCCGCCGCCTGCACCGCCGCGACGGCGGCAGCGGAGGCGCCGGAGACGGTGATGGTCACCGCCCGGGTGATCTCGCCATGCGCCAGCAGGCGGATGCCCGCCAGCTTGGCGCCGGTGCGGACCACGCCTGACTCGCGCAGTTTCGCCTCGTCGATCGGCTCGCCGGCCGGCAGCCGACCGGCCTCGATCGCCTTGTCGAGCGCGCCGAGATTGAGCGGGGCGTATTCCTTGCGGAACGGGTTGACGAAGCCGCGCTTCGGGAGCCGCCGGTAGATCGGGAGCTGACCGCCCTCGAACCCGTTCAGCGACACGCCTTCGCGGGCCTTCTGGCCCTTCACGCCCTTGCCGGAGGTCTTGCCCTTGCCCGAGCCGATGCCGCGGCCGAGCCGCTTCGACTTGTAGCGCGCGCCCGGATTGTCGCGCAGTTCGTTGAGCTTCATTGCCTTAGCCCTCGTGCGTCGCCGGCCGATTCACGCCTCCGGGCCGCCCGGGATGACGGGCAGCCCTCCGGCGATCGGACGGCGGCTCAGCCTTCCACCTTCACCAGGTGGGCGACCTTGCGGATCATGCCGCGGACGGAGGGGGTGTCCTCCAGCTCCCGCGAGCGGTGCATCTTGTTGAGGCCGAGGCCGATCAGCGTCTCGCGCTGACCGGGCTTGCGGCCGATGGGCGACCCGATCTGGGTCACCTTCACGGTCTTCTTCGTTTCAGACATTCGGGGCCTCCGCCGCCGAGGTCTCGGCCGGCGCCTGGTCCTTGCGCGGGCCGAGCAGGTCGGAGACCTTCTTGCCGCGCCGGGAAGCGACCGCCCGCGGGCTGGTCGAGCGCGTGAGCGCCGCGAAGGTCGCCTTGATCATGTTGTGCGGGTTGGTCGAGCCGGTGCACTTGGCGACCACGTCGCCCATGCCCAGCGTCTCGAACACCGCGCGCATCGGGCCGCCGGCGATGATGCCCGTGCCGGCCGGGGCCGAGCGCAGGATCACGCGGCCAGCGCCGAACTCGCCGATCACGTCGTGGTGCAGCGTCCGGCCTTCCCGCATCGGCACGCGGATCATGGTCCGCTTCGCCTGCTCGGTCGCCTTGCGGATCGCCTCCGGCACCTCGCGGGCCTTGCCCGCGCCCCAGCCGACCCGGCCCTTCTGGTCGCCAACGACGACCAGGGCCGCGAAGCTGAAGCGACGACCACCCTTCACCACCTTGGCAACGCGGTTGATGGTGACGAGCTTGTCCTTCAGCTCGTCGCCTTCCTGCCGCTCCTGCCGGTTGTCGCGGTCCCGGTCCCGGCCACGGCCGCGGCGACGATCGCCGCCCTCGCCGCCGCCACCGCCCCTCGGTTCACGTGCCATATTCTGCGATCCTCAGAACGACAGCCCGCCCTCGCGGGCGGCGTCGGCCAGGGCCTTGACCCGGCCATGGTAAAGGTAGGGCCCACGGTCGAAGACGACCGCGGTGACACCGGCGGCCAGCGCCCGCTCGGCCACGCGCTTGCCGACGACCACGGCGGCATCCTTGTCCGCCCCGGTCTTCAGGCTGTCGCGCAGCTCCTTCTCGAGCGTCGAGGCGGCAGCCAGGGTGCGGCCCTGCGCGTCGTCGATCACCTGCGCATAGATGTGCTTGCCCGAACGGAAGACCGAGAGGCGGGGACGCCCGCCCGACTTGATCTTCAGCTGGTAGCGCAGCCGCGAACGGCGGCGCTGCTGCAATGCGAGCTTGTCGGCCATTACTTCTTCTTACCCTCCTTCCGGAGGATCTGCTCGTCGGTGTAACGGACACCCTTGCCCTTGTAGGGCTCGGGGCCGCGATAGGCCCGGATCTCGGCGGCCACCTGGCCCACCCGCTGCTTGTCCGCCCCGCTCACCTTCACGGCGGTCGGGCGCTCGCAGACGATGGTGATCCCGGCCGGGATCGGATAGCGCACCTCGTGGCTGAAGCCGAGCGACAGGACCAGGTCCTTGCCCTGCACCGCAGCACGGTAGCCGGTGCCGGTGATCTCCATCGACTTGGTGAAGCCGGTGGAGACGCCCGTGACCATGCCGTTGATCAGGCTGCGGGTGGTGCCCCACATGGTGCGGGAACGGCGGTCGTCGCGGCGCGGCTTCACCGCCACCTCGCCCGCCCCGATCTCCACATCGACCTCATCGGTCAGGTCGAGCTTCAGCTCGCCATTCTTGCCCTTGGCCACCACGGTACGGCCCTGCAGCGCCACCTGGACGCCGGCCGGGACCGGAACGGGATACTTGCCAACGCGCGACATCGCCTGTCCCTCCCTCAGAACACGCGGCAGAGGACCTCGCCGCCGACATTGGCAGCGCGGGCCTCGTTGTCGCTCATCACGCCGCGGGGCGTGGACAGGATGGAGATGCCGAGGCCGTTGTAGAACTTCGGCAGCTCCTTGATCTTCGAGTAGACGCGCCGGCCGGGCTTGGAGACGCGGGTGATCTCCTTGATGGCGGGCTCGCCCTCGGAATACTTGAGCTCGATCTCGATGTTGCGGACGCCGGGGCGCAGCTCCTCGACGCGCCAGGCGCGGATGTAGCCCTCGCGCTTCAGCACATCCAGGACATCGGTCCGCAGCCGGCTGGCCGGGGCGACGCAACGCGTCTGCCGGGCCCGCTGGGCATTGCGGATGCGGGTGAGCATATCCCCGAGAGGATCGGACAGCGACATGGCCTGCCCTCCTTACCAGCTCGCCTTGGTCAGACCGGGGATCTGGCCATTATTGGCCAGGTCCCGCAGCATGTTCCGGCTGAGCTTGAACTTGCGGTAATTGCCGCGCGGGCGGCCGGTCAGCTCGCAACGCAGGCGCACGCGAACCTTGGCGCCGTTGCGGGGCAGCTGGGCGAGCTTCAGGGTCGCATCGAACCGCTCCTCCACCGGGAGGGTGCGGTCCATGATGATCCCCTTCAGCGTGGCACGCTTCGAAGCATGCGTCGCGGCGAGCTGCGCGCGACGCTTGTTCTTCTCGACTGCCGAAGTCTTGGCCATGCGGTTCTATCCTCCGGAACCTGCTCCCGCGGCGCGCCGCGGGCGGTCTTCCAAGATCAGTTCTGGAAAGGAAGCTGGAACGCCTTCAGCAGCGCCTTCGCTTCCTTGTCGGTCTTCGCCGTGGTGACGAACTGGATGTCCATCCCGCGCACCGTGTCGACCCGGTCGTAGTTGATCTCCGGGAACACGATCTGCTCCTTCAGGCCCATGGCGTAGTTGCCCCGGCCATCGAAGCCCCGGTTGCCCGGGATGCCGCGGAAGTCCCGGACGCGCGGCAGGGCGATGGTCACCAGCCGGTCCAGGAACTCGTACATCCGCGCCTTGCGCAGCGTCACCTTGCAGCCGATGGCCTGGCCCTCGCGGATCTTGAAGCCCGCGATCGCCTTCTTCGCCTTGGTCCGCACCGGCTTCTGGCCGGCAATCGCCGTCAGGTCCGCGACCGCCGCGTCGAGCTTCTTCTGGTCGCCCGCCGCCTCGCCCACGCCCATGTTGATGACGATCTTCTCCAGCTTCGGCACTTCCATGGGGTTCTTGTAGCCGAACTCCTGGATGAGCTGCTGCCGGACGACCTCGCTGTAGTGGACCGAAAGGCGCGGCTTCTCGGCCGGCGAAGCGGCAGCCTTGCCGGCCTTGGCCGCAACCGCCTGCACGCGGCCCTCGCCGCCCTCAGACTTCTTCGGGGCCTCGGCCTTGCCGCCGGCCTTCTTCTTCGAATCGCTCATGCGTCAAGCACCTCGCCCGAGGGCTTCGCCACGCGCACCTTCTTCCCGTCCTCGAGCAGCCTGAACCCCACGCGGGTCGGCTTGTCGGACTTCGGGTCGATCAGCGCCAGGTTGGACAAGTGGATCGGCGCCTCCTTCTCCTGGATGCCGCCGGGCTGGTTCATCCCCTGCGGCTTCCGGTGGCGCTTCACCATGTTCACGCCCTGCACCAGGGCGCGGTTCTCGGTCGGGTTCACGGCGATGACCTCGCCGCGCTTGCCCTTGTCGCGCCCGGTCAGGACCTGGACCCGGTCGCCCTTCTTGATCTTCGCGGCCATGGCCTTACAGGACCTCCGGCGCCAGCGAGATGATCTTCATGTACTTCCGCGCCCGCAGCTCACGCACCACCGGACCGAAGATGCGGGTGCCGATCGGCTCGCCCTGCTTGTTGATCAGCACCGCGGCGTTGTTGTCGAAGCGGATCGCCGTGCCGTCGATGCGCCGCACCGGATAGGCGGTGCGGACGATGACGGCGCGATGCACCTCGCCCTTCTTCACCTTGGCGCGCGGGATCGCCTCCTTCACGGAGACGACGATCACGTCACCCACGGATGCGGTCTTCCGCTTGGAGCCGCCCAGCACCTTGATGCACTGGACGCGGCGCGCGCCGGAGTTGTCCGCGACGTCGAGGTTCGCTTCAACGCCGATCATGCCGACACCGCCTCAGCCGCGGCCGCCAGGGGCTGGCCGTTGCGCTCCACCACCGTCCAGGCCTTGCGCTTGCTGATCGGCGCGCATTCCTCGATCTGCACCACATCGCCTTCCTTGCACAGGTTGGCTTCGTCGTGCGCGGCGTACTTCTTGGAACGCCGGATGAACTTCTTGTAGAGCGGATGCATCACGCGACGCTCGACAAGAACGGTGACCGTCTTGTCCATCTTGTCGCTGACCACCCGGCCCGTGAGGACTCGCTTCGGCATAGCCGCCGGTCTCCCCTTAAGCCTTGGATTGCTGGGCTGCCGAGCGGCGACGCTCGGACAGGACGAATTTGATACGCGCAATGTCGCGCCGCACCACCCGCACCCGGCCGGTCGCCTCAAGCTGGCCGGTCGCGCGCTGGAAGCGCAGGTTGAACTGCTCCTTGCGGAGGTCGAGGAGCTGCGCCTGCAGCTCATCCACCGTCTTCGCGCGGATATCCGCGATCTTGGTCATAATTTCAAGCCTCCGCGCCGAGGCGCTGCACGATCTTGGTCTTGATCGGCAGCTTCGCCGCGCCGAGCGCCAGCGCCTCGCGCGCCGTGTCGTTGGACACGCCGTCGATTTCGAACATGATGCGGCCCGGCTTGATCCGCGCCACCCAGTATTCGGGCGAGCCCTTGCCGGAGCCCATCCGGACCTCGGCCGGCTTGGTCGAGACCGGAACGTCCGGGAAGATGCGGATCCAGACGCGGCCCTGCCGCTTCATGGCGCGGGTGATCGCGCGGCGAGCCGCCTCGATCTGCCGGGCGGTCACCCGCTCCGGCTCCAGCGCCTTCAGCCCGTAGCCGCCGAAGGAGAGAGTGAATCCGCCCTTGGCGATGCCATGGATGCGGCCCTTGTGGGCCTTGCGGAATTTCGTGCGCTTGGGTTGCAGCATCTCACATCATCCCTCAGCGCTGCGGCGCCTGCTCGGCAGCGAGGCGGTCCTGCGCCATCGGGTCATGCGCCAGGATCTCGCCCTTGAAGATCCAGACCTTCACGCCACAGGTGCCGTAGGTGGTCTTCGCGGTCGCCGTGCCGTAGTCGATATCCGCGCGCAGCGTGTGCAGCGGCACGCGCCCCTCGCGGTACCATTCCATCCGGGCGATCTCGGCGCCGCCCAGGCGGCCGCCGCAGTTGATCCGGATGCCGCCCGCGCCGAGGCGCATGGCGCTCTGCACCGCGCGCTTCATGGCGCGGCGGAACGCCACCCGGCGCTCCAGCTGCTGGGCGATGTTCTCGGCCACCAGCGTCGCGTCGATCTCGGGCTTGCGGATCTCGACGATGTTCAGCGAGACCTCGGCCCCGGCGAGCTTCGCCAGGTCCTTGCGCAGCACCTCGATGTCGGCGCCCTTCTTGCCGATGACGACGCCAGGCCGCGCGGCGTGGATCGTCACGCGCGGCTTCTTCGCCGGGCGCTCGATCACCACGCGGCTGACACCGGCGCCCTTCAGGCGGGTGCGCAGCTTGTCGCGGAGCTTGATGTCCTCATGCAGCAGCTTCGAATAGTCCGCATCGGCGAACCAGCGGCTGTCCCAGGTCCGGTTGATGCCCAGACGGAAGCCGATCGGATTGACTTTGTGACCCATGTTACGCGGCCTCCTGCTGGGCCGGAGCGGTCGCCTGCTGCTCGGCCACGACGATCGTCAGGTGGCTGAACCACTTCTCGACGCGGGCGGCGCGGCCGCGGCCGCGGGCGTGGAAGCGCTTCATCACCTGGGACCGGCCGACCTCGACGCGGGCCACCACGAGCTGGTCGACGTCCAGCTGGTGGTTGTTCTCCGCGTTGGCGATCGCGCTCTCCAACGTCTTCTTCACGGTCTGCGCGATGCGGCGCTTGCTGAAGGTCAGCGTCGCGATCGCATCCTGCGCGCGGCGGCCACGGATCAGGCCCGCGGCCAGGCTCAGCTTGCGCGGGGAGACGCGGATGTTCCGCGTCACCGCCTGCGCCTCGGTCTCGGCGAGCGAGCGCTCGTGCTTCGGCTTGCTCATCGGATCAGCCCCGCTTCGCCTTCTTGTCCGAGGAATGCCCGGAGAAGGTGCGCGTCGGCGAGAACTCGCCGAACTTGTGGCCGACCATGTTCTCCGAGACCTGCACCGGGATGAACTTCTTCCCGTTGTAGACCCCGAAGGTCAGGCCGACGAACTGCGGCAGGATCGTGCTGCGGCGCGACCAGATCTTGATGATCTCGTTGCGCGTCGAAGCGCGGGCGGCCTCCGCCTTGTTGAGCAGGTAGCCGTCGACGAACGGCCCCTTCCATACGCTGCGCGGCATCGCGATCAGCCCTTCGTCGCGTGGCGGCGCCGGACGATGAGCCGGTCGGTCCGCTTGTTGTTGCGCGTCTTCGCACCCTTGGTCGGCTTGCCCCACGGCGTGACCGGGTGACGGCCACCGCTGGTCCGGCCCTCGCCACCGCCATGCGGATGGTCGACCGGGTTCATGACGACGCCGCGGTTGTGCGGGCGGCGGCCCAGCCAGCGCGAGCGACCGGCCTTGCCGATCTGCTGGTTGCTGTTGTCCGGGTTGGACACCGCGCCGATGGTCGCCATGCACTCGGCGCGCACCGTGCGGAGCTCACCGGACATCAGCTTGATCTGCGCATAGCCGGCGTCCTTGCCGACCAGCTGGACATAGGTGCCCGCGGAGCGCGCGATCTTGCCGCCCGCGCCCGGCTTCATCTCCACATTGTGGATGATGGTGCCGACCGGGATGGCGGCCATGGGCATGGCATTGCCCGGCTTGATGTCCGCGCGCTCACCGGCCACCACCGTGTCGCCGGCCTTCAGCCGCTGCGGCGCGATGATATAGGCCAGCTCGCCATCCTGGTACTTCAGCAGGGCGATCCAGGCGGTGCGGTTCGGGTCATACTCCAGCCGCTCGACCGTAGCGGGCACGCCGAACTTGGCGCGACGCTTGAAGTCGACGATGCGGTAGGTCTGCTTGTGTCCGCCGCCGCGGAACCGGACCGTGGTGCGGCCATGGTTGTTGCGGCCGCCCGAGGAATGCTTGCCCTCGGTCAGCTGCTTGACCGGCGAGCCCTTCCAGAGCTCGTCGCGCTTCACCAGGATGGTGCCGCGCAGGCTCGGGGTGACCGGGTTGAAATTCTTCAGCGCCATGGCGTCACGCGAGTCCCGTCGTGAGGTCGATGCTCTGGCCCTCGGCCAGCTTCACCATCGCCTTCTTCCAGTCCGAACGCTGGCCGGGCCGGCCCTTGAAGCGCTTGGTCTTGCCCTTCACCACCAGGGTGTTGACCGCCAGCACCTTCACGCCGAACAGGCCCTCGACCGCGGCCTTGATCTCGGGCTTCTTCGCCTCGAGCGGCACGCGGAAGACCACCTGGTTCTGCTCGGAAAGGGCAGTCGCCTTCTCCGTCACCAGCGGCGCCAGGATGGTCTGATACATCCGCTCCTTCGAGAGAAGCGGCTTCGCGGCGGCCTCGCTCATGCCAGGCGCTCCTTCAGGGCCTCAACGCCGGCGCGCGTCACCGCGAGCACGTCGTGCTTGAGGATGTCGTAGACATTGGCGCCGATGGTCGGCAGCACCTGCACATTCGGCAGGTTGCGGACGACGCGGCCGAACTTCTCATCGACCTGCGCATCGACCACCAGCGCGCTCTTCCAGCCGAGCGCCTTGATCTGCCTGGCGACCGCGCCGGTCTTCGGCGTCTCGCCGGCCGAGGCCGTGTCGAGCACCACCAGCTTGCCCTCGGCGGCCTTCTGGCTGAGGGCGGAGATCAGGCCGAGGCGCCGGACCTTCTTGTTCAGCGAATAGCCATGGTCGCGCACGACCGGGCCGTGCACGACGCCGCCGGTGCGGAACTGCGGCGCGCGCAGCGAGCCCTGGCGGGCATTGCCGGTGCCCTTCTGGCGATAGGGCTTCTTGGTCGTGCCGGAGACCTCGCCCATGCCCTTGACCTTGTGCGTGCCGGCACGGCGCTTCGCAAGCTGCCAATGCACGACGCGCGCCATGATGTCGGGGCGAGGCGAAGCGGCGAACAGCGCCTCCGGCAGCTCGATCTCGCCTGCCGAGCCGTTATCCAGCGTGATGACCGGAACCTGCATCGTTCTCTATCCTCAGGCCAGACCGGCGGGGAACGGCGCATCGGCGTGGCGCGCGCGCTTCACCGCGTCCCGCACCAGCACATAGCCGCCCTTGGAGCCCGGAATGGCCCCCTTGATCAGCAGCAGGCCCTTCTCGAGGTCATGCCCGGCCACTTCCAGATTCTGGGTGGTGACGCGCTCGACGCCGAGATGGCCAGCCATCTTCTTGTTCTTGAAGGTCTTGCCCGGGTCCTGGCGGTTGCCCGTGGAGCCGTGCGAGCGGTGGCTGATGGAGACGCCGTGCGAGGCCTCGAGGCCCGCGAAGTTCCAGCGCTTCATCGCGCCGGCGAAGCCCTTGCCCTTGGTGATGCCGGTGACATCCACCTTCTGGCCCTTGGCGAAATGCGCCGCGGTCAGCTTCGCGCCCGGGTCGACCGCCGCATCGGCACCGACGCGGAACTCGACGACCTTCATCGGCGCCTCGACGCCGGCCTTGGCGAAGTGGCCGCGGTTCGCGCGGGTCACGTTCTTGGGCTTGGCCTTGCCGATGCCGAGCTGGAGGGCATCGTAGCCATCCTTCTCGGCATTGCGGCGGGCGATCACGCGCACCTCGTCCAGATGCAGGACGGTAACGGGCACCGTGCTGCCATCGTCATTGAACAGCCGGGTCATGCCCAGCTTCCTGGCGATCAGGCCGGTGCGGCCGGTCTTGGCGGCCATGGCTAGTAACTCCCCCAGCCGCTCAGAGCTTGATCTCGACGTCCACACCCGCGGCCAGGTCGAGCTTCATCAGCGCGTCCACGGTCTGCGGGGTGGGGTCGACGATGTCCAGCAGGCGGCGATGCGTGCGGATCTCGAACTGCTCGCGCGACTTCTTATCGACGTGCGGCGAGCGGTTGACGGTGAAACGCTCGATCTCCGTCGGCAGCGGGATGGGCCCGCGCACCCGTGCGCCGGTCCGCTTCGCGGTGTTGACGATCTCCCGCGTGCTGCCATCCAGCACGCGGTGATCGAACGCCTTGAGGCGGATGCGAATATTCTGGCTGTCCATGGGAGACGGACCCAACCTTACGTTCGATGCTTACTTCACGATGGAGGCGACGACGCCGGCGCCGACGGTGCGGCCGCCCTCGCGGATGGCGAAGCGCAGGCCCTGGTCCATGGCGATCGGCGCGATCAGCTCGACATCCATCGTCACGTTGTCGCCCGGCATCACCATCTCGACGCCTTCCGGCAGCTTCACGATCCCGGTCACGTCGGTGGTCCGGAAGTAGAACTGCGGCCGGTAGTTGGTGAAGAACGGCGTGTGCCGGCCGCCCTCTTCCTTGGTCAGGATGTAGGCCTCGGCCTTGAAGCCGGTATGCGGCGTGATCGAGCCGGGCTTGGCCAGCACCTGGCCGCGCTCCACGTCCTCGCGCTTGGTGCCGCGCAGCAGCGCGCCGATGTTGTCGCCCGCCTCGCCGCTGTCGAGCAGCTTGCGGAACATCTCAACGCCGGTCACCGTGGTCTTCACCGTCGGCTTCAGGCCAACGATCTCGACCTCCTCGCCCACCTTGATGATGCCGCGCTCAACCCGGCCCGTCACCACCGTGCCGCGGCCGGAGATCGAGAACACGTCCTCGATCGGCATCAGGAAGGGCAGGTCCTTCGGACGCTCCGGCTGCGGGATGTAGGCGTCCACCGCCTCCATCAGCTGCAGGATCGCCTGCTCGCCGATCTCGGGCGTCTTGTCCTCGAGCGCCGCCACCGCCGAGCCGCGGATGATCGGGATGTCGTCCCCCGGGAACTGGTAGGAGGAGAGCAGCTCGCGCACCTCCATCTCCACCAGTTCGACCAGATCCGGATCCGCCAGGTCCATCTTGTTCAGGAACACCACCAGCGCCGGAACGCCAACCTGCCGCGCCAGCAGGATGTGCTCGCGCGTCTGCGGCATCGGGCCGTCGGCCGCCGAAACCACCAGGATCGCGCCGTCCATCTGCGCCGCGCCGGTGATCATGTTCTTCACGTAGTCGGCATGGCCCGGGCAGTCCACATGCGCGTAGTGCCGGTTCGCCGTCTCGTACTCCACATGCGCGGTCGAGATCGTGATACCGCGCGCCTTCTCCTCAGGCGCCTTGTCAATCTGGTCATAGGCCGTGAAGGTCGCGCCGCCGGCCTTCGCCAGAACCTTGGTGATCGCCGCCGTCAGCGACGTCTTCCCATGGTCCACGTGACCGATCGTCCCGATGTTGCAGTGCGGCTTCGTCCGCTCAAACTTCGCCTTCGCCATCGTCGTCGTTCCTCGATCGGGTCCGGATTACCAGCGGTAGTGGCTGAAGGCCTTGTTCGCCTCCGCCATCCGGTGCGTGTCCTCGCGCTTCTTCACAGCCGTGCCGCGGTTGTTCGCCGCGTCCATCAGCTCCGCAGAAAGGCGCTCTTCCATCGTGTTCTCGCCGCGCTTGCGCGAGGCCTCGATCAGCCAGCGGATCGCCAGGGCCTGGCGACGCTCCGGACGGACCTCGACCGGCACCTGGTAGGTCGCGCCGCCGACGCGGCGGCTGCGGACCTCGACGGCCGGCTTCACGTTGTCCATGGCCTCATGGAACAGCCGCAGCGGGTCGCCGTTCGGGCCGACGCGCCGCTTCAGCGTATCCATGGCGGCATAGACGATCCGCTCCGCGGTGCTCTTCTTGCCGTCGTACATGAGCACGTTCATGAACCGGCTGAGCACCAGATCGCCGAACTTCGGGTCCGGCAGGACTTCGCGCTTCTGCGCGCTATGGCGGCGAGACATCCGTGCCTCTCCTTACTTCGGCCGCTTCGCGCCGTACAGCGACCGGCGCTGACGACGCTTCGCAATGCCCTGGGTGTCCAGCACGCCGCGCAGGATGTGGTAGCGCACGCCCGGAAGGTCCTTCACGCGCCCGCCACGGATCAGCACCACCGAGTGCTCCTGCAGGTTGTGGCCCTCGCCGGGGATGTAGCTCACCACCTCGTAGCCATTGGTCAGGCGGACCTTGGCGACCTTACGAAGCGCCGAGTTCGGCTTCTTCGGCGTGGTCGTATAGACGCGCGTGCAGACGCCGCGCTTCTGAGGGCAGGCCTGCAGCGCGGGGACCTTGTTCCGCTTCGCGTTCGGCTCGCGCCCCTGGGCGATGAGCTGGTTGATGGTCGGCATGACGCCCCTTCAGAATCCCGTCCGTCCGTCCCGCGGCCGCGAAAAGCCAACATGCCCGCGGGGAGAGAAGATGCTCCCCCGCAGGCGCCCTGACCTGCCCTCGACCTGAAGCAGCCCCAAACTGGAGGCCGCGGTGCCGAACGCGCAGCGTTGTGGACCAAACACCTGGCAGCCTGTGCGCCAATGCGCTCAGCCGTGCCAAGGGGCCGCTACCTACGCGCCCCCCCGCCGAGAGTCAAGCGATCGGGGCCGCCAACATGAAAAAGGCCGGGCTCCTTGCGGAACCCGGCCCATTTCCGTGGCGAGATAAGCGATCTACTCCGCCGCCTGGCGTCCCGCCGGCTCCGGCAGGGCCGGGGCGGAGGGCAGGCGCGTGCGGTCGCGCTGCGCCGCCAGGGCCCGCAGGCGGTTCATGACGGAGCCCGTGCCCGCCGGGATCAACCGCCCGACGATGACGTTCTCCTTCAGGCCGGCCAGCGTATCGACCTTGCCGGCCGTCGCCGCCTCGGTCAGCACCCGCGTCGTCTCCTGGAAGGAGGCGGCGCTGATGAAGCTGGTGGTCTGCAGCGAGGCCTTGGTGATGCCCTGCAGCACCGGCTCGGCCCGCGCGGGCCGCTCCTTCGCCGCCAGCCGCTTCTCGTTCTCGATGTCGAACTCGATGCGGTCCACCTGCTCGCCGATCAGGAAGGTGGTGTCGCCCGGGTCCAGGATCTCCACCTTCTGCAGCATCTGCCGGACGATGACCTCGATATGCTTGTCGTTGATCTTCACGCCCTGAAGTCGATAGACATCCTGGATTTCATTTACCAGGTAGTTCGCCAGCGCCTCGACGCCCAGGACGCGCAGGATGTCATGCGGCACGCGGGGGCCGTCGACCAGCGGATCGCCAGCCTTCACATAGTCGCCCTCCTGCACCGAGACGTGCTTGCCCTTCGGCACCAGGTACTCGCGCGGCACCGGCGGCTCGTCGCCCACCTGGTCGGGCACGACCAGGATGCGGCGCTTCGCCTTGTAGTCCTTGCCGAACTCCACGCGGCCGTCGATGTCAGAGATGATCGCGTGGTCCTTCGGCCGCCGTGCCTCGAAGAGCTCCGCGACACGCGGCAGACCACCGGTGATGTCGCGGGTCTTCGAGCTCTCGCGCGGCAGGCGCGCCAGCACGTCGCCGGCCTTCACCGTGCCGCCGTTCTCCACGTTGAGAACCGAGGCCGGCTGCAGGAAGTACTGCTGGGTCTGGCCATCCTCCGAACGCAGCAGCAGCCGCGGACGCAGGTTGGCGTTCTTCGCCTTGTCCACCGGCTCGCGCACCACCTTGGAGGACAGGCCCGTCACCGGGTCGGTTTCCTCGTAGAGCGTGACGCCTTCGATCAGGTCGGCGAATTCCAGCGTACCCGCTCGCTCGGTGATGATCGGCAGGGTGAAGGGGTCCCACTCCGCCAGCTTCTGGCCGCGCGTGACCGCCGCCCCCTCCTCGGTCAGCAGCCGGGCGCCGTAGGGCACGCGGTAGCGCGCGCGCTCCCGCCCCTGGGCGTCGCTCAGGATGATCTCGCAGTTGCGGCTCATCACCACCGGCGCGCCAGCGCTGTTCGCCACCACGTTGCGGTTGGCGATCTTCACCGTGCCATCGGAGGTCGCCTCGACCGCCGACTGCTCGGCGCCCCGCTGCGCCGCACCGCCGATATGGAAGGTGCGCATCGTCAGCTGCGTGCCCGGCTCGCCGATGGACTGCGCCGCGATGACACCGACCGCCTCGCCGACATTCACCGGCGTGCCACGCGCGAGGTCGCGGCCGTAGCAATGGCCGCAGACGCCCGTGCGCGCATCGCAGGTGAGAACGGAGCGGATATAGACCTCCTCCACCCCCGCCTTCTCGATGCGCTCGGCATCCGGCTCCTCGA
Organism: Roseicella aerolata; assembly: GCF_020523605.1. Taxonomy (GTDB): domain Bacteria; phylum Pseudomonadota; class Alphaproteobacteria; order Acetobacterales; family Acetobacteraceae; genus Paracraurococcus; species Paracraurococcus aerolatus. Next base: position 35,855 of record NZ_JAJAQI010000006.1, on the reverse strand, counting down.
TCAGCGTGTTCCGCGCGAGCAGCACCTCGCCCGTGACCGGGTCGGTCACGTCACGCTGCGCCGTGCGGCCGAGGATCCGCTCGGAGAGCGAGGAGATCACCTCGCCGCCATCCATCACGGCGCGCACCGTGATGCCGCGCTCCGTGCCGCAGTCGTTCTCGACGATGATGCAGTCCTGCGCCACGTCGACCAGACGCCGCGTCAGATAGCCCGAATTCGCCGTCTTCAGCGCCGTGTCGGCCAGGCCCTTGCGGGCGCCGTGAGTCGAGTTGAAGTACTCGAGGACGGTCAGGCCTTCCTTGAAGCAGTTGATGATCGGCTGCTCGATGATCTCGCCGCTCGGCTTGGCCATCAGGCCGCGCATGCCGGCCAGCTGGCGCATCTGCGCGGGCGAGCCGCGGGCGCCGGAATGGGACATCATCCACACCGAATTGGTGGGCTTGCCCGCCTCCTGCTTCGAGATCTCCTTCATCATCGCCTGGGCGACTTCCTCGGTGCAGCGCGACCAGGCGTCGACCACCTTGTTGTAGCGCTCACCGGCCGTGATCAGGCCGTCGAGATACTGCTGCTCGAACTCCTTCACCTCGGCCTTGGTCTTGGCGATCATCTCCGGCTTGCTGTCCGGGATGACCATGTCGTCCTTGCCGAAGGAGATGCCGGCCTTCGCCGCCTGGCGGAAGCCGAGTCCCATCAGCCGGTCGGCGAAGATCACGCTCTCCTTCTGGCCGCAATGCCGATAGACCGCATCGATGACGTCGGAGATCGACTTCTTCGTCAGCTGGCGGTTGACCAGGCTGTAGGGCGTGCGCGGGTCGACCGGCAGCAGGGCGCCCATCATCAGGCGGCCGGCCGTGGTCAGCACCGTCTGCATCGCCTTGTCGCCGGGCTCCCGGGGTGCCGGCACGCGGACATGGATTGCCGTGTGCAGGTTGATGGCGCCGGCGGCCAGCGCCTGCTCCACCTCACCCAGGCCACGATAGACATGCGGGCGGAAGCTGAGCGCCTCCAGCTCCTCGGCCGTCAGGTCCTTGCCGCCCTTGGCATCGGCGCCGGCGATCAGCGCCTTCACCTCCTCCACCCGCTTGGCGGCCGCGACGAATTCCGGCGTCTCCAGCGACAGGTAGTAGAGGCCGAGCACGATGTCCTGGCTCGGCACGATGATCGGCTTGCCGTTCGCCGGGCTCAGGATGTTGTTCGTCGACATCATGAGCACGCGCGCTTCCAGCTGCGCCTCAAGCGACAGCGGGACGTGCACGGCCATTTGGTCGCCGTCGAAGTCGGCGTTGAAGGCGGTGCAGACCAGCGGGTGCAGCTGGATCGCCTTGCCCTCGACCAGCACCGGCTCGAAGGCCTGGATGCCCAGGCGGTGCAGGGTCGGCGCGCGGTTCAGCAGGACCGGGTGCTCGCGGATCACCTCCTCGAGGATGTCCCAGACCTCCGGCCGCTCCTTCTCCACCATCCGCTTGGCGGCCTTGATGGTGGTGGCGTGGCCGTACTTCTCGAGCTTGGAGTAGATGAAGGGCTTGAACAGCTCGAGCGCCATCTTCTTCGGCAGCCCGCACTGGTGCAGCTTCATCTCCGGCCCGACCACGATGACCGAGCGGCCGGAATAGTCGACGCGCTTGCCGAGCAGGTTCTGCCGGAACCGGCCCTGCTTGCCCTTCAGCATGTCGGAGAGCGACTTCAGCGGCCGCTTGTTCGCGCCCGTGATGGCGCGGCCGCGGCGGCCGTTGTCGAACAGCGCGTCCACCGCCTCCTGCAGCATGCGCTTCTCGTTCCGGACGATGATGTCCGGGGCACGCAGCTCGATCAGGCGCTTCAGCCGGTTGTTCCGGTTGATCACGCGGCGATAGAGGTCATTCAGGTCGGAGGTCGCGAAGCGGCCACCGTCCAGCGGCACCAGCGGGCGCAGCTCGGGCGGGATCACCGGGATGACGCCCAGGATCATCCAGTCCGGACGCGCGCCGGACTCGGCGAAGGCCTCGATCAGCTTCAGGCGCTTGACCAGCTTCTTGCGCTTCGCCTCGGAGGTCGTCTCCTTCAGCTCGGCGCGCAGCCGGGTCGCTTCCTTGTCGCAGTCGATGCCGGTGAGCATGCCCTTCACCGCCTCGGCACCAATGCCGACGGAGAAGGCGTCCTCGCCGAACTCGTCCATCTTCGCCTGGTACTGGTCCTCGGTCAGCAGCTGGTGCAGCTTGAGGTCCGTCAGCCCCGGCTCCAGGACGACATAGGATTCGAAGTAGAGGACCTTCTCCAGCTCCTTCAGCGACATGTCGACCATCAGGCCGACGCGCGAGGGCAGCGACTTCATGAACCAGATATGCGCGACCGGTGACGCCAGCTCGATATGGCCCATGCGCTCGCGGCGCACCTTGGCCAGGGTCACCTCGACGCCGCACTTCTCGCAGATGATGCCGCGGAACTTCATCCGCTTGTACTTGCCGCAGAGGCACTCGTAGTCCTTGATCGGCCCGAAGATCCGGGCGCAGAACAGCCCGTCCCGCTCCGGCTTGAAGGTGCGGTAGTTGATGGTCTCGGGCTTCTTGATCTCGCCATAGGACCAGGAGCGGATCTGCTCCGGCGAGGCGATCGAGATCTTGATCTGGTCGAAGGTCACGGCCTGGCCGGTCTGGCCCAGGATCTTCATCAGCTCGTTCATGCGGCCTTCCTTGTGGTCCAGCCTGCCGCCCGTGGGACACCTGATGGGCGCGGGCGGCGGTGCATCCGTAAGGGGTCTGCCCCGGGGCGGCGGCCCCGGGGCGTCGCGGTCAGCTGCCGCGGTTCTCGAGATCGACGTTGAGGCCGAGCGACTTCAGCTCCTTGACGAGCACGTTGAAGCTCTCCGGGATGCCGGCCTCGAAATTGTCCTGGTCACGGACGATCGCCTCATAGACCTTGGTGCGGCCGGAGACGTCGTCGGACTTCACCGTCAGCATCTCCTGCAGGGTGTAGGCGGCGCCATAGGCTTCCAGCGCCCAGACCTCCATCTCGCCGAAGCGCTGGCCGCCGAACTGCGCCTTGCCGCCCAGCGGCTGCTGGGTGACGAGCGAGTAGGGGCCGATGGAGCGGGCGTGGATCTTGTCGTCCACCAGGTGGTGCAGCTTCAGCATGTAGATGTAGCCGACCGTCACCTTGCGCTCGAAGATCTCGCCGGTGCGGCCATCGGTCAGCCAGACCTGGCCGGAGCTGTCGAGCCCGGCGCGCTCCAGCATGCCCTCGATATCCGACATGCGGGCACCGTCGAAGACCGGCGTCGCGATCGGGATGCCCTTCTTCAGGTTCTCCGCGAGCTCGATCAGCTGGTCGTCGTTCATCGGCGCGATGTCGCGCTGGAAGACCTCCTCGCCATAGGTCTGGCGCAGATGCTCCAGCAGTTCCTCGCGCATGGCGCCGGTGCGGCGGTAGTCCTCGACCAGTTCGCCCACCTGCTTGCCGAGATTGGCGCAGGCCCAGCCGAGATGGGTCTCGAGGATCTGCCCGACATTCATGCGGGACGGCACGCCCAGCGGGTTGAGCACCAGGTCGACCGAGGTGCCGTCCTCGAGGAAGGGCATGTCCTCCACCGGCACGACGCGGGAGACCACGCCCTTGTTGCCGTGGCGGCCGGCCATCTTGTCGCCCGGCTGCAGCTTGCGCTTCACCGCGACGAAGACCTTGACCATCTTCATCACGCCGGGCGGCAGCTCGTCGCCGCGCTGCAGCTTCTCGACCTTGCTCTCGAAGCGCTTCTGCAGGCGCTCGACGGCGGCGTCGAACTCGCGCTTCAGCGCCTCGATCTCGGCCATCGCCGCGTCGTCCTGCACGCCGATCTGGCGCCAGGTCGCCTTGGCGAACTGGTCCAGCACCTCATCGGTGATGACCGTGCCCGCCTTCACGCCACGGAAGCCGCCCGAAGCCTTCCGGTTCAGCAGCCGCTCGCGCAGCCGGCTGTGGAAGGAGCGCTCCTGGATCGCCTTCTCGTCGTCGCGGTCCTTGGCGAGGCGCTCGATCTCGGCGCGCTCGATCGCCATGGCGCGCTCATCCTTGTCCACGCCGCGGCGGGAGAAGACGCGCACGTCCACGATGGTGCCCGCCACGCCCGGCGGCAGCCGGAGCGAGGTGTCGCGCACGTCGGAGGCCTTCTCGCCGAAGATGGCGCGGAGCAGCTTCTCCTCCGGCGTCATCGGGCTCTCGCCCTTCGGCGTCACCTTGCCGACCAGGATGTCGCCCGGCTGCACCTCGGCGCCGATATAGACGATGCCCGCCTCGTCGAGGTTGCGCAGCGCCTCCTCACCCACGTTCGGGATGTCGCGGGTGATCTCCTCCTGGCCCAGCTTGGTGTCGCGGGCCATGACCTCGAACTCCTCGATATGGATCGAGGTGAAGACGTCATCGCGCGCAATGCGCTCGCTGATCAGGATGGAGTCCTCGAAGTTGTAGCCGTTCCAGGGCATGAAGGCGACGAGGACGTTGCGGCCGAGCGCCAGCTCGCCAAGCTCGGTCGAGGGGCCGTCGGCGATGATGTCGCCGGCCAGCACCTGGTCCCCCACCTTCACCAGCGGGCGCTGGTTGATGCAGGTGGACTGGTTGCTCCGCTGGAACTTGCGCAGGCGGTAGATGTCGACGCCGCGGGTGGTGCCGTCATCGCCCGTCGCGCGCACGACGATGCGCGCGCCGTCGATGCTGTCCACCACGCCATCGCGGCGGGCGACGATGGTCGCGCCGGAGTCACGCGCGACCGCCGCCTCCATGCCGGTGCCGACCAGCGGCGCATCGGCGCGGACCAGCGGCACCGCCTGACGCTGCATGTTCGAGCCCATGAGCGCGCGGTTGGCGTCGTCGTTCTCGAGGAACGGAATGAGCGCCGCGGCCACCGAGACGAGCTGCTTTGGCGAGACGTCGATCGCCGTCACCTCCTCGGGCTTCACCAGGCGGAAGTCACCGCCCTGGCGGACCGAGACCAGCTCGGACCTGAACTCGCCCGTCTCGGCATCGACCTCGGCATCCGCCTGGGCGACCACCAGCCGCTCCTCCTCCATGGCGGAGAGGTAGCGCGGCTCGCCGACGATCTTGCCGTCCCGCACCAGGCGGTAGGGCGTCTCGATGAAGCCGTACTTGTTCACCTTGGCGAAGGTGGCAAGGCTGTTGATCAGGCCGATATTCGGGCCTTCCGGCGTCTCGATCGGGCAGATGCGGCCGTAATGCGTCGGGTGCACGTCGCGCACCTCGAAGCCGGCGCGCTCGCGCGTCAGGCCGCCCGGACCCAGCGCCGAGAGGCGACGCTTGTGCGTCACCTCGGAGAGCGGGTTGGTCTGGTCCATGAACTGGGACAGCTGCGAGGAGCCGAAGAACTCCCGCACCGCGGCCGCCGCCGGCTTCGCGTTGATCAGGTCATGCGGCATGACGGTGTCGATATCGACCGACCCCATGCGCTCCTTGATCGCGCGCTCCATGCGCAGCAGGCCGACGCGGTACTGGTTCTCCATCAGCTCGCCGACCGAGCGCACCCGGCGGTTGCCGAGATTGTCGATGTCGTCGATCTGCCCGCGGCCGTCCTTCAGGTCCAGCAGCACGCGGACGGTGGCGATGATGTCCTGCTTGCGGAGCGTCCGGACGGTATCCGCCACTTCCTCGGCCGAGAAGCCGAGGCGCATGTTCATCTTGACGCGGCCGACCGAGGAGAGGTCGTAGCGCTCCGGGTCGAAGAACAGGCCGCGGAACAGGGTCTCAGCGGTTTCCGGCGTCGGCGGCTCGCCCGGGCGCATGACCCGGTAGATGTCCATCAGCGCCTCGTCGCGGTTGGTGTTCTTGTCCACCACCAGCGTGTTGCGCATCCAGGGGCCGACCGACTGGTCGATGGCCAGTGTCGGCAGGCGCTCGATGCCCGCATTCTCGATGGCGGCGAGCTTCGGCTCGGTCAGCTCGTCGCCGGCCTCGGCCCAGATCTCGCCGGTGTTCATGTCGACGAGGTCTTCCGCGACGAAGCGGCCGAGCAGGTCGGTGCGGCCGACCAGCACCTCGGTCGTGCCGCCCTCGGCGATCTTCCGCGCGGCGCGCGGGGTCAGCTTGGCGTCCTTCTCGGCCACCACCTGGCCGGTCTTCGCGTCGATCAGCGGCTCCTGCAGCTTCACGCCGCGGAAGGCCTCCGGATCGAAGGGGCGCGACCAGCCCTTGGGGCCGCGGATGAAGACGACCTGGCCGTAGAACTCGTTCAGGATCTCCTCGGCATCCATGCCGCGGATCTCGTTCGGCTCGAGGTTCGTGCCCTTCTCGGCCCGAAGCTTCTCGGTCCAGGCGGAATCGAGCGCGAGCAGCAGCGTCGAGGCCGGCAGCTTGCGCTTCCGGTCGATGCGGACATAGCAGATGTCCTTGGCGTCGAATTCGAAGTCGAGCCAGGAGCCGCGATAGGGAATGACGCGCGCGGCGAACAGGTACTTGCCGCTGCTGTGGGTCTTGCCCTTGTCGTGGTCGAAGAACACGCCCGGGCTGCGGTGCATCTGGGAGACGATGACGCGCTCGGTGCCGTTGATGATGAAGGTGCCGTTGTCCGTCATGAGCGGCATGTCGCCCATGTAGACATCCTGCTCCTTGATATCGCGCACGGAACGAGAACCCGTGTCCTCATCCACATCCCACACAATGAGCCGGAGGCGCACCTTGAGCGGCGCGGCGAAGGTCAGGCCGCGCTGGATGCACTCCTCGACATCGTATTTCGGCTCTTCCAGCTCGTACTGGACGAATTCCAGCCTTCCGCGGCCGGCGAAGTCGTCGATCGGGAAGACGGACTTGAAAACTTCCTGCAACCCGGCATGAAGCCGCGCATCGGGGTGCACCTCCATCTGGAGGAAAGCCTCGTAGGAGGCCCGCTGCACATCGATGAGATTCGGCATCGGCGCCACCTCGGGCAGCCGTCCGAAGCTCTTGCGGATGCGCTTGCGCCCGGTGAACGACTTCGTGATAGCGTTCATGCCTGTCCCGTGTCCCTCTCGCCCTGGCCCGCTGGCCCGGCGCCAACCTGATGCCCGCCCCTCTTCCGCCTCCCGCCGGCGGCAGGGGCCGCTGGGCGCAGAAACGGCAGCACGGACGGCAACCCAAGGGGTTCCCGCCCGCACTTTCGCAGTCTGGTCCCCGGGCCCGACGACGGACGGCCGAACCCGGGGGATAGCGTGAAGGCGACCTTACTTGACCTCGACGGTCGCCCCGTTCTCTTCCAGAACCTTTTTGATCTTCTGGGCCTCGTCCTTCGAGACGCCTTCCTTCACCACCTTCGGAGCGCCCTCGACCAGGTCCTTGGCCTCCTTCAGGCCCAGGCCGGTGATGGTGCGGATCTCCTTGATGACGTTGATCTTCTTGTCGCCGGAAGCGGCCAGGGTGACGGTGAACTCCGTCTGCTCCTCAGCCGGGGCAGCCGCCGCGGCGCCGCCGCCAGCAGCCGGCGCCGCCGCCACCGCGACCGGAGCCGCAGCGGAAACGCCCCACTTCTCCTCCAGCATCTTGGAGAGCTCGGCGGCCTCCAGGACGGTCAGGCTGGAGAGCTCGTCAACCAGCTTTGCGAGATCGGCCATGTCTGTGTACCCTATGATCTAATGGCTTGGCTTGCCGTTTGCAACACCCAGGCTCGACGCTTCGTGTTTCGAAGCGCTGGACCCGGTTACATCCTCGGTCCGGTCAGGCGGCCTCGGCCTCGTCCTTCTTCGCGAAGGCACTGAACACCCGCGCCAGCTGCGAGCCAGGGGCCTGCAGCACGCCCGCGATGCGCGTCGCCGGGGTCTGGATAAGACCCAGGAGCTGCGCGCGGAGCGTCTCGAGCGAGGGCAGCTCGGACAGTGCCTTCACCCCATCGGGGGTGAGGGTCTGGGTACCGAGCGCCCCGCCCAGGATCACGAACTTGTCGTTACCCCTGGCGAACTCCACGGCGGTCTTCGCCACCGCCACCGGATCCTTCGACCACGCGAGCGCGGTCGGACCCTTCAGCAGCGGCTGGACGCCCTGGAAGCGGGTGCCGTCGAGGGCGAGGGTGGCCAGCCGGTTCTTCGCGACCTTGTACGTCGCACCAGCGCCCCGCATGCGGCGCCGCAGATCGCTCACATCCGCGACCGTCAGACCCTTGTTCTGGGCGACGAGCACGAAGGAGGTATCGGCGAACACCGCAGAGAGCTGGGCGATGAACTCGCGCTTTTCCGTGCGGTCCAAATCCCGTCTCCAACGATGACCGGTGCCTGATGGAGGGGCACCGGCCGGTTCACACGCAGGCCCGCCGCGGCACCTGCCGCGGCCGACCCTGGTTCGCCTGTCTGAGCCGGACCACCAAGCCATGCGCCCCGCCAGGGCCTGGCCCCGGTGGATGCGAATCTCTCGGCACCCCGTCTATCGCCGGCGGAGCGGATCGCCCCATCAAAGCCCCGGGGACATATCCCCAGGGGCTACCTGCGGTCTCGGACAGGTTCGGGGAGGGCTGGGCCCTCCCCTGCCCGCCCGCCTTGCGGCGGGCGTATCTGGTTAGGAGGCCGCCGCCAGCGAGGCGATGTCCACCCGCACGCCCGGCCCCATGGAGGAGCTGACGGCAACCTTCTTCACATAGGTGCCCTTGGCACCCGTCGGCTTGGCGCGCTGGATCGCCTCGATGAAGGCGCGGGCATTCTCCAGCAGCTTGCCCTCCTCGAAGGAGGCCTTGCCGATGCCGGCATGCACGATGCCGGCCTTTTCCGCCCGGAACTCCACCTGCCCGGCCTTGGCCGCGGTGACCGCGCCCTTGACGTCCATGGTGACGGTGCCGAGGCGGGGGTTCGGCATCAGGCCGCGCGGGCCGAGGATCTTACCAAGCCGCCCGACCAGACCCATCATGTCCGGAGTGGCGATGCAGCGGTCGAACTCGATCTTGCCTTCCTGCACCGCGGCGGCCAACTCGTCCGCGCCCACGACATCGGCGCCGGCGGCCAGCGCCTCCTCGGCCTTCGCGCCGCGGGCGAAGACGCCCACGCGCACCGTCTTGCCGGTGCCGTTCGGCAGGCCGACCACGCCGCGGACCATCTGGTCGGCATGGCGCGGGTCGATGCCAAGATTCATCGAGATCTCGATGGTCTCGTCGAACTTCGCCTTGGCGTTCGCCTTCACCAGGCCGATCGCCTGCTGCAGCGGAACCAGCGCGTCACGGTCGAGACCGGCGTAGATCGCCTTCAGGCGCTTGCCCTGCTTGGCCATCGGATCAGCCCTCCACCACCGCAAGGCCCATCGAACGGGCGGACCCGGCGAGCATGCGCACCGCCGCCTCCACGTCGTTGGCGTTCATGTCCTTCATCTTGGTCGCAGCGATCTCGCGCAGCTGGGTCTTGGTCACGCGGCCCACATTGCCGCCCTTGCCCGGCGTCGTGCTGCCCTTCTCCACCTTCGCCGCCTTCAGCAGGAAGTAGGTGTTGGGCGGGGTCTTGGTGATGAAGGAGAAGGTGCGGTCCGAATAGGCCGTGATCACCACCGGCGTCGGGGTGCCCGGCTCCATCTGCTGGGTGGCCGCGTTGAACTCCTTCACGAACTGCATGATGTTCAGGCCGCGCTGGCCGAGCGCGGGGCCGACGGGCGGCGAGGGATTCGCCTTGCCCGCGGGAATCTGCAGCTTGATATAGCCGACGATCTTCTTCGCCATTGCACATCCCTGAGGTCAGGGAGCCGCGGTGCCGACGGCGCCGGACCCTTGCCTCAACGGCATGGGTCCGGAGCGCCTCCCGCGTCCCGATGAAGTGAGCGGGGGCGTATGGGCGCAGGCGACGCGGGAGTCAAGGCGAAAGTTCGCCGCCCGCCGCCCGGACCGCACCGGCCGTACTCCCTCTTGATTTCGCGAGCCTATCCGATGGAATAGACGGGGCGGTCGCCTGGTTGGCCCGGTGGCCCGGCAGCATGCCGTCCCAGGACAGGAGATACGGCGCCGGTGCCGATACGGCTCCATGCGCCGGTCCGTCCCGGACTCCTGCGAACCCCTTCACCCCTTCCTCGGAATGGTCTGCCCGATCAGGCGCTGCATGCGGGGGATCTCCTCCTCCAGCGCCTGGGCAAGCCGCGAGGCATCCACCTGGTCCCACAGGAAGGTGCCGGTATTGTCGAACAGCGCCTTCACCTCCGGCTCGCGCAGCGCCCCCCGGATCGCCGTCGCCAGCCGCGCGATCACGGCCGGGGGCGTCCGCACCGGGACATAGATGCCGGACCAGCCGAGCAGTTCCGCCCCCGGCAGCCCCGCCTCGGCCAGCGTCGGCACCTCCGGCGCGATCGCCAGCCGCTGCCCGGCATTGATCGCGAGCGCCCGCAGCCGCCCGTCCCGCACATAGGGCAGGCTGCTGAGGGGGTAGTCGAAACAGAGATCCACCCGGCCGGCGGCGAGGTCGTTCAGCGCCTGGCTGAAATTGTTGTAGGGGATCAGGGCCAGATCGAGCCCCGCCACCTCGGCGAAAAGCGTGGCGGCGACATGCTGGCCGGAGGCGACGGCGGCGGCATAGGTCACCTTGCCCGGATTCGCCCGGGCATGGGCGATGAGCTCGGGGATGCCACGCCAGGGCCGACCCATGCCGGTGACGAGGATATTCGGCGAGCCGCCGACGCCATGGACCGGGGCGAAGTCCCGCCGCGCATCATAGCGCAGGTTCGGGATCAGCAGCGGCGCGATGGCGAAGGTGGCGAAATTGCCGAAGAACAGCGTGTGGCCGTCGGGCGCGGCGCGCGCCGCGGCTTCCGCGGCCGCTGTCCCGCCGGCGCCCAGGCGGTTCTCGATCACCACGCTTTGGCCGAGGCGAGGCGACAGCTTGGTGGCGATCAGCCGGGCCGCGACATCGAGCACGGCGCCGGGCCCGCCAGGGACGATCCAGGTGATGGTTCGGTTCGGAAAATCCTGCGCCCGGGCATGGCCCTGCCCGGCCAGCATTGCGGCGGCCGCGAGCGCCGCCCGTCGCGTCGTTGCCATCCGGGATCCCTCGCCCGCTTCCCCCATGGGGAGGAAGCCTAATGCAGATCACGGACCCGCGTGAACGCCCGGAAAAGTGAGGGCGCCATGCGCGGAATGAAGACCGGCGGCCTGGCGCCCGGCGCTGACGGCAAGCCGCCGGCGCGGGGGCGGAGCCATGTCGGGCACGATATCGGGGCCGGCCGCGTCCGGCCGCCCGGAGAGGTGGCACGACGCGGGACGGGGGCGCCACCGAAGGCGCCCCGCCGCCCCGCGGGCCGGCTCAGGCCTTCTCGACCTGGCCGTATTCCAGCTCGACCGGGGTGGAGCGGCCGAAGATGGAGACGCTGACCTTCACCCGGCCACGCTCCTCGTCCACCTCCTCCACCGTGCCCATGAAGCTGGTGAAAGGCCCGTCGGCGACGCGGATCTGCTCGCCCACCTCGAACACCACGGCGGGCTTGCGCGGCTTCTCCACGCCTTCCTTCACCTGGTTGACGATGCGCTGGGCCTCGGCCTCGGTGATCGGGCTCGGCTTGTTCTTGTTGCCGAGGAAGCCGGTGACCTTCGGCGTGTCCTTCACCAGGTGCCAGGCCTCATCCGACATCTCCATCTTCACCAGCACATAGCCGGGGAAGAATTTCCGCTCGGAATTGACCTTCTGGCCGCGGCGGACCTCGGTCACCTCCTCGGAAGGGACCAGGATCTCGTCGAACTGGTCGCCCAGCCCCTTCTGGGCGGCCTGTTCCTTGATCTGCTGGGCGATCTTCTTCTCGAAGCCCGAATAGACATGCACCACGTACCAGCGCTTGGCCATCGTTCCGTACCCCTTAGCCCAGCCCGAAGACGCCGCGCATGGCGAGCGCGATCAGCTGATCGACGATCAGAAAGAAGACCGCCGCGAGCGCGGACATCGCCAGCACGAGGCCGGTCGTGATCAGGGTCTCCTTGCGGGTCGGCCAGGTGACCTTGGCCACCTCCGTCCGCACGTCCCGGACATACTGCGCGGGATCCAGCTTGGCCAAGGCGACGAACCTTCCTGGGCTGTGGTGAACGCTTCGCGGGCGGTCGCCCGCCCCCAGGGAGGATGGGGAAAGGCGCCACCCACGTAAAGATGTGGGTGGTGGCCTGCCGGCCCCTTCCGCTCACCGCAGGCGCAGCGGGCTCCAGGGGAGCAGGACACCGAATGCCCCGGGCGGGCCGGGGAAGTGGCAGGGGCGGAGGGTCTCGAACCCCCAACCTCCGGTTTTGGAGACCGGCGCTCTAGCCAATTGAGCTACGCCCCTGCAGGGCCCCGCCGATGCGGGAGACCGCCTATAGGCGACGCCGGGGGTGGTGTCGAGAGGCAGGGCGCCACTATGCGCGCCGAAGGCGTATCGCCTCCTCCGCCAACCCGATGACGGAGGGGAGGAGGGCGCGCCAGTCCAGGCTGACATCGGCATGCATCGGGCCGGGGCGCTGTGCCGATCCGACATCCCGGACCAGGCGGTGGTCCGGCCGCAGCGCCGGGCGCGCCCCGTCGCGGAACCCGTCGAAGACGCGGCAGGACCAGCCGAGCGGATTGCCCGGATCGAGGATCACGCTGTTCGAGACCACCACGCCCGGCTTGTTGGCGAGCCACTGGTACTTCGCGAGGCCGGAGCCCGCCGGCGCGACGAAGACGTCGCAGAGCGCGGAGGCGACGAGGCTTTCCGCCATGCTCCGCCCCACGGTGACGAGGCAGGGCGCATGCCGCCCGATCCGGTCGGCAAGGCGCCCGGCCAGCCGCATCTCCTCCGGCAACGACATCAACTCATGGGTCCAGCCCATGGTGGTGCCGGCATTCAGCCCGTCGATGATGAAGCCGACCGCCCCGAAGCGGGCCTGCAGCGCCGCCGCGAGATTCGCTAGGCCCTCTTCCTGCTCGAGCCAGACCCGGTTGCCCAGCCGCAGGCCCAGCAGCACCAACGGCATCGCCGTCCGGCGCAGGGCGCGCAGCGCGGCCAGCGCCTCGGGCGCGGCATGGCGCCAGGCGTGGTCGATCACCCGACGCGCCAGCGCCTCGGTGATCCAGTGATCCTTCGCCACCAGCGCCAGCGAGTCGGTCTCGGCGATGACTCGCACCAGCTCCGCCGGGCGGTGCAGCCGGAGCAGGGGACGCCCGGCCTCCTCCGGATAGAGCTCGGTGACGGGCGGGAGGAAATTGCTCTCGTGCCAGGTCACGTAGCGATCGGGCCGGGGCAGGCCGGGGAGGGCGAAAAGCCGCGCCCAGGCGCTGCTCGCATTCCACAGGGCATGCCCGAAATGCGGCGCCGACATCTCGACCAGCGCCAGCGCGGCGGAGGGCGCCGGCCGGCGCAGATGCGCCGCGACCGCCGCCGGGGCGCAGAGCAGGCCCAGCAGGCACTCCTGCAGGAAGTGGCGCAGGATCGGCAGCGTGACCCGCGAGCCGAAATACAGCGCGACCTTCTCCGCGGGGAACAGCCAGACCGTGTCCTGTCCGGTCTGCGTCGTCTCCGTGTATTGCGCGACCAGGCACACCCGCCCGGCCGCGCCATGCCAGAAGGTCTCGTAGCCGAGCGCCCGGGCGGCATGGGCCCAGGCCCCGGTGAAGGGGCAGAGCACCAGCTTGGCCCGGGCGGACAGGGCGTAGGCGATATCGAGCCCGCGGGCTGGGAGCCCGTCTGGTGGCAAGGTCGGGAAGCGGCGGAGGATTTCCGCCTGTCGCTGCGCCTGCAAGGCCTCGGCCCCGGCGGCCATGGCCCGGACGAATCCCGGCGCGAACCCGAGCCCGGCCGGGATGCGGGCATCCGGCGCCTCGACATCGATGTAGCGGAAACCGTCCGCTACGCGGCCAAGGGCGGCGGCGAAGGCGGCCGAGGCGAGATCCGGGGCTATCTCCGGCGCGGCATGCGGGGGCAGCAGCACCGCCTGGACGAGGCGCAGCAGGCTGGCCGCCAGGTCATCCAACTCAGGCATGTCGGCGGGCCTCGGCCATGCGTCTCCCGGCAGGTCCCGGGGCGGCACGGAAGCGACACATGGGCGCCCCCCTCGCGGCCGGGTCCAGGGGCCGGAAAAAAGAAATGCGGGCCGCTCGCGCGACCCGCATCCCAGGCACAGGCCGGTGGCCCCTGCCCTACTTCACGATGGAGGCGACGACGCCGGCGCCGACGGTGCGGCCGCCCTCGCGGATGGCGAAGCGCAGGCCCTGGTCCATGGCGATCGGCGCGATCAGCTCGACATCCATCGTCACGTTGTCGCCCGGCATCACCATCTCGACGCCTTCCGGCAGCTTCACGATCCCGGTCACGTCGGTGGTCCGGAAGTAGAACTGCGGCCGGTAGTTGGTGAAGAACGGCGTGTGCCGGCCGCCCTCTTCCTTGGTCAGGATGTAGGCCTCGGCCTTGAAGCCGGTATGCGGCGTGATCGAGCCGGGCTTGGCCAGCACCTGGCCGCGCTCCACGTCCTCGCGATTGGTGCCGCGCAGCAGCGCGCCGATGTTGTCGCCCGCCTCGCCGCTGTCGAGCAGCTTGCGGAACATCTCAACGCCGGTCACCGTGGTCTTCACCGTCGGCTTCAGGCCAACGATCTCGACCTCCTCGCCCACCTTGATGATGCCGCGCTCAACCCGGCCCGTCACCACCGTGCCGCGGCCGGAGATCGAGAACACGTCCTCGATCGGCATCAGGAAGGGCAGGTCCTTCGGACGCTCCGGCTGCGGGATGTAGGCGTCCACCGCCTCCATCAGCTGCAGGATCGCCTGCTCGCCGATCTCGGGCGTCTTGTCCTCGAGCGCCGCCACCGCCGAGCCGCGGATGATCGGGATGTCGTCCCCCGGGAACTGGTAGGAGGAGAGCAGCTCGCGCACCTCCATCTCCACCAGTTCGACCAGATCCGGATCCGCCAGGTCCATCTTGTTCAGGAACACCACCAGCGCCGGAACGCCAACCTGCCGCGCCAGCAGGATGTGCTCGCGCGTCTGCGGCATCGGGCCGTCGGCCGCCGAAACCACCAGGATCGCGCCGTCCATCTGCGCCGCGCCGGTGATCATGTTCTTCACGTAGTCGGCATGGCCCGGGCAGTCCACATGCGCGTAGTGCCGGTTCGCCGTCTCGTACTCCACATGCGCGGTCGAGATCGTGATACCGCGCGCCTTCTCCTCAGGCGCCTTGTCAATCTGGTCATAGGCCGTGAAGGTCGCGCCGCCGGCCTTCGCCAGAACCTTGGTGATCGCCGCCGTCAGCGACGTCTTCCCATGGTCCACGTGACCGATCGTCCCGATGTTGCAGTGCGGCTTCGTCCGCTCAAACTTCGCCTTCGCCATGTCCGGCTCCGCTACCCCATCTGGCCCGCGCGACCGACCACCGGTCCCAGGGCATTCCTCGAAACCCCAGGAGCGAGCCGCGCCGGCTGCGCCGCGCATCCCGCCCTGAACCTCTGATCTCGGAGCAGAAGGGCGCCTTCGGGCGGGTCGGCCCAGGGGCGATCTGCTCCGCTGGTGTCGAAGCAGAGTGGCGCCGCCGGTCGATCACGCCCGGCCGCGTTCTGCCCCCACCGAGCCCGCGCATTGGAGCGGGTGACGGGAATCGAACCCGCACAACCAGCTTGGAAGGCTGGGGCTCTACCATTGAGCTACACCCGCGCCCAAGGCGCCGCCGGCGAGACGCACAGGCCCCCGGGGGCGCCGGCAACTCGGCCAGCGCTGGGAGATATGGAGGGGGTTGGATTCGAACCAACGTAGGCGTAGCCAACGGATTTACAGTCCGTCCCCTTTAGCCACTCGGGCACCCCTCCGCGGTCCTGATCGCCCCAGACCGGCGGGTGGCGCGGGTTATCCGGTTTCGTCATGGCCTGTCAACGTGGGGGCGGCAGAAGAATCGATCCCGCATGTGCTTTTCCCGCCGCTGGACAGCGGCGCGCCGAAGCGCAGGATGCAGCCATGCGCCGAGCACCGCCGCGGAGCGGCACCCATCATCCGCCGCGTGGCGGCCCCCCTCACCCGCCGCGTGGCGGCCACGCCCCCCCGCCGCCCGCCGGCTCCCCCTCCTCTCCGCCCCGTCGCGGCGGGGGGGCGGAACGCGCCGCGCCGCGCGGCCCCGCCCCGGCGCCGGCCGGCGGCGTCTGGCTGCACGGGCTGCACCCGGTGGCCGCGGCGCTGGCCAACCCGGCCCGCCGGCTGAAACGGCTGCTGGTGACGGAGGAGGCCGAGGCGGCGCTCGCCGCCCGCCTGTCCGGGCCCTGGCGCATCACGCCGGAGCGGGTGGAGCGCGGCCGGTTCGCCACCTTCCTGCCGGAGGATTCGGTGCACCAGGGCGTCGCCCTGCTGGCCGAGCCGCTGCCGGACATGCCGCTGGAACGCGCGCTGGAGCACGGGCATGGGCCCGTCCTGGTCCTCGACCAGGTGACCGACCCGCGCAATGTCGGCGCCATCCTGCGCTCGGCCGCCGCCTTCGGCGCCGCCGCCATCGTGATGCAGGACCGCCACGCCCCGCCGGAGACGGGGGCGCTGGCCCGCGCCGCCTCCGGCGCGCTGGAGATCGTGCCGGTGGTGCGGGAGGTGAACCTGGCCCGGGCGCTCGATTCGCTGAAGAAGGCCGGGCTCTGGGTGGTCGGCCTGGCCGGCGAGGCACCGGTGACGCTGGCGCAGTCCGGCCTGCATGGCCGGCGCGTGGCGCTGGTGCTGGGCGCGGAGGGCGAGGGCATGCGCCGGCTGACGCGGGAGAATTGCGACGAGCTCTGCCGCCTGCCGATCGCGCCCGAGATGGAGAGCCTGAACGTCTCGGCCGCCGCGGCGGTCGCGCTCTACGAACTGGCGCGGGGCTGAGGCGGCCCCGGCCCGCGGCGGCTTGCCGGCCGGGCCGGCCCCGGCCATGACGCGACCGGTCCAGAGGAGGAAACGACCATGAGCGCAGCCGCCGAGGCCATCATCGCCGCGCGGAGGGAGAAGCGGGTGCTCGCGCCGCTCGGCGCCGAGGCGCCGGCGACGCCGGAGGCCGGCTATGCCGTGCAGCATGAGATCGCCGGCCGCCAGGGCGCCATCCCGCCCTTCGGCTTCAAGATCGGCGCGACCACGAGGCAGATGCAGGACTATCTCGGCCTCTCCGGCCCGGCTGCCGGCTTCGTGCCGAAGGAGAGCCTCCGGCCGGACGGCGCCGAGCTCCGCTTCGCGGATTTCCTCAACCCCGGCGTCGAATGCGAGATCGCCGTCCGGCTGGGCCGCGACCTGCCGGCCGGCCCGACGACGCGGGAGCAGGCCGCCGAGGCCGTCGCTGAGGTCTTCCCGGCGATCGAGATCGTCGAGAAGCGCTATGGCGACCTCGCGCTGCTCGGCACGCCGACCCTGATCGCCGACCAGGTCTTCCACGCCGCGGGGGTGCTGGGGGCGGCGGCCCGGGACTGGCGCACGCTCGACCTCGGCGCCGCGAAGGGCAGCTTCCATGTCGGTGGCAGGGTGGTGGGCTCGGGCCATGGCCGGGACCTGCTGGGCCATCCGCTGGAGGCGCTGGCCTGGCTCGCCGGCTCGGGCGCGGCGCGCGCCTTCGGCGGGCTGAAGGCCGGGCAGGTGGTCTGGCTCGGCTCCGTCACTCCGCCGATCTGGCTGGAGGGGCCCTGCGAGGTGGTCGCCGAATTCGACCTGCTCGGGACGGCGCGGCTGCGCTTCGTGTGACGGCCGCGCCGGTGCCCCGGTTCGGGTACCGGCGCGCGGGGCTGGACGCCCCCATGGGCGTGGCGGCCGCGTGCAGAAGGGACGGGTCATCCGGCCCGGCGGAACGGGGTGCCGGGGGCTTCGGCCCCCGGGAAGGCAGCCCTCCCCGCCGGTCCGCGGCGGGGCGGCTTCGCGCCGGCGAGGGCGGGAACCGCCACCCTGCACCGGGCCGCCCCCCCTGGCAGCCGGGCGTTAACCCCTTCCTGCCCATGATGGCGGGACCGCCTGACAGGGCGGCCTCCCCCCGCCGAACCACGCCGCCAGGATGGCGCGCCGCATTGGAAACCCCATGCCGCACGCCGACTGGACCACCCTGACCGATGATCAGCAGCTTGCCCTCTCGCGGGAGGCGCTGCGCCGCGCCGCCGAGACGCTCGCCGAGCATGCCGAGGTGCTGGCCGCCGAGATGGACCAGGGGACGCTCGCCGACCGCGGCGGGCCGGATGCGCTCCGCCTCTTCGCCGCGGTGATCCGGGCGACCAACCAGGAAGCCTTCGGCCCCGTGGGCCGTGCGTGAGGGCGCCTCGCCCGCCAGCGGACGCAATCGCGCGAGGGGCACGCGATGATGATCGGATTGGCCCCTCCCCCCGGTTGTGGCGCCCTGCCCGGCTCCGGATGATCGGGGCCGCCGCGCACCTGCCCCCGGGGTGCCGCCCCTGCGCGGCCCCCCGCAGGAGGTCCCGTCGATGCGCCCCATGCCTGGTCTGTCCCGCCCGCTCTTCCTGGGGGCGCTGGCCCTGTTGCTCTGCCTGCCGGCGCTGCTGAACGGCTTCCCGCTGCTCTTCGACGACAGCGCCCATTACCTGCGCAAGCCCTTCGCCTTCGCGCAGGAACTGGCGCAGGGGCGGCTCTCGACCGATGCCGGCCAGTACCGGGGCTACATGCCCAGCCATTTCGGCGGCGGCGAGGCAGCGCCGGGCAGCGCCGGCAGCGCGCCCGCCGCGGCGCCGGAGGCCGGCCCTTCCGTCGCGCTCTCGGGCAATCCCTTCTTCCTCCGTCCCGCCCCCTACAGCCTGGCGCTGCTGCCCTTCGCGCATCCCGTCACGCTGCTGCTGCTGCCCTTCGCCCAGGCGCTGCTGGTGGTGCTGCTGGCCGATGCGCTGCTGCGGGCGCTGGCCGGGCCGGCGCCGCCGGCCTGGGCGCGGGCGGCCCTGGCCATCGCCCTGCTCGGCTCCGCCGCGCCCTGGCTGGCCAGCCAGGTCATGCCGGATGTGCTGACCGGCTGCCTCGCCCTCTGGCTCGCCCTGCTGGTCGTGGGCGGCGACTGGCTGCGCAGCCCCTGGCGCGCGGCGGGCTTCGCCCTGCTCGGCGCCTTCCTGGTCGGCAGCCATCTGAGCCACCTGCCGCTGGCTGCCGGCGGCGCTCTGGTCGGCCTCGGGCTGCGCTGGCTGATCGAGCGCGGGCGGGATCCGCTGCGCTGGCGGCGGGCGGGCCTCGCGCTCGCCACGCTGCTGCTGGCGGCGGGGGGGCTGGTCGGCACCAACCTGGTCTTCGGCAAGAAGGCGACGCTCTCGGAAAGCTCGCCGCTCTTCATGCTCGCGCGCATGGTGGGGGATGGCACGGCGGCGCGGGTGCTGGAGAAGGAATGCCCGGCCGGCGCGCCCTGGCTGCTCTGCCAGCAGCCGGAATTCTGGCGGCTGCATTCGGACCACTTCCTGTGGCAGCCGGATTCGCCCTGGCTGCGCCACTGGGCGGAGCGCGACCGCTTCCTGGCCGAGGCGCGCGAGATCACCGGGCGCGTGCTGCGCGACCACCCGGCCGAGCAGGCGGCCCGCAGCCTGGAGAATGTCGCGCGGCAGCTGGTGACGCTCTGGATCGACCCGGCCATGGCCGAGCCGCCGCTGCGCAGCTTCAGCGAGCTGGTCGCCCAGATGGGCGAGCCCGCCGCCCGGCTCTCGGCCGGGAGCTGGGCGAGCACGGGCGACCCACGGCTCGACGCATACCGGCGGCTGCAGGACCGGACGCAGCAGGCGCTGTTCTGGGCCGCGCTGCTGGCGCTGGCCGGCGTCGCGGTGCTGGCCGCCCGGGCGCGGCGCGGGCCGCTGCTGGCCGTGGCCGTGCTCGGCGGGGCGCTGGTGCTGGGCAATGCCTTCCTGGCCGGCGCGCTCTCGGCCGTGCATGGGCGCTACCAGAGCCGCATCACCTGGCCGGTGACGGTGCTCGCCGTCGCGGCCGGCGCGGCGGCGCTGCGGCCGCGCGGCGTGATGGACCGCGCGGCGCCGGTACGGTATGAGGCGGCGCAGGCCGGGTTAGCACAGCGGTAGTGCAGCGGTTTTGTAAACCGAAGGTCGGGTAGTGAAAGGCTAGGGAAACCTTGGCCTTTGCGTTTGGAAGGAACGACGTGGACCACTCAAGGACCATTAGCGGCTCCGGACACAGGCGATAGCCCCGGCTGACAGGCGGCCGGGGCGCCTCGGAGGTCCCATGGCCGTCATCGACAAACGCCGCTCCAAATCCGGTGAGGTATCTTACCGTGCGCGGGTCCGCATCCAGCGGCCAGCCATCGACAACCCGAACATTCAAGACCATGGCCGCAGCACGTGCCTGGGCTCGAAAGATCGAGACCGATATGCACGACGGCATTTTCGCAGCAGGGTCCGGACGGACCCTCGCCGAGGCCATCGCGGAATACAGCCGCCAGCGACTGCCTGAGTTGCGCGACCCTGACACCGTCGCCACGCACCTAGGCTGGTGGACACGGCAGCTTGGGCATCTGCGGCTGCGCGACCTGACTCAGATGGTCGTCGCCGACGCCATCGACATCCTAGAGGCGGGCCCTCTGCCGCCGAAGAAGGCTCCGAAAACGGACGAGCCGGGGGCGCCGCCCCGCTACCGATCACCGGCTACGGTGAACCGCTACCGGAACTCCCTGTCGGCAGTCCTGACCTGGGCTGGACGCCGTGGATGGGCGCCACACAACGCTGCCCGGCATGTGCCCGCGCGGCGTGAGTCAAAGGGACGAGAGCGGTTTCTTAGCGACGCGGAGCGCGGACGCCTGCTGGAAGCGTGTAAGGAATCTGACAGCTCTGCCCTGCACCCGGCCATTACTGTCCTGTTGAGCACTGGGGCGCGCCTGATGGAGGCGATGCGTTTGCGTTGGAGCGACGTGGACCTCGGGGCCGGAGCAATCGTGCTCCGTGACACCAAGAACGGCGACAGCCGCCGCGTGCCTCTGGCGTCCGACGCTGCGACGGTCCTTGAGGCATGGCGCGACCGTGATGGTGTCGCCCGGCTACCCACCGGACTGGTGTTCCCGGCTACATCCGATCCGGCGAAGCCCGCCGATCTCCGTCGTGCATGGCGAACGGCACTCAAGCGTGCCCGCATCACTGATTTCAAGCGCCATGACCTGCGGCACAGTGCCGCCAGCGCCCTTGCTGCTGCGGGGGCATCCCTGCCCGTCATTGGAGCGGTGCTAGGTCACCGCTCGGTGCAGACCACGAAGCGGTACACGCATCTGGTCGAGGGCACCCTGAAGGAGGCGGTGGAGAAGGCGGCCCGGCGGAGCCGCGTGGCATGACGCCCTCGACCGACGACTTCGAGCTACGATCCCTGAACGAGGGGGATCTGACACCGGAGCAGCGAGAGGAACTGCACCACGAATGGATGAGCGAGTTGCGGTGGGAACTGCTACCCGCCCCTCGTGGACGACCAGCGACACGCGCGCATACACGGCAGAACTTCGCCGTGGTAATGCGGCTAGCCCGGAAAACTGGGATTTCAGGCCGCACCCAGCAGGTTGAGGAAGCTTCACGTAAGCTGGGGATTACTCTGCGCTATGGATGGAAACTCGCTGCTCAGATAGGAGAACTACCTCCCGACGATCCGCTCGCTGATGAGCTAGCCTCGTTGCTCGACTAACGATTTCGAGAGGGCCGGGAGCGGAGATTTTAGGACAGTAGATCATCGGCAAACGCACTGACCATTTGTGCGGCTCCTCGCGCGCCATGCGCGCACCAAAACGGAGGAGCCGATGCCCGATCATACCGCCAGCGACCGGCAGCAGCCCCGGCTGGTCGACATCTCCCAACTCATCGAGTGCCATCATCCATGGATCGGCACGCCGGCCGCAGCGCGTGGACTCGTAGCCCGTGCAAAGCCCCGCCTCAACGCTGGCGGCGAGGTTTGCGAGGGCAACGGACTTGCCCATGCCATCGTGAAGGTGGGGGACCGCGTGCTGTTCGACCTCGACCGCTTCAATGCATGGCTGGAGTCCCGGCGCCTGTCGAACGTCCTTCAGGCTAAGCGCGCGCGCTCGGCCCACCGCCGGCCGGCGCAGGCCACCCAGGAGGTCGCATAATGGCCGATCCGCACATCCCGACGCGCACCTACCGCGAGCCGCATCCCCATGCCCGGCCGCCGCAGCCTGACCCGCTGCGCGGCCTGGATGCGACCGCCTTCTTCGCCGAGCGGCCGAATCGGCGCTTCCTTGTGGCGCAGGCCATGACAGATGACGTGGCCCGGCTGCACCCGCTGCATCGCGCCGAGGCCGAGGCATACGGCGCCCTCTCCATCTTCGAGAACGGTGCCGGCCTGATCGGCATCGCGCTCGTGGACCCCGAGCGGGCTGAAGGGCTGCTCACCCAGGCAGAGGAAGCGGCTGGCGACGTGTTTGCCCTGCTCGCGCATCTGGAGCGGCGGGGGAAGATCAAGCTGCTGGCCGTGCCGCAGACATCGAAGAAAGGAGTCCGCTAATGGCCTACGTTATCGTCCAGCACGGCAAGTCGCCGTACCCTGAACGGGTCTGGGTGCCGGACAACACCGCGCTTGGTCGCCAGGCGCGCCGCCATGAGCGCGTCGTCACCGCCGAGAACAAGCGGCAGGAGTCGGAGGGGCGGCTATCTGCCCACGACCGCGACATCCTCGCTCGCATGCGCGAGCGGCTGCGCCAGGGTGACAAGGCCGGCGCCTTCGACGTCGGCATGCATGCGACGAAAGCGGTTCTCGACGCCCTTACCGATGCCGAGCTGGATGCCCTGCGCGATGGCGGCGAGGCATGGCGAGCGCGCCGCTGGAATCGTTAGGAGGAAAGAACCATGCCGTTCGAGCCTATCATACCTGATCCGTATCGCTTCCGCCGCGTCACGCGGGATGAGTTTGACCGGACCCGCAAAGGACGGTCGCCGCTCCCGGATGACGCATATGCGGGCCGCACTCCGGTCCTCGTTCGCAAGGGAGACATCGGCGAGTGGGTCCACATCCTGGTGCCGGACGGGCTGCTCGATGGGGCGCCCGAACTTGATGAGGACACGACAGCCCGAACGCTCTGCGATGTGGACGATTGGTTCTGGATGGCAGTCTGGTCCCGACCGCGCGATCCCATCTTCGATGATGATCTGAAGAAGCTGCTGGAGTGACAGAATAGTTGCGGCGCAGGGACCGACACCCCTGCGCCGCTTGAATCCTTACCCCGGAAGTAACTCCCCGCCCCGGACGAGGGCGGCAACCTGCTGAAGAGGACCGCAACAGGTATGGACCACAATATGGCACCGGGCCCCAGCGTTGCCAATGGGCTTACGGCAATCTGATGGACGAAGGGAAGTCTTCCGCTCCGACCAAGCCCGTGGCGCTGGAGGTGCGGGAACATGGAATCCCAAAGTGCTTAAAGAACCACAATGCCTGGATGTGCTGGCGGTACGTTCTTCGTGGCACGAAGTGGAATAAGGTGCCCTTCCAGCCGAACGGGAAGCACGCGTCGAGCACTAACCCGGCGACCTGGAACAGCTTCGATGCCGTGATGGCGGCGTACAAGCACGGCGGTTTCGACGGGATTGGGATCGCGCTCGACGGTAAGCCCGACGCGAATGGCCTTGTGCTGGCGGGCATCGACTTCGACAAAGTGTTGGATGGTGATCGCCTGGCTGACAATGCCAAGGAGTGGATCAAGCGGGTTGGCACCTACTGGGAGAAAAGCCCGTCCAACACCGGCATCCGCCTCTTCTGCTACGCCCGGCCCCTGCCCAGCGGGATTGCTGCCGGTGGCGCCGAACTCTACACGGCGGGCCGCTACCTGACCGTCACCGGCCACGGTGTGGGTGAGGTGAAGGAGGCCGCAGACGCCTTCGACGCGCTCGCGGCGGCGCTGAAGCCACAGATCAAGGCGCCCCATGGTGCGTCAGGCGGGATTACTCCCGGAGTTATTCAGGGGGCGTTGCCACGGTTCCCGGTGGCAGTCGCACAGATCGCTGGCCAGATGGCGGCGGTGTTCAAAGGGATGACCCCCAGTCCCGACGAGTTCGGCGGCGGCATCAAGGATCGGCCGGACTTGGAGAAGATCCGCTCCGCTGCGGAGGCGGTGAACCAGCCTGTCAACGGGGTCCGACCACTCGCCGACGAAAAGCGGTGGTGCGATGTGGCCATGACGCTGGCGGCTGCGGCAGCAGAATACCCGGAGCACGAGGAGGACCTGTACACCATCCTGGATGACGTCTCGAAGCAGCCGGGGACCGATAAGTACGAGGCCACCGAAAACCGCAAGCGGTTCGATAGGTTCAAGCAGGACACACTGACGCGCCGCGCCAAGGGCCAGACAGTGCAGACCATCGCCACTCTCTTCCACATGGCGCAGCAGGTGGGCTGGCAGCCGCCGCAGCTTTTGCAACAGCCGGCGCTCCCGGCGCTGGCCGCGCTTGATGTGGCAACCATGCCGGCCGTGCTGCCGAAGCGGCAATGGCTGTACGGCTCCGACCTCGTGCGGGGTTATGTGACCGTCCTGGCTGCTCCAGGTGGCGCCGGCAAGACCGCGCTGACGATCTCCACGGGTCTGGCACTGGCGACAGGGCAGGCGCTACTCGGCGACTGGGTACACTCGCCCCAGCGGGTGCTGCTGGTGAATGGCGAAGATGGGACGAACGAACTGCTGCTACGGGTCCAGGCGGCCGCCATCCATCATCGGGTAGCCATGTCGGCGCTGCACGGGCGCTTGTTCCCGGCTGGTGCCGACAAGCTGCGCCTGCGGCTGGTGGTGATCGACCCGCAGACCCGCGCCCCGACAGTAAATGTCCAGGCGCTGGATCACCTGGTAGCGCTGGCCCGTGACGTGGATGTGGTGGTGCTGGACCCGCTGGTACGCTTCTCGGAAGCATCCGAGAATGACGCAGCCGCCGCCGACATGCTGATGGCGGCGCTCTCGCGGGTCGCCAGCGAGGCCGGGGTTGCGGTGCTGGCTGTCCACCATACCCGCAAGGGTGCCCGCGCCGACGCAGATGGAGCCGATGCTGTGCGCGGCAGCAGCGCCATCGTGGCGGCGGCCCGGGTGGCACTGGGCATCACCACGCTCCGCCCGGAGGAAGCGCTGAAGTTGGGCGTGCCGCCGGACCTGGCACGGCTCCACTTCAGCCTCGACAACCTGAAGGCCAACCTTGCCCCGCCCTCGGAGCGGCGCTGGTTCCACCTGGTCTCGGTGCAGCTCACCAATGCCGACCCGGCAAACGGCTACCACGAGGGCGACAAGGTGCAGGCCGTCGAGCGCTTCACCCCGCAGCCTACCGCCAGCCTGCTCACCGACGCCGTGCGGCAGGCCGTCCTGCGGGCCGTCGCCGCCGGGTGCCCTGGTCCAGCAGGTGGACCGGTGATGCCCCTCAGCCCGTCCAGCAACGCGGGGCAGCGCAGCGCCATGCCGGTGATAGCCGCAGCAATCGCGCCCTTCTTCGGGCAGTTCTCGGAGGAGCAGCACAAGCAGTTGGCGAAGGAGGTGCTGGCCGATGTGATGGGCCGTGGCTGGATCACGGAGGAGACGGTCCAGGTGCCGAAGAAGGGCCGGGGCACCAATGGCCGCCAGGGGTTGGTCGTCCACTGGGACCGCACCCTATGGCCGGATGCAGCCAAACCCGATGGCGGGGCGACGACGTGACCGCGCCTCCCGGCCACCTCTTCGCCTCAACTGTCAACGTGCCACAGCTCCAGAGCGTATCTCCTGGAGCAGTCGGGCGGCATTTCCATTGCCTGCTCTCAATGCGCTCAACCCGCTTGAGAGCAGATCGAGAGCATCAAGCGCGCGGGCGAGCCGCCTCCCCCTGGAGGCGCGCTCATCAGCGCCAGGGGGGTGTGGGGGGAGTTGAGCGCAGCGCAGGCCGAGCGCACTGGCCATTCAGAAAAGTAACCCGTGGAATGATGACTACCCCCCGAGCAACAGGAGGCCCACCATGACCGACAGCACCAGGTCGCCGCTGCTGCCACCGCAGCCCAGCCTGGCCCACCGCGCGCTCCGCCGGCTGCGCGAGCTGCCCGCGACCCTCGCTGCCCGCCTGCCGATCGCCCTGTGGACGGAGGTGTTTCTCTGGCAGGTGAAGCGCGGCATCGCCCGGCGGCGCGGCCAGCCCCTCCAGTTCAAATCCCCGCCGCCGGGCTACCGCTACCCCACCAAAGAAGAGTGGGACGAGCGCGTTCGCCAGGACGAACGCCGGCGCCGGGAAGGCGGCATGTTCGTCAGCTACTCGCGCTGGGTGAGGATCGACGACGCAGAGGCCAGGAAGGACAACTCCGATGGACGATGACCAAACCACCCAGCCACCCGAACCCGCGCCACCCGAGGCGCTGACCCTGCCGGGGTTCGGCTCCACCAACGGTGTCGATCATCGCGGCCAGCCCGTGGTGCTTTCCGCCGGCACCGCCGCCACCCTGGCAGAGCATGACCTGCTGCTGGGTCGCACGCGCCGCCTGAAGCAGCGGGCGCCGAACCCGCGCGCCTGGAGCTGACGACATGGCCCGCACCGCCACCAGGTTTCGCGCCGACAGCGGTGCCGGTGCTCGGCGCTACCTACCAGCCTCCGACGCCATGCCGGCCTCAGCGCGAATCCTAGTGGCGGCGCGGGGCATGCCTATCACGCCGCTCGCCCTATTGGGCACGGCAGACCACAACACTGGAGCTTCCGATGACCGAACCCCTGCTGCCATCGACCCTGCCCGATCCGCATGTCATCGGCCGGGGCCTGCTGTACGAGACGATGCCGGTGGCATTCCCCGGAGCCGCCGCCGATGTCGAGGCCCTTGGCTGGGCACCTTGGCGCCGGCTGGGCGAGCAGCTCATCATCTACGCCACGTTGCTGCCCGGCGACGGCCTGCCCTCCTTCCTGATCGTGACGGCCCAGGGGCGGTGTGGTGCCGGATCGCGGTGCTGGCGCGGCACCTATCAGGAGGACGGCAGCATCGTGCTCTCGGTACTGCGGCGGCGCGGCAACAAGTTTCCACGGCGCTTCGGATGCCGCGAAGAGGCTATCGAGAAGCTGGCGCCGCTTGTCCTGCACGGCCGCCTGCCCGGCCATGAATGGCCCGAGATCGGCCGCTACGCGCCGCCTGAGCCGGAGATGGACCCCGCCGAGCGCGCCGCCGCCGAACGCGCCTGGCTGCTGCGGGACAAGCTGGATACGTACTGGGCGATGCTCCGCGTCGGCGACGATCGCATGATCGCCAAGGCGATGAATGAGGTGGCATGCGAGCTGGAGCGGCGGGGCATCATCGGCTGATGGCGCCCTCGTCGCGCCGTTGGGGCCGTCCGTCAGGTACGATTGGAGCGCGGTCGGACCGGTTCGGCGGGCGGCGGGGGCCCCTGGCGGGCACGGTTGAGCGTCGTCGCCTGACGCTCGCAGTCAACCGCCATACCCCCCGTTAGGCCAAACGTCTCGAAGGGCAATACGGCGCCATCCGGCATGTGCAGGAAGCCACGGTCAGTGGCCATGAGCTCGACGACAAGTTCTACGGCTGCTATCCGATCTAGGGGTATGCGGACCAAGGCAGCATGGCCGTCGTTGCTCTTCCAGGCCCTGAAGACTGACAGTGAACGTGCTTTGTCCTTCAGGACTAGCTTGATTGCGTCACCCTGCCGTAAGCGGCCGACGGGCCACTCGGCGCCGCGAAGCATAAGTAGCCAGTCCTCTCGCGGCGGCATGTTGATGAAGGAGACCAAAAAAGCCGGTGCTGCCCCCCCCATTAGTGGCAACACACATGACCTCCCTCTCGCCTTGAGTAAGCGACCACCTCCACCGTCCAGCCTCACGACTCCAGATGTCCGCTTCCTCTCCTGAGACGGACAGCGGCAGCATCAAGGCGACGAGGATCAGTGTGCGCTTCATGGTGGTCATTATGGCCGACCCCCGGCAATGATGCATCTATGCCCACGACCGCACCGATGGCGGCACGACACGCGGCGTCACCACACGGCGCAGACGCGGCAGGTGCCGCCAGGCCCAGACCAGCGCGGCCAGCGTCACCGCGAGGTCGTCATGCCCGCCCGGCGGCGGTTCGTAGCGCATCCGGCCCGCGTCGCTGGTGATGCGCTGCAAGTCGCGCAGCTCGGCCCGCAGAGCGTCGAAGTCTCCGACGCGAGCCATCCGCAGCTCCCGCGCGTCCAGCGCCGCCTCCACCTCCGAGAACATAGCATTGCGGCTCAAGCCCCAGACCAGCGCCGGCACCGGCCGCCGGCCGGGGATCGGCACGAGTTGCGGCACCGGGCGGTGCGCATGCGCCTCGGCCGCCGTCATCGAGAAGCCCACTACCGGCAACGCCGCCTCGGCCACCAGAGACTGGAAGTGCGACGGGTTCGAGCGGGCATCCACGACGATGACAGGCGTGGCGCGAGGGATGATGAACTGCCGGGCGACCTCCGCCACCCGCTCGCGCACCAGGGACGGTGCGGTGCCGAGGGCCAGGCGCTCGATGTGGATCACCCCGAGGCGCCGCGCCCCCGTCACCATGTGCTCGGCGCCGACGATGATCGTCGAGTGGTCCTGGCTGTAGCCGACGTCGTGCGCCACGCCGATCCAGTCGGCGGCGACATGCGGCCAGGTGGCGGGGTCCTCGGGGCTGTAGGGGCGCTCGGTCATGGCTCAAATCCTGGCGAAGGCCGGCTCACGCCGGAGGATGGTTTCGCCTTCCACCAAAGGCGGCGGCGCCGGGCGGGGATCGGTGGGGGCGAAGGCGGCCTCGATGGCGTCCAGCATGAAGGCAGCGCTGTCCGTCGCGTCGAAGCTGTTCTCGTACTCCCGGGCATAGGCCCGCTCGCCCAGCGCCCGCCGCTCGGCGGCGAGGAAGTCGGCCGGGATGCGGCCAGTCTCCTCCGGCCGGGCCTCGATCCGCAGCCACAGCGGGTCCTCGGCGGCCCAGGTCTCGTAGAAGAAGCCGCGCCGTGCCCAGGCGGTGGAGGCGAGGATCATCCGCCCCTTGTCGGCGTGCCGCGCCAGCATCGGGCGGGCGGCGGCATAGAGCGGATCGGCGACACGCGCCGCTTCGTCCACCACCAGGTCGCCGTCAATCGAGAGACCACGGATCGAGGCATCGTCGCTGCCCGGCATAGCCAGAAGCCGCGCGCCGCCCTCGATCTCGACGGAGAAGGCGTTGTCCACCGCCAGCCGGGCGCTGGCCGCCTTCAGATGGGCGCGGACCTTGCGGACGATCTCGGCCGATTGGCGCTGGGTCGGCGCAAGGGCGAGGCTGGTGCTGCCCGGCCGGTGCGCCATGGTATGCGCCACCGCGACCGAGGCGCCGGTGCTCTTGCCGGCCTGGCGGTGGACCAGGGCGATGGCCCGCGCGCCCCGCGAGGCCCGCACCAGCCGCGCCTGCCAGGGGTCGAGCGGCAAGCCCAGCACCCGCTCTGCCCAAAGCGCGGGGTCCAGCCGGTATGCCGCTTCAAGCAGGGGGTGGATCACTGCGCCAGCTCCGCCAACGCAGCAGCGACCTTGGCCCGTGCCTCGGGCTGGTCATGCAGCGCCGCCAGCAGCCGGTCCGCCAGGGTGTTCGGGTCGATGCCGGCAACCTGGACCGGCGCCGCCGCCTCGGGCTGGAGCATGGTGGCGGCCCGCAGGGCGTCGGTGATGGTCGCCCGCAACTCCCGGATGGCGCCGCCCCGCAGCACCAGGTTGCCGTCCCGCTCGGCATCCTCCAGCAGGGCCTCGGCCCGCCCCACCAGGGCACCCAGCCGCTGCGCCAGCCCATGCACCGTCAGCAGGCCGGCGAGCGGCAGAGGCGGGATGACCTCGGCTGCGGGCGCGGGCGGGGCCAGGGCGGCGCGGACGGTGTTCAGCGCCCGGCGCAGATGGTTCTTCGCGTGGCGCTCGACGGCATCCGGCCCAAGGCCGAACTGCTCGGCGACCTGGCCGGCGGGGGTGCCGGCGGCGAGCAGGCCGTCGATGGCAGCGCGATGGGGATGGATGCAGGCGTGGCAGCGGCGCGACATGAGGATGTTATAACATAACAATCCGCGATTGTCCGCGTTTCGCGGATGATGGCGCACGAGGCCCCTAAGGGGGGGCCAGGAGGGGGGTGGCGTAGGGCAGATACGCCCCCGTTGGCAACGCCGGCGCTTGCCACTCGCTGAGGGCAGGGCGCTGGAGATGCGTCTGGTGGAGTATAGGGCACCTGGTGACAGGGCCTCGCCTGTGTTGCCAGACCAGGCATGGCGCCGCCTAGCGGCCGAAGGGTGCGGGCGGGCATGGCGTGGTCCGTGGACCACCCGTGGACCACGTAGAGGGAACGTATGGGCAAACTGGGCGCTCTCTGGTAAACACCAGCGCGTCCGGAATCCCATGGTTTTCTTGGGCTTCCGCGTCGCTTCCAGCTCTGAGCCGGGTTAGCACAGCGGTAGTGCAGCGGTTTTGTAAACCGAAGGTCGGGGGTTCGATCCCCTCACCCGGCACCATTCCCGCCCCGCCCGCGCAGGCTCAGCGCACCGCCCTCGGCTGCGGCCGCCGCTCCGGCGAGGCGGCGATCTCCTGCTTCGCCAGTTCCCAGGCCGCCAGCCGCTCCGGCCCCGCGGGGTGGGTGTCCAGCAGCCCGGCCGTCACCCGCCGGTCGCCCGACCCGGCGAGCTTGGCCCAGTTGCCGCCGGCGCGGTCGAGGTCATAGCCGGCCCAGGCCGTGATATAGGCGGCCAGGTAGTCCGCCTCCCGCTCATCCGACTTGGAATAGACCAGGCGCCCGGCCTGGGCGCCGAGGCCCGAGAGGTCGCCGAGCCCGGAATAGGCGCCGACCACCGCCCCGGCGAGGGCACCGATGGTGGTGCGCGTCCGCGCCCGGCCGATATGGTTGGCGATGTGGTGGGCGAATTCATGCGCCACCACTGCGGCCAGCTCGGCATCATTGTCCACGATCCGCAGCAGGCCGGCCGTGACCACCACATCCCCCGATCCCGAGGCATAGGCATTCACCGCGCCGGATGGGTCATAGCCGATCCGGAAGGCGCAATCCCCGCCGCGCTGCGCCCGGCAGATATCCTGCGCGGCAGCGGCGATTCGCGTCGCCACCCGGCGCAGCATCTCCCGCTGCTCGGCCGGGCCGCGCGCATGCTCCTGCAATGGCGGCGCCGTGGCGATCTCGCGCTGCGCCGCGACCAGGGCCGTCTGGCCGGGATCGGGCAGGCGGAATTGCGGCCCGCAGGCGCCGAGCAGGATGGTCGCGAGCAGGAATGCCGGCAGCCTTCGCGGCATGGATGGGCCTCCGTCCCCCGGGCTGGAATGCCTACAGAACGAATCCCGGGCGCGGAGGTTGCGCCGCACCGGCGTGGCCAGGGTGTCGTCCGCCCCCTTCCCTGCCCGGCGCCGGCACGGCGCGTCAGCCGGATGTCAGGCCGGCGCGCGCTGGCCGGCGGCGCCGCAGGTCCCCGCCACCGGGTCCCGGTCGAGGCGGCAGCCCGGACCGGGCGGGGGCCGCCCCGCCTCGCTGCCGGCCTCGAGCTGCGGGAAGACATGGCGCAGGGTGCGGATGGTGACGCGCACCGCCTCTCCTCGGATGAAGTCGCCGCTCTCCGGCACCTCCGCCTCCAGCGCCAGCCCGCCGACCTCCAGGCCCAGCCGCAGTGCCGCACCCTGGCTGCGCAGCGTGCGGATGGTGCCGTTCGCCGCCTCCCCCGGCGGCGGCCGCTGCACGCCGAGTTCATGCGGCCGCAGCACGGCGATGGCCGGGCCCGGCGGCACCGCCACCGGCACGGGCTCGAAGCCCTCGATCGCGGCCAGGCCATCCTGCACCTGGCAGGGCAGGCTCATGGCCTCGCCCAGGAAGCCGGCGACGAAGGCATCGGCCGGCCGCGCCAGCAGCTCGGCCGGCGGCGCGCATTGCACGATCCGTCCCGCGCGCATGACGGCGATACGGTCCGACAGCTCCATCGCCTCATCCTGGTCATGGGTGACGAAGACGGTGGTGATGCCCAGCCTGTCATGCAGCCGGCGCAGCCAGTGGCGGAGATCCTTGCGCACCCGCGCATCCAGCGCGCCGAAAGGTTCGTCGAGCAGCAGCAGGCGCGGCTCGGTCGCCAGGGCGCGGGCCAGGGCCACCCGCTGCCGCTGCCCGCCCGAGAGCTGCTCCGGCCAGCGATCGGCCAGTTCCGGCAGTTGCACCAGGGCGAGGAGTTGCGCGACCCGCTCGCGGATCTCGGCCGCCGGGGGGCGCAGCCGGCGCGGGCGCACCCGCAGGCCGAAGGCGACGTTGTCGGCCACCCGCATGTGGCGGAACAGCGCATAGCTCTGGAAGACGAAGCCGATGTTGCGCTCCCGTGCCGGGACGCCCGCCATATCCCGGCCGCCGATCGCGACCGTCCCGGCATCGGCGAATTCCAGCCCCGCCAGGATGCGCAGCAGCGTGGTCTTGCCGGAGCCGGAGGGGCCGAGCAGGGCGACGAACTCGCCCGGCGCAATGGCGAGATCCACCCGGTCGAGCGCCGCGACGCCGGGCCCGAAGCGCCGTGTCACGCCCGCGACCAGGATGCTCCCGGGCGCCTCCGCCATGCCGCTCACAGCGCGCCTCCCATCCGCCGGCCGCCCAGCCGTTCCAGCAGCGCCTTCGCGCCCAGCGTCACCAGCGCCAGCAGGGCGAGCAGCGCGGCGACCGCGAAGGCGCCGGCGAATTGATACTCGTTGTAGAGGATCTCGACATGCAGCGGCATGGTGTTGGTCTCCCCCCGCACATGGCCGGAGACGACGGAGACGGCGCCGAATTCTCCCATCGCCCGCGCATTGCAGAGCAGCACGCCCGAGAGCAGCGCCCAGCGGATGTTCGGCAGGGTCACGCGGCGGAAGACCTGCCAGCCGCTGGCGCCGAGCGTCGCGGCGGCCTCCTCCTCCTCCCGCCCCTGGGCCTGCATCAAGGGGACCAGGGTGCGGGCGACGAAGGGGAAGGTGACGAAGATCGTGGCCAGCACCAGGCCCGGCAGGGCGAAGATGATCCCGATGCCATGCCGCTGCAGCCAGGGCCCGAACAGCCCCTGCGCGCCGAACAGCAGCACCCAGACCAGGCCGGAGATCACGGGGGAGACGGCGAAGGGCAGTTCGACCAGTACGGTCAGCAGGCGTCGGCCGGGGAAGTCGTATTTGGCGATGCACCAAGCGGCGGCGATGCCGCCCAGCGTGTTCACCGGCACGGCGATGGCGGCGACCAGCAGCGTCAGCCGGATGGCCGAGAGCGCGTCGGGGTCCGCCAGCGCCGCCAGCGCCACGGCCCAGCCGCGCCTGAGCGCCTCGGTGAAGACCGCGACCAGCGGCAACAGCAGGAAGAGGCCGAGCAGCCCGACCACCGCGAGGATCAGCAGGCGGCGCAGCCAGGGCGGGTCCTCGGTGGCGGCGGACATCAGAGCCGGGCCCAGCGGATGTGCCGGTGCAGCAGGCCGAGCAGGGACAGCAGCAGGAAGGCGATCACCAGCATGGCGAGGCCGATCGCCGCCGCGCCGGCATAGTCGAACTGCTCCAGCCGCACCGTGATCAGCAGCGGGGCGATCTCGCTCACCATCGGCATGTTGCCGGCAATGAAGATGACGCTGCCATACTCCCCGACCGCGCGGGCGAAGGCGAGGGCGAATCCGGTGAGCAGCGCCGGCGCGAGCTGCGGCAGGACCACCCGCGTGACCGTCTGCAGGCGCGTGGCGCCGAGCGTCGCCGCCGCCTCCTCGGCGGCCGGCGAGAGGTCGCGCAGCACCGGCTCCACTGTGCGGACGATGAAGGGCAGCCCGACGAAGGCGAGCGCGATGACGATGCCGGCCGGGCCGAAGGCGAGTTTCAGGCCGAGCGGCTCGACCAGCGCGCCGAGCCAGCCATTCGGTGCATAGAGCGCGGTGAGCGCGATGCCCGCGACCGCGGTCGGCAGGGCGAAGGGCAGGTCCACCATGCCGTCCAGCAGCCGCCGGCCCGGGAAGCGGTAGCGGGTGATGACCCAGGCGGTGAGCAGGCCGCCCGGCAGGTCGATGGCGGCGGCCAGCAGCGCCGCGCCGAAGGAGAGGCGGAGCGCCGCCATCACCCGCGGCTCCGTCACCACGCCGAGGACGCCCGCGACACCAAGTTCCCAGGGCCGCGCCACCAGCGCCGCCAGCGGGATGAGGACCAGCAGGGAGAGCCAGGCCAGGGTGATCCCGAAGCCCAGGCCGAAGCCGGGGATGGCGCTGCGCGGCGCCAGGCGGAGCCGCGGGAAGAATCCTTCAGCGGCCAGGACGGTAGATCCGGTCGAAGCTGCCGCCATCGGCGAAATGCATCCGCTGCGCCGCCTGCCAGCCGCCGAAATCGGCATCCACGGTGACGAATTCGAGCGCCGGGAAGCGTGGCCGGGCGGCGGCGAGCGCCACCGGGTCGCGCGGGCGGTAATGGTGCTTCGCGGCCAGCCCCTGCCCCTCCGGCGTGTAGAGGTGCTGCAGATAGGCCTCGGCCGCCGCCCGCGTGCCGCGGCGGTCGGCATGGGCATCCACCACCGCGACCGGCGGCTCGGCCAGGATGGACAGGCCGGGGGTGACGATCTCCAGCCGGGCCCCGGCGAATTCCTGCAGGGCCAGATGCGCCTCGTTCTCCCAGGTCAGCAGCACGTCGCCCTGGCCGCGCTGGACGAAGCTGGTGGTGGAACCGCGCGCGCCGGTGTCGAGGACGGGGACGTTGCGATAGAGGCGCGTCACGAATTCCGCCGCGCTGCCGTCGCTGCCGCCCGGCTGGCGCCGCGCCCAGGCCCAGGCGGCCAGGTAGTTCCAGCGCGCCCCGCCGGAGGTCTTCGGATTCGGGGTGATGACCGCGACGCCGGGCCTGGCCAGGTCGCCCCAGTCGTGGATCCCCTTGGGGTTCCCCTGCCGCACCAGGAAGACGATGGTACTGGTATAGGGTGCGCTGTTGTGCGGCAGGCGCTGCTGCCAGTCCCGCGCCAGCAGGCCGCGCGCCGCGATCTCGTCGATGTCATAGGCCAGGGCAAGGGTCACGACATCGGCAGCCAGCCCGTCGATCACCGCCCGGGCCTGCCGGCCGGAGCCGCCATGCGAGGTGCTGATGCGGATGGCCTGGCCGCTGCGCTCCTGCCAATGGCGGGCGAAGGCCGCGTTGAATTCCCGGTAGAACTCCCGCGTGGGGTCGTAGCTGACATTCAGGAGTTGCCGCGGCTGCGCCAGGGCGGGGCCGCCGGCCAGGCCGAGGGCCAGGGCCGGCAGGGCGCGGCGGGCGAATGCGGTCATCGGGACATTCTCCTGCCTGTCCCAGCCATGGCGGCCTGCCCCCGGTGCGGATCCTGCGGCCCTGACCGGCGGATATGATCCAGCATCACATCGCGTGGTTTCCGCCCGCAACAAAAAAGCGAACTCCTATGCGCACATGTATTATTTCACGCCACATGCGCGCAACAACAGGCCTGCGATCCCGGCCGGGATCGCAGGTATGGGGGATGGGCGCCGGAGCGGTGTGCCGGGCCGGGAAGAGCCGGGCCGCGTCAGCAGGAACCGCCCAAGGTCCAGGCCGAAGGCTCTCGGCCGCCTCGGGGCATGTCGCGGCCGGGAATAGCCGGGATGACGGGTGGCCCGGTGAAAGGGCCGACCATCCCGCCGCGCAACGCCAGCGGCATGGCCGTGCCATTCAGGGAAAGCGCCCGGATGGGCACCCGTCCTGGGGCCGTTGACGGGTCACCATCAACGGCCGCTGATCAGGGCCGCCCCAGGGCGTCAGGCGATGCCCCTTACTGCAGCGGGTCGTAAGGCCTGATCTTCTCGGCGGCACGCTGGGCGGCCGGCGTCTCGTTGATGCTCAGCCAGCCGATCGTGCCCAGGGTACCCAGCGCAAGCGCCGTTGCCATGGCGATGCGGATCCACCCGGGCTTCGCGGCACCGATCAGCAACACCTGCCACTCCGTCACCTCAATGTGATCATCCTCGCATACAACGCCTTAAAGGTCCACCGCAATTACGCGCAATGGTTGTATTGACGAATGGATGCTCACGTTCGTCCGTAGGTATCCTCGATGCGGACGATGTCGTCCTCGCCGAGATAGGCGCCGGACTGGACCTCGATGAGGGTGAGCGGGATCATGCCTGGGTTTTCCAGGCGGTGGACG